>CAYUAI010000107.1:0-12792 GCA_964442745.1 uncultured Chromatiales bacterium
TAACTTTATATCTTATTTTTTAGAATAACTGTCTTGACTTTGGGGTCCACTATAATACATTATTGTGAGTCGCACTAGCCGCCGCTGCCCGAGCAATATTTAGTCCTGAGGTTTGTTGCCAACCAGCAATCCATTTTTGTTCTGCAGTGACAGCTGATGAATAACTTGAGATTAAACCACATAAGAGACAAAACCAAATAAGCAAAGCCATTAGGATAGCCCAGGGACAGATTTTTCCGAAAGCAAACAGGGAAAGAAATATTAATCGCGAGGTACTAAGCAGGCGATCAAGATTATTTTAACATTGACTCGCCTATTTCCCGCCCTTCGCCGTGCCTTGAAGGAAAAAAACAGGCTTCGCAAATTTTGTTAAAATAATTATGTTCACCGACTTAAAACGAATAACGATAATGGGTTTGCGATGATCAAGGCAAAGTCAAGCGTGCCACGCCACCAAAACTCCCCACCCATAACGTACCATCGCCCGCTTCAGCCATCGAAAATACATTATCCGCGTATAAACCATCATTTCTGGTGATGACCGTAAAGCTCTCACCATCCTCATTGAGCTTCGCCAAACCATGGCTAGTGCCCACCCAAAGCTCGCCGTCTTTATCTAAATCCAACATAAAAACATGATTGGCAGGCAAACCATCTTTCACTGTAAAATTACGCCATGACTCGCCATCAAACCGAGCCAACCCACCCCCCCAAGTACCACACCAAACAATACCATTGCGATCCACTTTCAGCGACACGATATAGTTCGGATTATAAGCCACATTAACACGTGACATACCTTGTTCAACCTTTTGCTGAGCATGATGCCGAGATGTTTTACTCGGGTCGTGCTTAAACATAATATCATCTTTCACCAACTCATACGCCGCCCCTAAGCCATGCTCATGCTGCCAGTTGCGCCACTGACCATTTTTAAATTGTGCTAACCCCTTCTCCGTCGCAAACCACATAACACCGTCTTTACCCTCTTCCAAACCATAGACCCATTCATTGGGCAATCCTCCTTGGGTATTTTCAACATCATGAATAATCCACTTATCCGGGTTATCGAGTTCACCATTGATGACTTGATTGACGCCAGACCAAGTCGCAATCCAAACATCACCAGTAGCCACTTTCTCTACATCATAAACAAATTGATCGGCCAATCCATCCGGAATATTGTAATTTTTCCAGGTTTTCGTCTGCAAACTGTATAACGATAATCCGCCACCATAGGTACCCACCACAATACGTTCATCAAGTTTACTGACATGGAAAACACCATTCGACAATAAGCTACCATTAGCCACATCGAATAATTTATATTGATCCGTTAACAAGTCATAACGAATCACACCACCTGAGGTGCCAACCCATACGGTATTACCATCCGCGTACATACCTTTGACATTACGATTACCCACTCTAAAATGTGTAAACCGCAAAGCACCCTTCTGCTCAGGCAACAACGATTGAGTGGGAGTGGCATGAGAAGACAGTGTCACAACCTCCGTATTTTTCGGCGCGATATTGGCTGACGATACGGCTAAATCGGAAGACATCGAATGAGATAGTTCAAGTGATGGCATGGAATCTTTAATGATAAAGTTTGTTGGGTTTTGCGAAATGCCAAGGGTATAAGCCCCGACGACCAGCAACGCAACCACCACAAGAATAACAACCACACCTTTTAAGTCTAAGTTCACACCGCCCCCAATACCCATACTCATCATTTTTCAAACGCTAGGCTACCCAATGTCGGATACCTATTGATAGCGAACCATCTTTATCATTGAGCGATAACAAATCGCGCCACACCTTTTTTCGTTCCCACCCAAACGCTCCCGTCATCACTCGCCGCGATGGCATATACGTGATTATCAAAAAGACCTTGCGCCATCGTATAATTTTGCCACTGCCCATTTTTTAAATTTGATAACCCTCGATTTGTTCCAAACCAAAGCCCGCCCTGGATATCTTGCGCCATACTGTAAACAATATTACCTGCCAGGCCATCCATCATCGTATAATTTTGCCAAATATCGCCGTCGTAGCGGCTAACACCACCGCCCCAAGTCCCGACCCATATCTGTTGCTTTTTATCAATCTGCAGACAAAAAATATAATTCGGGTTATACGTTTGGCTCGCCCCGGCGAGCACACTGAGATCATGTCGGGAGCGTGTCCCCAAGCCAGTGTTTTTACTAAAAGGAAGGTTCTGAGCATTCGGCGCCCCCAAACCATCTTGGTGCGTCCAAACCGACCAGGATTTGCCATCATACATGTTGACGCCACCTTCCGTGCCAATCCAAACCCGATCCTTCTTGTCCACCGCTAACCCGTATATCCACTCATTAACCAACTCTTTCAAATACGTTTTAAACGTTCCCGTTTTGTGGTTAAAGACACTCACCCCCGCCCACGTACCAATCCACAGATGACCGGTATTTTGCTCCGCAAACGAATACACCCAATAATCGGCTAAGCCATGCATCGGAAAATACGTTTGCCATCCGCTCGCCGTTAAACGCGATACGCCTCCGCCATTGGTTCCCAACCAAATCTCACCGTTTTGTGCAGCGAAAATCGCAAAAATATATTCATTCGCCAGTCCATTGCTACGTGTATAAGTATTTTTCATATTCCCCGTGCGATAATCGACGACCAAGCCACCTACCGATGTGCCGACCCATAACGCCTGGGATCGCTCATCAATCGCTAAAGCACGCACAAAAACATTCTCGCCCACGCCAAAACTCTCTTTCAGCACATAACGCTGAGCTTCGGCTGGCAATGACTGAGCAAAGCCAATCATTGCCAGCCAAGCCGCAATCATTATGGGCGAGCACCATGGATACATCATCGAACACACCTGATATAAAAAGACGACGGAGTGCTGTTAACTCCGGCATAACAAAACACCTACCTTGCCCGATGAATCAAACTAATCCCCAAAAAACCATTGAAACTTGAAAAAAACGACTTGAAACTAGCATAATTTCGAGCATTGAAAGTGCGATAATAGCGCATTGTGATGGTTTGAAAGGAAATACTCAAGCAGAAATATCAATAGAGAGCACCCACTCCCGGCATTGGAGAATCGAGTGCTAAAAATCGCAACGGGTATGAATTGCAGTGTCATTGCCTGAAGAAGAACACCCATTCGCCACACGGCCAAACACCTAGGAAAGCGAACAAATCAATGATCAAATACTCACAGGCTTAATAGCCACCAGCCACTTCGATCACAGAAAACTCCGTAAATACGCCACTACATTTTCAATTTCTTCATCGGTCAACATACCGTTAAAAGCCGGCATAATACCATTGCCAATACGAACCGAATCAATCAAATCTCTATCTGTGCGCAATAAACGTTCGCCCTGACTGAAATCCGGCATGCCTGGCATCAAACCAACGCCTGAATCGCCATGGCAACCCGCACAATATCTGATGTAAATTTCTTTTCCATGGAACACATCACCCGCAAAAACTGAGTTTACCGACGCTGCCATCAACATCAATAGCAACACAACCACTCGCCCTTTATTGAAATGAAGGAAATTACCCATCATATATACCTCAATGAAGCTCACTGGAACCAACACCGGACAAGCTGAAGAATAAATACCTCACGTATCCCATGTCAATTCACATCGCCATGCACAAATTTTAACAAGCTCTTGCTCAAGAAGGAAGGAACAAATCACGTGAAAAGATGGGATAAAAAATAAAGACAGGCTTAGTCACTTTAATTAGGCATAAGACCTTTAGCAGAACTATGAATTATCGATTACAATCAACAAAAAAAGAAAAACCACTCACGTATTTACCAATGATGCCCAGCATCGCCATCGCCGATATTTACATCCCACTTGATGGCGAGTACTGAGTCAAGCAATATTACATGCTCGGTTCTTTCGCCTCGTCCAACATTTTAGCCAAACGCTTTGCAGGCACATAACCCGGTATGATTTCACCATTTTCCATCACCAATGTCGGTGTCCCCGTAATCGCAAACATCTCCGCTAACGCCATCTGTTCTTTCACTGGGTTCTCACAAGTCGCCCGAGGTAATACTTTGCCTGACTTTGCCTCCGTCATTGCCGACTTACGATCATCGGCACACCAAACACTGACGGCTTTAAAATAAGACTTTGTGTTTAAACCGGACCGAGGAAATGCAAGATACCGAATTCGAATGCCCTCCGCCAGATAATCATCCATTTCACGATGTAATTTACGGCAATACCCACAGTCAATATCGGTAAAAACCGTCAATGAATGCTTCGCTTTCCCTTCAGGTTCAAAAATAATCATGGTGGCTTCATTGATACTGGTAACTAATTTTTTGCGCTGCACCGATCGAGCGTCTTCGGTCAAATTGACCCGCTTTTCCAAATCAATCACATCACCTTGCATCAGATAACGCCCATCTTTAGAGATGTAGAGCACTTGTGCACCATGCACAACCTCATACAAGCCTTCCAATACGGAGGGGGACACGGTATCCGGTGTCGCTCCCGGAATAATCTGCGTAAAAATTTGCTTAATTTTTTGTATGTCCGCGTCATCATCCGCCCACGCCAAGGATGTGCCGAAAACAAACCACAATAAGCCCAAAAAAATACCTATCTTCACAAAAAACTCCTCATTAAAAACACTAGGTTAGACACATCACAAGCGCACAGCTCAAAGAATACAGTCTAATTAATCACATGCATTTGATACCATCACACAGAATCCATCCCCAGCCACCCATCTGCAAAAAACAGCCCTATCAAGTCGTTATCCTCGACACTAACAGCCAGATAGGCTACCGATCAAACCAGGTTTCTAAATCCAAATGAATAAACTGACAAATTGGACAGTAAAAAATAAAAAATGGCATGAGCTGACCATGAAAAATAGCAATGCCTCTAAATACCAGGAAATGCTCGCGGTCAGAAAATCACCATTTATCCTCGGGGATGATGACTGCCATGCAGCTCTTTTAAGCGAGCGTTGGCAACGTGGGTATATATCTGTGTGGTTGATAAGTCACTATGCCCGAGCAGCATTTGCACAATGCGAATATCCGCACCATGATTCAGCAAATGCGTCGCAAAAGCGTGACGCAAGGTATGTGGTGACAAGGTTTTTTGAATGCAGGCTTTCAGCGCATATTTCTTAATTAGGTGCCAAAAGGCATGCCGAGTCATTCCCTTCCCGCGCTTAGTCACAAATAACGTATCGATACTATGCCCCTTCGCCAATTCAACACGCGCTTGCTCAATGTACTGTGTCACCCAATCGTTAGCGATTTCACCGATAGGCACTAGCCGCTCTTTATTACCTTTCCCCCAGATACGCAATACACCCTGGGATAAATTCACTTGCGACATCTCCAAATGGACTAATTCACTGACCCGCAAACCCGTCGCATATAGCAACTCTAACATCGCCCGATCCCGCAATCCGAGAACATGCTCAAGCGCCGGGGCCGCCAATAGATTATCCACCTCCTGTTCGGTCAGGGTATCGGGCAATTGCCGCCCCAGCTTAGGTAAATCAATTAAATGACTCGGATCATCTTGGCGTATTTCTTCCCGGAGTAAATACTGATAAAACCGCCGAAAACTGGATAACATACGTGCCGTTGTTCGTGTTTTTGCCCCGGAAGCCACTTTCGCCGCTAAATACAACAAAATCACCTGCCGATCGGCAGCAACCAGTAAAACACCTTGGTTTTCAAGCAACCATTGCTCAAGAGCTTTCAGGTCTGACCGGTAAGCCGCCAAGGTATTGTCGCTTAAACCAACCTCTAACCACAAAGCATCCAAAAATTGATCAACATCCATTTTACTTACTGCTCCCTATTTTCACTCAGAGCGACGCCTCCCTCTATGTGTGATATTTTTCGTGCTGCAACAGCCAATTTTTAATCGCCATCATTGCACCTTGAGTTTCCCCCGCAAATCCCCCCCTGCCGTGCTGCGCAACCACCCGGTGACACGGCACAATAATCGGCACAGGATTACGACGACAAGCATTACCAATTGCCCGCGGGCTGGTATGAAGCAGGCGAGCTAACTGCCCGTATGTCCTGGTCTCGCCCAGTGGTATTTTTTGCAGAGCCTGCCAAACTTGGCACTGGAAAGGCGTTCCCGCGAGCGACAATTTAACCGTGAAGTCAAAATTCGGGTTTTCAAAATAACGGTTCAGCTCAGACTGCACAAGCTGCACAGCCTCACACACACCGCGCGTTGAAGATTGGGCAAATTCCATGGATTCAGGCAAAAGCGCAATGCTAGACACATGACTACCGTGCAGAGCAACCCCTAAACTGAACGTAGGCGCCTGGATAACCACATGATAATTTCCCCATTGATTTATCAATGATCCATCTCATCCCATTTTGATTATTCGGCCTATTTAACCGCGATACTGTGCTCTTTGCAATATTATGGCAAATGTGAGTCACAAACTCGACACTCAATACCGCCCACTAACAGGGTATCGCATTTTGACCGACATTGGACAGCCTAACGTTTGAAAAGCGTTAGGCATGGACAAGATGAATAGAACGAATAAAGCTTTTCCCTCACTCTATTTTTGAAACGTCAAGCGGGGATAATGCGGGAAGAAGTGAAAGTGACCTGATTAAACATAAAACAAATTGGCGATATTATTTTATCGCCAATCTATCCAATGTTGGTGCCAATACTATTCTTACAGCTTTTCTTTGATACGGGCCGCCTTACCTTGTAAGTCACGCAGATAATACAATTTTGCACGACGCACATCACCTCGACGCTTCACCTTAATATTGTCAATGATCGGGCTATGTGTTTGAAAAACCCGCTCAACACCTTCGCCATGGGAAATTTTGCGCACCGTAAATGCAGAATTCAAACCTCGGTTACGCTTAGCAATCACCACTCCTTCGAATGCCTGCAAACGCTCTCGAGTCCCTTCTTTGACTTTAACTTGCACAACCACGGTATCGCCTGGGTTAAACACAGGGATATCTTTTTTCAATTGTTCGGCTTCAAGCTCTGCGATGATATTGCTCATAGCACATTCTCCAATATCCAAATTCTACAAACGAAAACAACGTATCACCATCATAAGGAAAATGTCCTTTAAATGGCTCAACGGCTAATTTTTATATTCATCACAGCTCGCATCGGCCTCGGCGAGCCATGAATCATTTTCAGATTCTTGCTTAAACTCATCCAGCAGCGTACGTTGCCGTGGAGTCAGCGTTAATTTTTCGATTAAATCACGCCTTCTCAACCATGTTTTACCCAGCGATTGCTTCTCACGCCAACGCATAATCGCTTGATGGTCACCGCTTAACAGCACGCTGGGAACCGCTTTTTCCTCGAACGCTTCAGGTCGCGTAAAATGTGGACAATCAAGCAAACCCTGACTAAAAGAATCTTGGGCCGCTGAATCCTCATGACCTAAGGTGCCTGAAATTAAACGGGTCACCCCATCAATCACCACCATCGCAGCCAATTCTCCGCCACTCAGGACATAATCACCAATGGACCACTCTTCATCGACATAGTCCGAGATGATACGCTCATCAATGCCTTCATAACGTCCAGCCAGCAAAATCGCCCCTGCCCATTGACTCATATCAAATAGCATCGATTGATTTATTGGTCGCCCCTGCGGAGACAAATAAATCACCGGTCTTAGGCGCTCATCGTCACTTTGTGCAGCAACAATCGCCTCCCTTAACGGGGGCGCCATCATCACCATGCCAGGCCCACCGCCATAGGGACGATCATCAACCCGGCGATGTCTATCTTTGGAAAAATCTCTCGGATTCCAAAGATAAATATTTAATATATTATTCTGAACAGCACGCCCCACTACGCCATATTCACTAACCGCATTGAACATCGCTGGAAACAGCGTAATGACATCAATACGCACAACTAAAACTCGGCGTCCCAATCAACAATCATTTCACCTTTTGCCAAGTCAATACTCTGGACCACCTGATCCAACACAAAGGGAACTAAACGCTCCCGATCGCCCTTTACAATAATGACATCATTCCCACCGGTGTCCATCATCGTATCGATTCGGCCAAAGATCACGCCTTCCACGTTGATCACCTGCAAACCAACTAAATCTGCCCAATAATACTGATTATCCGGCAGCGGAGGCAATTGGCTACGAGCAATATTGATCGTAGCGCCAACCATGCCAAGCGCGGCATCGCGATCCTCACAATCTGCCAGCTGAACAATTAACCCCTTGCCATGCACCTTACCCGTCACCACTTGACGTGCTTGCTGAGCCTTGCCAATTTGCAAATGCCACACAGGGTATTGCAACACCTGTTGCTTAGGGTTCGAATAGGAAAAGACTTTAAGCCAGCCTTTCACACCAAAAACCCCTGAAATGCGACCAATAATCAAGCGCTTCGAGGCTAATTCATCCCCATCCGAATCTCGCTTCAGTGGTACCATCATGCGCCAACAATTCGCCAATCATTCACCGCGTAAAATAAGCGCTGGCCACAATTTTCAATGCACTTTGCTCAATTATTGTGTGGCAGGATTTTGCTGCTTTAACAAATGGGCCACGCGGCTTGATGCTTGCGCACCACGATCCATCCAGAATCCCACCCGATCACTCTTCACATTTAAGCGAACTTCCCCGCCGACAGCAACGGGGTTAAAATAGCCCAGACGCTCAATATAACGACCGTCCCGGCGATTCCGACTATCGGTCACAACAATGTGATAAAAGGGGCGTTTTTTTTGCCCACCGCGAGCCAAACGAATAGTTACCATAATAAATTCCTCAGATTATCTTTAGAAGCGGCACCAAATAATGTAGATACTGCACCAACATGCTGCAGAATATCCGATCAAAAGAAAGCCGCGAATTGTACCTTAAGCCCCTAGCGATGAAAAGAAGTTTCTCTATATGCCCAATATTCAGCCATCGACTCAGCTCAATCCCACGCTATTGATTATTTTTCAATCATTCACGTCGTATCAAAACGCCAGCCAATAGCGAACGTCAAGAATTTATACTCAGAATCAGAAATACGACACCGTGATAACTCAAGCTAATGCGCCGCCAAGGCTTAATTGACAGCGCATTAGCTCGCGGCTATTCCGGCTTGCCGTGTGGCAAATGCATCTCTTCAACTATGCCTGCACTGGGATCATTAAAAGTTTCCATGGAAATACTCTTTTCACTGCGGGCAACAACGGTGGTCACGACCGCATCCCCAGTCACGTTAACTGCCGTACGCATCATATCTAACAATCGGTCCACGCCCATAATCAAGGCAATACCTTCGACCGGCAAACCGACTTGATTGAGCACCATTGCCAACATAATTAACCCCACACCGGGTACACCTGCGGTGCCAATCGAAGCTAATACCGCCATGCCAATGACGGTAAGATAACCCATGAGACCCAACTCGATACCATACACGTTAGCAATAAATACGGTCGCCACGCCTTGCATAATCGCGGTACCGTCCATATTAATCGTGGCACCAAAAGGCACCACAAACGATGCCGTCGAATTATCAACACCCAATCGCTTTTCAACCGTTCGTAAGGTCACGGGAATCGTCGCATTAGAGCTGGATGTGCTAAACGCAAAGACTTGAACGGCACGCATTTTCCGCAAAAATACCAATGGATTAACACGACCAAGTAATTTTAACAGCAACATCAATGTCCCAGCACCATGGAGTAGCAGCACCAAGGCAACCACCAGGAAGTAACTCATCATCGGTAAAATCAAACCAAATCCCTGCAACGCAAACGTTTTCGCCATCAGGGCAAACACACCGTAAGGTGCAATATGCATCACCACATTCACGACTTGCATCATCACCGCATTCAGTTTTTCCGCCCCTTCAGCAATCGCTCGGCCTGCGTCACCTACCATCAAAATGCAAACACCAAACAAAATGGTGAAAAAGATAATCTGCAACATATTGCCTTCGGCATAGGCGGCAATCGGGTTACTAGGCACCAAATCAATAATCACTTGGGTCAGTGGTGGCGCAACAGGGGCCGTGAATTCAGCAACCTCGACATCTGCCGTCAATTCAAATCCTTGCCCTGGCCCAACCAGCATCGCAATCGCAATGGCAAGTGAAATCGCTAGCGCTGTGGTTAACAGAAAAAGTAAAAATGACTTTAAGCCTACCCGACCTAGCTTATTAATATCTCCCAAACCACAAACACCGCAAATAAGCGAGAAGGTGACTAAGGGCACCACCAACATTTTAAGCATACTGATGAAAATAGCACCTGCCACATGGAATAAACCATTGACCAAATAATCTTGAATAAAGACCACATCGCTAGCCATCGTGTTGATCACACTACCGACAACCAATCCTGCCACCATCCAAATTAATATTTTGGTCGTCATTGTCATTTTTTTCTTCACGGCATTACCCCATTAATTTTCAGGATGTATAATTTTATAGTGATTGATACACATTGAAATCAAACCCGTCAACGCTAACTAATCAATTAGTTAGTCGCAAGAATAATTAAAAAATATCTCACTACCGAATCGGCATTCGGCAAAACGGATGTCCAATTCATTCACAGCAGCAACAGCGTCTATCAGTGCGTCACGATTTTTCCCGTGCATTATGGAATAGAAAGCAAAAAATTACCAACGATAGGACGAAGCCGCACAATATTTCCGCCCAAAAAAAACAACCAACATCATTGGCGTGAAAACCAAAAACATCCGTTGCTTTTCATTCAGTCGAGGGGCTCTTGAAGTGACAAAATATAATCGACGAGTCGCTCGATATGCTCTATAGCAACCCGCTTTTCCAACGGTGGCATACCCGCAATACTGTTGACTTAAGCTGCCCACCAATGTACTATTTATATCGGCTAATAATAGCAGCGAGCGATGAAAGAGAGGTATAGAAAATGACCCAACCTGGCCAATAATTTATCATCCTATTATACCAAATTACTTCAATTAATCCCACAAGTCACAGCCTCTGTTAATAAAACAAACCCAAAAAATTTTACACGACGTCGAAAACTTCCCCTTCCTACACTGATCACCTTTGTTTTGTCCATCACTGGCTCTGGAAAAACGGAGGGGGTCCAAACTAAAGCTTCCGAGTTCTTTAAACTAGCTCGACGTAGTGATCTTTTGCCCGAGGCAAGTGCGGTTGATAAAAGCGCGGTGACTAAAGCCAGAAAAAAGCTCCCTTAGGAAAGTTTCGAGACTCTCTTAAATGAAGCGGTTCACTTGGCTTATGAGAGTTTTCCTGA
Source organism: uncultured Chromatiales bacterium (assembly GCA_964442745.1). Classification (GTDB taxonomy): domain Bacteria; phylum Pseudomonadota; class Gammaproteobacteria; order S012-40; family S012-40; genus CAYUAI01. The sequence continues at coordinate 11,292 of CAYUAI010000107.1, forward strand.
GCGCGAAGAATATCGTTGGAACGGACTCTCTGGTTTCGCCTTTGATGGCTCAAAGTATACACGGCCCGCCACGCCCGCCTTACGTGATGAATTTGACCCCAAGAGTGGTTTTGAATATGACGGAAAAGGGCACTACCCACAGTACTTGGTAACCACGGTCTATGATGTTTTCAGACGCTTACCCATTGCACGTGCCATCTCAGCGATTCCTGAGGGCAATGAACGTGAAGACGCCGCCCAATTTTTCCATAGGATCCCTGCCGATCGTGTTTCTCTTTTTGATCGAGGGTATCCCAGTTTTTCATTTTTTGAAACCCTCAATCTTAATGGCAAAGGATTTTATGTGGTACGCTGCCCAACCACCTCCACGTTTCCTGTCGTTGAAACCTTTGTTCAAAGCGGTGAAAAAGAATCGACTGTATGGATTGATCCAAGTAACAACTATTTAAAAGGTTTAACGGCCGAGCAAAAGAAGTCTGCCACAGCGATCAAATTACGCTGTCTTCGCTTAGTGAGCCCGGAAGGGGAAATCTCTGTGCTACTCACGAATCTATTTGATAAGCGAAAATATAAGTATGATGACATCGTCTCGCTTTATTTCAAGCGCTGGGCGGTTAAGGATCACTATCGCCATGAGAAATGTTTTTTATCGATTGAAACGTTTCATAGTCAAAGTGTTAATGGGATTATGCAAGAACTCTACGCGGTTCTGGTAACGTCGGTGATCGCCCGGACGATCACGGCGCTGAGTGTTGATTCTGAGTCGCGAGAGACCGAAAAATCAACGGTATCACCTCAACTAAAAAATGCGGTCATCTGTTTTGCCAAAGAAGCGGCCTTGCTGATCCTTGATGACCCAGAAAAAGCCTATAAAATTTTTGAAGAACTCATCGAGACGATCAAACGTGTCAAATATTACAAACCAAAAAAACCAAGACCATCCGCACCACGAGTCACAAAAAAATCAAAAAATAAATGGCAAAATAAACGGCAAGACAAATTAAGCAAGGATTCTTAAGTCAACAGCATTGTCCTCTAACGAGCTGGGGGATTTCGGACGGATGGATTCATTCTTAACGTACATTTCGCACCCAACAAATAGAGAATTTTCAATTTACTCATATACCCAATTAATACACTATCAATGACCAAAATTCAGTCGGAATTACGCAAGAAAATGAGGAAACACCAAGTCAGTCAAGTAGTCTTACACACGCTTTGTTTCCTATCCGTATCTCCCCAAGTTAAGAGGTCGATGTTTGAGCGAGCACTGGGTTTTTTTGCTGTTTAATCGCGCAAATTGATAATTCAAGAAACAAGCATAATTGGGTGCGAAATATACGATGTAGCAGATTCTGACAGCAATATTTACATAGAGCGATTGCCCTGCCTTTCTCTCCATTCGTAAAAATAAGGCTCAGCTGATAATTGCTGGTGATTGGTACTTTGCTATGGCGTGACCGGATTAAATAGATACCTTTTTTAGAGGTTTTTGCCTTGC
>CAYUAI010000108.1:0-12599 GCA_964442745.1 uncultured Chromatiales bacterium
TTATTTTTTGGAATCACTGTCTTGACTATGGGGTCCACTTTAGTAGTGTATAAAATTAAGGACGAATTAGGGTATATAAATTCCAGGATCGCAGAAAAATCAAAGGCTGAAACAGTCGAATTGAACAAACTGCAAGCAACGCATGATTATATTTTGTCCAAAATATCTTTTTTCGCTTTCTGAAGATGGACAACGAATACGTACCAATCAAGGTCATTCAAAATAAATTTGAATTTTACACCACAAAAACCATCCACTATGACTTGTCGTATTGAGAAAAAATTTTCAGGATATGACAGAATTCAATTACTGCATGAGTCTTTGAATCACTTTTGTATTATGGTTGGGCACATTGTTATCTCGCCGCGACCTTAACTAACACGGTCTGTTTTTTTCCTGATTTAAAGATCAAACGTATATCCACCATCTCCCCCACCGTCAAATAATCTCGCGGGTTCAACAACATCAAATGCATACCACCGGGTTTGAATTGAACTTGACTGTTTGCCGGAATAATCAGATCAGTCACTTCGCGCATCGCCATCAGGCCATCAACCATGGTCATTTCATGCATTTCAATATTTCCAAATACCTCACTTTTAAATTTAACCAACGTCACTTCTTCTGGTGAAACATTAATTAAGGTCATATATCCGGCATTCATCTCAGTCGCCGGAGGTGCCTGTCGCACCCAAGCATTCATCATCGCCACCACATCACCAGCGGCTTCCGTTTGACTGACCATGGATTCAACCGTCACCAGCGCCTCAGCACTTTGCGATTTCGATTGACCCAACACTCTTTGCGTCTCACCATCAATATATTCAAGTAAAGCCAGCGCCTCTTCCTTGTGCAATCGCATGTTAGGCATAGCTAGGTTGTTGTACTGTTTATAAAGTGCTATGGCAATGGGGTCTTTGTTCTTCAACATTTGATCCGGCGCTTTCAACCAATCGAGCAGCCATTGCTTATCCCGCTTCTCGCTGACACCTAATAAGTCGGGTCCCAGGGCGCCCGCTAGCTCATGTCCCGTGAGAGAATGGCAGTTAGTGCATCGCGTACGAAATATTTGCTCCCCTCGGGATATAGGGCGCAACTCCGGTGCATTCGCATAACTATCCCCCTTGGGTGCCGCCTTCCAGCCGGTGAGCCAATTACCTAGCTGATCGGCCAGCACATAAGGGTTTTCAAACGGCGCTCGCTTCATCCAACGTCCCGTCGCCTGGTTGCCAATCACCATACTCACATTGTGATTGTTAGAACCATCCTGGATTTCCTCGATATACAATCCCAGTTTCTTTCGCAACTGGATAATATCCGATTTTTTACCCGTCAGAAATGTCCAGTTAGCCCCAAATTTTTCTTTATATTTTTTGAGTACTGACGGCGTATCTTTTTCTGGATCAATGGAAATGGAATAGAAAAAAACATCCATACCCATACGATCGCCCAGAATATCTTGCACCCTAACTAACTGGGCTGTCTCCAAGGGACAAGAATCTGGGCAATGAGTGTAAATAAAATTAATCGCGACTATTTTATCTTTAATCAGATCCTCAAAGAAATACACAGTTTCCCCATCCTGGGTAGTTAAAGGCACATTGGGGAAATAATTCGCCCCCCAAGGCGAAGCCACACTAAAGTGTGGGACACACAAAAAAATAAATAAGGTAAAAATGGACATCCAATGAAATTGATACATAGATTTGGTACCTGCTGACCACAATGGCAAATGGTAGGTTGGACTTCGTTCCTTAGTCCAACCTACCTCATTCCTCAACGTTGATCTAACTGACGTGCCCGATGAATCGCACTATCAACCGTCATCGGTGTCGGACAATTAACCACATGCGGCGAGTTCAGGTTATCAAAATTAAAGTCGTTTGCACCAATATTAGCCGCCGCCGGCCACTCATCGACCGTTACCTTGCCCTCAGCCCGCAGCGTTTTTATCCGCGCTAGACCTTTAACAACTTCCGTCGCTGGTGAATTCCAGTGAAGAAACCCAATATGCCACATAGGACTGTAATTGTCTTCAGGCATAAAATAAGACGGCACCCCCACCTGCCCGCCGAGCGGTCCACCACCGAGCAGACCATTTCCGCCAGAGGGTGTCGGCGGATAGCTTGGCCGTATCGGGGCGGGCGGCATGATCTGAATCAACGGTACTGCCGCCGCCGCTAAAAATTGGTGCTTCGGCACATAAGGGATACCCATCGCTTTTGCGGGTCCTAGTGGGAAGGTATCCACCACAATGTAATACGGCAAATAATCTCCTTCGGCCGCCCACGACTTGTGCAATTTAAAAGTCACGTGTGGATTCGAACCGGTGGTCACTAGCCCAACTAAATGCCCGGATTCATGCAGTCCGCCCCATTTGTTGCCGTTATACGTGCAACTGGTGTTGGCCGGAAGATCCGGAAAGCCCACACAGGATTCGTCGATTCGGTTACGCTCCCACGGTTGATCACCCCATTGGACAATGATTGCATTGAAAATCATATCCTTGCCACCATAATTCACACGACGCAACGGTGAGTAGGTATTATTGTCATCGACTGGCGGAATCCCGATGGGATTTTCATCATTCGCCCAAACCGGATTCGGAAGATCACCATAGAAAGTCCAATACCCACTCTCTGACACACGGGCTTCAGCGGTAGCAGCCACCGGCGTATTCGAAAGTCCTCCCGCCCAGGCAAGACCCATTTTTTCAGCGATCGTCTCATCACTCACATCATGCAAGAAGAACCAAACCTCGGTATGATTACCTTCGGCATCAATGTTAATGCCTTTGCTCAGTGAGAAAGTCGCGGTGCCACGTTCATTGTCTGGCTGAGGATCTGACAATGCATCACCTATTGGTTTATCTCTGATATCATCCAGCTCACCCATCACCATATTTTTAACCCAGATGGAGACAGGATCGAAGGTCGGCCCAAACTCACCTACGGCATCGCCCTCTCTAAAGGTTGGCAACGCCACACTATTCACATAACTCACCCCATCCCAGGTTGGCATGGGTGTCGGCATCAACTTGACCTGTCCTGGATGCTCGATATCCCAACGTAGCAACATCGCATGATCTTCGTGCTGGGTATTATGACAATGCTCCATAAAGGTACCGGCAAATTCTCGAAAACGCAAAGCGATCTCAATCAAATCACCACTGTCGGGTTGTGGACCCAAGCGATACACATCCTTACGTGCCCATTTCTCATATTCAGGGGGTTCTTTGCCATTGCGACGCAGGATAATACCTTCTTCAAAGTGAATATGAACCGGATGACTCCAGTTACCACTATTAACCAGACGCCATACTTCCAAACCACCGGAATTTTTAGACGGTGCCGCCGAAATACGACGTGGATCCATCCCAAAGCCCTTGCCCCCATCGGTTTCAATGACCCAAGGCTTATCGTCCGTCGGCTGTCTTTCAAATTCGAAAGTACGGTGCACCGCATTGGCCAACTCCTCTTCAGTCGGTCTATTCAGCGGAATCATTTTCTTCTTACCGGCTACATACTTTGCCGGGTCCATACTGCGATCCTTGCCTTGGAATTTATGCACCCGAAATTCTAAAAATTTACCCACCACGGGATCGCCATTGATCCAACGGTCAGCGACACCATCCCCATCATCATCGACCTCTTCAGCTTGATAGGCACCACTGATGATATCATCCAGAGGAACAGGCTTGTCAGTCACTTGACCATCCTTGTGCTGCAACAAGTTGACCATATAGAGTTTATCGCCGGCCTTGAATTGACTAAAATCCACAATAATGTCATAGCGCTCGGCGATGCCCTGAGTAGGCAGTTCACCATTTTCAAAATAGACCGTGTGTTCCATGACGTTGCCATCGTTAGCGATCATATAAAACGGCACCCGGTGCCCCATCTCATCCACTAAAGCAAGCTTAAAGTAACGTGACACCGAACCATTCAATATACGGAAACGATATTGGCGCGCACGCACATCAAGATAAGGTTCATAGAGCCAGTTCACGGTCATCACATCACCGATAAAACCCTTGAGGTTAAACGGATTGAACCACAACTGACCTTCGTTATCCCAAGCCTTATCCGCTAACAACAAATTAACATCATAGTCACGATTGCCCCAGTCCAAAGCGGTACCACTGGGGAAGCGCAGGTTAACGCCATCATTTATTTTTTCATTACCGCGATCAATCGCGCTATAGTAGTTCATCATTGCCGCACTTCCTTTATAGACATTTTGCGCGGTAAAATCGAGCATATGATCGTGGAACCAGTGGGTACTCATGGTCTCACGGTAATCTCCTGGAATCTTCTTAATACCCCCCCTACCGTCTGGTGCCCCCGCCCGTTTATCTTTAGCACCGGTGTTAATCGAATCATAACCCGCTAACTGCAGTGGCCAACGGTAATCATAGAACTGTCCTGGAAAGTAAAAAGCATTGGCAAAACCATCACTCTCCGCCGGATTGTGACCGTTGTGCTCATGAGTGCTAAGGGTATGCACACCGAAACCACGATTCTCTGCCACATCAATCGGCAATGCATTATAGTGACGAAACAATACCGGATCACCATAGCGGACATTCAGCAACTTGGGTGGCAGGGTACCATCGAACGTCCACAATGACTGATACTTTTGTTCAGGCAGGTACGGATGAATTTTAATACTAATACCCTCAGTCGTTCCTTTCGTCCCAGGGAAACCCGCTGTATTATGGTAGAGTCCATTTTTCCCGAACTCTCCTTTACGATATTTGTGCCTCTGTTTTTTATCACGAAATCCACCATTCACACGAGAACCCGTAGTGGCCGACTGAAAGTAGCGCTTCGGCTTAAATTCGCGCCACCGTTGATGGGACCAACCTAGACCGGGTGGTCGCCCCTCGGCGGGAGGAGTATTCAATGGGCGACCCACATACGATTCAATCATAGACTGCCACGGGTTTAAATCAGCAACATTAGCAAACTTAGTGGGAATCGGCCAAATTCGCTGGGATAAAAAGTCTTCGAGCGCCGCGCCATTAGGTACACTCTGAATATCAATCGGTGTCGGTAATGGCGTCCAATCACGCGGCGGCCTCTTCTTGTGGAGTTTGAGTTTCTCTGTCCCAAACTCCTCGAAACGCAACATCTTCTGAGTGAATGCCTTTGCACCAAACATCGGGCTTGGCGCACCATTGGTTGGCACGTTGAATGTGCCATCGATCCGTTGCTTATCGGCTTGCACCACATTGCCGGCTTCTACATCCACATAGGTACCGGTATTACCACCCTCAAAAGCCCCTTTATTTGCTTCCGGCAAATCGCTGGATAAATCTCCAGTTACTAGGTCGGTAAATCGCGAAGGGTCATCGTCAGCCGGAAAAGGGTCTTCACTCTTTGGTGGAAAAGGCCAAATGGGTCGGCCGAAGAAATCTTCAAATATCTTCCTGTCGAATAAATCTCCATCCACCCACCCAATCAATCGCGAAAGATCATTTTCAGCCGGCACAGGTTTTTCAGTATGCGCGTAAGTGGCCATAAAACACCCGGTGAAAAGCGCTACCCCTAGCGCCCATCGATACCCTACAATGACATGAGCAAAACCATGTCGGTTTAAAACAATCATATTTGATACTCCTTCACTTGCTATGATTTAACAAGTGTTGTTACGATTAATTAAAGGATGGCCACCCAATCACCGCTAACTTGACTTATTGTTTTTTTCGAATGGGTAGAATTTGTCAATAATATTTCGCTTATTTCACACAATTTGTAGAATATTTATACCACCTCTATAACCTATAACTCATTTTATCAGGTAACTATGACACGACTTATTTTTTAACGTTTATAAACAAGATACTTCGAAAGAACAAAGTTTCAAATCACTTAGTTTAAGTATTTATTCTCTTCGTTTAGTCTTGCGTTCAATTGATTTTTATAGGATAAATGGATTGCTTGGCAGACTGCCGTCATCAGACTTACAGATAGCTTACATCAAGAGTTTATTTTTAATAATGATATTTATCAGTTAGATAAAAATAAATTTGGTATAGGGGAATTGATTGAGCGCGTAATGCGGAGAGTTTGAAATCAAGAAGGCGCTATATGGCTCGAGGATCGCTCAGTACAAGAAAGATATACGCTGGAAAATATGGGAAATCGACCCCATTGCAACAACAGGAAGGCGGTGCTTTCGGGCTACCGCCTGATCCACTGACTTAAAAATCTTCCCACTCGGTTGCACTAGTCGAAGCCGGTGGGGGCGTTTTACGACCCGAGATTACCTGAGGCGTTCTTGCTATCGATGGAGCCCTCGTAGTATTTGCTCCGACTGATGACATTCCATCGTTAATGGTGAAGAAATCCATGAGATTTTGTAAACCTCTTGCTTGTTCATCCATGGATTCACTGGCCGCCGCGGCTTCTTCCACTAATGCCGCATTTTGCTGCGTCACTTCATCCATTTGAGCGACCGCTTTATTCACCTGATCAATACCCGTTGATTGTTCCTGGCTCGCTGCCGAAATTTCGGCAATGATATCACTCACTTTTTTCACCGAGTTGACAATTTCATCCAACGTTTTTCCTGATTGATCAACCAACTGGGACCCATCATCCACTTTTGATACGCTATCTTGAATCAATGTTTTAATCTCTTTTGCAGCACTTGCGGACCGTTGCGCTAAATTTCGAACTTCACCCGCGACGACGGCAAAACCTCGACCTTGCTCACCCGCTCTAGCCGCTTCAACCGCCGCATTCAATGCAAGCAAGTTTGTTTGAAAAGCAATCTCGTCGATCACACCAATAATATCTGCAATTTTTTTACTACTCGTATTAATTTTGGTCATGGCAACTACCGCTTTTTTAACAACCTCTCCTCCTTTTTCTGCTTGCTCTCTCGCTTCTAAAGCTAGCTGATTTGCTTGCTTCGCATTATCTGCATTTTGCCTAACCGTACTAGTTAGCTCTTCCATACTTGATGCTGTTTCTTCTAGGGATGAAGCCTGCTCTTCGGTACGCTGACTCAGATCTGTATTACCTTCAGCAATTTCGCTCGCTGCAGAGACAATACTACCTGAAGATAGCTTAATTTTACCCACCATATCTCGCAGGTTAACCACAGTTAAATTTAATGCTTCTTGCATTTCTGCATATTCACCATCAAATTCCCCCGTCATTTCTTCTCGCAAATCACCGGTAGATAGCGCACTCATCACCCGATTATTTTCACGAATAGGACTCACAACGGCATCAAATAAATGATTCATTCCTTCTGCTAAACCTTTTAAAAATCCAGAATATTGCGCTACATCAATCCGCTCATTAAGATCGCCTTGAGAAGCCGCGCTAATCATACTTGCAATTTCTTTCTCTGCATTTTTTTGCTCGGTAATATCCGTCGCATATTTCACGACTTTAAAAGGCTTGTTATTTAAATCAAAAATTGGATTATAAGACGCGTGTATCCAAATTTCTGTTCCTCCTTTACCTATTCGCAAATATTCTGCTGTATCATAATTTCCACGATTTAATTTTTCCCAGAACTGACGATATTCATGGCTGTTTTTATATTCTGGTTTGACAAACATACTATGATGTTGGCCTTGAATATCACCCAATTGATAGCCAAGTGCATTCAAAAAATTATCGTTGGCGGTAATAATTGTTCCATCCATATTAAATTCAATCACGGCTTGCAATTTACCAATCGCCTCAATTTGCCCAGCGGCGTCCGCATTTTTTAATTTTTGTTCGGTGATATCAGTGGCGTATTTCACAATTTTAAATGGCTTATTGTCTAAATCAAGAATCGCATTATAAGAGGCTTGAATCCACACTTCTTTGCCCTGCTTTGTTATTCGTTTATATTCAGAGGCTTCATATTTTCCTCGATTCAGTTTGTCCCAAAATTGACGATATTCACTCGTCTCGCTAAACTGAGGATCAACAAACATGCGATGGTGCTGTCCTTGAATCTCGGCTAATGTATAACCCATCACATTGAGAAAATTATCGTTAGCTGTAATGACCGTTCCATCCATGTTAAATTCAATCACGGCTTGTGATTTGCTAATCGCATTTATCTGCCCACTAATATCCACTTTTTCTTCTTCACTAGCACGTAATTCAGTCACATCTGACCATTCTAGAAAATTTCCAGAATAATTACCGTGATCATCAATCACGGCTGAAATATTCAGTTCAAACCTCAATAGCCCAAGACTGATGTCTGTTCGATACGGAAGATTACTGGGATTGCTCAAAATTTGACGCTGGTGAGATGGGTTTTGATGGAACATATCAATATTTATCCCTACCAAATGAGTCGCATCAAATCCCGGAAAAATAGCCTGTAAAGTATCCTGATGTTTTGACAACATATTAATTGTCGAACGATTGACATAGGTGATGTCAAAATGTTGATCAATCATCATCATTGGCGTCATTGCGCCATCCAAGACGGATTCTATTTTTACATCGGCTGTACTTTGCTGTGTAGTTTTCGTCGAGTTTGTTAACATTGCCATCCACTTTTACGTTAGTTACTTTTCTATCATTTTAACGGTTAACGACCTCTCCAAGAAAAATCTGAATACGTCATGAGTATTTTAAACAAATATTTCATGAATACACGAAGTGGACAGCGATTCAGAACATCCAGAAGCAGGATATGGTACCAATGACTTAGCAACGTATGAAAAATAATTATTCCCGTTAATGAAGTGCGCGATCAAAATACAACCAGCCGGTTGAAATAGATGCTTAGGGAATGCAGATCTAGCACTGAAACTCATTCAGTCGCACGCAGGGATGCACAAATTTAACGCTTAACCGCGGTTGCCAATAAATAATCATGGGGAATCACCAAACCTTGATCGGTGACAAAATCCTTGGCAAACCGCCCCACCTCATCGCGCACCAAATCACGTTGTTCGGGGGATAACAAATCGTATTGCATTTTCAAAATGTCTGAGGCTTCCACCAAGTCCCAATACTGTTCAAACGATTCAAACTGATAATGGAAGGTATGGGACTCGATATCATATTCGGCAAACCCCGCCTGGGTTAACATGCCATCCAGCACACCAACGGCACCTAAGGAAGTCACTTTCATTAACGGAGGATAGGCCTCTTCTGGAATCAGCGACCTAAAGGCTTCATACGCCCAATACATCGTCGGCATGGTTTCCGGAGTACTCCACACCGCCATCGCCGTTTTACCACCGGGTTTTAATACCCGACACATTTCTTTTAAACCCTGTTGCGGATCTTCAAACAACATCACCCCAAAACGGCATAAAATACGATCAAAGCGATCATCAGCAAAACTCATTTGCTCAGAGAACATGGTTTGAAAGGTGATATTTTTTAATTTCTCCGCAAGGACTTTTTTCTGGCCCACCTTGATCATACCTTCAGCGCTATCAATGCCACGAATATTAACCTCACCGGCAAAACGTCGCGCCAAAGTAAGTGCCGGTTCACCCGTGCCAGAAGCCACATCCAAAATCTGCATGCCTGACTGAACATCCAAAACCGCTAATAACTTCTCACCTACCGGCGCAATCGCAGGTAACCATAAATCAAACTTCTCCGCTATTGCATCCCAATCCGGTTGATTATCTGCCGCTGTCATGTGTTATTTCCTTTATCGTTAAAAATTAACGCCTGTTTACATTTCTCGTAGCGTTTGAGAGCCAGTGTTTGCAGCACCATAAGGCGTTTAAATAAACCCAACATAGAATAACTCACCGTTTTTTGGTGCATACAATGCGTCATTGTATCTACTGACTAGCGCTGAATCTGCATTCCCACGCAGGAGCGTGGGATCGAGAGTGGATAGACGCATGGAAATAAGAGATGCCCCTGACGCCGCCGGGCTTGCTCGCTCTATTTTTCTTGTTTCTTTTTTCTATTCCCTAAACCTGGGCTATTAACCTCGGGCCAGCCGCAAGCCGATGTAGTCGTTGCGGTCATCAGGAACGTAGCGATCACGCTTAGCGGAACGCGAGTACCCCGCGACGTCGATCCAGCTACCACCGCGCAACACACGCCGAGTGGCCTGATCAGGCCCCTGTGGGTCAATTAATGTCCTGTTTGCATATTCACCATACCAATCGGCACACCATTCCCATACATTACCATGCATTTGATAAAGCCCCCAACTATCACAGGGCAGTGATTTAACTTCGACCGTTTGTTCTCGATATAACCCTTTTTTAGCTCCTGCATAAGGATGGTTACCATCATAATTGACTTGTTCCGGGGCAATATTTTCACCAAACCAAAATGGCATCGTGGTTCCCGCCCGGCAAGCATATTCCCATTCCGCCTCGCTAGGTAAACGTAAATCCAAACCTGACTGCTCATTACTTAAACGCTTGATGAACTCCTGAGCATCATTCCAACTCACTCGCTCCATCGGATTTAAATCCTTTTTAAATCCACTCGGATTCTCCCCCATTACCGCCTGCCATAGCGCTTGAGTACAAGCCGTATCCGCCAACCAATAACCCTGAGTCAAAATCACTTCATGTAATAATTCATCATCATTATGTCCCGCCTCACTCTCCGGCGAGCCCATCATAAACTGTCCCGGCATTATCCATCGCATAACCTGACTCACACCCTCAATACTAGAGCTGACATATAACCCATATTCATCCAAACCAATCTCATCGGCCCAATCCGGTTGTACAAAACCTTGTTGATCAAAAACTCGAAATTGTTGTTCATCTTGAAAATAACCGGTTTCAATCGACAACAAACCAATTTCCCGCCCAGCTAAATCTTTCACTGGATACAAACCCGGATTCATCCAATAAGCACGACGCCGACCCTCGCCCTCAACAAATTCCACAAACAAGCCCAAACCATCACGACCGATGGCAGTTGCCCAGTAGGGTTTTGTCAGGCTCGCGATAGTGAATTCATCACGGTCAGAAAAAAGACTGAATGTTACGTTTTTTGGCACAGGCAGAGTGATGACAGAATCATCATGCACCGTAATACAATGGTTTAATGTTTCACTGTCAACATCGTTCTCGATTTGTTGTTGCCATTGTAATTGCCTACCTCCCAAGGTCAGCTCAACAATCGGACTGCCTGTAACAAAGTGACTGGCCGAGACATGACTTAATGCATCATCAGCTGGCGACAATATCAAAGTCTGGCCAACTTGCCGCAAAACATAAACATATGACGAAGCAGGTTCACCCAACACCCAAGCCACCTTTTTGATATCAAACCCTGGCGGCAGCGACGTTGACTTATCACTTTGTAAGCACGCCTTATTAACCTTAGCCCATGCCGCCGCCAGCGGCTCATATTGTTGCCATGACGCTTCTAATTGACGTGTTGCAACGCGCCTAACCCAAGATCTTAAGCCAACGTCTTGGGGATTGGCAAACAAAGTTTTAACCATACTTTCAATAAATGTTGGATCGTATGCGATCGCCAACTCACCCAACAAATCAAAACAATTGCGCTGTTCCTCATCATTGATAGCCGGAGACAAATGGGCATGATACTGTTTTAATAGCTCAACCACTTGGACCCAGGGGTGGTTAGTGCCGGCCTCTGCGCTTAAAAGCTTTTGTTGAAAAGCCTGCCGGTATTGACTGATAACTTGAGGCACATAAGCCAAGGCCGTTGAATCCGTCATCACATCGGGGTGTTGCCACAAGGCCGCTTCACTGCCGACATCGGCCATATCTCGCGGCAATAAATAACGGGCCGCACGCAATAAGGCAGGTTCAACCCGAATGGCAGGAGATAACAAGGTTAATAACTCGTCTGTACCGTGATATCTATTGGGGTTTTCATCTCCCGCAGGCAAACACCGTGGGACCTGCCACTGGCGAGCAAACCGATATCCCCGATCCCAACAAACTGGATAAAAATATTGGATTAACTCATGAGTCCACAACCGTTGCGGACAAGGCATTAAAGCCACCGGCTTAAGACCTGCCACTCGTAAACGTCGCCCTAAATGCCACCAGGCCTGGCGGGTTTCAACTTGGTCGGTCAAACAACCCAAATCACTGAGGACCAATACCGGCGTCCCCGGTTCAGGTAACCAATAAGGCAAATCTTCGACACAAACATCACGCCAAAGTCGACAAGGTCCAGTTGGCCCTTGTTCAAACATCACAATATCCAGTCCTTGTCGACCACGCAAGTCCAATAACTGTTCACATAAACGATTAAATCATCAAAAAACGGCAATAAACGAGGGTTATAATCGATAATGATTTGACAACGAAACACCCAGGATTTTCGTGGGCGATAACTTAAACGGCATAACGATTGGCCTCGCGCAATCTGATTCACCAACTTATCAACATCCAATTGCCGCCCCGGATAACTCCCCCCCAATGCAACCCGCAAAAACGGCCAAAGACGCGCCCATGGCACTAACGGTAATCGCGGGGGAGGAGCTGCGTTAAGATCAGCCCTGATTTGTTCAGTAAACGCCTTACTGTTTTTAAACCAATCAGGGGAAATCGTTTTACTTTCATGGGTTGCCACCGAACGATGCTTGGTCACGTAATAAAACGTTTCATCAACCGGTTCAGGGTTTACACCTGACTCATGATCCCATATTTT
>CAYUAI010000109.1:0-12056 GCA_964442745.1 uncultured Chromatiales bacterium
TAGTTGTAAAATAATTAGTTGAGATTTAAGTCGCGCCACTGTGGTATCAGCAAGACAAAAAATACCTATCTAACCCATTGCATTCTATAAATCTTGCACTTGTGCCAAATACGAACGAAACCTTTTGCTCACATTTAATAACTTTGGTACCGTTTAGCTCCAGGTTAGTCAAAATTAAATAAGTTTCATTCCTGATCAATCCCTTGGAGAACCACATGCCATATAAATTTTATACAATCGATGCATTTACTAATCAATTATTTGGAGGCGCTCAGATATTAGTGTTCCCAGAAGCAATCGGGCTCACTGAGAACCAAATGCAAAAAATTGCCAGTGAATTCAAATTCTCCGAAACAGTTTTTATTTTGCCACCTAGCACCGATGATTTTTTTAGAAAATTTAGAATATTTACACCAAAAACAGAAATCAATTTTGCCGGCCACCCAACCATTGCGGCGGCATTCACTTTAGGGACTTACCAAGCACCGTGCTTTAAGCAAGGTATCGCAACTTTTCAAGTTGAGGAAAAAATTGGACCCATTAAAATCACCCTGCATCAAGACAAAGGCCAAATCAGCCTAACCCAATTCACCATGGACAAACATCCTATCCTAGATACTTATGTGCCACCGCTACATGAGCTGGCTGAAATACTATCATGCAAGCAGAGTGATCTCATCCTCGACGATTATCGGCCTATGGTCGCAACATGTGATCGCCCCTACCTCATTGTGCCAATCCAGTCAGAAGAAATATTAAGGAACGCCCACTTCCAGTTGTCAGCCTGGATTAGCTCATCTGCTACAGCCACACTGGTTCCCGAACTCTTTTTATTCACTACCGCCAATCCAAAAACCGATCAACCGACCTATTCTGCTCGTCTATTAGGTCAACACATCGTAGCTGCTGATGATCCCCCCATTGGCTCAGCATTACCTGCCTTTGCTGGCTATTTATACCGTGACAGCCATATTACTGATGGCACATATCAATTTATTGTCAAGCGAGGTATCGCCAATGAAAGGCAGAGTGTATTACAAGCCAGCGTACAAAAAAATAACAATACACTCACTGAAATCCAGATAGGAGGACAGGCCGTATTCGTCAGTGAAGGCACCTTATTTTTATAACAATTAGAGTGATCTTGGATAGTTTTTTGCTGATATTAATGAAATAATTTTCAGGTGCTAGGCGACTTAAAGCTAAACTCGATTCAATTTTTGAAGGTATTTGACGCTAAAGTATCATTACTAGCGACCTATCCGATTTAACTAATGCTCATTACCAAATCGACCACTGTAATACGACTACTTATTTTGAGCGTCATAGTAGTCATAGTAATAGCGTTGCTATTATTTTTTAGTTATATAAGCAAAACAAAACAAGCACTACCCAGCCTAGCTGCACCGAATTTAACCGTTCAAAAATTATCCAAATGTGATTTTCATGTTATCGGCCACCGAGGGAACTCTTATGATGACCCGGAAGATACATTACAGGCCGTAGAGCAAGCATTTAATAACGGTGCTAATTTTGCTGAAATCGACATACGATTAAGTAAAGATGGCATCCCCATTCTGATGCACGATAATTTATTAGACCGCACCACCGACGGCATGGGACCGGCAGCTAACTGGACCGTGGCGCAATTACAAACATTAGATGCCGGCTCATGGAAAAAACCAGCGTTAACAAACATCACCGTCCCCACACTCGCCGAAGTCATCAAGCTTAGCGCCCATCGCGGAGCATTATATCTCGATATAAAAGTCCGCAATTTATCGTCTGCAATCGCACGCATGCTAAAAGAGCATGCATTGCCAGCAGACAGTATTTATCCGGCCGTCAGTGATAATTTCATGCTGAAACGCTACAGAAAGCACTTGCCCAATACACCACTAATTTGGTTTCGGGAAATCCCTAGGGATTGGGATGAAAAATGGATTGTTTACCTTAAGAAACATGGTGTTGTTGGATTAGAATTTTTCTGGCCCACTTTATTGGAGCGCGACGATACCCAAGAATTAATTCGTATCGCCCATCAACATAACTTATTTGTATGGACTTATGTTATCAATGAACCTGCCGCCATGAAAGCCGCCATCCAACTCGGCATTGATGGCATAGAAACCGATCGACCGGCCGCCTTGCATGACATCGCGTGCTTGAATGGTAGCGGTGGTCCAGCACCTCAACCCCGTATTACCGGTTCATGGACTTTCCAGCAGCACAATTTACAAGCAAGCATCGGCTCAAGACTCCGCCATTGGGGATATCGGCCAGAGGTTTCTCAGCAAGTCAAATTTGGCAGTACCAAGGATTTTGGCTTACCTGCCATCCATGGCCAAGTCGCTCAAATAATCCACGTTCCCGCCTACCAAGCCAAGCATGGACTGCAAATGTTATCAGGCTTCCATCACATGGGACCAGGCAGCGGAAAGTATATGAATCAATATACTTTAATCATGGATATTCTAAGACCAGAAGAAAGTACAGGAAAACGCCAATCGTTATTACAAAGACATCATAATAACGACAAAAACGCCATCGTATTCATTGATGAAAAGCATCAACTCAACATTCAAACATCAAAATTTGGACGTATTGAGCCCAATCAATGGTATCGCCTTGCCATGGTTGCCTCGGTGAATAGCGAAAACCAAAGCCAGATGTCCTTTTATCTCAATGGCCAACCCATTGGCCATCATACGACACCTGAAATCGATAGTGAATGGGCATTAAACTCTAATCTCAATAGCCGGCCCAGCCTACTTTTCTCTGATAATAATGGAGAGACAGCGGCAATTTATGTCAACAATATTCAAATACGTGACTATTCAATGAATGCGGATCTTATCCAAAAACTCGGAGGCTCATCCGCCAAAGAAATCTCATTTTAACGGTATATTAACTCCAGTACAATCCAGAAGTTTTGGTAAAAAATCTGCGTAAGGGGTGAAAAACAAATAACTTACACATCTTGCAGCCCAGCTAAATTATTAGTAATCATCCGCCGTTATCACTAACGGCTGTAGAAACTGATACTTTCCATTTACTTATATTTTGCATTTTCTAAATATGAAACTCATCGCTCGTTACTATCATCTTGAATTGTTTTTAACAATTTGCATGATCCATCTGCTATTAATTGTTTTCATTTATATAGAAAACTACGTTTTTTATATTTTACCAAATCAAACAGAACATACTGTTTCACTCTTCACACTCATCGATCGCTTTCATAGCGACAATATCCTATTGTCGGTGGCACTAGCCCTGCTGGTAGTATTACTTAATTTTTCCCGAATCACACAATGGTTAAGTATTCTGATTGTCTTTGCTTGCAATAGCTATTTAATCATTAATCAAGTCCTTTATAAACTCTTTTTTAGTAATTTTCATACCAACCAATTTGAAGGGCTCGCCGGCGCCAGCAATTTAATCGACTCCTTCACCTCAGAAATCGATAACATTTTCTATCTCAATAGTACCATTTTACTTATAAGCACAGTATATATTGCTCGATTGGTATTACGAAATGAATCGTTCCAAAAAAAATCAGACCATCGACTAGCTCCCCTATTTAAACATCCCAGGCGCTTTTCGTTAACGCTCGCCATCCTATTATTGGCTTCAGGTGGCGTCGTCTACTCATTAGAAACCCCTAATATTAACGCCCAGCATCACCCCATAGCCAGCTTAATGATTGATGTATATCAGACATCAGTGCAAAACAGAAACCCAGCAGCGATGGATAAAACAAAACAATCTATCGCTCAACTCATCGAAAATATTTATCAACCGGTATATGGAAAACATTACGATAAAGCCGTCATCACAAACCAACTCACCCAAGCTGTCTCTCAGTTAAAAACCCAATTACCCACACCCAATATTGTATTATTTGTTTTAGAGTCGGTGGGCTCATTGCAACTTCTCCCTAATCAAGGCTTACCCTCCCCCAAGATAACACCCACGTTATTTGAATTATCAAAAAATGCCATCATCTTTGACACCCTATATAGCGTTTATCCTGCGACTACCGTTTCTCATGTAGCGATGAATACAGGCGGCCTGACTATCACGCAAGGCAGCGTTTTTATGGAATTGCAATACTTATATAACGGACCCACTCTCGGCAAAGCATTAAAAGCGCTAGGTTACCACACGGCTTTACTCTCAAGCCAACATCTAGATTTTGGGAACTTAAATGGATTTTACAAAAATATCGGCTTTGATTATTATTTTGATTTCAAAGAAGCTAATCGGTCATTTAAAAACCAGAACAAGCTGCACTCATGGGGAGGCGAAGAACAATCCGTCGTGAAATTAGCATTAGAATGGATTGATCAACAACAATCCACGCCATCTCCATTTTTTATACAGTATTTAAGTAATGCCACCCACCACCCCTATAGCGTACCAGAAAACTACCCGGTTCCACTGACAGGTAACGATCGAAAAACCCGCTATTTAAATGCTTTGCATTATACGGACAGTGTCATCGCAACATTTATTGAGGCATTAAAAAAGAGAAATTTATTTGAAAATACCATCATCTTTATCACTGGGGATCATGGCCAAGCGTTTGCTGAGCGTCATCCTAAAAATTGGACTCATAAAAATTACATTTACGAAGAAAATGTGAAAAATTTCTTATTGATTACCAATCCAAAACTCATCTCCGACACCTTATTATCGCATCGTATCGGCCAAATTGGCGATATTATGCCAACCCTATTATCCTTTACCAAGGCACCACGCATACGCATACCTGGGCAAAGTTTAGTCACAAAAGATTACCAACAAAAACTGGCCTATTTTTTTAAAAATTCACAACCACCATTATGGGGAATTCGCGATGGCCAGTGGAAATTCATTGGCTCTCGCATTGGTAATCACATGGAGCTTTATAATCTAGATAATGATCCATTAGAAAAAAATAACATCGCCGCTTTACAACCAAGCAAAACCTCATATTATGACAAACTAGCGGCTCAGTGGTATATCCAGTTAAATCAAGAATTCACCGCTCGCCTGAAAAATTACCAACCCATTGGTGGTCGACAACTCCATAGCGATGAAATACGAGTATCAGGCCCTAAAACCATTGCTTTTGGAAAATTTATAAAAAACAAACAAAGCAGTCGCTTTGTCAAACAAACCGTCATTCATCCAGAACAAAAACTAGTCATATGGACTGAGCTGACTCAATATTTAGAAAATAAAAAAATCACTTATCAATGGACGTCACCAACCGATCAACAACACACACAACTTGTTAGCATTGATGCCGGCGTATCCGCTACCAAAGTCATCAGTAATCTTCCTAAACCCTTGGAAACAGGCGAATGGAAATTAGCCTTAATCGACCAAGGAAAAGTGCTGTTAACCAGCCACATACAGGTTGACCCAAGCCCTCAAATTGAAAAATAATTGTAAAAATTCCACTATTTGCAATCATGGCAAATAGTGGTTTATCGGATATCCTATTGATTCCAGCATGATCTCTTAGCTGCAGTACTTACATCCGGACCATTTTGCGTCACCAAAAAACTCGCACAAGCGGTATCATTCGTTTGATCTCCTAGAGGCGTTGCAGTAATAGTAAATCCTGCACCAGAAACACCTGAGAGCGCTAATTCATAATACCCACTCGCTGTTGGAGATTTACCACTGACAACCGTATAGCCAAAAGTAGTCAGATCTGTTGCATAACTAATATTCGTCGACCGGTGTTTCTCTTGTAACATTTGCAACTCAACCAAGGTGGTGATGGCATCTGTCCGACGGCTATTACGAACAGAATCAGTATAAGCAGGATAGGCAAATGATGTGAGTATCCCGGCAATGGCTAAAGTTACTATGATTTCGATAAGAGTAAACCCTGCAGTCTTTTTTAAATCAGCCATGTATCGCCTCCTTTTATTTTTAAATCAATTAGATAGCTAGAACTTAAAGCTCATTTCAAGTATTTTTGAAATACAACTATTTAATATTTCGGACTTAGAACGATATAGGTTTAGTGATCATTGTCACAAATATCATTTAAAGTAATCCAGGAAAGATTAAGTATTTTCATCGCTGTCGTTAACTTATTCAAAGGTATCATCAATATTTAAATGTTGACTCCAACGAATAATATAAAACCATTTCCCATTGATACTAAAAATTTCAAGGGCA
This sequence comes from uncultured Chromatiales bacterium, assembly GCA_964442745.1. Classification (GTDB taxonomy): domain Bacteria; phylum Pseudomonadota; class Gammaproteobacteria; order S012-40; family S012-40; genus CAYUAI01. Next base: position 6,184 of record CAYUAI010000109.1, read on the forward strand.
CCTAGCGATCTTTAGTAAAGGTTAGTTTAACGCTATGAAAAAAAGCAACGCACATACAGGATTCACTCTATTAGAAATGCTCGCGGCGATTTCCATATTAGCTATCACCGTCACGATAGCCATACCTGCAATGAACAATCTTAACATCAAAAATCGCTTGAAAGGCTCCTCAGAAAAACTCTATACCGATATTCAACTGGCTCGCAGCGAAGCACTGAAAATAAATAACAATATTATTTTATCAACAACCAGTACCTGTTATGGGTTTGATGTGACGCCCAGTTGTGATTGCTCAACGAATGCCTGCCTCATTAACACTTCTTTGAGCAAAGGTATATCATTTTCTTCCAGCTATACCGGCACAATTAATTTCGGACCGAGAGGAAAAATAACAGATGCAGTAAACAATATTGTATCAGGAAGTTTTACATTAACCGCTACGAATAGTACCAGTGTCTCACTAAAACTATCGGGCCTTGGTCAAATAAAACTATGCTCTGACACGGTATCATCTTATCCAAACTGCCCCCCACCATAGCTAAATACATCACATCGATTCATTAAACGTATTTAAGAGGAGTTATCACATTGAAAATACATGAACTCTACTCAATAAAAACCAAAGGATTTAGCTTAGTTGAACTAATGGTCAGCTTAGCACTCGGCATGGTTTTGTTGACCGGAGTCTTTAAAATGCAGTCAAGCACTATAGACAACAATTCTCACTCATTAAAACTATCTCGCATCAGTCAAGAAATTCGCGCGGCACTAGATGCCATTAAAAGCGACATTAGACGATCAGGTTATTGGAGAGATGCAAATATTGATACGAGCAACACCTTTGGTTTTCTGAAGATTAGCTATGATCAAAGTTGCATTAGCTTTACTTACGATTTCAATAATAATGGCGTACTTGATCAACCTGGGGATGAGTTTGGTTTCCGACTTAATCAAGGTGCCATTGAAGCTAGAGTCGCAGCGGATGCCTGCGATACCGCCTTGCCAACCCGAATTTCCTGGGCACCCATCACTGACCCCAATTCAATTATTGTAAATAATCTAGTTTTCACTAAAAAGGTAAACTGCTTAAATGTTAGCACACAACCCTTTACCTCCTGCAATACTAACCCAGGTGCCATAGGTGAAAAAACAATTAACACCACCAACATTACGATTGACATTCAAGGTGTCTCAGCCAGTGATCCAAATATCACAATGCAAGTTTCTGACGCCACTATGTTGAGAAATGACATTATCACAACAATTCAATAGCCATTTTAACTTATTGGTTGCGAGGTCATCATTTTGACGAATTTCAAATTTCAACAATTCTACAAGCAAACAGGTGGTTCGACATTATTAGTCGCCGGTATATTGCTATTCAGCACCACATTAGTCACCCTCTATGGCGCCCAAGTCGGTGTATTAGAGCAGCGTATTTCAAGCAACTATTACCGGGCAAAACAAGCTGAACTAAGTACGTCATCAGGACTTACCGCTGCCACGATGAATTTGAAAAAAGCCACAATCATAGGCGCTGATACTGGCACATTATCTACCAGCACACTCAGTCAAGTAGGTAGTTATGATACTAGCTACCGAACGGTCATCGCAGGTGATCCCAATGAACTAGAAGTCATCGTCACAGGAAAATCTTCTGACAACAGTGCTCAGTATAAAGCTTTACAACAATATACCTTTTCTCCTTTCTTGCGTAATACCTTAGCTACCAGCACCTTGATATCCAAAGGCGATGTGACTATTGCAGATAATGTATCATTAGATAATAAAAGCCTAATTGATGATACAGTATTAATCTCAGGTGGCGTATTCAACAAAACGAGCCTCACTGCAGGCAAGCGTTGCCCAAAGACCTCAAGACAAAATCTCAATCTTGGGTTAACCAATAAACGCATGCGGATTCGTGATCCAAAAGTCTCAAAAAAATCAGGTAGCACTACCATCGATTTAACCAATGATGGTTATTTTGAACTGTTTTTTGCTAACACTAAACAAAATGTCAGAAAATTTAGTCAGATTGTCGATTGCAGTTTAGGTTGTACTGATACTGATATTGAAACGCTCACTGGCTTAGTGTGGGTTGATGGCAATCTCAATCTTAATGCTGGCAAGTCCGTCGGAAAATATATCAAAGACTATACAGCCAGTCCTCCTATCACTACGACCATAAATCCCATCATTCTAATTGTCAATGGTGATTTTAAAATGTCAAATCACAGCTCCTTAGTCCATGGATTAGTCTATGTTATGGGCTCCTGGAACAATAATATAAGCAAAGCTAAAGGAAAAATCAGAGGCAGTGTTATTGTAGAGGGCATCACAAATTTAGCGGGCTCCACCGGAGCGACCCCAGATTTCACACTAAAATATCATGAAGAAATCATGAATTATTTAAAAACCCAAGTCGGTGCTTATTTACCTGTCGCGGGTACTTGGCGAGATTTTGAGATCCCACAATCTTAAGTTTATTAACTCACACTTTCACACTAAGGTATTTATATGCGTAATATAATACACTCTCGCCAATCACATGGATTTTCGTTAGTCGAAGTTTTAGCTGGCATGTTGATATTAGGCATCGGACTCATCGGTGTCGCTAAATTTCAGACAAGAATCATGCAAGAAGGCACCTTAGCGAAACAACAAAATCAAGCAGTAAATATCGCTGAAGCAAAACTAGAAAGCCTACGATTTTCCTATACCATCGGCGATGCAACAAGTTACACACCACCCGATCAACCGGAAGTAAAAATAGGCAATAACACAGAATATTCGCTTAGTTGGACTATCACAGAAAGTGCCATCGCCAGCGGCCAAGTGAAAATAGAAGTCACGGTCAACTGGCTTGGCCCTAGCTATCAGCAAAACCCAGAGACACAAATCATGCTAGCCGCCCTCGCTTCCGATTTTGATCCAAATTTACCCGTCCTCGCACAAACTGAACCACCGGCAGTCATCCTACCAACGGGTGCAGGAGAGTGCGTGCCCAACACGCTCCGAATAGAAGGAGATGCTTATTATGCAACTAATCCATCGACCGGTAGCAATGGCGATACCTTTTGCACCACGAAAAGCATCAGTATGCTGAACGGCGACTCTTATGTTGCTTGCAAAATAAAAATTCGAGAGGGTTATAACGGCTCTGGCTCCAGCGGTTTATCCAGCACAGGTTGCGGTAATTCCGTGAGAGGAGTCTCTTTTTCTGGCAGTAGCAGTTAAATACACTTAGCCAACTAAACATAGCGCTATATTTAATGGAAATTTTTGGAAACTCGTTTTTATTTAAAAATAATATCGTAACAAAGATAGTCAAGCATTGACTATCACCTAAATTATTTTTCTCTTAACATGGGGAATTTTTATTGTGAAAAATAAATCAGATTTTATTTGGATAACACATCAAAAAGGATTTAGCCTGATCGAATTGATGGTCAGTCTTGTGATTGGAATTGTGATTATGACTGGCGTCTTAAAAGTCTATGCTACCACCGTTAACGGAAATGCTCATTCAATAATGTTATCTCGTGTCTCTCAAGAAATACGCTCAGTATTAGACATTATGAAAAATGATATACAACGTTCTGGTTACTGGAGGGATGCCACAATGGATGATAACAATCCTTTTGGTGACATTGCTATTAACGAAGAAAAAAACTGTCTATCCTACACCTATGATGCAAACAACAATGGTGGTGATGTCGAAAATCCCAACGATGAATTCGGGTTCCGCTTGAATAACGGTGCCGTGCAAATGCGCACTAACGCCAATGCTTGTGATAATCCCGATAATACAACGGATATTTGGCAAAATATTACCGACCCCGAGACCGTTACCATTACTAATTTAACCTTTAGCAAAATAGTGGACTGTACCAATATGAGTACCGAGCCCTATACGCCATGCAGTAAAGATGAAAATGGCAACTATATCGACGATAACATAGCACCGAGCCCAGGCGATTCCACCATTAACATAACAACTATCAATATCGGACTACAAGCCCAATCTAAACAAAACCAGGATATAGCAATGATTCTTGAAGACAGCACCATGTTACGTAACGAAGTGGTATCCACTGTACCTAACTAAAAAATTGTCATTGGGCTTAGTAAGAGGTAACACATAATGAATAATTATCGATTAAAAATATACTCTAATCAAGCCGGCGCTTCAACATTACTGATGGCCGGTGTCTTACTGTTTAGCACTACCTTAATCACTCTTTATGGCGCCCAAGTTAGCATACTAGAACAACGCGTCACCAACAATTTTTATCGGGCAAAGCAAGCGACCATGGGGAGTGATGCGGGACTCAACAAAGCCATTACAGCCATTGATAAATCCCAAATCACCACCGATAGCGGTACACTTGATATACTAACATTAAGCGGCGTAGGTGCTTACACTATTTCATATCAAACAATTGTCCCCGACGACCCCAACAAACTACAAGTTACCGTGACTGGCCAATCATTAGATGATAGTGCAACCACTAAAATTTCTCAGCAATTTGAATTTTCTCCATTCATACGAAAGAGCTTTCCGGCCGTCACATTAACATCCTTGGACAACGTCTTGCTAACAGACAATATTAACATTGACAACAAAGACAAAGACAACGATACCGTCCTCTGGGCGGGAGGAACACTTACCAAGTCAGGTAATAATGTCAACGTGCCGAGAAGCCCATCCCAAATTACTGATCCAAACAATAGAAAAGAACGCATTGTCACATCATCAGAAAAACTGTCCTTAAATGCCGATGGATCAGAAAAAAATGATGATGCTTTCTTTGAAACTTTTTTTAGCAATACCAAAGAAAATATTAGAAAAGTCAGCACCGTCATCAATTGCAACACCAGCGAATGTACTAACAATGATATTGAAGGATTAAGTGGTCTCATTTGGATCAGCGGTGATTTAACCATGGCATATGATAAAGAAACCGGTATATACAATAAAAATGCCGGTATCATCGACCCAATCATTCTAGTTATCGACGGTGATTTTAAAATGTCACATAAAAATGCAAACATCAACGGGCTGGTCTACATCATGGGCGACTGGCTTAATAATAACGCTAAAGGAAAAATCAAAGGTAGTGTGATTGTTGAAGGCAATACCGTATTAACAGGCACAGCCGGTTCCAACGAATTTCTAGAACTAAAATACAACCAAACTATTATTGACTACTTGATAAACAATAGCGGTGTCTATCTGCCCGTGCCTGGCAGTTGGCGTAATTTTGAAAACTCATAAATTTCGACTCAACAAATCGTTATCAATTTAAGGTTATCAACATGAAACAACATATTAAACGTCATCGTCAGTTTGGCTTTTCCTTAGTCGAAGTTCTCGCCGCCATGTTGATCCTAGGCGTTGGTCTCATTGGTGTCGCAACATTTCAAACTAAAATATCCCATGAAAGTTTATTGGCAAAACAACAAAGTGAAGCCATAAATATTGCCGAAGCGAAACTGGAAAGCTTGCGTTTCGCCTACGCGATTGGTGATACAGCCAGTTACGAACCCCCATCCGACGAAGAACCCGAGAAAAAACAAGGTACCAATACGGAATATTTTATTACTTGGGATGTCGTTAATGATGATAGCAACGGCGGACAAGCTGAGTTGAAAGTAAAAGTAACTTGGGCTGGGCTAGGCAACACAGGAAATGGAAATACAGAAGTTCTATTAAAGACTATTGCCTCAGATTTCAACCCAAATATTCAAGCCAAAGCCACCTACACGACTCCTCCTTCTGTGTTAATACCTGAAGATGATATTGCTGAATGTGATGGTGGCGGCGGTAGTGGTAGTGGTGGGGGCTGCAGTTGCGGTAGCGGCAGCGG
>CAYUAI010000110.1:0-11794 GCA_964442745.1 uncultured Chromatiales bacterium
GCTTCCCTGGCTTCCCTCGCTTCCCTCGCTTCCCTCGCTTTGCTAACAAAACCATTCGCCGTTAAAATTTGTTATCGTTTGCGAAAGACTTCATATACCATGCGTCTAAACCAATTCCTTTTGAAAAATTAACACAAGCCATTTACCGTAACACGGTCATACATCAGCAAACGCTATACCATCTTTCATTGTGAATGAAAAATCCCCATCATCGCACAACACAATAACTCATATCGCTTTGTCTAACGATCAAGAATAATACGTCACTGAGTAACAATCGATTAGAGAGAAAATAAAGAAGGTGGAGTTAACTAAAGAAGAATCAGCTAGATAGAGGGCACATATCAGTTAGCATACACTAAGTAATATTATTACGCTTTTTTTCAGCGTTTGCTTGACGATCATCAATTTCTTTTTGAATTATTTTTTCTTCTTGTTGCTGTTCTTTCTGTTGATAGCGTTGGTTGATACTCACAATCGCCTTAGTTTTGTTTCTAGCGGCTAACCATTGCCGTTTTTTCTCATCATATTCGAATTCAAGCTGATTAATTGCCTCTTCTTGCTGGCGAATAGCATCATCAAGGTTCATCATAAAAGACTGAAAATCTCGCATTTGTAGCGCGGATAAGCCCACTTGCCCTAAATCAATAAACCGCTGACCATACTCAGCCCGATACTTGGACAAATCATTGAGACGCGCCTGATACGCTAATAATTTTTGTTGTAAGCCTCCCAACATACGCGCCGAATTATTTTCTTGAAACTCAGTAATTTGTATTACTCGATGCAATCGCTTTGAAGCTTTCATTTAGCTGGTTGACTGATTTGAGGCGTCATCACCGTTTGTAACATTTCAATACTTTTCTGAAAATTCACCGGTTCATTAATACCTTGTTGTAAGAAATTCATTTGATGAGGTTGCATCTTGATCGCCTCATCAATACGCGCATCACTACCTCGCGCATAAGCTCCAACACTGACTAAATCCTTGCTTTGTTGATAGGTAGAAAAAACTTGTTTAAATTTACGAGCAACCTGCTGATGAGCATCGGAGGTAATTTCAGTCATTGCACGACTAATGGATTGCTCAATATCAATGGCGGGATAGTGCCCAGCCTCCGCCAGCTGCCTCGTCAGTACAACGTGTCCATCTAAAATGGCTCGTGCCGCATCCGCAATGGGATCTTGCTGATCATCACCTTCGGCAAGCACCGTATAAAAAGCGGTAATCGATCCACCACCTTCATCACCATTACCTGCACGCTCAACAAGCTTGGGAATTTTTGCAAAGACTGACGGTGGATAACCACGCGTAGCGGGCGGCTCACCAATAGCAAGCGCAATCTCTCGTTGAGCTTGCGCATAGCGGGTCAAGGAATCCATCAGTAGCAACACATTGCGACCAGTATCACGAAAATATTCTGCAATGCTAGTGGTTAATGCCGCACCCTGTAGCCGCAAAATCGGCGAACAATCTGCCGGCGCAGCAACAACCACAGCACGCGCCATGCCTTCTGTCCCTAAAATATTTTGGATAAATTCCTTAACTTCCCGCCCCCGCTCACCAATCAAGCCAACCACAATGACATCGGCTTCAGTAAAACGCGTCATCATACCGAGTAAAACACTTTTTCCCACACCACTGCCCGCAAATAATCCCATTCGTTGCCCACGCCCCACCGTCAACATGGCATTAATGGCTTTGACCCCCACATCTAATGGCTCTGAGATAGGCATTCGATTCAATGGATTAATGGTCTCACCATGTATCGATATGCGTTTTTTCGTTAACAACGGACCTTTACCGTCTAATGGCCGACCAGTACCATCAAGTACACGACCTAACAATTCATCACCAACCGGCGTATCGTAAACGTGGGCGCTAGGGATAACCCGGGCGTTTGGCACCACTCCCCGTAATTCACTGGTGGGCATCAAAAATAATTTCTCACCAGAAAAACCAACCACCTCGGCCTCAATTCTTGTATCATTAGGCCCCACCACAAAACACCGAGAACCAATCGGCGCTTGACATCCCATCGCCTCCATTGTCATGCCAACCATTTGTGTAAGTTTACCTTCGATGACAAGTGGCACAGCCTGATCCAACTGCCTACGATAGCCTTTTAGATTCGTTAACCAAATCGCGGATCGATCAAATTTCACCATGAAGTATATTCTGCTCATCAGAAATTAAAAACCAACTTCACTCACATGATCAGCTGATATTAGCTGTCCGTAGTTAAGTCATTTTGCTCAATATCATGAATCGGTTCACCAGAGTGAGATTGACATTCCGTGGTATTCTCTAACAAGGATTGTACAACCTCTTCTGGTTGTTGAACGTCAGCATTAGGGGGTAATACATTATCGGACTGTCGATCACCGCCGAGTACTTGCGTAATAATGGTCGCCAAGCGTGCTTCTACACTCACATCAATAAACGACACGGCTGTCTCTATTTTACAACCACCGCGGGTTAACATGGGATCTTCAATGATACGCCATCGGTGATCTGATTCTGTCCCGTCAAAATCAACTGATAATGATTCTTGGATTAATTTTTTATCTTCAGGATGTAAAAGTACGCAGATATCTCGAGCAGAAACGGGAAGCACGGATACCGCCTCTCGCACAACAGCAATGACATGGCCTGGATCTATTTTCAATTCGCGTCGAACTAAATGCTTCGCAACCGCCATCGCAAGCGCAACGAGTTCTTGTTCCACTTGTCTATCTAGCGATACCAAAGGTTCGGCTAAACATGAGATCAATTGTTGCCATTGATTAGCCATTTCCTGTATCTGTTGTGCACCTTGTACAGTGCCTTGCTGTATGCCTTGCGTAATACCTTGCTCTACACCTTCTTTAAAACCTGAGTCAAACCCTTCTTGTCGGCCTTGAGAAAACCCTTCATCATAAGCCTCCTGTCTCGCTTGCTTTTGTATTTCTTCAATACTTTCAGCTGTTGGAAATCCCGGCTTCAGCTCTCCATTAGCAATCGGTGACTCACCATGACTCATATCGGGAGGCACCCATACTTTTAATTTCTCAGCATTCTCTTTTGATATAACTTTAGGTGTATATTGGGGCATTTTATTTCGTTAAGTTATTATTCATGTCAAGCAGCAATATCAATTAGATAAATTCATCGCCACCACCAGCTAATGTAATTTCTCCACTTTCAGCCATGCGCCTAGCGACGGCCACAATAGATTTTTGAGCAGACTCCACGTCACTGAGTTTCACCGGCCCTTTTCCTTCTAAATCATCTTGCAACATTTCCGCTGCCCGTTTTGACATATTATTGTAAATTTTATTTTTAAGCTCATCCGAAGATCCTTTTAACGCCAACACTAAATCTTCCGTAGACACTTCTCTGAGCAATCCCTGAATTCCTCGATCATCCACCTCGATAAGATTATCAAAAACAAACATGAGATCTTGAATACTATCAGCTAATTCACCATCCACATCTTTAATACTATCCACAATCTCACTTTCTATAGCGCTATCCATGAAGTTTAAAATATTTGCCGCCGTCTTAATACCACCCACAGAAGACGATTTTACATTTTGGTTTCCTGCAAATTGTTTTTCAAGGATTTCGTTTAATTCTTGCAATGCAGAAGGCTGTATCCCCTCTAAAGTGGCAATCCGTAATATGATATCAACTCGAACCGGTTCCGGAAAAATAGCAAGTACTTCAGCAGCCTGATCATGCTCTAAAAAGGACAAAACAATCGACATAATTTGCGGATGCTCGTTACGTATGATGTCCGCAATCGCACGAGGATCCATCCATTTAAAAGCTTCTAAGCCTCGAATATTTCCACCAAGCAATATACGATCAATTAAGTTACTTGCTTTACCTTCACCTAACGCCCTAACCAATACATTTCTAACATAATCATCTCCATCCATATTTAAAGCCGTTGAGTGCCTAACTAATCCATAAAATGATTTAACGACAGCATGTAACTGTGGTTTAGTAATACCACTTAATGATGCCATTGATAGACCAATTTTTTGCACTTCTTTAGGACTCATGTGTTGCAATATTGCCGCCGCTTCTTCCTCACCTAAACCCATTAATAGAATCGCAGAGCGTTCCGCGCCAGATAAATTTTCAATGACTTTATTATCGATTTCGTTACTCATCACCCAACCAATTTTTTACTATTTGCGCAACGAATTTTGGATCATCTTGCACTAGTTTTCGAATAATTTCGAGAATTTTATCATTATCTTCATCCTCTAAGCGTTTTTGATTTTCTTCTTCATCTTCCTCCTCTTCACTAGCAACGTTTTCCTTACCTGCTGGCGTCGCCTCCAGTTCTGATTCAGGAACTGGATCACCATTTTCATCAAGCTGAGGCAATTGTTTCTTTTCTTCTTTCGTGATTTCCTGGTATTTCAACGCTTTAATCACAGGTCGTATAATTAATAAAATCGCCATCAGTATTGCAAAAATTGCTAATACTTGCTTTGCTAGATTTAAAAACCAAGGTTGCTGCCAAATAGGCAACTCGGGATCTTCAGCCACAGGCTTTTCTTCCCGGAAAAATGCATTGGTCACATTCAGACTATCGCCTCGTTGTAATTCAAAACCAACGGCCTCTTTCACTAGCAAAGTAATTTGATTTATTTCCTCAGGGGTTAAAGAAATATTATCAATCGTACCATCGTCTTTAAGCACACTCTTGTCATCAACAACCACAGCCACCGATAAACGCTGTAACCTTCCCGGCGAAAATCGAGTATGACTAATGGTTTTATCGAGCTCATAATTAAAAGAAGACCGTTTACTTCTTCTTGAAGGTGGTTCATTCTCACCCGCTTTTCCTTTACCTGCTTTTTCCGGTGCTCTTGCAGCACCCGGCGGCTGATTAGTTAATGCACCGGGAATTCCGCCAACGCCTCCGCCCCGACTTTCTTCTTCGACGATATTTTCGCTACGTACAGACGGCAAATCCGGGTTAAATGTTTCTTGGGTACTTTCAGTAACCGAAAAATCAACCATTGCATCCACTTCTGCACGAACCCCTTCAAAACCAACAATCGGCGATAAAATTCGTTCAATACGCTCAACATAATAGCTTTCAAGTTTTTGCTTGTACTCAAACTGAGCGGACGACAATATCATATCCTGAGGAATATTTTTCTTAGTTAGCATTGTCCCCGTTTGATCAACCACGGTTACTTTTTCTGCATTTAAATCTGGTATACTTGCAGCGACTAAATGTACTATCGCTGAAACCTGATCATTATTCAGCGATTTTCCTCGTGCTAAGTTCACCAACACTGAAGCTGACGGCTCTTTTCGATTTCGGATAAATACCGACTGTTTAGGAATAGCTAAATGTACGCGGGCAGACTCCACATTTTGCAATCGTTTTACCGATCGTGCTAATTCCCCCTCGATAGCACGCTGGTAACGCGCTTTCTCCATAAACTGACTTGTCCCAAATCCTGAACTTTCATCCAGCATCTCAAAACCATCATTACCTGCATTTGGTAGCCCTTCTGCCGCCAATTGCAATCGTACTTCATGCACTTGATCTTCGGGAATCAATATTTCCCCTGAATTTTCATCCAGTTTGTATGGAATGTTTTGTTGTTTTAGGAATTGTGCAATTTCTCCAGAAGATTTCTCAGACAATTTACCAAACAATAACTTATAATTTGGCTCAATCGACCAAACTATAACGATAACAATAAAAGCAAGCGCAGCAGCCAATGCAACCAATAGCTGTACTTGTTTTGGACGATTTAAGCGATTATAACCCTGCAATAAGATGTTGGATGATGTTTCAGGTGTTGCTTCAGGCATAGCCATTGGGCTATCAACAGGCACACTACTAGATACCCCAGTCGAGGGAACATTAGCATCTGGTAAATTATCTGCATTTGCAGTAGCCATCGAATATAAAATACTCTTAAATTAAGTTAATTAGTTACTAATTTTAAACCGGCATACTCATAATGTCTTTATAGGATTCTAATAGTTTGTTTCTTACTTGAATTGTTGCATTAAAGGCGATAGATGCTTTTTGCGAAGCAATCATGACTTCTGGCAAATCAACACCAGGCACTCCTAGCTCAAGTTTTGTTTTCATGTTGTCCGATGTTTTTTGTAGCGCGTTAACACTATCTATTGCTTCTTTAAATAAAGTTGAAAAATTCCCATGTGGATTATTTGTTTCACTAATCGATTGCTTATTTGCCAATGCAGACATCGTATTTAATTCAGCCAATAAACGGCTATTATTTATGCTATCCACCAACTTTTCCTTTTAACCGACATTCAGAATTAAGACCTATGTTCTTAATCATTTATTCCATATGCCTTGGGAATTTCGATGCCACACTCTCGCATGCGAGCCATTTTGTAACGTAAAGTTCGCTGACTAACTCCCAGCTTTTCTGATGCGTTTTTTCGACTACCATTTGATTCTTTTAACGCTTCAACAATTAAATTAAACTCTTGATTTTTTAAACTACTATCCAAAGTATTTGATTGATGATTAACAGACGATAGTACTTCCTGACTTAGTTTTTGATCTATCATTTCATCTGATATCGAGTGTTCAAACATAATGTGTTGAGTGCTAATAATATTATTAGTTTGCAAGATAATGGCTCGTTGCACAACATTATCTAATTCTCTTACATTGCCAGGCCATACATAATTTTTTAGCATCGCTTGTGCAAGCTGATCCATTTTAGGCACGACTCTATTGTTCGCTTCGAGATGACACCTAATCAAATGCCTCGCAATGGGAATGATATCACCCGGCCTATCTCTCAATGCAGGTAACATAATAGGAAAAACATTAAGCCGATAATATAAATCTTCTCGAAAACGACCTTCTTTTACTTCCTTTTTCATTTCACGATTAGTCGTTGCAATAACACGAACATCTAACGAAATAGTTTTCGAGCCACCGAGACGTTCGACTTCACGCTCTTGCAATACGCGCAACAATTTTGCTTGAAGTGAAAGATCCATCTCTGAAATTTCATCTAGCAACAAGCTACCACCATTAGCCTGCTCAAATTTTCCAGGCGATGATTTATAGGCGCCAGTGAATGCCCCTTTTTCATAACCGAAAAGCATGGCTTCTAACATATTTTCAGGAATAGCGGCGCAATTTATCGCAATAAATGGCATCTTATTTCTTACTGAGCTTCGGTGTATCTCCTTAGCAAAAACTTCTTTACCCGTACCACTTTCTCCACAAATCATTACCGTTGCATCGCTTTGCGCCACCCGCTGAGTCAGTTTTAGCATCTCAATGGTTTTTGGATCCTCTGCGATCAAAGACCCACCAAGCAATTCATCATTAGGCAAATAGTCCGCAATGGTATTAATTAACACTTCCGCTTCAAATGGCTTCACTAAATAATCGACAGCACCATCATGCATTGCTTCTACTGCTTTTTGTATCGTGCCAAACGCAGTCATTAATACAAAAGGAATCTCGCTAAACTTATTTTTCGCTTCTCTTAATAGCTGATGGCCATCCATACCGCTCATTTGCACATCAGAGATAACCATATTTACATCGTTATCTGCAAGCAATGCTAACGCCATATTTCCATCACTTGCTTCTACGACATCATAACCGGCCATTTGTAGTGTATCATTGAGCGCTTCACGCAATGATTCATCATCTTCGACAATCATAATTTGATGTTTTAGATTTCTATTGTTCATCTGACTCACGCTGTTTATCGATCATACCAAAAATTAAATAACAATGACTAAGACGTATCCCACTAAAAAATCAATACTGAGAGCAGCACCTCATCACTCCTCTTTGATATTTCTCAACAAGGCAGATTCTTAACCGAGGCTATCAGCTATTGCGCTTTATTTGCTTAAAACCGGTAAACGAATGATGAAATCGCTACCCTCATTTGAACTTGATTCCAACCAAATACAGCCACCATGGGATTGAATAACTGCTCTTGCTACAGCAAGACCTAAGCCGGTTCCTTGAGAACGAGTGGTAAAAAATGGTTCAAATAATCGCCCTTTTATTTCTTTGGCAATACCGGGGCCATTATCTTTAATTGAGATATCTACGGTAGGTTTTGCTTGGGAAGGATAAGCACAATGACAATTTATCTCTATAGCAACACCATTAGCACATGCTTCAATCGCATTATTGATTAGATTTTGCATAACACTTAATAGCGCATCTTTATTTGCCAACAATATCACATTAATGGCAATATTTTTAACACAAAGATGAGCGCTGGCTTGCTCTAAATGCGGTTCCATCATGTGACGTAAATCATCAATAAGAACAGAAAGTGAAACAGAACTACGTTGAGTGACCACACCTTGACGAGTAAAGCTTAGCATATCATCAATTACATTTTCTAAATGACGTAAACGTGCTAATGCTTTATCAGCAAACCGTTGCCGATCTAACTCCGGTAAATTTTTTTTCTGCAAACTTGAAACATAAAGCAAAGCCGACGCCAAAGGAGTTCTTACTTGATGAGCAATTTTTGCGGCGATTTCCCCCATGGCCGATAATCGCTTATACCGCTCGAGTGTCGTCTGAAGTACCCTAGCCTCAGTTACATCAGCTAATAGAATAATCTGGCCAGGGTCTTTTCCCAATGGGCAGGTAGAAATGGATGCAATTCGACCACCAACTAAGGTAGCTTCTGTACCACTAATTGAATTTTCTTGAATGGCAGTCGTGATGATATCACGCCATAGTTTACCAACCAATGGAATATTTAATAATTCCATTGCCACTGGATTTGCTTCTTGGACAATCCCTGCGCCATCAATCACAATGACACCTGCTGGCAGCGCAGCAAGCAGCAATGATAGACGTTGAGTTAATCGATCTTTTTCATAGGAATGATGCTCTCGCTCCCGTTTCGCTTCTTGGAGTTCATCATTAAGTTGTGCTATGCGTTTCTCTAAAACGGCATAGGCAGTTGATAACTGCTCAGTAAGATTGTTAAAATCTTCAAATTCGATTTTCGGCGTCAGGCCATCTTTGGTAGAGTGTACTGTTTCCACTGAGTTGCTCCCACGCAGGCGAATTGATATCCAGCCTTAGAATAGGAGCAAAATCCATACCTTTAACCCTCACGCCTACCTCTTTCACAGCTGAGTAGGTGAAAATCACAACGAGATTTGATCTCACAATAATTTTCCTGAGTAAAGCGAATACTGGTTGTATTACTGAGCGAAGAAAAAGCATTATGAGATCAAGGATCAAGCAAGATCGATGTACTCAGACTCGAAATGTAGGTTTAAGCACATAATATTATGTAATATCTACCGGTAATCCTGTCAAATTCTTGGCATTTCAGACACACGTTGCAAGCCATATTTCCGAAGCTTTTCGACTAACGTAGTACGCCTCATTTTTAACCGCTTTGCCGCATGTGCAACCACTCCGTCCGCATCCTCTAATGCTTGTTTTATCAAATTATATTCTAACGTGCTCAAATGCTCTTTAAGGTCCAGCCCATCTCTTGGCAATCGAGTTGATAATTCTTGCTCCTCAAACATCAAACCCACCATTTCTGAAGATGTTATTTCTGTCGCTACGGAATCTGTTCCAAAAACTTTGCTTTCTGATCTAAATTTTTCAGGTAAATCACCAATATCAACCACACCATAAGGATACATGATAATCAGACGCTCGATGAGATTAGCTAATTCTCTCACGTTTCCAGGCCACCGATATTGACAAAGCGCCATCACCGCTGCTGGCGTAAGCCGTACTGAACCTCGTTTTTCTGCTTCCATACGCGCAATAAGCTCGTTTACTAGTAGTGGAATATCATCGATCCGGTCCCGCAATGGCGGCATCTCAATAGGAAAAACATTTAGCCGATAAAATAGATCTTCACGAAATCTACCATCTTCAATTAAATTTTCAAGATCGCGATGCGTCGCTGCAACAATACGTACATTGGTGCGAATACTTTTATTGCTACCCACTCGCTCAAAGGTTCGCTCTTGCAGAACACGCAATAATTTCACTTGCATATGCAAGCTCATATCACCAATTTCATCAAGGAAAAGGGTGCCGCTTTCTGCCATTTCAAAACGACCTTGCCTAGCACTAATGGCTCCAGTGAAAGCACCTTTTTCGTGCCCAAATAGCTCACTTTCTAACAAATCGGGGGGAATCGCACCACAATTAACAGGCACAAATGGTCTATTTCTACGCGTCGAGTTATAGTGTAAATTTCGAGCAACCACTTCCTTACCCGTACCAGATTCACCGAGAATAAGTACAGTGGCTTCAGAATCAGCCACTTGTCCCATCATATCACGCACCATGCGCACGCTACGACTGTTCCCCACTAAACTTCTGAACAGCTCGGGTGAACGCCCCTTCTGTGGTTTTACTTTACTTGCCCGATACACAATGGCCTGGTGAATTGCATCCGTCACTGCCATGTACTTAAGCGGCATATCTAATGTGGTAAAACTATCCTCTGTGATTTTTCTATCAATCTCTGACTGATCTTTGGGTAATTTTTTCGATTTTTCAATAAGTCGAATAACTGGCAACTCACTATCAAACTCCTTAATACCATTAAAGACCTTAGATAACATGTCGTCCGTTCCACATTCACCAAGCATAACAACACTAATGGTGTCTGTTTGAGTCAAGGTCTCTTTCCAATGCCGACAATCCGTTATTCGGCCTTCTTGATCAACAAAATCTAATATAGCCTTGTAGGTTTGCCGCTTCTGACTATCTTCTTCAACAACAAGTACAGTGGTTGCGGTAGACATATGACTCCCTCATGCTCTCAAATACAGCGATTTCAAAAAAACTAGATAATAAACGATTTAAAGTATAGCGAAACTTTGCCACCTTTTTTAGCACACAAAATATATAGAAAACATAATCTAATAAGGTGGCATAAAATTGACTCCATCCATTTATCAATGCAAACCTAAAACTTGGTACGAGACAAACAAAGGAAAACGATAAAAAAACCAGCGAATTAAAATATATCCTTCTTCGACTCACTTCTCACCTATCGTCTATTGTGATGATCACACTCTATTGGTATAAATTTTAATTTTGTCCTTAATCAATATTGTTAACAACTGTTCAGTAAATTATAGAAGGTATTTGGAGATTTTATAATCTAAAACGTCCTTGCAAATATCAATATTTAGTTAAGCATGCGATCTTAGCTATGTCAAAAAAGCGTCGCAAAATATTTTATTAAATCGCGTCACCGGTATCGAATAATATTTATATAGATGAAAAAATGCATATTTTTTCATCTATTGCGACCAGGGCAAGCCGAGCAACAATCAATCAAATCAATCAGAAGTATAGAAGATAAAGAGAGGAATATGAAAGGATTTATAAAAGTTCAGCATAGGCCTTGAGAGCACGTTGTGCGCAATTTATTGAACGCACATCTTCTCTCATTTGATTTTTACTTAGATTCACCATCTGAATAATTTCATGATGTATACACATTATATTTTTTATCATTAAAGTAACTTGAGATAATTCATCATTGGATATTTCAATGGAAAAAAATTTTTTTAAGAGGGACTGCCGATTGTTCTCATTCTTAATAACGGTATCCCAATCAGTCTGTTTTGCCATCGCGAGCATATCTTTGGTGATTAATAAAATTTGATCTATCAATTGTTGTCGATGAGACTCAATACTGTCCATAATTTAATATCATTATTTCGTAGATCAATAATCACTCAAGTACAATACTGTTTATTCATGCAACTTGACAGTTTAAAAATTCTCGATAGCTA
>CAYUAI010000111.1:0-11776 GCA_964442745.1 uncultured Chromatiales bacterium
TTATTATGGTGCTGGTATTTTTTAGCAGTCTGCTGTTGAATAAAAAATTTACCGGAATGCAATTATTGTCATTAGCATTGATCGCCGTTTTATTCATCGATCCGCATTCGGTGATGTCCATGGGGTTCTGGTTATCTTTTGTGGCCGTAGCGATTATTTTTTATGGGGTGAGTGGCCGTTTGCGATTCACTAACGGTTGGCAGTGGGTGCGTGTACAATGGATGATTGCACTGGGTTTAATGCCGTTTATATTGGTTTTTTATACGAAAGTGTCGATGTTATCGCCGATCGCTAACATGATGGCGGTGCCTTGGGTGAGTTTTGTGGTGGTGCCGTTCACCTTGGCTGGCCTACTTTTAATGCAATTTTTGCCAAGTTTTGCCTCCTTTATTTTAACCATCGCGAGTGATTGTTTATGGTTGTTATGGTTTCCGATGAGCTATATCGCCGATTTTGATCAGGCACTTTGGCAACAACACCGTCCGGTGGGGTGGTCGCTAGTATTAGGGATGGTTGGGGTGCTGTGGTTGTTGGCGCCTAAGGGGGTGCCGAATCGTTGGTTAGGGATTTGTTGGTTGTTACCGATGTTTCTGGTGAAACCTAAAGCATTCGATGACGAGGCATTGATTTTTACGCTATTAGATGTTGGGCAAGGCTTATCGGCCGTGGTACAGACTAAAAATCATGTGTTGGTATTTGATACTGGGCGGCGTTATAGCTCAAGGTTTGATATTGGCGAATCGGTTATCGTTCCGTACTTGAGACAAGCCGGTTGGTCGACCATTGATACGTTAATTGTTAGTCATGGTGATGCGGATCATATTGGGGGTCTAGAAGGTGTCACAACAAATATTCCAGTGCAACAAATTTTAACCAGCGTGCCGGGAAAAGTGGTGAATGACCAAGTGATGCTATGTCAAAAAGGGCAGACTTGGGTTTGGGATGACGTGTATTTTGAAATGCTGCACCCGCTGGGCGAGAGTGAAAAAAAAAGGAATAACGATTCTTGTGTGTTAAAGATCACGGCGGCTGGCATCAGTTTTTTGTTGACCGGGGATATTGAAAAATCCGCCGAAAAGCAATTGTTACAGCACAGCGCGTTTGAGATACAGGCGACTGTTTTAGTGGCCCCACATCATGGCAGTAATACCTCGTCTACAGCGGCTTTTATTCGCGTGGTGTCCCCGCAGTTTGCATTATTTCCCGTGGGTTATCGCAACCGGTTTGGATTTCCTAAGGCGAGGGTGGTGGCTCGTTATCAGCAGCAGCAGGTGAGGTTGTACGATACGGCTTCACATGGTGCTATTACATTTTTAGTGGATGCCCAGGGATTGCAAGGGCCGTATTTGTATCGGCCAATGACTCAGCGTTATTGGCAGAGCGAAAAATGATCGTTTTGTCGCTGGTATTGGGGTTTGTCCCAGCGCTGGGCTTGTGCCGGTGTGCTTGATTGTGCTAAAAGCATCGTCATTATTAAGGAGAGTTATTGGCTTCACCGCTGGTGTTGCATGGGTATTTTATTGAGGGAATTCAGTATAGCGCTTATAAACGGAAAGTCTTTTGCAGGGGGAGTGGTTCACTGGGCATTAAAAAGTTGCCGCGTCGCTGAAAGCGGTCGTTGGGTCGTGTACTTTGTGATGAGATCCATTGAATAGAACTTAATCAAATGGGTGTATTTTTGTTAACAGATACTGTATTTAATTAAATTGCAGCCGCTTAAGGTGCCCTACAATTTTAAAGAATAGCTGTGTAGTCAACGATATCAACAAATCTTAATTAAGGTGAAGGAAGATCTTGGATGTTTGAGTTAGTAAAGTCTGGCGGTTGGTTAATGGTTCCAATTATTGCTTGTTCTGTCACCGCACTGGCCATTATTGCCGAACGCTTTTGGTCATTGCAGCGGAGCAAAGTGGCACCTAAACACATGGTGGCGCAAATTTATCAGATGCGACAACGAGGTCAACTGGATAGCAATGCGGTGAATTCGCTTAAGGAAAGCTCTCCCTTAGGCCGTATTTTAGCGGCGGGCTTAGCCACGCTTAAATATGACCGAGAAGTAATGAAAGAAAGTATTGAAGAGACCGGGCGGCATGTGGTTCATGAGTTAGAGCGGTATCTCAATACGCTGGGTACCATTGCTGCCATTACCCCGTTATTGGGATTGTTAGGCACGGTGGTTGGTATGATTAAAGTGTTTACCGTGATCACGGTGCAAGGTGTTGGCAATCCTGGGGTTTTAGCGGGCGGCATTTCTGAAGCCTTGATTACCACCGCAGCGGGTTTAACGGTGGCCATACCGACGGTGATGTTGCATCGGCATTTTCGTCGCCGGGTCGATGAATTAGTGGTAACCATGGAGCAAGAAGCGATCAAACTGGTGGAAGTGATGCATGGCCAGCGTGATGTTGCGCCGGAGCCCGCACGATGAATTTTCGACCCCGTAAACAAGATGAACCCGATGTTAATTTGACACCGCTCATTGATGTTGTCTTTTTGTTGTTGATTTTTTTTATGGTATCGACCACCTTTAAACATGAATTTGAAGTGGGTATTGAATTGCCGGAATCCTCATCAGAAAAAGCCTTAGAAAATACGCCAGTCGATATTACCATTGATGCTCAGGGGCGATACTACATTGATGGCCATGAATTAATCAGTAGCAAACTTGAGACGTTGAAACAAGCGTTACGAAAAGTGGCCGGAGACAATCGTAAAATGCCAATTGTTATCAGTGCGGATTCTAAAACCCCCCATCAAGCGGTGATTACGGCGATGGATGCGGCTCGACAGCTTGGTTTCTCGCGATTAACGTTTGCCACTCAGCAGCCTTCCGAATGAGTTAATAGCGCGAACATCGGGTTCGCGCTATAATCCCGTCCTATGAAATCGTGTGACTTAAGGAAGTGGGTTATCTATACTCTCCGTTATTCTCTGACCAACCATCAAGCCAATGTCTGATTCCGTTAAACCTTTAGATCTCAATGATGGGTATGTTGTGTATGGGCGCTTGTTAAGTTATGTCAAGCCCTATTTAGCCGCCTTTATTTTTGCGATTGTTGGTATGCTGATTGTGGCGGCCACTGAAGTGGGTTTTGCTGCATTAATGGAACCCATGTTAGATGGCAATTTTGTCGATAAAAACCCGGATACCATCATGTTGATTCCCGTATTGATTATTGGTGTGTTTTTAATCCGAGGGGTGGGCAGTTTTACCGTGACATTTTGCATGGCCTGGGTGGGGCGGCATGTTATTAAAGACCTGCGCAAAGAAATGTTTGAACATTTTTTATGTTTGCCTACCCGCTTTTATGACAATCATGCTTCAGGTCAGTTAATTTCAAAATTGATTTATGATGCTGAACAAGTGGCCGATGCGTCAAGTCGGGCCATTACGGTATTGATCCAGGATTCGTTGACAATTATCGGTTTATTAGCGTGGATGTTTTACATTAAGTGGCAGCTTGCGTTGTTGTTTTTAGTGTTAGGCCCGCTACTCAGTGTGTTGGTCGTGGTGGTGAATAAACGCTTGCGTCGGATTAGCAAGCGTTTGCAAAATTCAGTGGGTGATGTGACGCATATTACCCAGGAAACGATTGAAGCCCAGCGAGTCATTAAAGTTTTCGGTGGTCAAAATCACGAGCGAGAGAAGTTCATTGTGGCGAATGAAAATAATCGTCGCCAATTTATGAAGATTGTCATGACCAATGCGGCGAGTGTGCCGATTGTTCAGCTGATGGCGGCTTGTTTGTTGGCGGGCATTGTTTATCTCGCTAGCCGGCCTGAGATTCAGGAGCAAATCAGTGTGGGGGTTTTTATGTCGTTTATTACCGCCATGTTGTTATTATTCCCGCCGTTAAAACGTTTAACGACAGTGAATGCCATTTTACAGCGAGGCATTGCGGCGTCACAAAGTATCTTTGCTTTTTTGTTAGAAGCCAAAGAAAACGATAATGGGACGAAAGTGATTGCCTCTAGCCAAGGCCGGGTTGAGTTTAATAATGTCTGTTTTCGCTATAACCAGCAAGCGGGTGATGTATTAAACCATATCAGTTTTTCTGTATCGCCAGGTCAGGTGATTGCCTTTGTTGGCAAATCGGGCAGTGGCAAATCCACACTGGTCAGTTTGTTGCCGAGATTTTACAATATTTCACACGGTGAAATTTGTCTGGATGGGATTAACATTAATGGCATTGAATTAGCCAGTCTGCGGCAGCAAATTGCCCTAGTCAGCCAAGATATTACATTGTTTAATGATACGGTGCGACATAATATTGCTTATGGCTGCTTGGAAACGGCCAGTGAAAAACGGATTGTGCAAGCGGCGAAATATGCTCACGCCATGGAGTTCATTGAGCAATTGCCCAATGGTCTGGATACCATGGTGGGGGAGCATGGCGTCTTATTATCCGGTGGACAACGGCAACGGTTGGCCATTGCTCGGGCGATTTTAAAGGATGCGCCGGTATTAATTCTTGATGAAGCCACCTCGTCATTGGATACTGAGTCGGAACGTTATATTCAATCGGCCTTAGAAAGTTTGATGAAATCCCGTACCACATTTGTTATCGCTCATCGATTGTCAACCATTGAACAGGCGGATACCATTATTGTGATGCATCAAGGAAAAATTATTGAGATGGGGAATCATCAAACCTTAATCAAGCAAGGCGGTCATTATGCGGCGCTCCACAAAATGCAATTTCGTGAGTCATCGTGATATCGTTGCTGAGTCAATGGTAAAAATTAATGCGTTGGCCGGTGGCTTATAGAAGTCATCTGTTCGCTATTTTATACCATGATATCAAAGACCGTCTGACAGGTAAGTCTCACCGTGCTAATGCTCGCTGGGGATTGGTGCGGCTTTGACATTAGCACTGCAAGCTAAATCCTTTATCGAGGCATTATCCTGTCCCGTCGTCGCTAATTTTGATCAACTGTTGAGGCATTGGTGTCGTTTGCATGAGGCGCCTTTTACGCGACGTGCGGTGGCTGATAATAACCGAAAAATATTTTGGACCAAGCGGCGCAAGCCTTCCAGCAAATGTCCGATTTTCTAGAGCGTGTTTTTTATTGGTGAAGAATTTTTTGCAGGGTATCGCTCAGTCCTGGTATAGCGAAGTACCGGTATCGATTGGCTTGAAGTGGTTTTCCAGAGTTTTTTTGATGCTGGTTAAGTTGCGGCGCTGGGCTTACCGACGAGGTATTTTAAAAACTTATCAAGCCTCGGTACCGGTGATTATCGTGGGTAACCTGACCGTGGGTGGTACCGGAAAAACACCGGTTGTGATTTGGTTAGTGAATTGTTTGCGGCAGGCCGGTTACCATCCCGGAGTGATTAGTCGAGGTTATGGTGGGCAGGCGAAAAATTGGCCTCAACGGGTTACCGCCGACAGTGATCCACGTTGGGTGGGGGATGAGCCGGTGTTAGTGGCCAAGCGGTGCGCTTGTCCGGTGGTGGTTGGACCCGATCGGTCTGACGATGTGCGTTGTTTGCTCACCCGCTCTCAGGTGGATGTCATCGTGTCAGATGATGGTTTACAGCACTATGCATTAGCGCGGGATATTGAAATCGTTGTGCTGGATGGCGATCGTCGATTTGGTAATCAATATTGCCTGCCGGCGGGACCGTTACGCGAGCCCTTGTCGCGTTTGCTAACGGTGCAATTTCTGTTGAATAACGGGGGGGTGCCACAACAACAAGAAATCGCGATGCGACTAAATATGCAGCAGGTGATCAATCTGTTGAACTCAGAACAGCGCCGAGATATTGCCAGTTTTGCAGGGCAAAAAGTGCATGCGGTGGCGGGTATCGGTCATCCGCAACGTTTTTTTGATCAACTTAAATCTTATAAAATCAATATAATAGAACACAAGTTTGCAGATCATTTTGATTTTACGGCCGCTCATTTCGATTGCTTGGAAAATGTGCCTGTATTAATGACCGAGAAAGATGCGGTAAAATGTTCGAGTTTCGCTAAACCTCATATGTGGTTTGTACCGGTAGAGGCGGACATCGCCGCCTCGGTCGCTGATCAAATTATTGTGCAACTGACAAATTGACTTGGAGCCATCAATGGACAATAAATTACTTGATATCTTGGTTTGCCCTATCTGTAAAAGCCCGCTACATTATAGTAAAGAGGCACAAGAATTGATTTGTCGGGCAGATCGTTTGGCCTATCCTATTCGCGATGGTATTCCCGTCATGTTGGAAGCTGAGGCACGCGAGCTAGCGGCGGATGAAGACGTGTAGTGGGATTTAGTATTGTGATTCCTGCGCGTTATGGATCGTTACGTTTGCCTGCTAAACCCTTGCACGATATTCATGGAAGGTCACTTATTCAACGAGTTTGTGATTGCGCGGCAAAAAGTGATGCTCAGCATATTATTGTGGCGACAGACGATGAACGCATCAAGGCCGCGGTGACCGATGTCGAGGTTTGCCTGACTCGCCAAGATCATCGTAGTGGCACGGATCGTCTTGCTGAAGTGGTTGACCAATGTGGTTTTGATGATGACCATATTATTGTCAATTTGCAAGGGGATGAGCCACTGATGCCGGCGGTTGTCATTGATCAGGTTGCCAATAATTTATCGGATCGACCGGCCATTGCGACTTCCACCGTGTGTGTACGAATCAATGAAGTGGCTGATGTCTTTGATCCAAATGTGGTAAAAGTGGTAGTTGATCAAAAGGGTTATGCATTGTATTTTAGTCGTGCGCCGATTGCCTGGGACCGTGAAAATTTCCCATTACAAAACGATCAACCCTTGCCCATCGACGCGGCGCATTTTCGACATATTGGTTTGTATGCTTATCGTGCAGGTTTTTTACGAAAATTTGTCCATTGGTCGGCGTGTCCGCCTGAGCGTACTGAGCTATTGGAGCAATTGAGAATTTTATGGTATGGCGAAAAAATTCACGTTGAAGAAGCGTTAGCATCGCCGGGGCCAGGGGTCGATACGGAAGTTGATTTAGATCGGGTACGCCGTATATTTGCCGCTAGCGTTGACCCTTAAAGATAGATCTTGTGGTAAATGGCATCAATGGTCGTGATGTGGTGGCATGGTAAACATGCCGGTAGTAGTTCAGAGTAGGAAAGCATGAATGTCTGATGGACGTGTAAAACTTAGGATAAAAGTCAAAAGAAAATACTTTAATCCGGTCGTTGATATTCCTCCCATTCAATCGAGTCAACCTAGATATTTTGCCATGGTTGCAGTGGTCATTATTTTTGTTGCTATTATTTTTTGGTTTGTCAGTAGCAATAAGCTTGATCAACATATATCAGCGACATCACGAACACAGTTCGTTGCTTTGTCGGGGCTGGATATACCCATGGGTAACGGATTACCATCAACCATCAATGAACCGAAAGCGAATTTAGCGGTGGGTGGTCTTACTGAGCAAGATGATAAACCGATTGCTGAAGCGGTGCTAGAGGCGGAGCATCGATCGGCTGTCGGAGAAGTTTTTCCCTCGGAAGAAACGGCGTCAGCCATTGGTTCGATGCCACCTGTTTCGTTAGACAGCGCTCCATCGCGGGAGCCACGGCGAGAAAAAGCGGATATGGCTTTATTCGAGACAACAAAAACTGAGAAGCCGTCAACTCAGACTGGTTATATCGAACGTGCCTTATTAACTAATGCCGTTAAACAGCGTGAACCCGTGGATCAAATTGATGCATTGGTATCCGCCCGTGAAGGTGGTGTTAAACTCGTGTATTTCTATACCGAATTTAGAGAGATGAAAGGTCAAACGCTTTATCACCATTGGAAGTACGCAGGTAAGGTATACGCCATTGTGCCTTTTGAAATTAATGGCAATCGCTGGCGCGTGTAT
This sequence comes from uncultured Chromatiales bacterium, assembly GCA_964442745.1. Taxonomy (GTDB): domain Bacteria; phylum Pseudomonadota; class Gammaproteobacteria; order S012-40; family S012-40; genus CAYUAI01. The sequence goes on from CAYUAI010000111.1 coordinate 7,844, forward strand.
TCCAGTAAGCGGCTTAACCCAACCATGCTAGGTCATTGGCAAGTGGCGGTGGTTGATGAGTTGGGTAATACGCTGCATCAAGAGCATTTTAATTATACACTGCCATGAGGAGTGGGGATGTGTTGTTTATAAGTTTAAATTGATTTCAGAGAAAAATAGGCGGGTAGCGTGGATTTGCTACGCTTAATTCACGCAACATGGAGAAAAAAAAAGGAAACGGCATTTTTTAATGATTTTTCGTGAAATCAGTTTAAACTTACTGTTGTTGGTAAAGCTTTAGCCCATTCCTTAAGAAGCGTTGGTGAAACTCCTTGCCATCATTTTGCTATGGTTTGTCGTTTCGCCTGGCCAGGACAAAAAAATATGCCTCGCCCTCAATGCCTAAATCTCAAATGCTTCAGGTGTATTAAGCCCTTCGACAAAGCCTCTTAGTGACTCGCTCATTGAAATAATTTCAAAATAACAGGCCAGTGTGTATTGAGTGTTTTTACGCCGATTGTTATTTTCTTCTAGCTAAGAACGGCTTGCGAAGCGATTAACTCATCATTTTTTGATCGTTCACTTTAATCTCAAAGATAAAATACCGTGATGGATAATCATACACATTGTAAATTGTAAGGGTTGTGTTTCATTGAGCAATTTTTCTTCATCCATGTAACGTTTGATGACGCTGCAAGTCATGAAGGAAATACCGATTTAAAACAAAGATGAGGAAAGGCTATTGTTTTGATGATTATAATCGATCACTAGTCTCACAGATAAATAAATTAAAAATGAATTTAACTCGGTTGATCAGCGCATCAAGTTTTCCTCAAATTTGATGTTGACTTGGCTGAAATGTAACTACAAGGATAAACCATGACGCCCATTATTGAAGTGAAATCTCTGGTCAAACATTATGGGGAGGTGGAGGCTGTTAACGGTATTGATCTACAAATTCAGCCCGGCATTTGTTTTGGCCTACTAGGGCCGAACGGTGCAGGAAAAACCACAACCATTGAGATGATAGAAGGGATTCTTGAGCCCACTTCCGGTGATATTTTTTATCAAGGCGAGTCGATTGGCAAGCGATTTCGCAATGAAGTGGGAATCCAGTTTCAAGCCACGGCGTTGCAGGAATTTTTGACCGTTGCGGAAACCATTCAATTATTTAAACGCTTGTATACTAAGACCATGGATTGGGATGAGTTGGTGTCGTTATGCTCATTGGGCGATTTGCTGGATCGGGATAATAAACAGCTTTCTGGTGGGCAAAGACAACGATTATTGCTGGCGTTAGCGTTAGTCAATGATCCGCAAGTGATTTTTTTGGATGAACCAACCACGGGTCTGGATCCGCAAGCTCGGCGTAATTTTTGGGAGCTGGTGCGGTTAATTCGCCAGCGCCATAAAACGATTATTCTGACGACGCATTATATGGAAGAAGCGTATGAGCTATGTGATGAAATTGTGATTGTGGATAAAGGTAAAATTATTGCACAGGGAACACCGCAGACCCTGTTAAAAAGCCATTTTGGTGATTCGATTATTCAATTACCGAAAGCGGATGTTGATATTGATGCATTGGCAAACAGCTCGCTGAAGTATGCGGAGCAAACCGAGTGGATAGAAATTATGACCGCTGATGTTCACCAAACCCTGGAAGCATTATTAACCCTGGGTGTTTCGTTAACACGGATGCGGTTAAGGGCGTGGAGCCTTGAAGATTTATTCATTAAACTGACCGGTGATAAACTAAGGGCCTAAACAGTGAAACGATTTTTTGCCGTATTATATGCACGTAACTTGGAGTTTCTTCGCGATAAAGCGGCGTTGTCTTGGACGGTTGGTATGCCATTTTTATTGGTGATAGGTTTCGCCATGATTTTTTCTAGCGATGACAAAACGCTTTATAAAGTCGGCTATTTAGGTTCACAAGCGGCTATCAACGCATCCGTTATGCCCTTTGTTAGTACGCAGTATTTACGGATAATTCCGTTTGATAATGAGGTGACAGCGACCCGTAAATTACGGTTTCACCAAATTGATATGGTGATTGATGAGCATAAGCCCAATCGGTATTGGGTCAATGAAAGCTCACCTAATAGCTACCTATTGGAGCGAGTATTGTGGGGCAGTGGTGGCGGTGATTTTCAGCGGCAAACGGTTGCCGGTGAAGAAATTCGTTATGTTGATTGGGTGTTGCCGGGGATTTTGTCGTTTAATATTATGATGGGCGCTTTGTTTGGTGCTGGCTATGTGATTGTGCGGTATCGAAAGAGTGGTTATTTAAAACGGTTGCAAGCTACCCCGGTGACGGCCTTTGAATTTTTGTGTGCGCAATTGGTGTCACGCTTAATCTTAATGCAATCAATTACCGTGGCTGTTTTTGTCATCTGTCATTTTTTTATTAATTTTACGATGCATGGCTCGTATTGGTTGTTATTTTTAATCTCATTATTGGGCACTGTTTGCATGATTTCGATGGGGTTGTTTGTCGCCGCTCGTATTGCGAGCGAGGAGCTTGCTGGCGGTTTACTCAACTTATTAACTTGGCCAATGATGATCCTCTCTGGTGTTTGGTTTTCGCTTGAAGGCACACATCCATTGATTCAAGGCTTCGCCCAAATTTTGCCTTTGACTCACTTAGTTGATGGTGCCAGAGCCATTATGACCGAAGGCGCTGGTTTCAGTGACATTGCACCAAACTTGCTGATGTTAACCGGGATAACGCTGGTTTTTTTATTATTGGCAGCTAAGGTATTTCGTTGGGATTAAATGGAAAGCTCAAGAGTTTCAAGTTCTCTATGAGCCTACCATCGAGTGCGTATTATTGATTTTAGGTGGTAAAATAAAAGTAATTTTGTGAATACAGCGTCATCTCATCCTTATGAGCCTGCATTCTCAAGCACGTTTATCAATGCAGGCTGGATTTTGGTAAATAATGGTGACTACGATACATCCACAAATAAATGCTTGAAAAAACGATGAGCAATAGACTGCTCTGCAGCAAGATATTGGTCGTTAACGGAATGAGCAGCAGAGAACTAATAAACTCAATAGCGATTAAACCGATAAGGAAATTCACAATGAAGACTCGTGACATATAATAACAAATAATTGCACCGAGCGGTGCACCAAGTACGACCACTGGAATGGCGGCAAGCCAATAGGCATGAACGGTTTCGTTGAAACCACCCAGGTAAAAATAATGCAGAAAAAAACCAAGCATGGCGTTAATAGCCATGAGCATAACCGATGTCGGCGTGGCAATTTTTTCATTCAGGCGAAACAGTAATACCATGACCGAAAAAGCAATGATATCGATCCCATTGCCCACTAAGCCACTCACTATACCACCCAAAAGACCCGTGGTTAACAAGCATAAAACCTCCTTTCTACCACATTGCTGCAAATGTTGATTGCGTAATGCGCGTCCACGATTTAATAAAAACAAGGTAACCGCAAAGCTGACAACCATGACGGTAAACGTCATTTTAACAAAAGCCGCTGATAACAATGGTGAAATCAGTCCCGCCCCGATTAGCATGCCTAAGAAACCACCACTACTCACCCATTTGATGACTTGCCATTCGATCTTGATTTTTAATGCTAAAATAATTAACGAGGCGGCACACATGCCGACGCTCTGAATTGCTAGAGAAAAAACTTTGGCATCCTGAGGCGATACATTGAGTAACTTGGTAAAGACGGGAAACGCGATAGCACCACCGCCCTCACTGGTCGCGCCAGCGATTAGGGAGCCAAATGCCATGGTGACGGTGATCTGCCAATGTTGCACAATATAATCAAAAGCAGGCAAGGGACCAGCTAAAAGATACCAACTGATCCAAACCAAGACCGTTAGAGAAAAAAATCTTAATTTGATCGTATGCAATTCGTTCATCGCATTATTGAGTGTAGAGATCTAGCGCTTTTCGTAAAGCCGGAGGG
>CAYUAI010000112.1:0-11572 GCA_964442745.1 uncultured Chromatiales bacterium
AATAAGATTTGTTACACTGTAGTGTATAAAACTAAGGACGAGCTAGGGTATATAGCAAACAAGTATTTGAATCGTTTACAGCCCGAGTAAATTCTTGCTCAGGATTCCAAAAACCCACTGCACCTCCTGAAAATCCATCAACCATAACTTTCTTTCGCAAAGCTAACGCATCTTCTAGTAATGTGTCATAGTTAGTTGTAAAGAAATTAATTTTCGAACGTCTTTCAAGATTAGCACGATTGGAAAATAATGCTTCAACAAAATTATTGTGATGGTTAATTTCAACAATTGGTAATTCTGCAGTTCCTATTTTTTCAGGGTCATCATTATCAGGATTCTTGGATTTGTAGCCATAGCGAACCGTATTACCTATGGCTGTAATGATGCAGACATAAGCTTCCATAAGCTGCTCTAAGCTGCACTCATTACTATTTATAAACGCTATTTTCACACGGGAACGTTCGGCTATTGCGATTAAATCTCCGAGGTGGCTTAAATAATGCTCTACATGGCTATCACTCTCAAGATCTTGCTTTAGATCGTTAAGTATCTCTTTTGGCTTTTCTCTAGTATCTTCATTAACAATCTGACATACTCGGTTTGTCAATGGGAACATAAGTGGGATATTTGCATCGTGACTAATGCCTGCCCCGAACAGCCAGTTTTGATGACCTGCATCGAGTAAATGCTGGTTTAGAGTTTCTAACAGACCCTCAAAATCATCCATAATTACTTACCTATATAAAATACTCTTCAATTGTTTTGATAAAATCTATTTCTAACAGTGTCCGCTTTTGGGAAGTATCTTGAATTAGAAATTTTCAAGTGAGCGTCCGCTAAGGGTCAAAATCTGTCATTCACAACTTTACTCTAAATAGCTAAGGACATAAAAATTAAACAGTCGAAATCAATTCTATGCTAATTTATTATCAACTTTGGCTGTTAATTTTAATGGTATCAATTTTAACAACTTATTCCCCCTCTGAAGGTATTAACTATGTCACACCTGATTGAACATTTTTGCTATCAAAACCTATGGGTTGAGAGGATTGGGAAATCTGCGTTATGAGGGTTGTAGCGGCAAAAAACAACAAATCTGTATGACCTGTATGAATGTGTTATTCCTGATCATTAAAGGATTGGTCTAAGCTGCTTAATTCATCATTATTGTTGATTTTTAATTTGGCTGTTGAGTTTGTCTATGTTGGACTCATTGGTGATGATAGGAATTATTTTGTATCTCTTCCGGCCATTTAATCGGCTAAACAGAAGGCCGCTGTTCCCTAATTCGTGCCCTATATCGAGATATTTTTTAGATCATTCTGTCATTAGATCAGCGACCGGTTCCTCCAGTATGGGTTATTTTTATTAGTCCAGCGTGGAGGTATTCAGGTATGATTGCACGACTTGAAAAAAATGGTAAATTCATTAATGAATTAACGACAATTAACCACAACCGATGAGTCACTATTTTCATGAACAAGTCTACCCGAAAAAAAATGAGAAAAATTCATTTTCAGAAAACCGTTTATTATGAACGAAACGAGTCCATTTGATTTGCGTTGCGGGCAAGTTGTTAACGGGTAGAAATTAGGTTCGAATTGTTTTACCCAAAAATCATTGACACACCGAGCCGTGGGATGACGGGCTAAAACTCGCCGCTTAACTCAATAATCGCTGAAAGACCGGAACCTCCCTGCGCAGAAAAACAGGCGTAGGAATTCTACTGCCTGCGTAACAGTGGTTGAATAAAAAGCAGTCAAATTATTTGGGGTTAAGCCGCTGCCGGAGCCCGTTTACGCCATTTGGCTGAGGCTGTTGATTTGAGTAGGTATAAAAATGCTTATTTAATAAGCTATTTACTTATCGATAACCAGCCCGATAATTACTTGCAGGATTTAGGGAGTGATATATGTCGGGACTATTCAATTCCTTATGGTGCGTGGAACGCACCCTACCCGAATAGTATGAATATTAAATTGAAATCCCAATTATCGAGCTATTTACCTTGTCCATTTCCATTACATTAGGCAAACGATTGGGGGCAAGACGCAGGCAGGCTTATGGATGTTATTTATTGGGGGGTGCGCCAAGCTTTTCGCTGGATACCGCTGGAGAAGTTTTTTATGGGGTCGCCAGAGAATGAGATAGATCGTTGTGATGATATGGTTTATCCCCCATAAATCCATTACCATAAGCCCTCCCTCAATTCAGGTAATAACATAACATGAGAGTCATCCGGTTAATTAGTAGGAGAGTTTAATTATGCGATTGTTTTTAGTATTTGCGGCTTATATGACCATTGGGTTGGTGATGGCGTTGATATTGCTGTATCCCAATCGGCCTGCGACCGTGATGGGTGGCATGGCGGTTGTGGTGGTATTGACATTGATTGTGGGATTGTTTGACGTGCTTGGGCAATGGGTGCTTGATCATCCACAATTTAAACCATTGCCGTCGTTTGCCCGATCGTTGGTTTTTGTGGTCGTGATTGGGTTATTTTTTGGAACAACGTATTTGGGCATGGAAATGTTGAATCCTCAAATAGCCCCCTGGATTAGTTAGCCCGTAGGTTGGGGTAAGGAACGTCTCGGCATGCGTTTAACAATGGAAGATACAGTTTTTTTGTCCAGAATCAGCACGACTGGCTTCTGCCATGCGATGAGCCATCAGCTTCCCTTTTATTGCTTTTCAATAAATATATTTTCTAATATTCTTGGCAACATAGTAAGTTTAAACTACTTTCAGAGGGAAAGTTATTTTATGCCGTTTTTTTACAAGAAAGATCATTAAAAAAATCCATAGATTGCAGGTATGAGATAGCAATGCAGAGTCGTTTGCTAAATCAAGTGTTACCCTGGGTTAACTATCCGGGTGTGGTTAGTTTGAGCCTTTTCATGCATTTATATTTATTATCCCATGGCTTAAATTTTCAATATAGTACCTATATACCGGTACTCTTCGGCACCGGTTTGATTAGCGCACTGGAAATATTTCAACCTTACCGTAAGCGCTGGAAGCCATCCATCACTGACGTCAAAAATGACGCGATATATATGTTGCTAGTGCAAGTTTTGCTACCTAAGTTATTGGCTTATATTGTTGGCATCCTTTTATTGCAATATTTCGAAAACAATCAGATCGTGCTTAACGGCCTGTGGCGGTATGATTGGCCAATCGCTGTGCAAGTAGTGCTAATGATGGTGATTGCCGAATTTTTTCGTTATTGGCTACACCGTGCGGCGCATCGCTGGTCTCCATTATGGCGTTTGCATGCGGTACATCATGCACCGCATGGTTTGTACTGGATCAATACCGGCCGTTTTCATCCGCTGGAAAAAACACTGCAATTTTTGTTGGACTCGTTACCGTTTATATTGTTGGGCGTGAGCGCCGAGGTACTTTCTTTATACTTTGTTTTTTATGCGATCAATGGTTTTTTCCAGCATTCCAATATTCGACTTAAATTTGGTTGGTTGAACTATATCGTCAGTACCGCTGAATTACATCGTTGGCATCATTCTCAGGTGATTGCAGAGTCCAATAAAAATTTTGGTAATAATCTAATCATTTGGGATTTGTTGTTTGGTAGCAGAAGGGCAAAGGGATAACCAATATAACCGGTGAGAAATTATCGGAGTCACAACTGATTCAAGCCATGCAGCAAGTGACAGATGAGCTAGGAATTGAAACATTATTTTATATGGCGCTGGCGGATGAAGCGAAGGCGTACTATGAAATTTATCTAGAAACCCGTGATGTACTATCGATTGAAACCAGTGATTTAGCTGAAAAAGTAGAAAATCGTATCAGGGAATTAAACGTGGAATATGAGAGAAAACGAGCCAGTGGGCGTTTGAAAAAATTAAAAATAAGTCGAGTGAAAATCGGGACTAAAGAAGCGTTGAAAAGTTACTATGTGGCTAAAGGGGTGCGTGAAAACCAGTTTAAATTTTTATTAATTCAGTATCGCAAGGAATTTAATTTCCCTATGGGGATATACTCGAAACACGTGAGATTCATAATGAAAAAAATTAAAATGACTTGTTGTCATCTGAAAATACCTTTTCATGTTTCGTTTAAACATGCTTCCGCTGAGCGAAATATGTCGGATAGTGTGTTGGTTGTAGCTGAATTCAATGACATTAGAGGTTATGGTGAGGGCTGCCCTAGGCCCTATGTGACGGGTGAAAGTTATCAATCGGCGGAAGATTTTTTTAAAACTTACTCTCAGTCTATCATCGAAAATATTGATGATCTGAAATCTTTACATGGCTGGATAAAAAAACAACAAGCCTCTATTGACAAAAATCCTGCGGCTTGGTGTGCGATAGAACTTGCCCTATTAGATTTGATGGATAACTAGCAAACAAAACGGTTGAAGCCTTTCTCGGGCTGGCAGATTTAGCGGGTGAATTTGTTTATACGGCCGTTTTGGGAGACAGCTCGTTAGCGGTTTTTCAAAAACAATGGCAACAATACATATCTTTTGGCATGAGTGATTTTAAGTTAAAGTTATCTGGGAATTTTGACAATGATCAAAAGAGAATAGCAATGATTTATGCGGAAAATACCGCCGCGACTATTCGGGTGGATGCCAATAATTTTTGGGATAACGCTGAAGCGGCATTGTCCTATTTAAAAATATTGCGCCCAGGTTTATTAGCTGTTAAGGAACCTCTGCAAGTGGGAGACAGGCAAGGACTCAATTATTTAGCGAAATCATTGAGTCTACCCGTTATCCTTGACGAATCATTTGTGCAAAACGAGCAACTCACGGCATTAGCCGATCACCCAGAGCGTTAGATCATTAATCTGCGTATTTCAAAAATGGGTGGCCTCGTTCGCTCACTTTCCATTCTAGAAAACGCCCGGCTGGTGGGTGTTAATATGATTATCGGTGCACAAGTAGGTGAAACCAGTATCTTGACCCGAGCGGCACTCACCTTAGCGAATCAGGGTCGTGATATATTATTGGCACAGGAAGGGGCGTTTGGTACCTATTTATTAAAGGATGATATTTGTGAAGAGCCATTGATGTTTGCGGAAGGTGGAAAATTATTGGCTAACAACATGAGTGGGCATGGCCGTCAGGGATTTGGTTTATCAGTTAAAGCAAGCTATCTTCAGTAATGTCCTGCAACCATTGGATTATTTCATTTGTAACGGTTTCAGGGTGCTCTTCTTGAATGAAATGCAGACCTTCACCGACATGAACGGTACTAACGTTGGGAAAATTTTGTTCGATGAAAAAGATTTCGTTTTCACCCGTGAGCACGCCAGGGGTTGAATATAATAATAATTTGGCTACAAAAGATGTCATTAAGTATTGGCTGTATTCCATGAATAATGCACGATTGTCGGCGGGTACGCCAGCGATGGGGACTTCGCGTGGCCACATTAATTTGGGTTTTTCGATGAATGCTTTAAGGTAACGCAAGTGATCGTTGAGGCGATATTCAATGAAGGGCTTACCGGAACGGCCATGACCGATTAAATCAATAGCAATGACGCGATGGGTTTGACTGATTTTTGGCAAGACTTTACGCCACAAAAACGATGAGGTTGGTACATCATGGATGAATAACACCGTATCACCGCGGCCGCCCTCGCGATAGGCGATATGTGAATCTAAGACATCAATGGTTTTATAATCGATGGAATGGGCAATGGCTGTTTGTATCAGTGCTAAGCCGAGAATAATGATTTTAAGTCGTTGCATGTTGTGACCTATGTTGAATGGCGAATGGATCGTCGGGTTAACAGTCGCTGTGGTGGGTTAGGAATGGGCACGCAATAACCTCCCGGTTTTGCCTCCCATCTTCCGCCTGTATTCGCCCGTTCTTCCATCACAAAAGCTCGAAATAGAACGACTATTCCTGCACTTTTGTTCACTCAGAACGAACAAATCCAATCTGGGTGCTAAACAGGGAAGTTATTACATGCCCATTTCTTAGTTTATGCCTCCTTATGAAATTTAATACAGAATAATTGTTCTGTAATTGTTGAAAAAATTTTTAATGCAGACTATCGAGTAACGAAAAAATTAAGGTTTTCATTTTTTTGTTACCATAGATTTGAGTGCTCATGGGTAAACCTTGCATATAAGTGACGAGTTGTAATGCGATATCTTCCGGCGATGGGTGTGATGAAATTTCACCTTGTTTGATAGCCATCTGAATATTATTCGCAAAGGCTTTTTCCAGATGTTGATAATGGGTTTTCGCTAATTTGATGGCCGCACTTTCCATGTCTTCACTATCGAGTAACGTATTCATCATTAAACACTTCACCGGTTCATCACCATGGAGTAGGGCAGAGAAAAAGGCACGGATTGAGCTTAGACCGCTCGGTGTTTTTTCGAGAAGCTGATAGGTATCACAGAGATATCGGTCACGATAATTTTTAACGGCGGCTAAATATAAAGCTTGTTTGGTTGGGAATCGCTGATACAGGCTGTGGCGATTTAAGCCAGTTAAATCTAAGATATTACGCATGGATAGCTTCTTAAAACCTTTTTGCCAAAATAGTTCGGTGGTTTTGTCTAAAAAATCTTGAATATCATATTCAATCGGGCGCGGCATATTTATGAGGGTGACCTTTAGAAGAACGATTGTTCTGCAATACGTTAACACAGCGTTGCATTATAAATAAGTGAATATTTATATTGGATATTGAAAAAATATTTCACTTAAGTTAGCCGCTGAGGCGCTCAGAAATTTTTTCGGCGGCAGACTTTATTAGCTTAACCCAGGCATCTTTGCGACGTTCAATCGGTGCCGAGATGGATAAACCCGCAATCACAGATTTTGATTTGTCATAAATTAATACACCAATGCAGCCGACGCCTTCCTCCGCTTCTTCGTTATCGTAGGCGTATCTTTGTGCATGAACCTGGTGTACAACATTGAGTAGATCTTTTTCGGTGGCAATGGTGTGCTTAGTATAACGTGGCAAGCCGGTACGTTGTGCATAGCTATGAAGAAAGTGATCGCCCAGTTCTCCGAGCATGAGTTTGCCGACCGCGGTGACATGTAATGGCGCACGACTACCGATGACTTGTTCAACACGCATCATGCGCTTTGGCGTGACACGATCAATGTAAATCACTTCATCACCTTCGCGAACCGTGAGATTAACGGTTTCTCCGATTTCATCACGTAAGGTTTCCATGATGCCGAGAGCTTCTTCTCGTAAATCGACGCCTCGGCGGACCTTACTGGCCAGTTGGGTGAGTTTTCTGCCCAGCAGATAATGGCTGGCAGAGTCGCGCTCAACAAAACCCACGTCAATCAGCGCACCAAGAATTCGAAACGCGGTGGAGGGATGCAATCCAGTATCAGCGACTAGGATTTTTAAGCTAACGGGGGCTTCATATTGTGCGATCGCATCCATTAGCGAGACTGAGCGATCGATGACTTGGATAGATGACATTAAATTTACCACATTGTGAAAACGATTATGTATTGCGAAATTATAATGCCTGCGATATGATTCCGGCAAGAAAAAGTTTTATAGTAATAACTCAAGTGGTTAGCGGTTTTTCATTTGCCAACAATATTTCACAATATGAAATAAAGGGCCAGTCCAATTGAAAGAGGAAATAAATGATGAGCAGCAGCAATGGTACAGAGCGAACCGCCGCTATTCCTAGTTTTTGTCAGGGAATTCAATATTTTGGTGATAAATGGCCCGCGTTTGATCAGTATGCGAATGCACCGCTTATCGCTGAAGGTCAAAAATCCATCGCGACCAGCAGCGATAAGGCGGCCGCCTATCAAACACTGTTGGCCGCGGATGCGTTGCGCTATTTAACGCTGCAAGTGACTGCCGCTAAGGGCAGTGGTCATCCGGGCGGTTTTGCCTCTAGTGCTGAGGCCCATGCGGCTTTGATGATGTTGGGTCACACCAATATCGTCACCGAAGTGGGTCATCATGCACCGGGTTTTTATTCGTCGATGTTCTTGGATTCTTCCTTGGAAGACATGGGTATTAACAACATGGATGATATGATGCAGCGTTTCCGTGAGAAACACGGTTTGCTCGGGCATTTGTCGGGGGCCATTCCCGGTTTGTTGGCACCGGCGGGTCCATTGGGTCAAGGTCAGCATTTTGCCATGGCGGCGGCGTATTTACATCGTAATACCTTATTTCCGGTGACCATTGGTGATGGTGGTATGGGCGAGCCTTATGTGCTGAACGCCATGATGCACTTTCACACCGCCTACCCCGAGGTGACCAATTTCTTGCCGGTATTGATCTGGAACGGTTATTCGCAGGAACATCATTCGATGGTTTCCTTGCATGATAATCAGCAAATGATCGACTACTGGACCGGGCATGGTTTCGAAGAAGTGATTTTGATTGATGCCAAAGTGTTTGATGACAGCGATCAAACCAATGCTTATGTTGACAGCACATTGTTTTCTTTTTCGCAGCGTTTGGTTTTTTCTAAAGCGGTACTTGAAGGGGTAGATGCGGCGGCTAAATCGGCCATGAGTGGCAAATTAACCGCATTTATTATCAAGCAGCTGAAAGGCTCCGGGGTACACAAGGTCGGTGCGAAATCACATAATTTATATCCTACGGATACCTTGGATAATCCGCCTATCATCGAAGCTTTACAGCGACGTGCCTTACCCCCAGAAGCTTGGCAAATTGTGCGCGACAACCTGAGTCGGGCGGGCGGTGGTCCGGCGGTTAAAACCGTCGTCACAGAAAGTGAGTTGGAAATATCTCAATTACCTAAATTATCCATGCAAGAATTTGCCAAAGGTGACAAAGCCGTTCCATCAACGGCCATGGGTCTATTGGTGGGGCAGGTGGGTAAAGCCGATCCACGTTATGTGGTCACTAACGCCGATGGTAATGAAGCCTCAGGCATGAAAAATATTAACGACGCTTTGCAAATTCGTCATCCGACGCAAGATCCATTATATAACCAAGCGCCGAATGGTCAGGTGTATGAGCCATTAAATGAAGATGCTTGTGCGGGTTTTGCGGCCGGTTTGGCTTTATTTGGTTCGCGTGCCATTTGGCTATCCTATGAATCCTTTGCCATTAATGGTTGGCCGATTGTGCAGACCGTGGCCCAAGCGATGGCCGAGTTACGGCGTAAAACACCATCGGTTGTGACTATGTTTACCGCCGGTGCTTTAGAGCAAGGGCGTAACGGATGGACCCATCAACGTCCGGAAATTGAAAATTATTTCGCGGCGATGATGCGCAATGGTAATGCCTACCCCTTGTTTCCTTGTGATGCTAACGCTATGCAAGTGGCTTATGAATATGCCACCAGTAGTTATAACAAGTGCATGACCATTATTGCATCGAAGAGCCCGTTACCGATTTATCTGTCGCTAGATGAAGCACGCCAGGCCATTGACCATGGGGCGGTGACAATTTATGAGTCGGGTCAAGGTGACAAAGGCACGGTGGTATTTGCGGTGACGGGTGATATGATTTTTCTGCCTGTTTTTGAGGCGAAAGATTTATTGGAAAGTGAAGGCTACCAGGTGCGTATTGTGGCGGTACTCAACCCTCGTCGTTTATATCGGCCTAGCGATATTGCCTGGGATACGGTGTCAGAACCCGATAACAAGTTCATGGATGATGATCATTTCAATGCCTTGTTTGATGGGGATGTGTGCCTGGCGGTCAGTGGTGGACCCAGTGCGCCATTAGAGCCTGTTTTGTTACGTACCCGTGCGCCAAGTCGGGATGTGTTTTGTTGGAAACGTGGTGAAACCACCGCCTCACCGGGAGAGATTATGGCGTTTAATGGGATAACCGCGGAGGCCATGCTGACACGGGCTAAGGCGTTGAGTACATAAAAAATAGGATTGCCTGAGTCTGATGGCGAGGTGTTTTTAAACGACTCGTCTTCAGACGAAGTCGATTCACAGCGTAAATACGGAAGGAGGCATCCCATGACCCAAACAAAAATCATCGTGCTTGATGATGATCCAACTGGCTCACAAACGGTCCATAGTTGTTTGTTATTAACTCGCTGGGATGTCAGTACTCTAAAAATTGGTTTGCAGGATGATGCACCGCTATTCTTTGTGTTAACCAATACGCGAGGCATGGCGGCGGATAAAGCGGCGCAAATTACGCAGGAAGTCTGTGTAAATTTGCGACAAGCATTGGAGGCGTTGGCAAGTGCAGGACTCAACATTAATCCATTACTGGTGAGTCGTTCTGATTCAACGTTGCGTGGTCATTATCCGGTGGAAACGGATATGATTGCAGCACAACTTGGGCCATTTGATGCGCATTTTATGGTGCCCGCCTTTTTTGAGGGCGGGCGCTTTACCCGTGACAGCATTCATTACCTGATGGTGGACGGTGTTGCTACGCCAGTGCATGAAACCGAGTTTGCGAATGACTCGGTGTTCGCTTACCAGCACAGTTATTTGCCAGATTATGTTGAAGAAAAAACTAACGGACGAATTAAGTCTGAGCAGGTTGAGCGATTTTTATTGGATGATGTACGTGGTGACAGTTTGTCAAGACTGATGGCGCTTAAAGAAAATCAATGCTGCGCCGTGGATGGTGAAAGACAACAGGATCTGGATCATTTTTGTTCGCAATTGATGGCGGCCGCCACCCAAGGTAAACGGTTTCTCTTTAGGAGTGCTGCCAGTCTGTTAACGGCGCTGGCGGATTTGCCACCACAACCCATGGCGGCGGAACAAATGAGAAAATATGTTCGTGGTGGTCGTGCCGGTGCGGTGATTGTTGGTTCCCATGTCAAGAAAACCACACAACAATTGAATCAGTTACTTTTGCAGGAGGGTATTGGTGGTATTGAGGTGGATGTCTCGAAAATTTCTGACCACAAAGACAGTTTGCTTGTCGAAGTGATTGCCAAGGTGATTAAGTGTCATGCTCAAAATATTACCTCGGTGATTTATACCAGTCGGATGGAATTGCCGTTTAAGGATCAAGCCACCCGGCTTGCCTTTGGTGAGCAGGTTTCAGCCTTTTTAATGGAGGTGGTGCGCCTGTTACCGGAGTCAATCGGATTCCTCATCAGTAAAGGTGGCATCACCTCAAATGATGTATTGAGTGATGGTCTAGCGTTGCGAACCTCGCGTGTGCTTGGTCAGATATTAACAGGTTGTTCCGTAGTTCGCTGTCCGGCCGATCATCCACGTTATGCAAATTTACCTGTCGTCATTTTTCCGGGGAATGTGGGTGATGAAAATGCATTAGCGGTGGTTTATCAGTGTTTGAATGCGAGTCATTGATTCTGTTTGCGAGTGAACGTACTCGAAGTTAATCATAGGCAGATTGTATGATTTTTATGCAGGATCGGGGCTCGTGATGAAGCTGAATTCTCACGTAGGCGTGTGGGAATAAGCCCATTTTACAACGAAGTTTTTTTAAAACGAATTTGCTGTAAATCTCTGTTGGCAACTCAGCAGTATAAAATATCGCTTGAGCCAAACTTACCATCGAGATCAGAGCTGACCCGAATTCTTTGTCAATTCGAGCTTTGTATAATCTCCCAGTCCTTGTCAAAGATGGGTTTTGATTCTTGCTGTATATGATGCTCTAACAATATACC
>CAYUAI010000113.1:0-11543 GCA_964442745.1 uncultured Chromatiales bacterium
TGAAAATAATAAATGGAATGAGTATCGATAAGATTAAGATACGTGCTTTTGTCATGATAGTTTCCTAAATTTTTAAATGTCAGTATAGCTTATAGCAAGTGATGTACCACAGTCATCAGGTGCTATAATAATAGTGGTTAAGCCTTGCAATGACAGGAGATAATTGAAATGATGAATCTGAACTCAGATATAGTGGAATAGCAAGGTTGCAGTGTTGCAACACTGCAACCTTGCTATTTTGTCATATAGAAACGCCATCAGGCTATTGAGCGTGTTAAAAATATGTTAACTCACCCCAAACAACCAAAATATGCACTGCGCGGATTGGTCATTGGTCTTTTGATTGCGCTAAGTGATTTTATGATGCTTGGTGTATTTAACGTGCAATTCACCATTAATGGTGAATCTGCCTTGTGGATTGCCGGTCCTTTTTTGGCATCGACGTTTGCTATCTTGGGTTATGTGGCAGGCAAACTTTATGAGGCAAAAAAAAATCTCACCTTACAGACCGAAATCATTCAACGGCAACTCCAGGCATTAGAAGCTTCTCAAGAAAAAACGCTGCAATATGAAAAACTAGCCTCGATTGGCCGACTGTCCGCTGGGGTGGCACATGAAGTAAGAAACCCCCTCGGGGTCATACGCAGTGCCGCTGGATTAATTGCCGAAGAGAGTGTGAATCTGAGCGACAATGCCAAAAAAGCTAGTGATTTTATTCAAAAAGAAATTCTTAGATTAGACCATTTCATTGCGCAATTATTGGATTTTTCCAAGCCCTTGTCGGCGAAATTTGAGGTGATTAAATTCGAGGATATTCAAACGTATTTACAAGAACTGATTGCACATGAACCGAGTATGTTAAAAAATAATATTACGTTTGATACACCGCATGGATTGACATCATTTGAAGGTGATTTAGGGTTATTAACTCAAGCGCTATTCTCTTTAGTTAAAAATGCCACTGAAGCGGCTGGCAAACAAGGGCATGTGATCATGAATGCTGACCTTCGGCGGCCCAACTTAGTCATTCATATTCGCGATGATGGGGCTGGCGTTGCTCCAGATGTTATCGACAGATTGTATGAACCATTTTTTACGACAAAAGCACTCGGTACCGGATTAGGCCTGGTGATGGCTGAAAGAATCATCAAGGGCCATGGGGGACGCCTAGCCTATATCGAACATAATGGTGCTGGGGACCGTGGAAAAGGAGCTTGTTTTGTTGTTACCATGCCACTCGATAGCACTCAACGGTTTTTAGGAGATAACAATGCAATGTAAAATTGCGGTGATCGATGATCAGCCACGTATGGCAGAAATCTTAGCGATGGTATTGCAACGAGACTATGTTGTCGATGTATTTACCGACAGCGAGAAGTTTTTAGCTGTTGCAAAAACCATGCTCTATGATGGCATTATCACAGATTTAAAAATGCCAAAATACGATGGATTAGCCGTCTTGAAAACCGTGAAAACCTTGCAACCCGATACGCCGGTGATTTTATTGACGGCCTATGCCACCGTTGCTACGGCGATTGATGCACTCAAGCAAGGGGCATTCGATTATTTACAAAAACCCATTGATAACGACCGCTGTCGTCAAGTGATTGCATTAGCGCTAGAAACCACCATGTTGCGTCGGCAAAATCGAATCATGCGAGCGGCCTTATTAGAACGTTATGATCTGGATAACCTGGTGGCTCATAGCGAAATTATGCGTGATGTGATCGATCGAGTGCGACGTGCCGCCATGAGTAAAAGCACGGTATTGATTCATGGTGAAAGTGGTACGGGCAAAGAAGTCATTGCGCGTGCGATTCATTATTATAGTGATCGTGTGGCTAAGCCTTTTATTGCCGTCAATTGCAAAGCCTTTGCCGATGGGGTGCTGGAGTCCGAATTATTTGGTCATGAAAAAGGGGCATTTACCGGTGCCAATAGTTTAAAAAATGGAGTATTTGAGCGAGCGGATGGAGGCAGTTTGTTTCTTGATGAAATTGGTGAAATTAGTCAAGATTTTCAGGCGAAATTATTACGAGTGATTCAAGAACGGCAAATTCAACGTGTGGGTGCTAATTCGACGATTGATATTGATTTTCGTTTAATTGTTGCCACTAATCGTAATCTGCAACAAGCTATCGCCACCCATCATTTTCGCGAAGATCTCTATTATCGGTTAAATGTTATTCCCATTGAGTTGCCTCCGTTAAGAGCGCGCCAAGCGGATATTATGCCTTTAGCCACATTATTTTTACATCGCGTCAATGAAGAGCAAAACCGTGGCTTGCTGGGGTTGAGTGATGAAGTCGTAAAATATCTACAGAGCCATACTTGGCCGGGTAATGTTCGTGAGTTAGAAAATACCGTGGAGCGCGGTGCCGTATTAGCCCGAGGTGATCAGATTGAATTGTCCGACTTAGGAGGCGGGTCGTCAGTGAACCCTGAAAAAGTGGCGCAATTCATGGACGATCAATCGATATCAACGCTGCAACAACACTTAGATCTAACAGCAAAAGACTACATCAGTCAAGTGTTAACCAATGTTAACGGGGTACGCCGATTGGCTGCTCAGCAACTGGGCATTGAGCGTACCACGTTATACCGATTAATTAAAAAATACGATATTGAACATGACCAGCGTTGACGCCATACGATCTACTTCGTCTTGAAATATTTCTGTGATCATCATGACTGTTGTCGAAATGGTTAAGTTTCATTTTGAAGTGCATGAGCGAATGTTGCCTCACTTGTTTGGCCCATGGGGTCGTGTAGTGTTGGGTCAAACCAAGACGGCTAAAATCTAAGGAAAAATTTGTGGCATATGAGCCGTGGGAGGAAATGGATCATGTGGTCCTTAAATTCAATGAAGCTATTGATTATTTCAAAATCAGCGCCGATAATTGGACAGGCTTGTCTTTCCAAAGCTTATTGATTACCATATCCTCTATGAAACGTGTCGCGCTTAACAAAAGTAAAAAAATATCATGTCATTCTTTATGGGTGACTTACTTAATCATTACTTTGGCCTTTATGCAACTCGTTCCTTTGCATATGCATGTTTATGATCATAAACATGGCGCTCACCATCATGAATCCCTTATTGATGAGCATGCTCATGTTAATCAGGTTCATTTATCACATGAGTCATCAGATGCGAATCATTCTCACGAAGTGATATCAGAAATGGATATTGAGTGGGAAGGGTTATTTAAACACTTTTCTTTTACATCATTAGCGGTCTTTATATTGATCGTCGCTATTATTGTTTTTCCTGCTTCACCCCTTTATGTGCGCATTTTATGGCGGCGTAATAAAGATACCTCGGTTATTTCCCCATGTCGTGCGTTTTTTCTCCCTTCGCTGCGTGCTCCGCCCGGCTAAAAAATCTTTTTTAACATTCTCCCATGGGTTAAAAGTATTCATTGACAGGGTAAGGCGGCGTCGTTTTGTTCAGTTTTTGCCTTGCTTTAGACGGCTCTGGTGAATTTTAAAGCAGAGGCTTTAGATTGCTTAATTGCTGTGACGTGATAGGCCTGTTGATTTGTCTGTTTCATCTGATGGCTTAGGGTCCGCACGGCAATAACCCTTTTTCTTTCTTTGTCTTCAAGGAACATAATGATGCACTATTTGATATCGATAGTGATGGTGTTTATCGCGATACCGGTGTTATATGCTAAAGAAAGTTCGATCGCTGAATCGATCACCTTAGAGCAGGTCATCATCAATGTGTTGCAACGTAACCCACAACTCAGTATTCACGGCTTTGAAGCTAAAGCCGCCGCGGCAAGAATACAACAGGCTCGATTGAGAAAGCCACTCAAGACCAAGCTCGATATCGAAAATTTTACGGGTACCGGTGATTACCAGGGTTTCAAACGTTTTGAAACGACGCTGAGTTTAGCGACGGTTTTGGAATCGCAAGGAAAGCTTGTCGCTCGGGGCGAGCTTGCTCAGCAACAAGCCAATCTGTTAGCCAATGATCAAGATAGCAATCGCTTGGATATATTATCTGAGGCGGCACAACGTTTCGTTGGTGTTGTCATTGACCAGCAACGCTTGCTCATCGCACAAGATAAGTTGGCATTAGTTAAGCGCACCTATGAAATTGTTGAGCATCGGGTGAACGCAGGCAAAAGTCATATTGCAGAACAACGGAAAGTGGCCATTGCACTGGCTCGGGCAGAAATTGAGCTTGAGCATGCGGAACATAGATTGGGGACGTCTCGGTTAAAGCTGGCGACGAGCTGGGGTGAAACGAGGCCGAAATTTACCAGGGCGCGTGCAGATTTGTTTGATTTGCCGTCCGTGGGTTCGTTTGAACGGCTTGAGACCTTATTGGCACAAAATCCTGATCTGCTGCGTTTTGCCACGGAACAGCGTTTAGCACAAGCCTACCTACGCTTGGCACAAACTCGCCGTCGGTCAGACCTTGAGTTAGCCGGTGGCATTCGCTATTTCAACGATTTAAATGATGGGGCGTTAGTGTTGTCGGCAAGTATTCCATGGGGTGCAAAACAACGTGCTGCGCCAGTGATTGAAGAAATGCAACAGCGAATGCAACGTGTACCACGACAGCATGAGCAGCGGCGTCTTGCTTTGCTTCGCAGCTTGTATGAAATATATCAGGAGCTGTCACACGCTAAAAATGCTTTTCAAGCACTCAATCAACGCATTATTCCCGAGGCAGAACGGATGACAGAAGACTACGAACAAGGTTATCAAAGCGGACGTTTTTCGCTATTGGAGCTGACCGAGTCCCAACGAACTTTGCTTGATGTTCGTCTTGAGGTGGTGATGGAGGCGGCGAAATATCACCAATTCCGAATTGAAATTGAGCGGTTGACAGGCACAACAATGCGTCCAGGCATTAACTGATGAGCTGTATTGCGAGATCACCATTATCATGAGGTTATTGATGAAAAAATTTGTCTATTTACTTGGATTCATCGGTTTGAGCCTACTACTTACAGCCTGCGATGGTATTAACTTGACACAACCTAAGCTGCCAGAAAAGGCGCATGATGACGCCGGTGAGGCCGAGCCCGTCAAAGGCCCGCACCATGGGCGGTTGTTAATCGATGGTGATTTCACACTTGAATTATCCATCTTTGAGGCCGGTGTACCGCCAGAGTTTCGCGCCTGGGTAACCCAAAACGGCCAAGCAATTAAACCTGACGCCATTGACCTCAATGTAGCATTGACCCGACTCGACGGCCAGGTGGATCAGGTTAAATTTAAACCCTACGATGATGCCTTACACGGCGATACCGTCATCTACGAACCTCATTCGTTTAGCGTCACGATCAATGCGATCTATGGTGATACTCAACATACTTGGCAATATGATACCTTCGAAGGGCGTACCAACATCGAAACCGCCGTGGCTGAAGCTTTGGGCATTGAAACGCGGGTAGCCGGTCCGACTGTTTTGCAGGAGACGACCACCGTGTACGGCCAAGTGATTCAAAATACCGAACAGCTGCGTAAAGTGAGTGCGCGCTTCGATGGAGTGATTAAATCGGTGTCACCATCGCTGGGGGATAAGGTTATCGAGGGGCAGCCACTGGCCACCGTTGAAAGTAATGAAAGCTTGAATTTATATACAATAACATCGCCGATGATTGGCATCATCACTCAGCGCGATGCCAATCCAGGGGAGCAAACGGATGGACGACGATTATTTACGATAATGGATATCTCATCGGTGTGGGTCGATTTATCGCTATTTCCTGCTGACCGTCGCCGGGTTCGGGTGGGGGCGCCGGTGCGTGTTGTTGACAGCATGAGTGGCTTATCCGCGAAAGGGAAAATTGCCCGGATTAATATCAGCGCTGAAGCGAATCAAACCGTAAAGGCGCGGGTGGTGCTTAATAACAAAACGGGAGCACTGCTTCCGGGGAGCTATGTCACCGCTCAAATTAACGTAGCGAAATATCCGGTATCTTTGGCGGTAAAGCGATCAGGGTTACAAGCGTTTAGAGATTTTACTGTAGTTTATGCTCAAGTTGGCGAAGCGTATGAGGTCCGCATGTTAGAGTTAGGGCGGCAAGCCGGAGAATGGGTTGAAGTGCTGAGTGGTTTAGCGCCAGGCACGCGTTATGTCAGTGAGAACAGTTATATCATCAAAGCGGATATCGAAAAATCCGGTGCCTCCCATGACCATTAAAAGGCTCACCGTTTATGCTTGAATATATCATTAAGTTATCACTCGCCCGACGTGGGCTGGTGATTATGCTGGTGCTTATTATCATGGGTCTTGGCGCGTGGAAGTTCACCCAGCTACCCATTGATGCGGTGCCTGATATTACCAATGTACAGGTGGTCATCAATACGGAAGCATCGGGTTATACCCCGCTAGAAGCGGAACAACGCGTGAGTTTTCCGATAGAAACGGCGATGGCCGGTTTGCCTAAAATGTCCTATACACGATCTTTGTCGCGTTATGGATTATCTCAGGTAACGGTTATTTTTGAAGAAGGAACCGATATTTATTTTGCCAGGCAGTTGGTGGGGGAACGGCTCAATAACGCCAAAAGTAACATTCCCGCCTTGCTAGAACCAACCCTTGGACCGATAGCGACGGGATTGGGTGAAATATTCATGTTTACGGTCGATGCCGAACCCGGTGCTAAAAATTCGGACGGCAGTTTGATCACTCCGATGGATCTACGCTCTGTTCACGATTGGATTATTCGCCCGCAATTAATGCGGGTTTCAGGTGTCGCCGAAGTTAACCCGATTGGTGGTTTTAAAAAAGAGATATTGGTGGCACCCGATCCGGCTAAACTCTTGGCCTATCAACTCAGTTATGCCGATGTGTTCAGCGCACTGCAACAAAACAATGACAATCGTGGGGTGGGGTTTATTGAGTATAATGGGGCTCAATGGTTAATGCGAGTACCAGGGCAAGCCAATAATTTCGAAGATTTAAGAAACATCGTTATTCGGCAACAGCAGGGTATTCCTATTCGCATCAACGATGTGGCCACGGTTAGTTTGGGCAAAGAATTGCGGACCGGTGCCGCTACGCAAAATGGTCGCGAGGTCGTGATGAGTACGGTCTTTATGCTGATTGGTGAAAATAGTCGTACCGTGGCTAACGATATTTCGATAAAATTAGAAGAAATTAAATCGAGTTTACCGATAGGTATCACGGTCACGGCGGTTTACAATCGTACCCATTTAGTTGACAAGACATTAGCCACGGTACAAAAAAACCTGCTTGAAGGCGCTTTGCTCGTCATTGTTATCCTGTTCTTGTTTTTAGGTAATATTCGTGCCGCTCTATTAACGGCAGCGGTGATTCCCATTGCTATGCTCATGACCATTACCGGCATGGTGCAAAGCAAAGTCAGTGCGAATTTAATGAGTCTTGGGGCACTGGATTTTGGTTTGATCATTGATGGGGCGGTGATTATTGTTGAAAATTGTCTGCGACGCTTAAGTGAAGCCTACCAGTCGGGTTCACAACGACGATTTTTATCGTTGCAGGAGCGTTTAGCGGTGGTTTACGATGCGACGCGAGAAGTGATTCGCCCCGCGCTGTTTGGGGTGTTTATTATTACGGCGGTGTATATTCCCATCTTCGCGCTTGAGGGGGTGGAAGGGAAAATGTTCCATCCGATGGCGACAACGGTGATTATTGCGTTAGTCAGTGCGATGATTTTATCGATTACGTTTATTCCGGCCGGGGTGGCGCTGTTATTGACTAAACCCATTAAAGCGAAGAAAAATCCTATCGTTAAAATATCCGGCTTCTTGTATCGCCCCGTTTTATTGTTATCACTTAAGCTACGCTGGGTCGTTGTGATATTCGCCGTGATCGGAGTGATTGCCGTTGCGTTTCAGGTGCCTAAACTGGGCTCCGAATTTGTCCCGAACCTGGATGAGGGCGATATTGCGATGCATGCTTTACGCATTCCAGGTACCTCGTTGGAACAAGCCATACGCTTGCAAGAAGGTCTGGAAGCTGAAATTAAAAAGCTGCCAGAAGTGGCGAGGGTATTTGCTAAAATTGGTACGGCCGAAGTGGCCACCGATGCGGTACCGCCGAGTGTCGCGGATAATTTTATTATTCTTAAATCGCGTGAAGACTGGCCCGATCCGGATAAGTCGAAAGCGCAGGTTGTCGCGGAGCTGGAGGCCTTGGTGACTCCCATACCGGGTAATCGATATGAGTTTTTGCAGCCGATTCAAATGCGCTTTAATGAATTGATTTCTGGGGTGCGTGCTGAACTGGCCGTCAAAGTATTTGGTGATGATTTTGAGCAACTCATCGCGTTAGGTGCCGAAATCGGCAAGGCGGTTGGCGAGGTGTCAGGGGCGGCGGATGTGGCGGTAGAGCAAACGGCAGGATTGCCGGTGATGACAATTTTACCCAAACGGGAAGCCATGGCACGTTATGGGTTGAGTATTGCCCAGTTACAGGATTTATTGGCGATGGCACTGGGTGGAAGGGTGGCTAGTCAATGGTATGAAGGGGATCGCCGCGCTGATATTGTGCTGCGTTTATCAGAACCATTGCGCACCGATGTTGATGGTTTGTCGATTCTCCCCATTATGCTCTCAAATGGTAATTATGTGCCCTTGCGTGAAGTGGCCGAACTCAACTTGGTGACTGGCTATAACCAGGTATATCGAGAAAATGGCAAGCGACGAGTGGTGATTTCCGCGAATGTACGAGGACGCGATTTGGGTTCCTTTGTACAAGAGGTTCAGCAAGTCGTACAACAAAATATTGAGGTGCCTGCCGGTTATTGGGTTGAATACGGGGGGACTTATCAAAAATTACAATCAGCGACTCAACGTCTATCCATCGTAGTGCCATTAACCTTGATTATCGTGATTGGTTTGCTGATCATGGCCTTGGGGTCGTTTAAAGAGGCTGTTATTATTTTTTCAGGGGTTCCCCTCGCGTTAACAGGGGGCATTTTGGCATTATTGTTTCGCGATATTCCTTTTTCGATTTCGGCGGCGGTGGGATTTATTGCGTTGTCAGGCATTGCCGTACTCAACGGTTTAGTGATGGTCGCATTTATTCGCGATCTACGCCGTCATGGTCAGCCACTTCATGAGGCGATTGTTACCGGCGCGCTGACTCGGTTACGGCCAGTTTTAATGACCGCCTTCGTGGCGGGGTTGGGTTTTATTCCGATGGCATTGAATACTGGGATTGGTTCAGAAGTTCAACGACCGCTGGCGACGGTAGTGATTGGTGGTATTATTTCATCGACGTTGTTAACCTTGGTGGTGTTACCGGCGTTGTATCGATTAGTCCATGCTCGGGAATATCGCCAAGCCAGGGCCGCTGCTGGCAAGCCAGTATGACTCGTTCCCACGCTGGAGCGTGGGAATCAGGGCACATGGCCATACGAAGTCGCGATCACCTTAGGTGCTGGAATATATTTTTTTTTATATGAAATTGTCATTGCTGAGCAATAACGGGTAAGGAATGGGCACGCAATTCTCAGTTTCGTAAAGAACCCGAGTGGCCTGCATGGCACTCGAAATATCAAATTTTTATATCTAATCAAAGAAGGTTCCATGAGAGGGGTGGCCTGACGTTTTATGGTTAGCGAGTATCGTGAGGGGTTAACTCGAGTTTTTCTATCATAAAATGCAGTAATAAATCCTAACTCTCAAAACACAGATAGCGTGTCAAGGCTCGTAAGTCATTAAAGAAGCTTTCTCGTGGCAACACTTCGCGAAGACATTGATACTGACGATCACACAAGGCCAGCACGGTATGAAATAAAAAGGCGAGAATATTTAAACTCGCCAACAGGCTGGATAAATGTTGTTTTCCATGTCCAAAATTGTGAGAAAGATCGTAGCCTTTCGTTTTCAATGTGTTGTTATTAATTTTCATACTAAACCCCACGGTTAAGATCATTATGGATATTTGGGGTGTGAGATTGAGTGAAAAAACGTGTGAAAAAAAACTCACAGATAATTGCTGGTAGCATCGCAATTTTAGCATTGTATTAGCCGACAATTATCTTGCCCGTATTGCCTCATTCTAAAGTCAACGTTTTAAGGAGAGCAAGGATTTCGCAGGTAACACTGTTATCAATAGTATTGATTGGTCATAATATCACCAAGCAACATTTATTACAGATTGACAATTTGTTGTCGATTACTATATACTCATTACAATATTCATATTAAAATTTAAGGTGTGGTATATGCGTCTTTCTATTGAAATAACCCCTGAACAACACCAACGCTTAAAAGCTGTGGCAGCTTTACAGGGAAAAACTATCAAAGATTATGTCCTTGAGCAGTCTTTGCCGAACATCAATTCTGATAAAAATAACGAACTCAAGCAGCTTGAGAATTTTCTAAAGCCCCGTATTGAAGCCGCTGAAAATGGGGCTATTTCAAAAAAATCCATTGATGATGTTTTTGATGAAGTTATTCAAGAAGAAAATGGTAAAAAATGACCCTATATGAACTCACAAAAGATGCTGAAAACGACCTCAGAGAAATTGCGCGTTACACACTGAAGAACCATGGCACAAAACAATTACAGCTTTACCGAGGAAAAATTAACAACAAGCTAAACGAAATAGCTAGCGGGGAAGTAATAGCACGTTCATTCTCCGAAACTCTTCCACAAGTTCTTATCACAAGATGTGAACATCACTTTATATTTTACATCACCAAAAACCGTGAAAAACCAGTTGTCATAGGCATTGTTCACGAGAACAGAGATATAGCCTCGCAAATAAAGAACAGGATTTAACACAAACGTAATGGCTTATTGTACGAGGCTCATGTAGGCAAATAGGTGAAATCAGGAATCATCAGTGTTTCACCCGCCTTTTAGAACATTTCATCTGCTTCGGTGACCTCATCAGACAAGGCAGACTCCCATTGATGGGCTAACGCCAACGACTGAATCTGATGCCGCCGCGCCAATAGCGTGCCGTAATCTAACGCCAGCTCATCGGCCAGTTGCAAGGTCGTGGTGCCTTGGACAATACCCCGCATCACCAGGATAATGGTTCGACAATCATAATGCGTGCCTTGCCAAATCGTGTCAGTGAAAAGGTTAAAGACATGACCGCAAAGCCGACAGCGATACTTGAAAATAGGGGCACGACTACCCCTGCACTTTTGTTCAATCAGAACGAACCAATACGAACTAAATTTGAGCGCCAAACAGGGAAGTTATCACATGCCCATTCCTAATCTCTTTGCTCTTTTACGCCACCACGTGCGTGATGGCCCTTGCCGGGTTTACATGGCGGATATGAAAGTTCACGTCGAGACGTCAACTGCATTTTTCTATCCTGATGTTGTGGTCACTTGTGATGAACGTGATCGGCAATTATCGGAGTTAAAGGAATACGTTATTATCGACCCTGATATGATCAGTATCGATTGCTTTCGCCGTGATAGAGCGAATCATTAGGTGTTGTATCCTTTTACAGCAGCAGAGAAGGTTGTTGAGCTTGCCAGTATTGATTTTTCTACAAGTATGGATGCTATTGACCCTAGCTCGTCCTTAGTTTTATACACTACAGTGTAACAAATCTTAT
>CAYUAI010000114.1:0-11377 GCA_964442745.1 uncultured Chromatiales bacterium
AACCAGAAGGGATGAAAATTAAATTGAAAGGCTATGAATTTAGAATTGCTGTTGATTATCGTAAAATAAAGTTAACCCGTCGTCCATTTTTTAGTGTTTGAGAAACAATCGCTTGAATATGAGCATGCTAAACAACCTACGAGCATTGATAGTTGTCATTGTGATTGCAATAGGTACCCGTGCCATTGCCAGCGAGCTGCCAAGCTTTTCAATTGACATGAGTGATGAAGAAGTATCAACTCGAATTGAGTTTATTCAATCTCGCTTTGATCAAGGTAGATGGCATGCACAGCTCTGGCAATATGGATGGTTAGCTGGGTTTAGTGCCTCCGTGGCTTCACGTGCCTACACCGTTGCCACTGAGGGTGATACTCCTGAGCGATTTGATGCGGCTATTGGTCTGTTCACTTCATTATCGGGTGTTCTCAGTTTAGCACTGAAACCGCTACCGTCGAGCTCAGCGGCCTCAAAATTGAGTCTCATGTCAGCTACCACCGCGGATCAGCGCAAGATAAAACTTCAGTATGCCGAACAACTTTTGACTATCAGTGCTAACGAAGCTAAAAGGCGTCGAGGTTGGACGATTCAAGGGGTGTTTTTATTGGAGCAGCTTCTCGCCGGCTTTGCCATAGGTGTCATTGATGATAGACCCAGAGATGGTTTAAAAACAGCGGTGTTAGGAATGTTAGCCTCAGAGCTATTTACCTTTACCATGCCGATGCAGTCAATAACAGACTTAGCAGTGTATTCCCGCCGCTCATTTAATAATAATAACTCAACACCGGTTTCTAGTCGGCCGTTTTTTCTTACTCCATATGTGCAGGGGATTCGAATCGTTTATTTTTTTTAGCAAGTAGGTCGGGTTAGCGTAGCGTAACCCGACAATGGCCTGATATTTTGTCTGCGATATAAAAATCTGAGACTTCAATATCGATTTTTTGGCTTTATTCATCGTTTCAGCCACCCTACCGGCTCAGAGGGGCGGCATGATCCGATGGCTTAAAAAATTAATGATCGCCGGGTGATCAAATTGGCCGAGATGATGAACACGGCCGATTTATTCAGCGCCATGCACACCTCGCAATGCTGCTTTGACCCCAGACATTATATTGGCGGCGATAAGATCCATAGACGGGTCAAAAATGCCCTTATGCTCCACAAAATCTGTAAGAAGGCATTCTCTTATATTAAGAGCAAACTCGTATTAGAGGCGTCGATCGATATGGACGTTAGTAAGGCTTGAGCCGTCAGCTTGGAAACAGGCTGGGAACTTGGCGGCGGTGACGTCGCCAAAGTTTCTTCGCTAGCCCGAGATAGAAGTCAATGTTGACACATAGTGTTGTGTGTCCTATTGTGTCAATAGGAGGTGCTCAAAATGGCAACAAATTTAGCAATTGATGACAAATTATTGGAAGAAGCGCTATCGATCAGTGGGTTAAAAACAAAAAAAGATACCGTTAATTGTGCTTTAAAAGAGTTTATAAATCGGCGTAAGCAATTGGAGCTTCTAGAATTATTTGGCAAGTTGGATCCAGATGCTGATTATGATTATAAAAAGGCCAGAGAATATTGAAGGTTGTCGTAGATACGCCAATTTGGTCATATGCTCTAAGGTCAAAAAGGGAAGGATATGAATTACATGTCCAGGAGTTTGAAACCCTCATTTTGGATCAAAGAGTGATCATGCTTGGACCAATCAGGCAAGAAGTATTATCAGGTTATAGTAATAAGTCTCGATTCAAAAAACTAAATAACAAATTAAGATATTTTGAAAACACACAGATCATTGATGACGATTATGTGCAAGCCGCCATATTTTTAAATACATGCCGCTCAAAAGGTGTTCAAGGTTCACATGTTGATTTTCTGATCTGTGCCGTCGCTTTTCGATTAAAGTCAGAAATATTTACCACTGATAATGATTTTTCTTATTATGGAAAACACATACCAATACAGCTATTCAATATAAAAGCGACTAATACATAGAGTTTTTCAGATAATTAATTGCACTTAAATTGCTTGGTATCGTATTTCACGTTAAGCGCATAATACACATCATGTCATTATTGCATATCGTTAACGCAGACCCACCTGTTCTTGCATTTTATTCATCACACAAACAAAACATATGGCTTCTATATTGTGCTTAAGATTATCATGAATGAATTGGTATTTCACTTGCTGTCCCTCGCACAATAGGTGGCGAACTTTTACTGTGGAGTTAGGGTTGTTGTTGTGGGTTAGGTTTCGATAAACTTTTCAAGTTTTTCAATGTGTGGTATTGCCATGAACAATCTTTGTTTCGAATGGTTTGGTTATATTGTAATGCGTGAATACTTGCAATAATTGAATCTTTTACGAAGACTATCCAGTTTCGAAAAGAAAGGCGGCATTATTTTAAGGGGACTAAGACACATGCGTTGGCAGTTTTGGATTGACCGTGGTGGGACATTTACTGACTGTTTAGGGCGAGATCCCGTCAGCGGGGTGGTGAAAACTGCCAAGGTGTTATCCTCGGATCGAGCACCCTTGGTGGGTATTCGGCAATTATTGGGGATCAGTGATGACCAGCCGATTCCGCCTTGTGAAATACGCATGGGCACAACCTTGGCGACTAATGCGTTGCTTGAGCGTCACGGGGCTGATTGTGCCTTAGTTATTACCCGAGGGTTTGGTGATTTATTAGCGATTGGTAATCAAACACGTCCTCATATTTTTGATCTCGATATTCGTAAACCTCAATTATTATACAACACGGTGATTGAAGTTGATGCACGGTACGATGCCTCCGGGCAGGTGATTCAGCGCCCCGATTTAGTTCGTCTTGAGCAAGATTTACGGAAGACTTATGCAAGTGGCATTGATAGTTTAGCGGTGGTGGTGATGCATGCTTATCATCATGGTCAACTTGAGCAAGACATCGCCGCTGTCGCAGATAGCATTGGGTTTTCCCATGTATCGCTATCTGCAGAAGTGGCGGCGGAAATTGGCATGGTGGGGCGTGGTGATACTACGGTGGTTGATGCTTATTTGACGCCCTTGATTCGGACTTATGTGGCGACGCTATTAGCTGAATTGCCAGGGAGTTCGTTACGCATTATGCAATCGAGTGGCGGGTTAACCCAGGCTGATACCTTTCGTGGGCGTAATGCAATTTTCTCTGGGCCTGCTGCTGGGGTCGTGGCCTATGCGCATGTGGCGAAGGAAAACGGTTATGCGGCTGCCATTGGTTTTGATATGGGCGGGACTTCAACGGATGTGTCGTGTTATGAGGGGGATTTTGAACGCGAGTATGAAACTGAGGTGGCGGGTGTGCGATTACGGGCACCGATGTTGGCGATTCACACCGTGGCGGCGGGTGGCGGATCGATTTGTCGTTATAACGGCTTTCGGTTTACCGTGGGTCCTGAGAGTAGTGGGGCGATACCGGGACCGTTATGTTATGGGCATATGGGTGCCGTTGAGTTGACGCTCACGGATGTGAATCTTGCGCTGGGTCGGGTGGTGGGAGATCGTTTCCCATTTGAATTAGATCCGCATCGGGTTGAGCAGTCGCTGGTTAATTTTAGTACTCAGTTGCGTGATCAAGGCATTGATCGTTCATCCACCGCGATTGCGGCGGGATTGTTTGCCATTGCTAATGCTAATATGGCGGAGGCCATTCGCCAGGTATCGGTGGCGAAAGGTCGTGATGTACGAGATTATGCCTTGGTGGTATTTGGCGGTGCGGGTGGTCAACATGCTTGTGCCATTGCCCGACAGCTAGGCATCCGTACGCTGATTTTTGATCGTTACGCTGGGGTGTTATCTGCGTATGGTATGGGCCTGGCTGATGTGACTTGGCATAACGAGGCGGATGCGGGGCGGCAGGTGCTTGATGCCGCGGTGTTGCTAGCTTTGGTACCTAAATATCGGCAATTGATCGAAACCAGTCGACAAGTTTTACTCGATGAGGGATTTGCTAAGTCGCAAATTTCGGCACGTCAACGCATTGATCTTCGTTACCAAGGGACGGATACGATGCTGACCTTGGATTGGGATAGTGCGACTGATGTCATGACGTTGACAGCGGCTTTTCATGCGGCACATCGTCAGTTGTTCGGCTATCAACGTCTTGAGTGCCCGGTTGAAGCCGTGACGATTCGGGTGGAAGCCATTGGCTATGATGCTTCGTTAGTCCGTAGTACCGTCATGGCTGCACCGAGTGGGCTGCTGATGAGCCAGCGGAATTCGAATCCATTACCTGTACCACTGCGGATGACTAAGATGTGGACCGGTGAGCAATTCGAATCAGTATCGGTTTACTCGCGTGAAGCGTTATGCTCAGGCACCGAGCTCAGTGGTCCCGCATTAATTTTAGAAGCGATTGGTACGATTGCGCTTGATCCTGGTTTTAAGTTGACGGTGGGTGCTAATCAGCAGCTTATTATCCAAGAGGTTGCTAATGAGCGGGTTGTGGTTGAGCAGGATGATCATCAGGCCGATCCGATATTGTTAGAAATTTTTAATAATTTATTTATGTCGATAGCGACCCAAATGGGTGATACGTTGCGGCGTACGGCTGTGTCGACTAACATTCGTGAGCGATTGGATTTCTCTTGTGCCGTGTTTGATCGTGAGGGTGGTTTGGTGGCTAATGCACCACATATACCGGTCCACCTTGGTGCCATGAGTGAGGCGATCAAGGGCCTATTAGCGCAATATCCCCATCCGGTGGCGGGTGGGGTGTTTGCGAGCAATGATCCTGTTGCAGGTGGTTCCCATTTACCCGATGTGACAGTGATTACGCCGGTCCACGATGGTGATGGAGAATTGCTGTTTTTTACCGCCAGCCGTGGCCATCATGCGGATATTGGCGGCATTACGCCAGGATCAATGCCTCCCTTTTCTACGCAGCTTGAGCAAGAAGGTGTTGTCTTTCGAGCATTGCCCATTGTGACTGATGGTGTTTTCAACGAAACGAGAGTGATGGAGGTATTGAATAGTGGGCGATATCCGGCGCGTAATCCTCATGATAATGTTGCGGACTTGCAAGCACAAATTGCGGCTAACCAATCGGGGGTGTCTTTACTCCATGCATTGGTGGAGCGTCATGGTCAAGCTCGGGTGATGGCTTATATGCAACATATTCAGGATAATGCGGCGGCGCAAGTGGCGAGTGAAATTGCGGAGCTTGATGATGGGGATTATCAGTTTGCTGATGCCCTTGATGATGGTACACCTGTTTGTGTCGCGATCAAGGTACAGGGAGATCATATGTTGATTGATTTTTCTGGGACGGGCGCCGAGGTTCCCGGTAATTTGAATGCACCACGAGCGGTGACATTATCAGCGGTTATTTATGTGTTACGCTTGTTAGTGGGGACAGCGATTCCACTCAATAGTGGTTGTTTGCGTCCTGTGACGGTGATCATTCCAGCGGGTAGTTTGTTAGCGCCGAGTGCGCAGTGCGCAGTTGTCGGTGGTAATGTCGAAACCTCGCAGCGAGTGGTTGATGTGCTACTCGGTGCATTGGGAAAAGCGGCGGCGAGTCAGGGGACCATGAATAATTTGACGTTTGGTACGGCAAATTTTGGTTATTATGAAACCATTGCGGGTGGTGCGGGTGCGACATCCAGTGCATCAGGTGCGAGTGGTGTACACACTCACATGACCAATACCCGTATTACCGACCCTGAAGTATTAGAAGCGCGATTCCCGGTGCGATTGCAGCAATTTTCGTTGCGTCGTCACTCCGGTGGTGAGGGCAAACATAGCGGTGGTGATGGCGTGATCAGAGAGTTTGAGTTGTTGGTACCCATGCAGGTGTCTATTTTGAGTGAACGCCGTCAACGCAGCCCCTTTGGTATGGCTGGGGGGGCAGCGGGACACGCGGGGCGAAATTTACACAATGGTCATGATGTGGGAGGTAAAGCCTCATTTGAGGCGCAAATAGGAGATCATATTCGTGTGGAAACACCGGGTGGTGGGGGTTATGGCCAGGATTAGGAATGGTCATGCTGAGTACAAAGGGAAATGTCCTTCTTCCATTCCTTAGTGAAAAACCATACTGGATGTTACAAATGAATGGGTTTCACCACCACTTGAGGTTAAGAGTCGATGAGTGACAGGAAGATCAGTCTCGCTGGATTTCTAATTCAACTGTTTAAACGTTAAACCGTATTTTGCCAACCATTGCTTGAGTCGATGACTGTCGTTCACCGATTTTTTTTGATGGCGGCTTTGATCAAATAATTGACGTCCGGCTTCGGCCATGGAATGGCTGCGTTGACAGACGTTGATCATGCCGGCTAATTGGATATGCTCGAAGAGATCAAGTTTGGCATGGGTGTTGGCATTTAAAAACTGGGCGGTGATGATTTTAGGATCGGTGGTTGATTGTGATGAGGCGGACCAATCATGTTGCAAGCGCCGGATTTCTTCATCCACAATATCTTCGGTGATGCGGCCACCGGGGGCGAGGGTAGCCATGCGAGTGAGGCTGGCATTTAAGTCGCGAAAGTTAGCGCGCCAAGTGGCGGCGGGGCTGTAGGCAAATTTGAGATAGTGTTCGCGGGCGGGTTTGTTAAAGCTCACTAGCGTGCCTGATTTTTGTGAGAAACGATCCAGTTCATAGTCAAGATTGACTTCTAAATCTTCGATGCGTTCTTTCAGGGAGGGCAATCGATACGTCCATAGATTAATTCGCGCCAGTAAATCTTCGCGGAATTTGCCTTGTTGAGCATCTTTAAATAAATCGCGATTGGTGCCGGCGATGAGTTGAAAATTACTGCTAATGGGAGTGTCCGCGCCAAATGGCATGAAATTTTTATCTTCGATGGCGCGTAATAACATAGCTTGTTCGTCGCTGCCCAATTCACCAATTTCATCCAGAAACAACACACCATGATTCGCCTCTAATAACAGACCCGCCCGTTGGGTGACGGCGCCGGTAAATGCCCCTTTTCGATGACCGAATAGCGCTGACATAGCGCTATCACCCCGCAGCGTGGCACAGTTGACTTCCACCAGACGGCCTTTGACTTTTTGCCGGTGTTGTTTGAGTTGATAAAGCCGTTTCGCTAATTGTGATTTGCCGGCACCGGTCGGGCCGGTGATTAAAATGGGATCATTGGAGTTGATGGCGATTTTTTCCAATTGCGCAATCACATGGTTAAATTGAGTATTTTTGGTTTCGATACCTCCTTTGAGATAACTGGTGCCTTCTTGGTGTTCGCGTGAAAAGCGCGAGGCGATTTGATCGTATTTCGATAAATCCAGATCGATAATTCGATACAGGCCTGGCTGATGATGGCCCTTATTCGGTGGCGAGGTTTGGATTAAACGTCCGGGTAGATAGTGGGCTTCGGTGAGCAGATAAAGACAGATTTGTGCCACATGAGTGCCGGTGGTGATGTGTATCAGGTAATTTTCTCGATCACGGTCAAACGTATATTGACGTGCAAAGTCATGCAAGTTGGCGTATACCGTTTCGAAATCCCAGGGATCGTCAAATTCAATTAAATGGTGACGTACGACGGTTTCTGGGGAGACCTGTTGAATGTCTTCGGTGACCAGTCCCGCGAGCTTTTGGAAGCGAGGTTGGAATAACAACTCCATGCGATCAATGAGCAATGCTTCATGTTGGCAAAGTGATACCGTCGGGCGCCATTTTCCCCAACGTCTTTTGCCTCGGCCTCGTTGGTCTAGCATGGTTCCTATTAAACTAATGGCGACGGTTTTCATTTTATCTATTTTGATATTCAGCTATCGGAAAAGATATTTTTTATTATGATTGAAAATCTTGGATTGTGCCAGCTAGTTCTTGCTGGAATAAAAAATATATTAATTATCAGTTGGTTAAATATTTTCCTGGCAGTCGTCATAAAAATGGCGCATTCGCTGCTATGACACCATCACACAATGCTAACTAATGATCGAGAAAACAAAATGAGCGAAATAAGCTACGAAGTGATGCATGACCAGCCCGGCCTTCCTATTAAGTCTTGGACAAAAGGGGTGGCTTTTGAAGAAGAAGCCCGGCAACAGTTGCGTAATATCGCTCGTTTGCCGTTTATTCATCAATGGGTGGCGGTGATGCCGGATGTCCACTTAGGAAAAGGTGCCACCATTGGCAGTGTGGTACCGACCACGGGTGCAATCATTCCGGCGGCGGTGGGGGTGGATATTGGTTGCGGTATGATGGCGGTAAAAACGAGCTTAGTCGCTGATCAGTTGCCGGATAATCTGAGCGGTATCCGGGCGGCGATTGAAAAGGCCGTGCCTCATGGTCGTTCGATTGGACGAGGCCGTGGTGGAAAACGTGATAAAGGGGCTTGGGGTGATTTGCCGGATGATGTGGTTGAGGCCTGGAGTCCATTGGCGGCGGGTTTTGAGCGTTTGACAGCCCAACATAACGTGTTAAAAAACACCAATAACGTGAACCATCTAGGAACCTTAGGCACCGGCAATCATTTTATTGAGCTGTGTTTGGATGAAAATAACAACGTTTGGGTGATGCTGCATAGTGGTTCCCGTGGGGTGGGTAATCGTATTGGTACTTATTTTATTGAGTTAGCAAAAAAAGAGATGGAACGTTGGTTTGTGCATTTGCCTGATAAAGACCTGGCCTATTTGCCGGAAGGTAGTGATCACTTTGAACAATATGTGGAAGCGGTGGATTGGGCACAAACTTATGCCCATAGCAATCGCGAAGTGATGATGAGACGCGTCATTGGTGCTCTGTGCAGCGAAATGGACATTGGTTTTGACAGCCATATAGAAGCCGTGAATTGCCATCACAATTATGTATCGCGAGAGCACCATTACGGAAAGAATGTATGGGTCACCCGTAAAGGGGCGGTGCG
Organism: uncultured Chromatiales bacterium; assembly: GCA_964442745.1. Lineage (GTDB taxonomy): Bacteria > Pseudomonadota > Gammaproteobacteria > S012-40 > S012-40 > CAYUAI01. The sequence goes on from CAYUAI010000114.1 coordinate 8,847, forward strand.
GGCGCGTAAAGATGAGCTGGGTATTATTCCAGGTAGTATGGGCGCACGTTCTTTTATTGTTCGTGGTTTAGGCAACGATGAAAGTTTTCACAGTTGCAGTCATGGTGCAGGTCGCGTGATGTCCCGTACCAAGGCCAAGAAGCTAGTTAGCTTGGATGAGCACATGGCAGCGACTGCCGGGGTGGAGTGTCGTAAGGATGCGGGTGTGATTGATGAAACCCCCGCCGCCTACAAGCCTATCGATCAAGTGATGAAAGCTCAGCAGGATTTAGTTGAGATCGTGCATACCTTGCGACAAGTGGTTTGTGTGAAGGGGTAACTCATTATTTGTACTGATCCCCGCTGAGTTTTCGGGTATGGGAATGTGCCCATTCCTTAATGGCCGCGTAGTTAAAAGACGAAGAGATAATAACATGAAAAATATATTACACATTGATGGTTCACAAGGGGAAGCGGGCGGCCAAGTATTGCGTACTTCGCTGTCGTTGTCCATGATTACCGGAACGCCGGTGCGCATTGATAATATTCGGACTGGCCGAGTGAAGCCGGGATTGATGCGACAACATTTAGCCTGTGTCAAAGCCGCGCAAGCGGTGACGGATGCGGAAGTTGGCGGGGCTGAAGTGGGCTCAACCATGATTACTTTTGAACCTAAGGCGATTAAAGCGGGTGACTATCATTTTGCGGTGGGTACCGCGGGTAGCACCCTATTGATTTTCCAAACTGTGTTACCTGCCCTAGCGTTGGCGGATGAAGCCTCCCATGTGACGTTTGAAGGCGGCACCCATAACCTTTTTGCACCAAGTTTTGATTTTGTCGCCTTGGCGTATTTACCGGTGTTACAGCCAATGGGTTTTGATGTGGAAGTGACGTTAAATCGATATGGATTCTATCCGCAGGGTGGCGGGCAGTGGCAAGCTACCATTAAGCCGGTGACTGATATCCGAGCTTTGGCGTTATTGCAAACCGGCGCCTTGCTTGATCGGGAGGCGGTGGCCACCAGCGCTAATATTCCCGCGCATGTGGCCATCCGTGAATTAGCGGAAATTGCCAAACAATGTCAATGGCCCTCGGAAGCCTTGAGTTCACAACAAGTCGATTGCCGAGGCAGTGGTAATATCTTATCGATGCGTTTGTACTATGAACATTGTGCTGAAGTGGTCGAATCGGTGGGGAAAATAGGTGTCAGTGCAGAGAAAGTGGCTCGCCAAGCGATTAAAATTATTCATCGTTACCAAGCGGCGGCGGTCCCAGTGGGTGAGCATTTAGCTGATCAGTTATTACTGCCCATGGCGATTGGGGCGGGCGGGGTGTTTCGGACATTAAAGCCTTCTGCTCATACACTCACTAACATGGCTGTCATTCAACATTTTATGGATAAACCATTTAAACAAACTCAACTAGCAGAGGATTGTTGGGAAATACAGCAAGGGTGAAGTGTATACGAACTCTAAAATTTGAGTGAAAAGAATGTTGTCCAGCGGCATTGTGCAGGCATCGATTGGGTTAGCTGCGCTAATTCAATAATGGCGTCTGGGCCAAAAGAGTTTAACAAGCTTGTTTATATTATGCCAAAGGTTACCGGTTCTGAGCCGGGCTGGCGCATCCATCACTGATGTCATGTGTACCGGCATGTCCAAGCTGTTGAACGTTCGCTTTTATAGCTCAATTGGGTAGAGCAACTGACTCATCATCAGTAGGTAACCGGTTCGAATCCGGTTAAAGCACGGCGTTTAAATCGCGCTAGGTAAAGCTATTAGGCTTGGGGTTCAATTCCCTTTTTGTTGTAAACCGATAGGTTCTCCAGTTTTCGTAGGTATTTTTTTTGCCAAGCAAACGATGAGGCGATGGCCGAGTATGACCGCTTGAGTCAGTATGTTCAGCGATTAAAGTGACTGGCAATGATTTACTAAGCTTTGGTTGGGTATTCGCCGAGGGTGGAGAAATCATTGTAGCCACCGCTTAATTTCTGAACCTGGTGACTTAATGTGATGTTCCGCTATGGTATCAGGGGAGCCTATTTTTTAGGAGCTAATATGTTTTCTATTAAAACAATCGATGTGGCAGATAACGAAAGAGCTTTTTTGTTTAAGAAAAATCGTTTCGTCAGCATGCTTGATCCAGGCCGTTATCGTTACTGGAATCCATTCGATGATATTCAGGTTGAATGCTTTGATATTACGCACCATGAATTCGATCATCCGCGTGGTAAATTTTTGGTCTCTAATTTTGCCAGCCAAACGGAAAGCTATCTTGAGACGTTTCAGTTAAATGATGATGAACTTGGTTTATTGTATCGGGATGGCCAGTTGGTGGATATTGTTGCGCCAGGTCGTTTTAAAATCTATTGGAAAGGTCTAGAAAAAACCGAACTGAGGCGCATCAATTTGGCTGAAGATTATCGAGTACCAAACGAATTGTTAGGATGGTTGGGTCGTGGACATCACAAGCCATTACAAAGTGCTGCTTCACAAAGTATTTATTAGTCTCTACTAAGGTTAAAACCACCGCCTTTAGGCGGTCAGATTTAT
>CAYUAI010000115.1:0-11291 GCA_964442745.1 uncultured Chromatiales bacterium
TTAGTAGAGACTAATAAATAAACCTATTTATGATAAGTATCATCCATATACGCAAACAGTACATTATTTATATACTTTCAGGCGGTTTTTTCCGAATCAAGGGCTTAAACACTTCTAACTCCCAGGGTCGCATTGCCATCATGAATCCTATGCTGTGGCGTTTTTCTAGCGGTAAATGGGCATCCTGGCGATGTAGATCAGCAAACTCTATGGTCAGATTATGTATTTTACTGAGTAGTCGCCGGGTAGAAGAATCTCCCAGCAAGCCAAACAAAAATCGGCGATGCTCTAGCTCCTTTCTAAATCCCGATTGAAGAAATTGTTTTTGAATTTTTTTTTCGAAAAAGGCTTCGATCGGACCGTGTGAAATCCATCTAAAATCTTCGTCAATGCGCAGCTTAATTCGATTGTTCGGCAAGAGATCGATAATCATCAGCTTATCCAATTTTGCGAGACAGCGGATACAATCCGTTTCAGCGATAAGATAATTACTAATGATTTCATTAAAGGTGAGATGGTTGCGCACACTGACAGCCACCAGCAACAGTTTTTCATCTTTCACCAGTTCCTTCTCCTGCTCCAGTGTTAACTGACTGATACGCTGTCGAGACTCTTGGTAAATTTGAAAGAGATCGGTCAATTCCATTTGCATTAACCGGAAAATGTCTTCCAGACGCTGCAAGGTAAATCGTTTTGAAACAAACAGTCGTTTTATGTTTGCCTCACTCATATCGAGTTTGCGAGCCACTTCGGCATAGGTCAGATTGTGGCTTTTCAAAGATTTCTTCAGTGTTTTTATCAGTTCGGCGGTTTGTGCCATAGCTTCACCTAATGTTATTCAAGTAGATATACCCGAAGTATTTGAGATATAAGCCTCGCACTCAATACCTGAATCTCAAGAATTCCGGGTATAGTATCTTTTTTCTATACTACACAATCATAAATCATATACAAAGAAAAAAAATATTTATTTATTCAATCTCATTGTCAACAATAGCTTCGAATGTTAATAACGGAGATCATCACTATGTCAATTTTTAAGCGTCTATCTGCCACCCTGGTATCGCGTATCGATCACGTTGTCGGTGAAATTGAAAATCACGATGCAGTGATTCAAGCAACGTTGAGTGATAGGCAGAAAAAAATCGCTGAAGCCAAAGTCAGACTGGGGCAAGTACGCAGTGAGCAACAGCAGCTAAAAAATCAGCTTCAAAAACAGCAGGAGAATGTATTGCTATGGCGAAAACGAGCGATTGAATGTGCAAAAGAGAATGAGGATAAAGCGTTGGAATGTATTAACCGCCGTCGCTCCTGCCAACAACAATCTAAAACCTTAGGAAAAACGTTAGAGCAATATGCTCAGACAGCTGACAGGTTGGCTAAAGATATCGAAACAAGCCAACAACGACTGACAGAAATGAAACAAGAGCTCACATTAATGCGAGCACGCCAATCAACCTGTTTAGCACTCAATGTCACCAATGACGCTAGCAATCATTCCGTAAGAGCTTTGGAAAATTCTTTCAATCGTTGGGAAGTAAACATGGATCAAACAGGAATTCCCCTTGATGTAGATGACACCACCGACACTTTGGAACGAGATTTTATTACCCAGGAGCAACAAGAGGAATTACAAAAAGAACTGATGGTACTACTCGCTGAGGAGGAGCAAAAATGAAACAGTCAAATGAGGCTTGGATCGAGGAAAACGATCAGCAAAAAATTGTAAAGAAAGAGTCAGATTTCATAAAAAATATGCCGGCTCTGCTGCGCATATTGGGTGCTGGCGCTGTGTTAATTGCTACGTATAGTTTTCTCATGAAAGGCTGGGAAAGCGGAAATGATAGTTTTCGATATTTTATGATGTTGGCTCATACCGGCGTATTAGCGGTTATCGGTTTAGGGTGTGGACACTGGTTAAAAGAGAGCAAAGGTGCAAGACTCTTGCTCGCACTGGCATTAATCTCCATCCCGGCCAATTTTGCTATCCTTGGTGCGTTCATCTTTTCACAAACAACGCTGCCAGATATCACGGCCTATCCTTATTATGTTGCCTGGTCAGTTGATAATATGAATACGGCCTTGTTAACCTCAGTCGGGGCACAATTAGTACTAATACCCGTCACATTTCTTGGTTTTACGGTACTTGCGCGAAATATGGCCCAGAAGTTATCTCTGTTATTTTTAGTCAGTAGCGCCTCATTGCTAATACCCATCCGAGACCCACAAATCATTGGTCTATTAGTACTTGTGCTGGCAACTAGCGGTATCATTCTTGCTCGAAAAATTTCACACAATCAAGCCACCGCTAAAACTCAGGAAGGTATAACCGCTCTTGGATTACAGTTTCTGCCTCTAGCTGTTTTAGTCGGACGGAGTTTATGGCTCTATTCGACTGATTTGTTTTTATTGACAGTGCTATCTGTTATCGTATTTTTCATCATGCGGCAAATATCGTTGCAATTGAACAATGGTTCAAAATTGAGAAGTTTATTTGAGAGTTTATCGGTCATCCCGGCTGTTTTAGTTGCTTTTTTATTGGTCGATGTATTAGAGCGCATGCTTTCTTTCCCCAATGAGTTAATTTTTCCATTCAGTTCGCTGGTAGCGGCGGCAATGATATATGATATATCTACCCGCTCCACTCAGGGGGCTGGAAAATTCCGTTTGATCGCTATCATCGGCTTATTTATTAGTATGTCAATAAATCTAATATTATTTACCAATTTACTTGCTGCATTAGCCTGCGTTTCTACCGGATTAGGTTTGATTGTCGTGGGTTATAAAGCACAGCAACGTAATGTACTTGTCGGTGGAGTTGCATTAATGATAATAGGGCTAGTGTATCAATTTTATGAATTAGTGTTACGTTTTGATTTAGGTAGTTGGATAAGTTTAGCGATTCTTGGCGTGATCGCGATTGTTGTTGCATCCACTATCGAATCTCAGGGTGGAAAATTAAAAATACACTTCGATACTATGAAAATAAATTTTTTGAATTGGGATAAATAATTCCAGTATATCGCTGCTGTTCAGCTAACGTGAGTTTATAAATCTGATATAGATATATTTGTATAGGATTTTTCACAATATCCTTATTATCTATCGTTTTATAAACTCATGTGTGCTAAATTTTTTATCGATTTTCTCTGCTGTTTCCTTGGGTGCTGCCTTTTAATTCTAGTTTGTGTCCGCGTATCGAGGTAGATTTTTTAATGCTACCCAAGAGTATTATCGCATTGGAATTGAAGCCTCACTTTTTTCTTTCTCATCACTTAACCCGTTGGAATCGCAAAAATTAAAATAAATGTTAAAATGATTCCAATCACAACAAACAGGCATCGCTGCTTAGTATTGTTGCAAACTGAAAAAGCCACGATGCATTGCAATAAATAATAAAATGCAAAGGCGCGTGAGGCCAGTGCGATGATTTCAAATGTTGATCCGGACCATGACAATAGCATTGCGGTCACTCCGACAAATAAATACCCCCAGCGTGTGTCAATACGTTGCTTACTTGTCTCTTTGATATTCGCTGCAGCAGCAACCGTATCGGCAACGGCTGCCGAAAACTGGGACATGCTCGCTGCAATAATGAGTGGTATGGGTAACAGTAGCGATGCCGTCGCGGCTAAGGCGATCAGACTATTGTCATCATAGATACCATTTAGCGCAGGTACGATGGGTTGAGCTAGTGCAATAAATAAAACGTAAATTCTGAGTGAAAAATATTGTGACCAGAGCGAAGCTTTGATACGTGTTGAGGCATCAAAATGTTCGCCTAAATAGCGGGTTGTTTCAAACCCCTGAACAACAATAAGGGTGCCTGCGACAATGGTGATGATTTCCCAAGTGCTTCGATCAGGCATTACTGGAAAAGTAAACTGTTTCAGCGTGAGGTATTGGTTAACATCGTAGATGGCAAACATTAACAGCAACAAACTCAATATGACAATCGTTATGTACAATGCCCAACGTTCAAGTTTTTCTAGAGGTTTTAGGCCGCCGAAAAGACCAATGACAGTGATTGCGCCAATAATAAGTGTTGTTAATAAACTTTTGTTAAATGCTGTGTCTAGCTCAAAACTGGCGAGCGTAAATGAAGAAAGAATATGAACATACAAACATACGGATACCACATAAGCGGCCACCAGTGCATAAGCAGAGAGTTGCTCAGCATACACCGTGATGGATTTTCCACCCTTGGCTAATACAGGTTCCGCACAAAGTATGTTGTGTCTGATGATACTGCCCACAAAAAAGGCAATCACTGCAACGATAATCATTGCGAGCCATGCATAAGGGCCAACAGCACTTGCCAAAATCGGTACGATCACAAGAAAACCACTCCCAAAAATGGAAGCGAGCGGAGTACTCATGGCTGGTATTATTTGCGCTGTCGGTGTTGAGCTGTTTTTTACCCGACAATAAAAGTTGTCATTTGGTGATTTTGAAAACATTTTTTGTCCTGTTTCTTCTAGAAAAATACATTTGACAATATTTCTTTGTGGATAAAAAATCAAGCATATATGTTATTTAAATTTCATCCGCAAATATTTCTTGACCTGTGTGTGACACGTAGGTTTTACACTTAGCTTGACATTTTATGGATGATTGAAAATTCTTCGGTAAAAAATGAAATAAAGATATATCTTTTTCTGTATTAAAAAAATATTGAAACAAAATCAGTCGCAGCCTATGATTGGATTGTCATCGGAGTAAAATCATACATCGGACATGTTAATGAATAAAAATCACCCCACAAAATACGCGACTAGAAATTATCGAGAATGTAGCTCATAGCGCGCATTATCTTGTCACTTTATTAAGTTATCTCGACATTGTGGCTGACGCATTTCGCTTCCCCCTTACTCGGAGGTTTTTCATTCTCGGGCAGCCTTCTAAAAGAGGGGGGGGGGTAAAAATTATCACTCAGAAAATAATAGGGTGTCACGCATGGGAATGTTGCAACAATACGGAATACTTTTAGGGCTTATTATTGGCGCTATTGGATTTGTCTTAAGCCTGTTTGCGCTTACTCGCGCCATCGGAAAATCGCGAAAAGAACTTGGCAAAGATGTGCCTGCAACGGCTGGGCAATTATCACGCGATCCCGTATGGGTTCGTTATCATGCACGTTATTATGGTTATGCCCTCCTGTTTTTAGCTTTTGATATGGAAATGGCTTATATGTACCCTTGGGCTGTGGTATATAAGGAGGTAGGTATCATTGCGCTCTTGGATATGGGTGTTTTCCTGCTCATTTTATTTTTAGGTCTATTATATGGCTGGAGTCAGGGTGCGTTGCGGAGGCAATAAATAAATGATTCATGGTGCCCGTCAAGGAAAAATTTCGGGGCTTCGACGGCTGCTCGCTAAGGCAATGGCCAGAGATTTAAAGGTATTCGTCATTCCTGGGCTTGATATTGCCCGAGCCTATGGGCTGGATATTGAAGCCGCAGGAATGCAGGTTGTCGCTAGCCCGCGCCACGCGAGTGTGTTATTGGTTTTGGGTGACATTCCGCCTGAAATGCGTGAAGCCGCCTCGGTTGTTTATGCACAAATGTTGCGCCCGAAAGTGTTCTTCACCGTCGGCGTTACCAATAAAAACGAGTTGGCACCGTTACCTGTCGCTGATGTTTCGACCGAGCTATCGCAGCAGGATTTAGTGAATACTGTGAAGGCAATGCGTGTTATATTTGAAAATAGTTCTTTTCAAACTAAAATTTCAGATTACGATGCGCCAGCATTACATGTGCGTATTGAGTATGTCTGTCCGATGCACTCAGAAGTCGTGCGTGATGAGCCAGGATCGTGCCCCAAGTGTGATATGTTTCTGGTACCACGCGAGGCGCAGGTAAGTGCTGAGAAGGCACATGCTGGCCATGGGACAAATCATGACAATACTGCCGACTTACGTCCGCCAACTCACGATCAGGGAGATCATAAGCCTATGACGCATGAAACATTGGTTGAGAAAAAAGCCGCCGCTCAGCATGCAACTCATCAGCAAGTCGCCGTCGAATACACCTGTCCGATGCATCCGGAAGTTATTCAGAATACGCCGGGGAGTTGCCCTAAATGTGGCATGCATTTGGAGCCTCGCGAAAAACAGAGTTCATCGAATCAGCCACACGAAAAATCAACTCAAGGCGATCATCGTCTAATGGACCACAGCCAAATGAACCATGATGACTCAGGTTTTATGTCGATGATTGATGTGACTAAGGATTTACCACGCAGTAGCGATGGTTTGCAAATGGAGTGGATTGACGCCGCCTTCGGGCCATTTTTCCCCGGTTTGCCAAGTGGCTTGCGACTGACGTTTTCACTGGATGGTGATACCATCGCTGGGTCAGAATCACATTCCATCACTGAAAAAATCGAGCTACTTGAACACTCACCCATGCATGCGGGTTGTTTTGTTAAACACTTTTTAAGCCTTGACCCGTTAACGCCGGTTTCATCGAAACTGCTGATTGTTCAGGCCATGGAAGAGGCGGCAAATATCGTTATTGATAATAGTATGGCAATAGCCCGCATCGGTGCGCTGGAACGAGAGCGGATTGCAAGTCATTTAAGCTGGCTGGTGTTATTTGCACAGCAAACAGGTTTTTCTTGGTTATCGCGCCGTGCCGGAGTGTTGCAATTAAAATTTCAGAGAGCAGATATAAAACAAATCATCGCATTAAAACCTGACTTGAAAAAAATGATAAAACAAATCAAAAAAACGCCATTACTGAAACCTCGAACCTCGGGCATTGGCCGGTTAGAAGACAATAAAATATTATGTGGCGTTGTGGCTCGGGCTACGGGTATCAATAACGATGTCCGATGTGATGATGAGGTTTATGTGTCATTAGGCTTTAAAGCGATTCATCGAAAAGAGGGCGATGCTTGGGCGCGTTTACAACTCCGTTTGGATGAAATGCGCCAAAGTCTTTCTTTAATTGAGGCGGCAGGCGCTATCGCATTACCGGAAATGATAAATCTTGATGAGATCGAAGGCACTGGCAAATCACAAGTTGAAACCCCGCGTGGTAAAGCTAGCCTGCAGGTATCGATGGATCAAGGATTTGTTAGCTCAGTGAAATTGCAAACCCCTTCCTCTTACCACCTTGCTTTGATCGAAAGCATTACCGAACAGCAGGAGCTGGGTGATGCGCTCATCGCCGTTGGCTCGTTGGATTTATCCCCGTGGAAAATTCGTCAATGATCGTGATGCTGGTGTTATTGCTGCTGATCATCGGTGTTTATTTTGTCGCGGTGCTTGAAGCTTGGATTGCCAGTGGACGTTTTCAATTAGCGGCGCCTGTTTATTCCGCGCTTTCGCTATTAGGAAGAGAGTCAATGATTCCTCGTAAATCCGATTTACTCTTTTTTGAAGTCGGTCCAGTTGTATTATTGATTGCGGCGTTACTTGCCGCCGCTGTCATTCCTTTATCGCCAGATTTGATCATTGCCGATTTAGCAACAGGCGCGCTGTTTCTCAATGCTGCACTGGCTTATGTGTTGGTGGCTTTGATTATGGCAGGCTGGGGACCAAACGGTGCTTATGCCATGATTGGTGGCTGGCGTTTTCTCGGTCAACTTGTGGCGTATGCGATGCTGATTGTGATGCCGATCACGGCGGTGGCGATGCGTGCCGAGTCATTGGTTACCACTGACATTGTTGTTTCTCAAGTTAGTTTGTGGAATATTTTTTATCAACCATTGGGTTATTTTTTTATTTTTTATTGCGGCAATGGGGCTGGCTTTTTTGCCTCCGTTTGATTTGCCTACCGCCAAAGGTGAGCTAGCCGGCGGTGTTGAAGCGGAATATAGCGGTGTTCGTCTGGCTGTTTTTCGGCTGGGTCGAATGATACTTATCATTACCCTAGCGGCGGCGACTGTGACTTTTTACTTGGGGGGATGGCAAGGCCCGTTGCTCCCACCGTGGTTATGGAGTGCGATTAAAATTATGCTGGTGACCGCCGCGATGTTATTGGTTGGGCGCTATGTGCCACGTATCCGTGAAGCGCATTTACTGGCTTGGTGCTGGAAGTTTGGTATTCCCTTAGCGTTGTTGAATATTTTTATTGTTGGCATTCTTCTGGTGGTGATCCCGTGATTACCGCTCAGGCGATTTTTATCGGTTTTTTTGGCATGGCTGCGGTCTGGTTTGGTGTTGTTGTTTTTCGTACTTTCTCGATGGTGCGCTCAGCGATTGCCTTATTGTTTTCTCAGACAGCGCTTGGGGCGATGTTTTTGACTATGCAAGCGGAGTTCCTGGGCGTTTTGCAAATTATGATGATGGCGACGGAAATGAGCATCATGGCAATTTTTATGGTGATGTTTATGATGGACCCCGGTGGCATGGGAAAAATGGACATGACACACCAGAAACGCCTGTCATTGATTGCCGGTTTTGTCGCGTTTGTGGGTTCCGTTGCGATGGCGGTGTTTATCGATTGGGGGCCGGTGACAAGCACTATTGCCGATACCGCACAACAGACCGAAGCACTCGGTCTTGAATTGCTCGGTCGCTCCATGCTGATTTTTGAAATGGCGGGTGTGACCATTTTAACCGCTATGATTGCAGCCATTGCCGTGGCCATTAAGCCAATACCGCTCGTCGCGCCAACAAAAGCAAAGGATGAAGCGCCATGAGTGTGGAGCTAATATGGGCGTTGATTACCGGTGCGGCCTTATTTGGTGTGGGCATTTACGGCGCACTGTCACAAACCAACCTGGTGATGATTATGATGGGCGTCGAGCTGATTCTCGCTAGTGCGTTGCTAAATTTGGTGGCCTTCTGGCGTTATTTGCATCCCGATGTTGCCGCTGGGCAAATGTTTGTTTTAATTGTGATGACCGTGATGGCATTGGAAATGGCAGTGGGTTTTGGGCTTGCCATTGCGCGCTTTCGCAGTAAAGGTTCGGTGGAAATGGAAGAAGCGGCGGAGTTGAAGGAGTGATTTTTATTAGCCTCATCATTCTTGCACCACTATTGGCAGCGGCTGGAATTCTATGCTTGAAAAAGCGACCTTTTGAGCTGGCTATAACCGCAGCTGTTGTGAGTTTACTGGCTGGTTTAGGTTTATTATTTGGTTCGGGGAGTGAATTAATATTGCCCGGTTTACCGAATATGCCTCTGCGGTTGATTGCGACGCCCATGACCTCGTTGCTTTCAAGCCTGGTTGCTGTTGTGAGTGCCTTCGTGTTGGTTTATTCAATAGGGTACATGGCGCAAGATAAAGAAAAAAATCGTTTTTGTGCCACCATGCTATTATTTATCGCGGCGATGCAGATGCTGGTGCTCGCGGGTGATTGGATTTTATTGTTGTCAGCTTGGGAACTTATTGGTTTAAGCAGTTATCTGTTAATTGGTTTTTGGTATCAGAAACCCGCTGTCAAAACGGCTGCAACGCGTGCCTTTTTAGTGACACGCAGTGCTGATCTCGGGCTTTATATTGCAGTCTTTATTTTAATTGCGAATGCTGGTACCAGTGAGATTTCGGTAACATTGAACACCGATGGTGGAGCGGCGATGGCGGCCGGGATTTTATTGTTGATTGCGGCAATGGGTAAATCGGCGCAAACGCCCTTACACGATTGGTTGCAACGTGCGATGGCGGGTCCGACGCCGGTTTCAGCGCTGTTACATTCGGCTACATTGGTGGCTGCCGGCGCCATTTTACTGATTCGCACGGCGCCGATGTTGACCCCAGAAACACTGGCGGTTATCGGCATTGTTGGCGGTGTGACAGCTATTGTCACGGGACTGATGGCTCTGGCTGAGTCAGACCTTAAACGCTTGCTTGCGGCTTCAACCTCCAGCCAATACGGCCTGATGTTATTAGCCATTGGCGCGGGTGTGCCCATCGCGGCCTTGCTGCATTTAATTGCCCATGCGGCGATTAAGAGTTCGTTATTTTTGGGGGCGGGTGTTTTTCAGCACAGTCGAGGCAGTACGACGCTTAAAGACTTGTCAGGCATTGGTCGCGAAAGGCCGCGTATTTTTATTGGCTTTGCTATCGCGGCCTTGGCTTTAGCCGGTATTCCGCCGCTAAGTGGTTTCTTTTCCAAAGATGCCATTATTGCGGCCACCATGGCATCTACGCATGCGTGGTTATTTGCGCCGCTGGCCTTGATTGCCACCTTGTTAACGGGCGCCTATATGGCCCGTGCCCTGAGACTGTTGTGGCAAGGTCATGTATCAAAAAAACCGCTACTTGGTTTGAAATGGATGGGGGCGGGTATTGCCGGCCTGGTGACCTTGGTCATTGTTTTAGGTGCGACATTCTCTGTCATAGAAGCATCGCTGGCGGCACCATTGGCGGGCGATATGATGGCTGAAGTTTTGGGGCTAAGTGCGGCACTTGCGGGTTTATTGCTGGGCTGGTTTATTCCGGCGAATGTTTTAATGGGGTCGTTACGGGAAAAGGCGAGTCAAGGTTTTAGTTTTGCGGGGGGGCTTGATAATTTATGTGTACGTCCTGCGTTAGCGATTTCCCAAATCTGTGAGAAGCTGGAACGTTGCCTTTATGAGACGGCACTGGCGGTGGGTAAAATAGGCATTAAAATCGGCCATATGACTCGTCGCAGTGACGACCAAGGTGTCGATCGGTTTATTTTTTCAGTGGTGCGCCGAACCATTCAACTGGGTGGCCGCGCCCGTGTTTTACAAAGTGGTCTTATTCATCGTGAGCTGGCCATTACTGTCATGGTGACGGCAGGATTATTTGTTGTTACGCTTATTGGGTTAATTGTTTATTGAATCTTCAGGAGTTTCCTAAGTGGTTTCACTCACACTCTTTCTACCCTTGCTTGGCGCGATTTTTCTTATGTGTTATCGCCAATCATCGGCTGAAAATATTCATAGAATAGGGATTGCAACCAGCGCTTTAACTTTGCTGGGTGCCATCGGGATATGGGTGCGCGGTATTGCCGAGCCGAACCTAACAAGTCTGGGCTTCTCTCAGGTTGAACAGCTAAATTGGATGCCATCCATTGGTGCGGCCTATCGTGTTGGAGTGGATGGAATCAGCTTGCCACTGATCCTGTTGGCGGCACTCTTATTTTTATTGACTTTTATTTATTCCGCTAACGTGCGCAAGCAACCCAAAGCGTTTATTGTCTTAATGTTGATATTGGAAACTGCCGCCATTGGTGCCTTTACTGCGCTTGACGCCATTCTTTTTTATGTTTTTTTCGAAGTGTCGTTGGTGTCTATGTATTTTATGATTGCAGGCTGGGGGCACGAAGACCGGCAGCGTGCCGCCCTGATGTTTTTTATCTATACCTTATTA
>CAYUAI010000116.1:0-11134 GCA_964442745.1 uncultured Chromatiales bacterium
CCCTCGCCTAAAGCGCCGACTGTTGGTGCCATTCGCTAGTCGTTAGCGTTAAATAACGATAAATGTTATTAACGGTGATCCTCCTACAAGGGACTTTCACCCTATCAGTTTATGCCCATGCCGGGCGTACCAAGGCCGAGAAACTACGAATAGAATTGCTATCCATGCGAGAGAAAAATGCTTCTACTCGCGAAGAACTAGCTGATAGTGGTGAGTTGGGGCACAATAGATACCACCCTGAAATTAAAAAGGTTCACGAAAGTAATAATTCACGAATAAGAGAAATAATTACACATATTGGGTGGCCTACTGAAAGTATCGTTAGAGAAGACGGTGCAGACGCAGCATGGTTAATTGTACAACACGCTATTTTAGAGTCAGAGTTTCAAAAAAGTGCGTTGGCCTTTTAGAAGAAGCTGTAAAAAAGGAAAGGCTAATAGTTGGCACCTGACATATATTCAAGGCCGTGTTCTAATTCAAGAGGGAAAGCCACAAATATTTGGTACGCAGCATATTTGTAATAATGGGCGAATGGAACCATTGCCTATTGAAAACGTGGAAAAGGCTAACTTATTGCGGTGGTCATTCGGCTTCGATACAATATCCACGATGGTCAAACCATCCTTGAGCATCGTTTTCAGTCACGGCATTCAAAGCGTTTTTAACGGCAGCGAGCAAGCTCTTTACATTCTGAGCAGAGAGACGTCGAAGAATCGATTTCACTTTAGACCAACAGAGTTCGATCGGTGAAAGCTCAGGGGAATAACGGGGGAGGAATTTTAACGTTGCACCGGCGCCTGTGATTAATTCTTCAATCCCCGCGACCTTATGAACCGGTAAGTTATCCATTAGTACGATATCACCCGGTTTTAAGGTGGGCACCAAGTATTGTTCAATAAAATATTTGAATACGTCACCATTAATGGCGCCCGGAATGAAAAAAGCATGAGTCACACCTGGCTGGCTTAACGCGCCAATGAGTGAAATATTTTGGCCACGAAGCGTGGGCTTGGCCCCCGGTGCGCGTTGACCGGCGGGTGCTCTCGCATAATCCGGTGTCATTCCCAACTGAATACCCGATTCATCGATAAAAATAAGCTTTTCTACCTCCAGTGTGGGCCTCTCCGCGATAAACGCTTCACGTTCTTCTTCAATCGTGGGGTCACGATCACGCTCGATCGCATGAAAGGTTTTCTTTTTACGAGTGATATTCAATTTTTTCAAGGCACGGGAAATGGCTGAAGGACTGACTTGAAATCCCGTTTTGTCGTTGAACGGGTCGGCTAACTGTTTTAAAGTGGCGTCATTGTGCTGTTCAGCGAGTTTGGCGAGTAGGGATAAATATTTTCCCTCGATCACCGAAGTGTGACCGCCACCATGGGGTTTGGGCTCGAGTGAGCCGGTCTGCTGATAACGTTTCCATAATAACCAAACAAAGTTTAAGCTCACTGAAAAACGTTTGGCGATCGCTCGAAAGGAGCCTTCTCCATTTTGGTAAGCTTCAACCACTTTTTACGAAAATCGATTGAATAAACTTTCATCTTTATACACCTCACACTGTATGATTTCACCTATTTAATTAGATGGAGACTTTCGTATCGAATTCAACCGGGCACCGCAATAAAAAGAGCGGAGTTAGAACTATGGTCACTCGAAGAACATACTGCTCACCTTCAAAAGGACTCTGATTCAATTCAAAGTAATAAGGCAAGGTCTAGTGGTGAAACCAGCAGCTAACGCCGCAAATTCACGCGGACAAATTTCCGCAACGTTCGTTTGTGGCGAATGCCATAAGCCTCGCGCCGCTCCAATTTTCCGGTGATTTGCGGCGTTAGCTGTAGAAAAAAACTGTATCGCGTGAATTCAAGTTTGAAGAATATAAAAACTTGTAAAGAAAAATATTTCTCAGTAATCAAAAAATCGAGAGTGACAATCTATCAGTAGTTGGTCTTTTCTTCTTCTGGTATAGATGACAATTTCTCAATTGAGATGGGACTTCCCTAGCCCATTGCGGTCATGAGGTAATACAAGGTAATAACTGCACCTGTACAAAGTAACTCGCATGAACTATCCTTAGGTACATATGTACAAATAATGGCTTTGTAAGTGAAAATAACGATTGATACATCTGCTTTGATTTCTGTGATTGGTAATGAAGCATCGAAACAAAAAATCATCGACATAACAATGGGTTGTTCGCTAATTTCCCCCATGTCTGTTCATTGGGAGATTGGCAACGCTTTCTCCGCAATGCTTAAGAGAGGGAAAGCTGACATAGAGCAAACGCACAAAGCCCTCGTTGCCTATCGAGATATTCCCATAAAATTTATCGACGTACCGTTAGAGCAAACGCTGGAGATATCGTATGCTCTGAATATATATGCGTATGATGCATACCTTATACAGTGTGCACAACAAACAAGTACAGCATTGCTTACACTAGACGGTGGCCTAAAAATAGCGGCAAAAAAAATGGGCGTTCAATTACTGGAGGTAACTCAATGAGAGAATATAGTTTTACTGAAGCTCGACAAAATTTTGCATCTATTTTAGACGAAGCCAAAAGAGAAGGCGTTGTTTGTATCAAAAAAAGAGATGGTGAGTCATTTTATTTGAAACCTGCCGAATTAAAAAAATCACCGCTTGATATTGAGGGTGTGGAGCTTGGATTGAGTTCATCTGAAATTTCTGAGTTGGTGAGGGAAGGCCGATATAGAAAATACAGCTAACAAGAGCGATAAACACGAAAATTTTTAATGAGCCGTTCAGAAGATACAAAATAAACTACTGATGAATTGATTGCTGAGTACATAGCAAAGCAAATTACCGAATCTGATAACGAAAATAGATTTGTTAAGAAAGTTAAATTACCTCCGGCATAGCCGGAGGCTTATTGGATGACGCCCTCTAAGGGCTCAAGTAAGCGCCCAAGGCGCAGCTATAACCCAAGCTTCAGTTGATCTCGTTGCTCATCAGCTTTTTCTTGATTGCAGATATATTCGATAACCATTTTTTCATCTAACCCCACCGTTGAAGCAAAATAACCTCTTGCCCAAAAATTCTCTCCAGAAAAATTTCTCTGTCGATCTCTGAACTTTCGTGCAATAGAAATTGCACTTTTTCCTTTCAAGTAACCGACGACATTCGATACTGCCTATTTCGGAGGAATACTAATACACATATGAATGTGATCTGGCATCAAGTGGCCTTCTTCAATAATGATACCTTTCCGCTTCGCCAGGTCGTGCAATATTTCACCTAGGTGCTTTCTAATTGCACCATAAATCAACTTCTGACGTTTCTTTGGAATAAATACAATATAATATTTACAATCCCAGCGCGTATGGGACAAACTTTTATAATTTCGCATAGGTTTACTTCCTTTTCTCTTTGGTAGGAGGACTGAAAGTACGCGTTACCGTCGTCTCAGTAAAGCCTATGCGAGTCTCCCCAGCATAGCTGGGGGTTTACCCAATTTAATTAATACGGTAACTGCGCTAATAGCTGCATTTGCTACATTAATTGGCGCGGTATCCGCCTGGAACTCTGCCAGTAATGCAAGTGATTCAGCAGAGAAGGTAAAAACATTGTAGGAAAGGGGTCAAGTATCATATTAACTGTTTTACTATTTAGTTTTTATTATTTATCGCACATCTAAAATTTCATACCATTTAATATGGTACTTGACCTCTTTTTTGCTCGCTTAGACAACGTCGTTGGTTCTGCCTCACCACTCGATTGGATCTCCCGTCCTGCACAATCTCTCTCCCACGACAGGCCACCCCTATAACCCCGGAGGATCTTTCCACCTTGTCTCATTGGCCCAGCTTTGTTTCAGTCTGGGCTCAGTTGGAAAGTCTCAATTTTCTCCATCAAGTAAAAAGATCAACATCCTCCGTTGGTAAACGAGGCTAATACAGGTTCACTTGCGTGGCGGCCTGCCGTTTTGCCCTTTCAGAACTCACAGCATCCAATTACTCAAATACGGCTCTGGGGAGCTACCAAGGTGAATGAGCAATTCCTCGGACAGGACTTTAACCTGCTAGATAGATTACCGGTAACGGCGTACTACTTGACCCCTTTTTTATTTGGCTTGAATTATCCCATTAGTTTTTTGTAAGTTTAAACTGATTTCAGGAAAAATCATTAAAAAATACTGCGACCTCTTCTTTTCTCCAGATAGCGTGGATTAAGCGCAGCAAATCCACGTCAGCGATGAACGATGTCATCATGTGCCAGTGTGCCATTGAATGACGACAAGACTCAGGGGATATTCATTGGTTTTCGACGCTTGTTCCTCGTGGATTCGCTACGCTTAATCCATACTACCCATCGATTGTTCTCTGAAATCAATTTAAACTTACCATTTCTTGTTGCGACCAATAACGTCCGGGCCGATAGAGAAAAGCCAGCGCATTCAACGCTTGATTTTGGGTGCTGGCGGTCACTTCACTATCGACGGCGAGAGACGTCAAAATATCGTCATTCCGGTTTTTATCATGAAATAAAATAAATCGTTTAATCCAATTAATGTAAGTTTTCTCCATCCGTATACTATAATGTCTGACACGAATAGCGTCTCTTATTTAATTTAAAAAGGGAAAAGAATGGCCATTATCCTATCTTGATTTTTATTGAAACTCTGACAAAATAAACAGCAACATAACCTA
This sequence comes from uncultured Chromatiales bacterium, assembly GCA_964442745.1. Classification (GTDB taxonomy): domain Bacteria; phylum Pseudomonadota; class Gammaproteobacteria; order S012-40; family S012-40; genus CAYUAI01. Next base: position 4,671 of record CAYUAI010000116.1, read on the forward strand.
CGTGTCTTTTTCAATTGTAATATTGCATCAATATGACATATTTCCCCACCAATATTGCCTTGAATCACCGCGAGTGAAGAGGCAAGGTGATCACATTTTATTTTATACCAAGCAAATCAAAAATTTACCAAATCCTTGACATGTACACAAAACGTACATACCATATGACATATGGACATAGAGTGAGATCCACGGAAAGCTGCCGAGAATCTTCAAAAACATGGCGTTGATTTTGCTGATGCTGTCATTGCTTTGGAAGATGAGAGAGCTTTGACCATTGAAGACAAAGATCACGATGAGCAGCGATTTAGGACATTAGGAATGGGTCCTAGCATAAGAATTTATACATACCGCGAGGACGATCTTATCCGTATTATTTCAGCTCGAAAAGCAGATCGTAGCGAAACCAAGCAGTATTACCGAGGTATAGATTATGAGTGAAGACTTTAGCAAGGGAAAACGAGGAGCGATTATCAAACCCGATCCAAATAAAGTTCGTATCACAATCCGATTGGACGGTGACATAATCGAATATTTCAAGGATCAGGTTCATGCTGCAGGTGGTGGCAACTATCAAACTTATATCAATGGGGCGTTGCGTGAGTATATTAATGCGCCTGATAAATCATTAGAAGATGTATTACGTAAAGTTATACGTGAAGAATTGAAGCTTGCAGGCTAGTTTAGTTGGGCTGATATAAATCGGATAGCCGGGGGGGGAGCTCCTAGGCTGTCGAAATATACGCTTTTTGTCACCTATATTTTTCCCGGTTTTTGGCTTTCATTCTCGGCAAAAAAAGCTTGGCGTCTCTTACGCATCGTATAAGGGATATTTTTTTATTCCCAGATTTCCAAGTCATGGTGAGAGGTCTGATTCAGGGCATGTGCCATCGTTTCATCATTGCGCTGTCCACAAAGTGCAGGGAATTAACAAAGTGGAATGTACCCCAAAAAGTGGAGACGGAATCACGCGGCTAATGTATCATGCTCAAATTGATCTGGCGAACAATAATTTAAAAACGAATGCTTTCTTCTCGTATTATAAAAGGTCTCTATGTATTTCAATATGGCTGTTCGCGCTTGCTCATACGTATCGAATGACATTAAATAAATGCATTCTTTTTTAATGGTGGCAAAAAAGCTTTCAGAAACAGCATTATCAAAACAATCACCTCGACGACTCATACTACTGAGAATATCGTTCGGCTTGAGTGCTGTCAGAAATTCATCCGATGCATACTGAGAACCCCGATCAGAATGCACAAGGAGTGGTGCACAACCCCGACGATCAATGCCCATCTGCCATGCTCTCACCATCAATGAGCGGCGCCTATGATTGGCCATTGCCCAACCAGTCACTTTACGTGAATACAAGTCGATCCAGACCACCAAATACATCCAGTTATTGTTTACCCTCACGTATGTCAAGTCTGACACCCAGACTTGATTGGGCGCATCGACAGTAAAGTTGCGGCGTAAATAATTATGAAAAATCGGTCCATTATGGTTAGAGTCGGTGGTATTGATGCGTTGTTTGACTTGTTTAGGATAGATATTATAGGCTTGTTTGAGTCGCTGTACACGCTTGTGATGACAGGCCTCCCCCAGATCATTAAGATCTTCGGTAATACGGCGTATACCATAGGTGTTGTGACTTTGTTCAAAGCTATCCTCAATCAACGATAAAATGCGCTGATTGTCTTTCTCACGTTCACTAACAGGGCGCTCTCGCCAAGCATAATAGCCACTGGGTGGCACGCCTAATACAAAACATACTGCATCGATATTGTGCTCAGGATGGTCTTTAATGAATTGATATTTCACTTGATGTCCCTCGCACAATAGGTGGCGAACTTTTTTAGAATATCGCACTCCTCCTTTAAGCGGGCGTTCTCTTTTCTCAATTCTTTGAGTTGTTGTTCGAGGCTCAGCTGGTTACTATGACTGTCTAATACAGTTGAACGGTATTTAGCCACCCAATCATGTAACGTGTTCTCATTAATGCCAAGTTCACGGGCTGTTTTGGCAATGGGTTGATCGCTGGTGAGTGCACGTCGAACCGCTTCCTGTTTAAATTCTTCGGGGTGTTTGGTGCTCATAAATAATGCCTTTATCGTTAATGGGTGAAGTATAACATTCCTTCTCCACTAAACGGGGTATACTCCAGACGGCACGTGCAATGGGTAAGCGTCTGAAAACATCATAGACCGTGGTTACCAAGCACTGTGGATAGTGCCCTTTTTCGTCATATTCAAAACCACTCTTGGGGTCAAATTCATCACGTAAGGCGGGCGTGGCGGGCCGTGTATACTTTGAGCCATCAAAGGCGAAACCAGAGAGTCCGTTCCAACGATATTCTTCGCGCTCAGGAAAACTCTCATAAGCCAAGTGAACCGCTTCATTTAAGAGAGTCTCGAAACTTTCCTAAGGGAGCTTTTTTCTGGCTTTAGTCACCGCGCTTTTATCAACCGCACTTGCCTCGGGCAAAAGATCACTACGTCGAGCTAGTTTAAAGAACTCGGAAGCTTTAGTTTGGAGGTATAAGGTATAAGGTGCGTTCCCACGGGAGCGTTAGGAATGCTTGAGCCATATGCAGTGAAAGTTGCACGTACGGTTCTTAGGGAACGGGGCGGTGGTGACACCGCCTTGTTACCCGGTGCCCCAAAAATCCAAGCCTTCCATATGAGTAATTTAGGTATATATTTTACTCTACGCACCAAGTTGAATATGACGACAAAAAAAGCACCTCAAATCTGAAGAAACATGGCATTGACTCTGCCTCGGCACAAGAGCTTTGGCTCGACCCCAACCTTATTCAAGTACAAGCAAAGTCAGAAAATGAACCTCGTTTTTTATTAATAGCCCGCATTTCTAACAGACATTGGTCAGCGGTTATTACGCATCGTGGTAGCACATCAGAATAATTTCAGTCAGGCGTTCCCGGAAAACAGAGGTAGAACTTTATGAAAGCTAAGGACTTCGATAAAAAATTTGACGACAATAAATCAGACATTATTGACTATCTTGATTTGTCTACTGTAAAGCGTCCAAACCATGACCAAAAAAGAATAAACGTTGACTTTCCTGTTTGGGTAATTGACTCATTAGATAGAGAGGCAAGTCGTGTTGGCGTAACACGTCAATCTATAATTAAACTTTGGTTAGTGGAACGACTCGAAGAAAAATCTGCTAGATTTTTTCTCCATCAGCCCTCGCACCACTCATCGTGCGAATCTGCCAGGGAGGATGGGAATGCAGATATTGCAAGGAGCAATTTTCTGTCTTCTGTTCAATCATCACTGCCATTACTGGCACTGACGCGATAACTCAGTGATAACTTTGTTGTCTTAGTTCGCTCACCTTGAGCGATAACGATTCAAGGTGCCAAGGTTTGATCGACCAGTCCCTTACTGGTAAGATGAATCATCATAAAATGATCGCTGTGCTGAACAGATCTCCCCAGATAAGCGGCATAAACTTTCCTCGTACCACCGCTTCATTTACCTTATCCAATTAGATCACTGGGCTTCGTTATCTTTGGCTAACTCGCCCCCCAGACTCGGCCTTGTATGATGCTTCTGTTCGTCGGCTCACGATTTTGCTAGCGGCTTCCTCCGGACGGCTCCTCGCGGATTAGCCCTCGCCTAAAGCGCCTACTGTTGGTGCCATTCGCTAGTCGTTAGCGTTAAATATCCGGTAAGGAAATTAGCGGTGATCCTCCGACAGGAGACTTTCACCCTATCCATTTATGCCCATGTTGGGCGTACCCAAATAGCTCCAGTGGACGTGCCAAAGTGTTATTTTTTTGTGTATATCGCAGGCTCCATGTTATATAAAAAAAAGCCCCTTTGGCCCGCCACTGAGCAAGGCGTTAGCTGAACGCGGGTCAATAACTTGTGTTTTTTTCACATAATTCGCGGTAATTTGTCACATATATACTTCTTTCCTGTTGGTAATATGTAAGTAGGTTTATCACAATTGAAGAAACTTGTTAACGTAGTCAGATTGTTACCTGATCGATAAGGAGTATAATAATGAAACAAAAATCACTGTTTTTTACACTGGCCCTATTTACTTTTACTGTGGGATGCACTTCAATTTCTAGTGGTGTGTCAGATGCACATGCAGGGCAACTCGTATCGGTTGTTGAAAGCCGATATATTCTACCACCAATTGCACAGAAAACAGACAGCATAGCTAACGGGGGGTTCTTCATTAGCGGTTATGGACGGGGAGGCACTATAGGGGATGGCAGTGACGAAAGCACTGCATGGTTTCACAGCTTCAACCTTAATCGGCCTCAATGGAAAGCATTCAAAGAAGCATACAATGAGGCAAAAACGGCTAGTAAAAAAATAATTATCCATAGCGCTAGACTCAAACTAATATATAGACCCGCCATTAATAATAGTTACAATACAAATGACTATATACAAATCACAGGGTTGAAGGGAATAGCTATTAATAGTTTTGACGGTTTTATAGAGGTTCCTCCCACCGACCTAAGGGAGCGCCAAACAATATCAATCGAACTGCTGGCTGATGACCGCTATACGTCAGAGGATATTCTTGCCATGCTGAATTTTGGCCGTGAGCGTGTTGCGCGTGAACGTGAGCATGATATTGAGGATGGACGAGAGCCTGGTCCTGGATATACAGCACAGAGTGGTGTTTTTCTTATGCAATATGCGGATGACGCGATAATTCATTACGCTAAGCTAACACTGAAATATGCATTGAGCGACTAAGCTAGTTGATCCCCCGAGCTTGCTTGCGGGGGATCAACTTTTCCTGATTAACTAAAACTTCTACAATAAAACTAATTTGTCGAGGGATTTTTTTACTCATCATGGCCGAGCGGGCGATGTTTGCGCGAATCAAGTTGTCAGATAAAAAATGGATCGCGATTTATACAATGTCGCCAGTGATTTTTTGTGGTAAACTTTGTTATCCAATAGTGTCGCAACATAAACGATGCCACCCACGGCAAACTCCCGTATCCGTATGTCTTCGGGTAACGCTTGGTCGTTTTCTTTTGTCATCCATCCCGGCTTTTTTTGGGGTTTTTCCCAGTGAATAATATGATCTTTGGCGCCCAGTTTTTCACCGGCAGCGAAGTTCGGTTTTCGCTGGGTATGATTCTGAACCAGCATGTGTGAGCCCTGCTGTAACAGCAACGCAATGATGGCCCAAGTACAATAGTAGCCATCGGCTAAGAGGATATCATTTTCCGCTATGTCGCCAAGCAGTGTGGACAACAATGAGGTTTCGCCACGGCCTTTGCCTTTGGCATACGAGACCACTGTACCCGTGGATAATGAAATGAGCCCCACTAGGCGGGCAATCGGAATAAATATCAAATTTATGCTTCCAATAGATCGAGGATATAGAATGAACATTGAAACTAAGGATGAAGTCATGGAAGAGCTATGGGAAGTTAAGAATAAGTTTGCTACCTCTAGTGGAGGAAATGCAGAGCAATCGCTCTATGATCGCTACCAGACCGAAGCATGATCGAATCATTTCGCTTAAAACCAGCCAAATTATCACCTTTTAGGGCATAGACTTGTAGAGACGGTTGATCATTGTTCTGGCTGTCTAATATTGTAATATCGAAAAATAGGCGGATATAACAGGCTCTGACAGCGATATTTACATAGAACAATTGCCTTGGACTTTCACCCTATTAGTTTATGCCCATGCTGGGCGCACCAAAAGCAATTAACACTTGTCATTTTTTGCCATATTTGTCACCTACTTTTTACCATAATTTCATGGTGTACTACCCAAGTAAATTCTAATCGTCAAATGTAAGGCTGAATAATGGATAAAAACGAAAATAAATTCATCGAGTTGCTAGATAGTCCGGAAGAATTAGAACGGCTGTACCGCACAAAGCCAGTAAAATTCCAAGAATGGTTTAATGATGCCGCTATAAAATTCCCAGACTCAGAAATAATAAGAGTCTGGGGAGTTCGTTTAAATTATAGCATCTCTGCTTCAGAAAACATTCGAAAATCGAACCTAATCTATATAGTAGTTCTATCCGTGTTGTCCGGGTTATTAGTAAAGCTTCCTGAATTTATCAAGATAGCAGAAGATTGATACTATCCGAGATTTACCCCGATAATCATCATTGGCGCTATAACCATATACTTCTGCCAAAAGATAGAATCGAGTCGCATTAAGTTTATTCTTTTGGGGGCTTTTGTCGGGTGTACAATAATCGCATTTCTCTATCCACATGATACAAAATCAGCTTCGCTCATCATGTCTCAAATTCATATGCCTCTAATATTACTTTCATTGCTAGCTTTGGCGTTTATGGCTCAAGAATGGAAACGATCAGATGCAAAACTTCGGTATATTCGATACCTTGGCGAGGTTGCTATTTACTCCATTTTAATCCTATTATGGCGTGGCCGGATTAAATAGATACTATAATAGACCTTAAAACCCAATTC
>CAYUAI010000117.1:0-10980 GCA_964442745.1 uncultured Chromatiales bacterium
GGTCTGTACCGCTAATTTTTTCTCCAATTTAACCAACCCGATACGCATTATTAATGCGGCGCTGCAATTTAAATTTCCTGATGCGAGCAGACAACTTGCTCGCTTTGCAATCAACAGCACCGTTGGCATCTTAGGACTTTTTGATCCTGCCAAAAAATATTTCGCACTCGCCGCCAAAGAGGAAGACTTTGGACAAACCCTAGGTCACTACGGTATCGGCCCCGGATTTTATATTATGCTACCTTTTTTAGGACCCTCGAATGTACGTGATAGTATTGGCCGACTGATCGATTTAACGCTGGACCCTTTCGCCTATATATTAAATGATTTGGAATATTTAGCTGTCGAAGCATTTGATAATATTAATGCTTTATCGCTGGATAAAAACACCTATGAAGCCATTAAAAGAAATGCCTTAGATCCTTATTTTTTTATTCGAGATGCCTACTTTCAATTTCGTGCAGGGAAAATCAAAAAATAGCCATCCCGGCGAAAACACTTTTATAATGGTTAACAAGGTAACGGACCATGAACTTAAAAAAATTGAACATACCATGTATTTTAGTATTGCTGCTTTCTATGACAGTATTCTCACCCACGGCCATAGCTAGTCGTCCCACTGACGACATGAAAGCCAGTATCGATAACGTTTTAGCCACCCTTCGACAAGCAAGTCTGGATAAAACCAACAAGCACGAACAAATTAAATCGACCATTGATTAACGCTTTTATTTTAAGGGTATATCAAGACGCGCCTTAGGAAAAAACTGGAAAATGAAACAACATGGCGATGACGGGTTGGTATATGATGTAGTGATTGAAGAAGTCAGCCTCATCAGAAATTATCGTAGTAGTTATCAAAGAAAGAAGGTATCGAAGCACTGATTAATGAAATGGAGAAAAAAATTGCTTCTCTTCAGAACCCAAAGTAGGATGACAAAACATCCTAAAATCTTACCATGAGTATACTCGTCCCAGTAATAAGTATTTTTCAGAATTAGCGGGATTTTTTAGCTTAGGTAGTTTTCGGTTTATGGCACATAGCTATTTCAATGAAATCTTAATATTACTGGTTGCCGCCGTTACCATTACCCTATTATTTATTCGGTTACAATTACCACCATTACTCGGTTATTTAACCGTAGGCGCATTGCTGGGTCCCTATGGATTAGCCTGGATCGATGATACGGAACATACCCGAGACTTTGCTGAATTTGGCGTGGTATTTTTATTATTTAGTATCGGGCTTGAATTTTCTTTACCGCAACTGATGCAAATGAAAGGTGCCGTATTCGGACTTGGTGGCTCGCAAGTGTTGCTTAGTACGCTGGCCACAACACTCATCGCCATGTATTTTGGCTTCTCCTTAGAAAGCGCAATCATCCTTGGTGGCGTCATTGCCATGTCATCCACCGCATTGGTGACCAAACAATTGACCGATCAAGCTGAATTACATAGCCAGCACGGAAAAAATGCCATTGGTATTGTGCTATTTCAAGATGTCATGGTTATTCCATTTTTAATCCTTGTCACCAGTTTAACCACCAGCTCGTATCAAATGCCAGCCGCTGCCGTTGCTGCCGCCTTCACCCAAGGTCTGCTCGCTTTAGCATTGATTCTTGCCATCGGTCGCTGGATACTGAGCCCGGTATTTCGAAGAGTTGCAAAATTCCGTTCTACGGAATTGTTTACCCTCACGGCGCTGCTGGTCGCGCTGGGTGCCGCCTGGATAACTTATAAACTGGGCTTGTCGTTGGTGCTTGGTGCATTCATCGCGGGCATGATGCTGGGAGAAACTGAATTTCGGTATCAAGTTGCCGCTGAAATTCGTCCTTTTCGTGACCTATTGCTTGGCTTATTTTTCATTACCATCGGCATGTTGTTTAACGCGAAATTGCTCCCCGACATCTGGGCAAACGTCTTGGTATTATTAGCCGCATTAATGATTGTCAAGCTATTACTGGTTTTTATACTTTGCAAAATTGCCGGCTGGAATCGCATTGTTGCATTACGCACGGGTTTAGTACTGGCTCATGGCGGTGAATTCGGCTTTGCGATACTTGCCTTGGCACTGGATTCAAAGTTATTGCAGCCAAACACCGGGCAAATCGTATTAGCCGCACTATTAATCAGCATGGTATTGTCACCACTGATCATCCGTTACAATGGCCATATTGCTTCATTGCTGCTCCCCAATGCGTCGATAAAGAACCAACGCATAAACAAAAAACGCATTGCCCATAGAATAAGCAATATAAAAGAGCATGTGATTATTTGCGGTTATGGACGTGTCGGGCAAAATATCTCTGGTATACTCGAAGAAGAAGACATCCCTTTTAACGCCATTGATATTGATCCAGTCTTAGTGCAAAATGCCATCAAAGCAAAAGAACCGATCGCTTATGGTGACGCAACCAATATCGAATTACTCAATGCCGCCGGCTTAAATCAAGCGGCGGCTCTGGTCATCAGCATTGACAATGTGCATACCGCATTAAAAATATTACGCAAGGTACGGGAGGTTCATCCGAGCATTCCGATCATAGTTAGAACCACCGACGACACTCAGTTGGAACATTTTCATCAAGCGAAAGCCACCGAAGTCATTCAAGAAAGAATGGAAGCCAGCTTGGTTCTCACCTCTCATCTGCTATTACGGCTCAAAGTGCCTGCACCCCATGTCGCGCATAAAATTCAGCAAGCGAGAAAAAATCATTACGCACAATTGCGCCAGCTGTTTCCTGGTGAAGATACCATCATGAATATTACCGATGAGAATAGCAAACAATTGCTTGCCATTGAGTTGCCTAAAGCGACGTGGGCCACCCAGCAATGCGTGAAAGACTTACCCATTCAAAAATACGATGTCTCGATAACGGCCATTCACCGCCAACAAAAACGTATTGTTAACCCACCGCCTAACATGCAATTATTCGCGGGAGACATCCTCATTGTCTTTGGCGCACCCAGTGCACTAGCATGCCTAGAAGCAATACTGTTACGCAGAAAATAAATAAAAGCCTAAATCTTGAACGCTACGGGTATAGCCGACATTGGGCCATCTCGCGTTTGAAAACCGCGATGAGAATTGATTTCACCTGGGTTTTTCTGGGGAATCCAGGTCTCAAGTGAGATTAAATGATAGGCGGCTCAATGCTGGGTATAGTTAAAACATCCTTGTCTTTAATGCCATTCTCCGATTGTTTTTAGGACAGTTTAATTGGCATCACTTGCTCCGCAATGGTTTGATATTTTTCGATTTGGTGAAAATTAAGATACCGATAAATATTTTCCGATAACGGCGCAATTTGACTGACAAAGGTTTGGTATTCTTGTTGGCTTGGAATGTATCCTAAACGTGCTGTCACGGCGGCTAATTCCGCCGAAGCCAAATAGACATCTGCCTCCTTGCCTAAACGATTGGGAAAATTCCGTGTCGAGGTTGATACCACTTTTGCGCCATCGCTGACACGGGCTTGATTACCCATACATAATGAACAACCTGGCATCTCAATTCTTGCGCCCACTCGACCATAAATGGCGTAATACCCTTCTTCGGTGAGTTGGTGAGCATCCATTTTAGTCGGTGGCGCAATCCAAAGTCGGGTGGGTACGGCACCGGCGTCTTCCAACACCTTACCGGCGGCTCGATAATGGCCGATATTGGTCATACAAGAGCCAATAAATACCTCATCAATCGATTCGCCCGCCACATCCGATAAAAGTTTGACATCATCGGGATCATTCGGGCAGCACAATATCGGCTCATTGATTTCATTTAGATTGATATCAATCGTTGCCGCATATTGTGCATCGGCATCCGGTTCAAGCAATTGCGGTGCAGCTAACCAGGCTTGCATGGCATTGATGCGACGTTGCAAAGTTCGTTGATCACCATACTCGCTGGCAATCATCCACTTTAATAAAGTCACATTCGATTCAAGATATTCAATCACCGGGCCTTTATTTAGGCGTACCGTACAACCATTGGCAGAACGCTCGGCTGAGGCATCAGCCAACTCAAAAGCCTGCTCCACTTTTAAATCCGACAAGCCTTCAATTTCCAAGACGCGCCCGGAAAATATATTTTTCTTATTTTGTTTTTCAACGGTTAATAATCCCTGCTGAATGGCCACGTAAGGAATCGCGTGTACTAAATCACGCAAGGTAATGCCGGGTTGCATGTCACCATGAAAACGAACTAATACCGACTCTGGCATATCTAGCGGAATCACGCCTAACGCGGCCCCAAAAGCCACTAAGCCTGAACCGGCAGGAAAACTAATTCCCATGGGGAAACGGGTATGAGAATCGCCGCCGGTACCCACGGTATCGGGCAACAACATGCGATTTAACCAAGAATGAATAATGCCATCCCCTGGGCGCAGTGAAACGCCGCCACGGTTTTGAATAAACGTAGGCAAGTCATGCTGTAAAGTAATATCAACGGGCTTAGGATAGGCGGCGGTATGACAAAAACTTTGCATCACCAAGTCAGCAGAAAAACCCAAACAGGCCAGTTCTTTTAACTCATCGCGGGTCATCGCTCCCGTGGTATCTTGAGAACCCACGGTGGCCATGCGAGGCTCACAATAGGTGCCAGGATAAACACCGGCCACGCCGCAAGCCTTACCCACTATTTTCTGCGCGAGGGTAAATCCTTTACCGGTATCCTCAGGTATGGTCGGTCGTAAAAATAAATCACTCGGGGGCAATGATAACGCCTCGCGTGTTTTATCGGTCAATGAGCGGCCGATAATCAGCGGTATACGACCACCGGCTCGCACTTCATCAGGCAAGGTGAGCGGTCGTAAATTAAATGTCGATAGCGTCTTGCCCTGAGCATTCAAAATAACCCCGTCATAAGGTCGAATGGTAATCACATCCCCCATGGATAAGGCTTGTACATCACATTCAATGGGTAGCGCCCCCGAATCTTCGGCGGTGTTAAAAAAAATGGGGGCTATTTGACCACCGATCACGATCCCGCCTTGACACTTGTTTGGCACATAAGGAATATCTTGCCCCATATGCCACAATACGGAATTGATCGCCGATTTTCGAGAAGACCCGGTGCCGACTACATCGCCCACATAAGCAAGAGGATGTCCTTTGGTTTTCAGGTTATCAATGATAGTTAAGACATCAGGCAGGCGACTGATCAGCATCGCTTTGGCATGCAGTGGAATATCTGGACGGCTCCAGGCTTCAGAGGCCGGTGATAAATCATCGGTGTTGGTTTCGCCCTCGACTTTAAATACGGTGACCGTCATCTCATCAGCTAACGCAGGCCGCCCAGTGAACCAAGTCGCTTGTGCCCAAGCCTCCGACACCTGTTTAGCATAATCGTTGGTTTTGGCTTTTTCCAATACATCATGGTAGGCATCAAATATCAATAAGGTATGGGATAAAGCTTGTGCTGCAATGGGGGCTAAATCATCGTCATCCAGCAAATCAATTAACGGACTAATGTTGTAACCACCTAGCATAGTGCCTAATAACTCAGTGGCTTTCACTGGGGCAATTAAGGCGCTCGTGGTTGTTTTTTTTGCAATCGCCGATAAAAAACCCGCTTTCACATAGGCGGCCTGATCAACGCCGGGTGGCACTCGATGTATCAACAACTGAACCAGCAGCTCGGCATCATCTTTAGCTGGCGGTGGCTTTTTAAATAGCTCAACTAAATCGGCGGTTTGTTGGGTATCCAACGGCAAGGGTGGCAAGCCGGCAGCGGCCCGTTCTTCGACGTGTTTTTTATAAAGATCTAACACCTTTTCACCTCAATTTTTCATAAAATTTAGCACCCAAAACGGCTGATTTACTAAACACGTGGGTTTAAATGCTTGACAGTAACGATATACTTACGAGTATAGCAACGCGATCTACCGAGACATTATATAAGGTTTGTTGTATATTTCTGCTTTTAAATGAATTGATAAAATGGAAACATGTATGAATTTCACGCAGCTCACTGCCATTTCTCCGATTGACGGTCGATATAGCGATAAAGTTAAAGCACTCAGGCCCATCTTCAGTGAATATGGGCTGATTCGGTATCGTGTTTTAGTCGAGATTCGATGGTTACAAATGCTAGCCTGCCATGAAAGCATTGAAGAAGTGCCGACCCTCAGCGATGAAGCACTTTATACCTTGGATTCTATCATCAACCATTTTAATGAAAAAGACGCCGAAGACGTTAAAACGATCGAACGCACCACCAATCATGATGTAAAAGCGGTTGAGTATTTTTTAAAAAATCGAATACAGGATGTTGAAGAGCTTGAAAATATTAGTGAATTTATTCACTTTGCCTGCACTTCAGAAGATATCAATAATCTAGCTTATGGGTTGATGCTAAAAGACGCTCGTCAGCAAATTTTATTACCATTGATGAAACAACTGATGCAAGCGATCACTGAGCTTGCTCATCAATATGCCGATACCCCCATGTTATCCCGCACCCATGGTCAGCCCGCCTCACCCACTACCGTTGGTAAAGAAATGGCTAACGTGGCTCATCGCTTAACAAGACAATATCATCAATTTATCAGCATTCCCATCTTAGGTAAAATCAATGGGGCGGTAGGTAATTTTAATGCACATTTATCCGCCTATCCAGAAGTGGATTGGCCGGTCATCGCCGAGAATTTTGTGACAGACCTCGGTTTACAATACAATTCACACACGATTCAAATTGAGCCGCATGACTATATCGCAGAATTGTTCCATACCTTGGCACGATTTAATACGATTGTGATGGATTTTAATCAAGATACATGGGGATATATCTCGTTAGGCTATTTCAAACAAAAAACCATTGCCAATGAAGTCGGCTCCTCAACCATGCCGCATAAAGTTAATCCCATTGATTTTGAAAATTCAGAGGGTAATCTTGGTATTGCCAATGCGATTTTTGACCATTTAGCCCGCAAGTTACCCATTTCCCGTTGGCAACGTGATTTAACAGATTCTACTGTATTACGTAACCTAGGGGTTGGCATCGCTCATTCAATGATAGCGTTTCAGTCTACCTTGAAAGGCATGAGTAAATTAGAAATTAACATGGATCACTTAGCCGCTGACCTTGACACCAACTGGGAAGTGCTGGCCGAACCTGTGCAAACAGTGATGCGGCGCTATGCCATAGAGAATCCCTATGAAAAATTAAAAGCGCTCACCCGCGGCCAAACCATTGATAAAACAATACTGCACGAATTTATATTGTCACTTGATATTCCCGATCAGGCAAAAAATCAGTTATTAGCACTTACCCCGTCAAGTTATACAGGATATGCGAAAACATTAGCAAAATCATTAAAGTAAACTGATAAAAATCATTCCATGAGTCGCTATACACAAAGCGGAGCTGAGTATATCTTCAGGAGTTTTGAAGAATGAGAATTAACAGATTATGCTGGATTATGTTCTATGCCTGGTTATTTATCATACCAACGAGCCACGCTGACAAATTATTAATCGAGGGGATAAATAGTGAACCGCCGAACCTGTTCGATGGGATACCCCGACCTAAAAATAGGATGAAAATGCAGCGGGTCAAAGACATTTTTGGAGCACCAAAACAAGCTTTAAAAGCGGTTGGACGCCCCCCCATCATTCGCTGGATTTATGATGATTTTACTGTGTATTTCGAAAATAATATTGTGATAAATACCGTCGTTAATAAAAAGCCTAAAACGCAACAATGATAACAACAATATGGGCAATGACGACAGCTCAAGGAAACGTAAGTGAGCAATAGGTTAGCAAAATCTTATCACTTACCGCCAGAATGGGCCATGCAAAGTGGTATCATGTTGACCTGGCCCCATCAGGCCAGTGATTGGCGGCCGTATTTAGCGGACGTCGAACCGATTTTTGTGCAAATGGCCCAAGCCATTTGTCGTTTTGAAACATTGCTCATCAGTGCCAACGATGTCGCTCACCAATTACATATTCAAGCATTATTAAACTCAGCGCAGATTCCACCAGCGTATTTTCGTATTTACGTGGCCCCTTCCAATGACAGCTGGACTCGTGACCACGGCCCCATCACATTATTATCTGAGCAGCAAGTTTTATTGTTAGATTTTGAATTTAATGGTTGGGGCAATAAATATAACAGCCAATTAGACAACCAAATGACTCGCCGACTACATCACCAAAATGCATTCGGTCAGGTTCAACTTCGTTCCATACCGTTTGTGTTAGAAGGTGGCAGTATTGACGTTGATGGTAACGGAACGCTGTTAACCACATCACGCTGTTTATTAGACAGACATCGCAATCAAGTGAGCGATAAAGCAACGGTTAGCCAACAATTAAGAGCCTATTTATCCATAGATCGTATATTATGGTTAGATCATGGTTATTTAGAAGGTGACGATACCGATTCCCATATCGATACCCTCGCTCGATTCGTTAATCCTCAAACCATTGTCTATGTCGCTTGTGACGATCCTGAGGACAACCATTACCTTGCACTGCAAAAAATGCGTCATCAATTGGAGGCTTTTACCAATAAACAAGGCCAAACGTATCAGTTAATTCCATTACCCTGGCCCGATCCGAAATACGATGATCAGCAGCGACGATTACCGGCGACCTATGCTAATTTCTTAATTATCAATAACGCCGTATTAGTACCGCAATATGAGGATCCAGCGGACGAGCAGGCCTTAGCCATTCTGCAATCATGTTTTCCCGAAAGAGAAATCATTGGCATCCCTTGCATTCCATTAATTCAGCAAAATGGTAGCTTACACTGTTTAACCATGCAATTGCCCAAAGGCGTGCTTAGTGAAATAGACAAAGGCAACTCATGATCACTCACAAAAAAATAAACGTCGCATTATTACAACACGCTTGTCGCCCCTCAGTGCATGAAAATAAATCCACCATTGAACAAGCCATTGAAAACGCCGCCGGCAATAACGCGCAACTGGTAGTTTTACAAGAATTGCACAACAGCTTATATCCTTGCCAAACAGAAGATCTCCAATGGTTTGAGTTGGCCGAGCCGATCCCTGGTCCCTCCACCAGCTGGCTAGCTGATTTAGCCGCAAAATATCACTTGGTCATTATCAGCTCACTGTTTGAATGTCGTGCCCCCGGCCTCTACCACAATACGGCCGTTGTTTTTGATGGTGATGGAAGTATCGCAGGCAAGTATCGAAAAATGCATATTCCTGACGACCCAGGCTACTACGAAAAATTTTATTTCACACCCGGTGATTTAGGTTTTCATCCCATTCAAACCAGTTTAGGTTGTATCGGTGTACTGGTTTGCTGGGACCAATGGTATCCGGAAGCCGCCCGACTCATGGCCTTAGCCGGTGCGGATATCTTGGTATACCCGACCGCCATTGGTTGGGATCGCAATGATCATACGGATGAGCAACAACGTCAATTAAATGCCTGGATCACGATTCAACGTGCCCATGCCATTGCCAATGGCATTCCGGTGTTAGCGGCTAACCGCGTAGGCCATGAAGCCGACCCATCAGGCCAAACCTCAGGTATCGAATTCTGGGGCAACAGTTTTATCGCCGGACCACAAGGTGACATATTAGCCCAGGCCGATCACCACAGTGCCAACATTTTATATGCGGAACTGGACTTAAAACGCAATACGCAGATTCGTCAAATATGGCCTTTTTTTCGAGACCGACGCATTGATGAATATACGGATTTGTTAACGCGCTATCGGGACTAGAAAATAGAGTACTATTTTGTTTACACCAACGCTTAGGACAACATCATGATATTGGTATTACACCCCAACACCGACAGTCACAGTCAAGCGTATCAACAATTGCAAGAATATTTACAGGCGCTACCCAATGTAAAAACCCGGGAGCACCGCGTGACAGGCGAGCAGCAAGTATTAACCGAAATTTATCTATTGGGGGATACCGCAGCGCTCTCCGTTGAAGAGATGCAAAATCTGCCCACGGTAGAAAAAGTCGTGCGAATATCCAGAGAATACCGCGTGTTAGGCCGCCACCTAAACGATACTCGCCCCGCTGCATTCGAATATAACGGCGTTGTTTTCAGTCAAGATAATCTCAATATTTTCGCCGGACTCTGTGCCGTCGATAACCCTGATCATGTCGAACAAATGATGAAAGTATTGATGGAAAACGGCCAGGTTTGTACCCGCATGGGTGCCTATAAACCGCGTACCAATCCCTATTCATTTCAAGGGCACGGCAAATCTTGCTTACCCTATGTCTTCGAATTAGCGGGTAAGTACGGCATTAAAGTCATCGCCATGGAAATTACCCATGACATTCATATTGATGAAATCAATGACGCCTTAGCACTCACCGGACATCCCACCGGAGTCATGTTACAAATTGGGACACGTAATACGCAAAATTTTGAGTTACTTAAAGCTGTTGGCAAACAACAACATCCAGTTTTATTAAAAAGGGGATTCGGCATCACCTTAGAAGAATCACTCAATGCCGCCGAATATCTCGCGAGCGAAGGGAATAGCAAAGTCATTTTCGCCTTGCGTGGCATGAAAACCAACATGGGTGATCCGCATCGTAATTTTGTCGATTTTGCTCATGTGCCTGCCGTCAAACGATTAACTCGCATGCCGGTTTGCATCGATCCTTCGCATTCGGTGGGCACACGCAGTCAATCACCGGATGGTATCATGGATATGATGCATGTCACCGCACAAGGTATTATTGCTGGCGCCAATATGGTGTTGGTTGATTTCCATCCTAACCACAAAAAAGCCTTAGTAGATGGACCGCAAGCCTTACACCTAGATGAATTAGCTTATTTTCTGGAAGATGTTACCATCGCACGAGAAGCCTATCTGCGCCGCCGGGCATTAGCCGATCGAAAACTGGCTAATACCATGAAATAGAAAAATCCATCATTCGCAAGGCTACCCAATGCCGGTTAACCCTAAACAAAAAACCCCTTGTACCAAGGGTACAAGGGGTCTGTCATTAGAGAACCTGG
>CAYUAI010000118.1:0-10834 GCA_964442745.1 uncultured Chromatiales bacterium
CAAAGTGGCTTACCCTCGTTAATAATAATTATCAATCGTATTTAGAACTGCTGCGGATGAAGTACTGCCTGGGCGTCAGCAATCGATGCCTGTGCTTGACTCACACTTTGTGACGGGGAATCCATTAACACCTCTTTTTCTTGTAGGGCTGTACTAGGCGATGTTTGGCCTGGATTGTCTTTGGGGAGTTGAAAAAATTTGTTGGGAAACACCAGGTATCTTTGCGACGGCGGAATGATTTTCCCATGTCTAATTTAATGGTTGACCTTTTGCCAAGGAGGGTAAGTTGTTATTAATCCCCATGGCATGTTTAAGTAATCGATTTTTAACCAGTGGAGTGGCGTTAGTGAGATTGAGGCCAAGGTTTCGAATCAAAGATAAGGGCTTGGCTGAATTGCCAAATAAGCGTTTTAATCCATCCACGGTGGACATCATTATTAAGTTATCACCTTTGCGCGCTCTTTCGTATTTTCTTAAGACGATTGATGAGCCGATATCCCATCTTTTTTGTCTGGCGTGGAAAATCGTTTCAGCCAACTGAGCAACGTCTAATAGCCCAAGGTTCGCACCTTGGCCCGCCAGCGGGTGAACGGTGTGTGCCGCATCGCCGATCAATGCTAACCGCGATTTCGTATACTGATTGGCATGTTGAAAACGCAAAGGGAAGGCGGCTCGCTGGGTCATGGTTTTGATATTGCCCAAAGGGCTATCCCCCAAGGCCGCTTGTATTGCCTGGATAAATTGTGGGTCTGTTAACGCCAGTAATTGCTTCGCTTCTGAGGAGGTATTTGACCATACTACCGAGCAATGGCCGTCACTTAAGGGTAATAACGCGAGCGGACCATGGGGCAAAAATCGCTGCCAGGCGGTATGTTGATGGTGATGTTGTGTTGTTACCGTACAGACAATCCCTTGTTGCTGGTATTGCCAGCCAGTGCAATCAATGTTTTGTTGTTGGCGAACCCAGGAGTGGGCGCCATCGGCCCCAATGATGAGTGGCGCTGTTAAGTGTTGTCCGTTGGTGAGCTCCAGCTTAGCAACTTGCGGGTTAATATTCAGTGAATGGCAGCGAATAGGTTTCAGGTAAGTGACTTTTTCGAGGTTGCTTAGTTGTGCCAGCAATCCGCCTAAAATAACTTTATTTTCAATGATATAACCAAGATAATTCTGGCCAGTATTGGCGCAGTCAAAGTGAATTTCACCAAAGCTATTTTTGTCCCAAACATGCATTTCTAAATAAGGTGATATTCGGCGTGCTTTAATTAATGGCCAGGCGTTTAAGCTTTTGAATAGACGCTGCGAGGCAATCGTAATGGCGCTGACACGATTGTCGAAGCCGTCATAAGGCCAGTTAACTTGTGGTTCATTCGCATCAATTAACGCGGTTTTAAAACCAATTTGTCCCAAGGCGCAGGCCATGCTGGAGCCAATGATTCCACCGCCGACGATGATGACATCATAATTATCGTGTGTGCTCATAATGGGACTCCTGAGGTAAATTTAGGCAGTTTGCTTCCCATACCCATGGCATAAGTTGCCAGCTTATGTTTCAGTGGCGGCAGGTTATTGATGGTGATTAAACCGAGTGAGCGCGCCATCATCAATGGTGGGAAGCGATTGGAAAAAAAACGGGTGAGTCCGTTGGTAAATGCGGTGACTTGCCGTTGATCGCGTTTTCTCCATTGGGCATATTTGTGCAAAACCGTTGTTTGTCCAATATCTTGTTGTGCCTGTTGTGCTTGTATCACAATTTGCGCGAGGGTTGCTACATCACGAATGCCGAGATTAAAACCTTGGCCGGCAATGGGGTGCAGGGTCTGGGCGGCATTGCCGATAAGTACGAGACGGTGTCGATAATACTGGTTTGCCTGAGTGAGTATTAATGGATAACTCACACGTTGACTCGTGCGAATAAATTTGCCAAGACGGTATCCAAATTGGTGCTGTAAATGTGCTAAAAAATCAGTATCATTTAATGAGCAAATGGCTTGGCTATTTTCATGGTGGCAGGTTAATACCATTGAGCATCGATTATTGCTCATGGGTAATAGAGCCACAGGGCCTTGTCCAGTAAAGCGTTCATAGGCGATATTATGATGTGCTTGGTTTGGGGTGACGGTGCTGATAATCGCTGTTTGTTGATAGTCTGATTGATGCACTGAAATACCGGCTTTTTCGCGAGCAATTGAATGACCGCCGTCGGCTGCAATGATGAGCTTTGCCGTGAGTTTTTGCCGACGACCATGCTGGAAAATGCTGAGTTTTGCATGATCGCTTAAAATATCGATATCTTGTAGGGTGGCTGGGCAGATTAAATGAAGATTGTCATATCGATTAAATGCTTGTTTTAAGGCTTGACCAATGACACGGTTTTCGACCACGTAACCGAGGGCTGGAACCTGCTCTGTGGTGCTGTCTAAGCGGGTGGTGCCAAAATTACCTCGATCAGAAATATGAATTTTTTTGATGGCCGTGCTGTTGGGTGATATTGCTTGCCACAAACCTAAACGTTGGAATATTTGGCCGCTGCCATACGCCAAGGCAATACTTCTCGCATCATAGCTGGGTTGGTTATCTGAGCGAAATGGGATGGCTTCTATGACACCGACGGTTAAGGGTTGGTTGGCCAATGCACAGGCCATGCTCGCACCGACCATGCCGCCGCCGACAATCAATACGTCATAATCGTGGTTATTATTCATTTTGTTGCCATTAGCTTTTCGATTGCTGCTGTGGTTTTCGGTGCGTCACAACTCAGTACTTCGTGACCTTGCTGGGTGACGAGCACATCGTCTTCAATGCGAATACCGATATTCCACCATTTTTTATTCACGCCCTTACTTCCAGCGGGAATATAAATACCCGGTTCGATGGTGAGTACCATGCCTGGCATCAGGCGGCGCCATTTTCCGTTGATTTTATACTCACCCACATCATGCACATCCATGCCCAACCAGTGACCAGTACGGTGCATATAAAATTTTCGATAAGTTTCATTTTCAATGAGAGCTTTGATGTTACCTTTTAATAAGCCAAGTTCCACCAGTCCTTGAGTGAGTTTTTTGACAGCGGCTTGGTGAGGGGCATTCCACGTTTGTCCGGGTTTTACTTGATTGATGGCGGCTAGCTGTGCTTGCAAGACAATATCATAGATTGCTTTTTGAGGTGCCGAAAACTTTCCGTTAATGGGAAAGGTGCGGGTAATATCGGAAGCATAGTAATTGAGTTCTGCACCGGCATCGATTAATAGTAATTCTCCATTGTTTAGTTTTGTATTGTTGCTCGTGTAATGCAATGTACAGGCATTTTGACCGCCACCAACAATGGAATTATAGGCGGGTACACCATTGTTTTTATGAAAAGTGTGCAAAATTTCAGCTTCAATTTCGTATTCGTACATACCTGGTCGGCAAGTGCGCATGGCTTGGCAATGTGCTTGTGATGAAAGTTTCGCCGCATTGCGCATGGTTTTTATTTCACTGGGACTTTTGCAAAGCCGCATTTCGTGAATGATGTTGTCAAGCCTGATAATTTCGTTGGGGGCGGTAATGCCTGCCCGACTTTTTTGTTTGACCGCATTGAGCCATTGGATAAGCTGGAAGTCAAATGCCTCATGGTTACCGAGGGAATAAAAAATTTTGTCTTGGTTTTCTAGTAGCAAAGGCAGTATTTCATCTATATCTGAATAGGCATAAGCGGCGGTCGCCCCGTATTGTGCGATCGCATTTTCTAGACCGACTCGAGCGCCTGTCCAAATTTCCATTTTTGGATTTTTTTCGCGGCAAAATAAAATAAATTTCGTCGATTTTCCCTCCGCCATAATTATTGCAAGGGCTTCGGGCTCATGGAATCCTGTTAAATAGAAGAAATCACTATCTGGTCGAAACGGGTAGTCACTGTCACGGTTGCGCATGACTTCAGGGGCGGTGGGTAAGATGGCGACACTTTTTTTACCTAGATGTTGCGTAAGCAGTTTGCGACGTTTGGCAAACTCTGATAATTTAAATGTCATGGCGTCATTACTCGGTTATCGTGACTATCATTGTGAGATGGATTTGGGGGTTTGCTTGACAAGTACATCGCCGAATGTTGTGAGTGTTGCCAAGGTGCACGGCAGTTGAAGTATAAGGGTGATAACTTTTCACCGCCGTGGCTGCGCGATTGGTGCGATCAGCTCTTGCTGATACGGATACTTGGAGACAGTAAAAAATCCCATTTTCTGTCGGTGTTGAGTAGAAATTATGCGCTCAATGTAACAGGCTATTGCCGTCAGCATTCGTCGTCGTGGCACTGCGTTCGTCATAGACAATAAAAACACCGATTCGTAAATATTCAACAATATCCGAATACGCTTGTTCGTTGGTTTCGTCATCTTCATCCAGGTCATATCCTGCTTTGGATATTTCCAGGATATCTTCACAGATATCGCACGAATCGGTTGGCAGTTTAGTTAGGTCAGAGGTGCCGGCCATATTCATGCCAAATAAAAAACCTTGGCACCAATGGGTTAAGCGTGCAATTCGATTGTCTAGCGGCTCGTCGTCATTGGGTAATAACAAACCGAGCTTGTCATCATTGTCAATGATTTCTTCAACGGTGTGGTCGTGAAGGTCCATAAGAATTTGTTGGGTGGCTTGGATGTTAACGTCTCTGGGGTCGTGGTCACCTAGTACATAAGTTAGCCAGGTATTGATGTCGCGTTTACCGGTTGTGCAAAACAAGCCACATAAAATGCCCTGTACTTCAGCCGCATCGGCTGTTGCATTCGCTTGTTGAAGTGCGATATTAACTTGGTCAAATGAAAATGTACTCGTTTGTTTTCTAGACATGCTTAAAATTTCTCAATGCGCGCTTCATAGGGGAGCAATATTAAACGATATAGCTGATTTTGTATTTGTATATGTGAAAATCGAGTTTGGTTGAATTTGATAGTTTGGCCATCTTGTGAATAGCCAGATAAGCCAAACGATCGTTTTTTAATGAGGTCATTTAGAAGCTCTTGTAATGTGTCCTGACTCAGTGTAGCGGTGGCGTCAATGATTTTACATGGTTTACCGTGATGGGTTGTCCCTATTATTATATTTCTTTGATTATTATTTTGTAAATTCATTTGGTTAGCATTATTTTTTACGGGTCGCTCATACCATTTTAGGCAATTTTACAGAAAATAATATAGCAAGATGAGGGGGGAGGCGGGTAATGGGTTATTTACGGTTAAATATTGATCGATTAGCCGGAAGTGAGCACGGTCGCATGCAAGTGAGTGGCCATCACTTTTTGACAGGTTGCTTGAGAAGCTATTTGCTTTGATGATTTACCAAGATCTATTTTGATGAGATAATCTGGGGCCGTGCATTACATAAACGAAAAAATAGCGTGTTAATACTGACATTGGGCAACCTGTTTTCTGAAGAATTGTTTTATTAGTGCTCAATATGTGCAAATATCATTCAGCTCGCTTAGCATTTGTAGTGTTGTAATGATTATTTGATGTGCTCAAATCACAAAAACACGATTGTCATCAGCTTTATTGAGGTCTTGGTTTTGCAAGGCT
Organism: uncultured Chromatiales bacterium; assembly: GCA_964442745.1. Taxonomy (GTDB): domain Bacteria; phylum Pseudomonadota; class Gammaproteobacteria; order S012-40; family S012-40; genus CAYUAI01. The sequence continues at coordinate 5,555 of CAYUAI010000118.1, forward strand.
GAAAAATATATGGACTGGACTAACAACGATTAGTAAAAGTGTACATTTTATTAGCGTAGTGTTCGTTAATAAATCAGAAATTACAAAATTTAGGCTGCCCAATGTCGGTTAATACTGTGAAAAATCCAAATGAGTTGTATGAGAGTGCGGGTATCAGAGAGCTCGAAGATGGTATTGAAGATTTAATTCGGTTATGTAATCGACTGCGCGAAGAAAACAATGCTTTAAAAGCTAAGCAATCGATTTTGCTTGCCGAGTGTTCTGAACTTGTTGGCCAGAATGGTACGGCACTGAATCGAGTGGGGTCTATTATTACTCGCTTAAAAGATATGGAACATGAAACACATGAGAGTTGAACCTATAGCGGTTACTATTCAAATTCTTGGTAAAGATTACCGAATTGCGTGCCCGGAAGGAGAGCGTGATGGTTTGCTGGCATCGGCTAAGTACCTTGAGAACACGATGCGTGATATTCGTTCAGGTGGTAAAGTTGTCGGCAGTGAACGAATCGCTGTGATGGCCGCGTTGAATATTGCGCATGAGCTATTGCTTAAGGAGCATGAAGTGCAGAACAAGGGCAATGCGCTTAAGTTGCGATTGCAAGGTTTGCAAGAACGCATTGAAGGTGCTTTAGACGGTGGGGCTAACATAGAGGATGCGGATGCTGCGGAGACGAGCCAGTTACATGTTTAGCGGCCGCATATTTGTGGGTCTACGGATTGTTGGTACCTGGTAATTGATATCTCACAATAACGTACTATTTGAAACGAGTAGATAGGTGGTATATGGGGATTTATTGCCTATTTTGAATGCGTATTGATCACGTTGATGATTGGCCGTGTTTTATTGCTGCGACGGAGACGTTGTGGTTTTTAGTTTTGCTGCAGGCGACTATAATTAGGGTTGTATTGTTCTTCTATTTAGGTGAAAATCTGGCGAAGGATATTGATTGAGTTTGTAAAAAGGCGCTTTAGCGTATAAAGATCATAAATTTCATGGGGTTGCTCCATGTTTTGATTGACTAATCAGCGTGATAGTGTGGTATGTTTTTGATTTGGTGTCTTCTGCTGTGTTGGTAAGCTTTCGGGTAAATTCTTGAGCCGATAAGATATATTTCCGGGGGCGACAACGTTGATGTCGTGTGCATGTCCGCTTGGCCGGAAAGCCTAACATGTCAACTGACGTTCCCACTTGAACTTTAGGGTTCAGGGACAAAGAAAGCGACCGCATGAGTGGAAGATACCTTCCCTTCTCTCGCCAATGATGCTGACGTGGCGGTGCCCCTACGACGATGCTCATTGCTGTTCGTTACATCGCTTGGCGCTTGCTGTGTGAGATGGTTGGCGTGAACGCTGGATTCTCGGCTTGCTCATTGGCATAGTCAATCACTTCGTATTTAAGAAAGCAGAGGGGACACGTGAAGAAGAGCGCTGTTGATCTCCAAAAAAATAAAATCATATTAAGAAAACAAATTCGGCAAAAGCGTCAGAATTTATCGGAAGCTGAGCGAAAGCGTCGTGCTCAGCGGTTCGCCTCCCATGTTATTCGAATGTCTTGGTATAGATATGCCAAAAAACTCGTTTTTTATTTAGCAAACGATGGAGAAATGGATCTTAGGCCGCTTATGGATCATGCGCTGGCGGTTGGTAAGCAGTGCTTCTTGCCGGTGATCCATGAGCCGTTGGCTTGTCGTTTATTATTTGCGCCGTATCAAAAAAATAGGCGTATGTCAGCCAATCGGTTCGGCATTCTTGAGCCTTGCTATTTGCATCGAAAAGTGCAAAACCCTAAATCCCTTGACGTTGTTTTCATGCCGTTGGTTGCATTTGATGCGATGGGTTATCGTTTGGGGATGGGCGGTGGGTTTTATGATAGAACATTTGCGTATTTAAGATACCGGACAAGTTGGTTACGCCCAAAATTGATGGGTGTAGCTTATGATTTTCAGCAGGTTGACCGGCTTTATCATGCGGATTGGGATGTGCCTATGTATGGTGTAATAACCGAGTCAGGCTATACGGCCTTTTAACCTAATATTGTCCATTAAGGTCCATGGGATACTTTTATATAATTGATTTTATAAGATTTTTAGAGTGGTCGGTATGTGAGTGGGTTTGCTGAACCAAGGGCAGCTATGTGAAATCAAGAATAAATCGAGATAGCATGACTTGGGTGAGAAGTGTGGAGGTTAGTGGCGTATGAATTAGCGCCTATCACGGGATGGAGAGGCTATGCAATATTGGTTAATGAAATCTGAGCCAAATGTTTTTGGTATTGATGATTTGAGGCAGGCTTCGAAAAAAACCGAACATTGGGATGGAGTGCGTAATTATCAAGCACGTAACATGATGCGTGATAATATGAAAAAAGGCGACAGTGTTTTATTTTATCACTCGAATTGTGATGTGCCTGGTGTTGTAGGATTAGCTGAAGTCGTTAAAGAGGCGTACCCAGATTTTACCGCATGGGATGTTAACAGTAAATATTATGATGTGAAAAGTTCGCCAGAAAATCCTCGTTGGGTTATGGTGGATATTCGTTTTAAGACAAAGTTTAAGCGAACAGTGAGTTTGGCGGAAATACGTGAGCAGTTGGGTCTGCAGGATATGCCTTTAGTGCGTAAAGGTAATCGGTTATCTATTATGTCTGTGACTAAAAAGCAATGGGAGATTATTTTGACGATGGTGTGACACAATTAAAGGGGGGAGCTGGTATGAGGTTGGGCGAGTTATTGGTGTTTTTAGATCAAAAAACAGTGGGTCGTTTTATTTGTGATGATGCAATTACAACATTTCATCGGGTAAAAGAGCACAACTATCCCTATCCGATTGAGGGTGAAATCATTCAAGCGATAATGAGTTATCAAGATTGTCATACGGTTGATTGTGAGCTGCTCAGAGAGCAGGCGATCAAAGCGCTGAGTCCATTGCGCTTGAAGTATATGGCGGATGATGCGCCAGTGACGGCTTTTCGGATGATTGAAGGCACCATTGTCGCCATTGACACGGCTTATAATGAACAGGCATTGATGAACAAAGTGAGAAGGGGTTGATATGTCAATTTGGGCGACAATAGAGAGTAGTATGGCTGAGGTGATTGGTGAACCATTTAAAATGGTAACTAAACAACCGGTAGCGGGCGGCGGCATCACTGAGGCCTACGTTATTTCCGGTAATCAACAGCCATATTTTGTGAAGCTGGCCCCGGCGCAAAAATTCGATATGTTTGATGCGGAAAGTGCGGGACTTGACGAGTTGATTCGTGCTGGCGCAGTACGGGTACCTAAACCGCTACTTGTGGGCCAAGCTGGGTCCCAAGCATTTATCGTCATGGAATATATCGCTTTTGTTTCGACTCGGCGAGCATCTTCTGCTTTATTGGGAGAGCAATTAGCTAAATTACATCAGACGCGGCAAGATCAATTTGGCTGGCGTCGTGACAATACCATTGGTTCTACACCACAGATAAATACGTTATCGAAGCATTGGGTGTCTTTTTGGTGTGAGTACCGATTAGCGTATCAGTTAGCGTTGGCTAAGCGTAATGGGCACGATGGTCATATTCAAGCGTTAGGCGAACAATTATCCGACACTGTCGAATCATTTTTTACTACCTATCAACCTGAGCCAGTATTGTTACATGGAGATCTATGGTCTGGTAATTACGCTTTTGATGAAAAGGGCGCCCCCGTGATATTTGATCCAGCTGTTTATTTTGGTGACCATGAAGCAGATATTGCTATGACTGAATTATTTGGTGGTTTTTCAGCAGATTTCTATGCCGCTTATCAAGCGGCGTATCCGCTGGATGAGGGATATTCAGTACGGAAAACTTTGTATAATCTGTATCATACATTGAATCATCTTAATCTATTTGGCCAAAGTTATTATGCTCAAGCGACGGAGATGATGGAGCGTTTGTTGGCTGAGGTGCGTTAATTTTTATCGATAATGGGAGGCGGTGCTGGTGTGATAATCCGGATATCCCCATGTAGAGCGCTACAAAACATGGCTTATCAGTATTATTTTTGCAACAATGGAGAGGTCTGGAAAAGGGATTTATCTGCTGAGTTGTAGGCGCTTAGACAGCGTTCGTATGCTTGATTTATGTGCGTTTTCTGATGCTAAGTTAGGTAAGTACGTGTAGCGGTATTTACTCAATATCATCTATAATAGACTAGAATATGATTCAAGCTATCTTACATACTATGCGAGAGGGCGTTACTGAAATAGCATTTGGTTAGGAATGGTGTGCAATAATTTCCCGGTTTTACATCCTTTCTTAAGCTCGTCTTGGCCTGTTCTGCAATCGCAAAAGCTCGAAATAGAACGACTATTTCTGCACTTCTGCTCAATCAGAACGAACCAATGCAATAAATTATGAGCGCCAGCCAGGGAAGTTATCACGTGCCTACTCCTTAGTTTTAAAGTATCTACCTAAATTTTTCATTGGGTATAGGTGATTGGTTTTTATTTATTCGATTGGCATTCAAATTTTTCCAGGAGGATTATAATGGCTACAACTCAGCAGTCCACGTCGGGCACTTCAACGTCTAAACAACAAACAAAGGCACCCAAAACAGCGCGAAACAAAATAACAAAGGCGACGACTAAATCGCAATCGGCGACTAAAAAAACAGCGTCAGCGAATCCTCGTTCCCCAAGCAAGGAAAAAACAACTGCTAAAAAAACGAATGGGGCAAGTAGCCCTCCTAATAAAACCGAGAATATAAAACCGGCTCATGCGATTTCTGCAGAACGCCGTTCGCATATGATTGCAGAAGCGGCTTATTACCGGGCGGCCAAGCGAGGTTTTGATGGCAGTAATGAGGAGGAAGATTGGTTTGCCGCTGAAGCGGAAATTGATGCGATTATTGATGCGATTATTAATGAGGGCAAGCTAGCTGCACTTAACTAACTGAAATGGTCGAAAAGCAGGATTTTCGCCTGCAATTCGTACTTAACCAGTGCGTTAGATGAGAATGTGAGTATGACTATATCCATGCAGACGTCAATCAGGACAGGCAAAGCCGAGCTTAATCTGCACATCATGTGTCCAAGTTATCTCGTATTTATTGCTAAGCATTGCTAGATGAAATGATATCAAAAAATAACTTATTGTAGTGGTTGGTCGTGCCGTAAGTGTGCTTAATTGCTTTCGATAACGTTTGAGTTATCGACACTTACGGCACAATGCATTTCCTGTAGGTTAACTACTGCTACCGGCAAAAGAAGCACCGCGTATAGGGGGTGTGCATCCGGTATCATCGCCGCTGCCGCT
>CAYUAI010000119.1:0-10722 GCA_964442745.1 uncultured Chromatiales bacterium
GCCGGAGGGATAGGGGTGGGCGAAACATGACCATTTTGCTCACGCATACAGGCGATTTGTTGTTCACCTTTAGCCATGAGTTGTTCTTCATCGTTTTCGTTGATACAAATATAATCAAATAACATGGTGACTCGATTCTGACTGATGGCACCGGCTTGCATGCGAAGGATGATGGCATTAAAGGCATAAAGTTCGGAATAATATTCACAGGAAACCCGTGTCGTTATCAGTAACAGCCCATTTTTGAGATCGTCAATGATCTCTGATGCATTATCTTTTAAAAACAGTTCTCGGCAGCGGCCTTGCCAGCGTATATGATTGGCGTAATACACATTGCCGGTCAGGTTGGTTTCTTCAAAACCGATGATATGATGATATTCATAGCTTCTCATTATTTGCCCCTATCAATATTCCAATCATCATGGGTTGTGATCTATTTTTCAGTTTGGCTAGGTAGGTGGCCACCTTGTTTTCGCCCGCTGTAAATAATACCCAGTCGTCTTTGTGGCACTGGGATAAAACAATCGGTGTATCCAGTAATAATCCTGCTTTTTTCAAGCATTCTCTGACTACCCAGAGGCGTGTCGCGGATATCTCGATTGTTTCTTTCGCGCTTTTTGCAATGATTTTTGTCAGCATTTGCCAATCGTCTCCGACTACATCTTGTTGGCGTAATTTAGTGCCATCAATAACACATTCAATATCGCAACTTACGGTGTGTGCTGAGCTGGCTGCCAACGTTAATTCGGCGTGATGTGAGGCACTGACAAAACTCTGCTGACCGGTTAATTCTGGTTTACCATCAGGGCGTCGAATCACCGCCGTTTGTATTATGCCGGAAGCTTCGGAAATCGCCATCGAGCTGCGCTGTTGTCTTGGCATGTCTTGATCATCCCGCAAGGCTATTTGTATCTCAGCACCGGGAATAAGCTCTGAGCTTCGACGTTCTAAATAGGTGACAAGTAATGGTTCAACCCATTCGTCTACTTTAATGTTCGCGACTTTTCGTAACGCTAGACCTGTCCAACGTTCCAGTAAATAACCCTCGGCATTAAATAACGATAAATTGTAGCAAAATACATCTTTGTTTTGCCATTGTTGCTTAGCATGAACTTGCCACGGTCCCAGAGTATGTGTTGAAAAAAACTCGATATGATCGACACTGATGGGTAATAGGCGAACATGCGGAATGCAAGCCTGAATCGCATGGATGGCGGCATCCCTTGCACCGGGGTCAGCTAGTTGATGTGGCTGGGGTAAATAGTTTGAATACCAATGGGTAGTCTCGGCGACATCAATGCTTGCTTGGCAATGTAAGGTGTGTAAGTGCTGGTATCCATTGATGCGTTGAAATCTTCCTTGATGAAATAGTAAATTGTTGTAGATCTGATGTTCAATATTTAAAGAAATGCATGGAGAGTTAGAGAGTTGGGTTTTTTTTGCCATTGATTTTTTAGAAAAATGACATTTTCCTTTGAAATGATCCAGAGTAAATCCATTGCGTGAACTACGCAGGATAAGATCGACGTCTCCTTTGATATTAATCAGTGCGGCGATTCTCAACGTCATTGGCTCGTCAGCGGGAACAACAATTGGTCGCAGAAAATTAATGTCTGAAAATGAGGTAAGTTCCGCATTGTGGTGCCCTGCGGTGAATAAGGCGGTGGCCACTTGCGCCATGGCTTCCATGCCCATGACGGCGGGGAACAGATATTCACCATCGACTTGATGGTCTTGTAAATAGAGGTCAGAGGCCAACGATAATTCGACATCGATAATCAATTCAACCCCTGGATAAAAGACCCGCGTTTGTTCAAGAAAACGTTGGAAGGGTAAGTCTGGTTTTGTCATGGTCAATGTTTCGATTTCACCTAAACGTCCGGAAATCACTAACGAAGTTTTAGGTGGCTTTTGACTAATTAAATCGAGAAAAATATCGACTCCCTTGTCCGGTGAGATGGGGGAAATTCCCTGAGCAATCAAGGCATCGATTCTGCCCAATCGTTCACCCATGCCAACCCCAGACCAGACTGACCATTCCAGTGATAAGCATCGACAGGCGGGATAATCCTGTTGCAATTTTTCAGTCAATAAACTGAGTTGTTGATTAGCCACGGCATAATCTGCTTCACCGCGCATACCAGTTCTGGCAATAATAGAGCTGAATGCCACAAACAACCGTAATTGTGAAGCATCAATGGCTGCCAGTAGGTTTTCAGCTCCCTGAAGTTTTGTTGCCAGTGTCTGGTGAAACATGGCTTGACTAAGGTGATTGATCAGACAAGGGTGATTCACGCCAGCGCCATGGATAATTGCACTAATAGGACCCAATTTCTGCTGTGCTTGTTGCACGATCTTTGCGACTTTCTGCTGATCGGTGACATCGACTGAAAAATAAAGAAATTGACAACCTTGTTTGGTGAAGCGGATTAGGTTGTTGCTGAGCTCTTTATCATCATCGGCTTTAGCTCGACCGAGTAGTACCAGTGAAGAACCGGTTTTTTTTGCAAGTTGCAAGGCGCATTCTGCGGCGATGCCTTTGCCACCACCACTGACCAATACGACATCGGTATTCCCTAAAGGTAGCGATTTTTTTGCCGTATTTTTTTTCACTAACATCAATGCGGGAATCTGCCGAATATCTATCTGATCATAGCGGGCTTCTACGAAGCTAGCATTTGATCGAATTTCATTGACGATGCGAGGGATCGCATCGTTAACCAACGGTAGCGCAATGATAGTGGTTTTAATGTCGGGCTGTTCCTGGAAAAAAGTCCGGGCAAAGGAGGCCATACTATGGGTGCTATTATTTGACTGCACTAAAACAAAATGCCCGAGTGTGGTTGGGTTTGATATTATTACTTTCGCTGCTTTTAGCAATAAAACGATATTGCGATCTAAGTCATCAGATAGTACCAGTAAAACACCATTGACAGATACTGAATGTTGCAGGGCAATGATCAGTTTGTTGTTAAATTTTTTTTCGACATTGGCATGCAATTGCCAGTGAGATTCACTCTTTTGTTCTTTATCCGGTTTGTCCGGCAGCGGTTTATTTTGATAAGTTATTTGAAAAGTCCGAACCCAGGCGTCGACACCCGGTGGGTTTTTTTCTACTGTCTTTGTTTTGGCACTAACCCCGCTTGATTTTAAATCTTCCAGTGCTTGGGAAACCTGCCGAAGGGTGGCATTGGCATAATCGGTGGTGGCGGCAGGCGCGGGTAAATTTAGTTGTCGGCTAAGATCAGTGACTAATTGTCCGACAGCAATGGAATTCAGGTGAAGGTCGACCAGCAAGCGGTTATCCAGGGAAATAGCCTCGATTGGCAATTCCAATCGATTGGCTACTTGATTGATTAACAAGTCCGTAATGTTGTCTTTATGATTGATTTTTTCTGGGTTTGTTAGTTCGGTATGTGGTGTTTTTGAATTTTCCGGTACTTGAAGTTTTGTTTTAGGTTGGCTGACTGGTCGGTTGGATAATGGCGGCGCTTTTTCGCAAGGGTTGGTTAAAAAGGTTGGCGAATTTTGTAAATCAATGGGTCTTGAAAATCGATTATAAAATAATAGCTCCTGATTCAATTTGATACCTAAGACATGGCAAGCAGCCATCGCCGAAAGCAGACCAAAGAGGGAATCACTACCAATGTCGAGTGAAATACAAGGCGTTTTGCTTTGTTGTTTTGCCAAACCCGCTAATATTTTTCCTGGTCCCACTTCAAGCAAACAATCAATTTGATTGTCCAGTTGCTTAAATGCATCAATAAAGTGTACCGGTTGAGTTAATTGACGAATCAGTAGCGTTTTTAAATTTTGTTGCTTGTCGATGGTTTTACCTGTGACTGATGAAACAAACGATTGGGATAGGTTGGAAAATGTCTGTGATTCTAAGTGAGTGGCAAAAAGATTGGCGGCTTCTCTCATATAAGGTGAATGAAAAGATTGGCTGACGGGTAATCTGGTTGCTTGAAGAGAACGTGCCTGGGCTCTGCGTAAAATGGCTTCTATCGACGACTGACTGCCTGTCACAATGGTTTGCAATGGTGAGTTAAAACAAGCGATGGTGATATGACTCAGTCCGACTAGCAGCTTATTCACCACTGGCTTGTCCGCCGAAATACTTGCCATGGCGCCTTGTTGCGAAGCCGCCTGTGCCATCACTTTACCGCGTTGTGTGGAAATTTTCATCGCTTCCTCAGCGCTATATGCACCTGCCCAATGCAAGGCGGTCAATTCTCCCAGACTATGTCCCAGCACCGCTGTCGCATGAATACTGAGTTTTTCCATCAGTAACAATCCCGAAAGTTCTGCGGCAACAATGGCGGGCTGAACCAGGGCGGTAGACTGTGGATCTTCTATCGAGGGCAAAGACAGCGAGGCATAAAAATCCCGGATGAATTTGAAACGATTTGCTAGCGCACCGCCATTTTTTCTAATTGGCGCCGCTTGGCCGGGAAACAAAAAAGCAATGGTTCCCGGTTTTGCAGATGGCCATAAAAATACACCATGATTTTCATCAATCAAGTGGGTGTTGTTGTTATTGATTCTGCCAATCAGCCATGTAATACGCTGGCTCAATTGCTTGGGTGAATTTGCAACAATTGCCGCTTTCACCGTGGCTGATGATTGAATATTTTTTGCGAGTTGAATGGCACAATCACTGATTTCACTATGCGACAGTTTAATCGCTCGCTGTTCTAATGATTGCAGTTGTTCGAGTAATTGCTGGTAAGTTAACGCAGACCAGATAAATAATTCAGCATCCTGTTCACTATTGATTAAACGTTCATCATTGACGGTGAGCTGAGTGCGTCTTTCGACGCTATGGTTTTCCAATGCGATGTGTACATTAATGCCGCCAAAACCAAAAGAACTCACACCGGCGCGCAGGGGTTTTTCTTGGGGCCAGATTTTACCCTTGCTTAAGGTCGTTAGTTTAGCGTCAGATTTGCTCAATTCCGGATGTAAATGTTTTATGTTGGTCGCGGGCGGTAATACCTGAGTGTGTAATGCCATGGTGGCTTTGATGAGTCCTGCGATACCGGCGGCGGCTTTGGTATGACCGATATTGGCTTTAACGGAACTGATAATGGCTTGATTCTTGGCACCTGCTAGGGTCCTTTCGTCATTAAGGCTAGTCAATTCTACAGTATCACCCACGGCAGTTCCGGTGCCGTGACCTTCAAACAGAGGCACGCTGACCATATCGTAGCCAGCCCGTTGATAAGCCCGTTGAATCGCGAGTCGTTGTCCATGACTTTCAGGTCGGGTGATGCCACCGCCACCGTCAGAAGAGATACCCCAGCCACGGATTAAGGCGTAATAGCGTAGCCCTTGGGCAAGTGCGTCTTCATGGCGCATCAAGACCATAAAGCCACAGCCTTCACCGGGTAAGAAACCCGTGCCCTGTTCGTCGTAAACGCGCATTTCATTATGTGCGAATGCACCGGTGCGGGAAAATCCTACTAGCTCAAATGGATCGAGGCTAAGATCGACGCCACCAATAATTGCCGTATCGAGATCGCCGGCGCGAAGATTTGAACAGGCATTGGCGACAGCAAGCAATGATGAACTGCAGGCACCATCAAGGCAATAACCACCACCACCCAGATTAAAATAATTGCAAATTCGACCGGCAATGGTATTGGACAAGGCACCCGCGAGGGTTTCTTCATTAGGCGTCGTGAAAGGGGATTTGAACATTTGTTCTAATTGATTTAGCCAGGTGACTCGCTCGGCTTCCGTCAAGTCTTTTTCCAGCAATTGTGTATTCAGTTGTCTTTGTACATAAGGCCATCGTAGGCGTAAGCTGTTGGCTCGGGAAAACTCACCGTTCAGGGTATTGCCGACTAGAACCCCGGTACTTTCCTTCATTAAGCCTGCTGCATCGGGAAACCCGGCATCAGCCAATGCTCTGTTCGCTACATCCAGCGCCAGCCAATGGACCAGATCGACTGAGCGATAGGTGGTGCCGGAAATACGAAACTTGACTCGGTCAAATGTATAGTCAGTTAACAAGGCTGCCTGTTCTAGGTAGATACTATCTGGGCCTTCATCCTGTGTATAGTCTGCCAAATTTAAACGATCAGCGGGAATTTGGCGAAATGCGATACGCTTGCTCAAAATATTTTGCCAGAGCGCTAGTGGTGATGAAGCCTCGGGATATTCACATGCCATCCCCACAATGGCAATAGCATCGGTCACGATAAAGCCCCTTTATGAATCATCTGGAGTTTTTCATGGGCGGTATTTTTTTGTTGAGCGGCAGACCAATACATCATCATGCCCCGAATACTGCAGACGATAATAAGGGCAAAAAACAACCCGAAAACCACATGAAAGCTTACCAGTAAATGATAAACAGCTGCGACACTGATGCCGAATAGAATTTGTCTGGCGACGGGAAAGGGTGTGGTGCCAGGGTCAGAAATCATATAAAAGGTAAATAATAAAAATGCCATTCCGGTCATGGGAATGAGAGGGGCTAATAAGGGTGTGCCAAAGAAAAGACTGCGCAATAATCCAAAGGCGGCGAACGCCAGTAACCAGGCCATGATCAACGGCATACGTTGAGTAAAACGAATATTTAAGAAAGTACCGGAAATAATAATCAACAGAGGTAAAAACCAGTCGCCAAAACCATATAAGTTTTCGGTAAATTGATAAGGCGGTGCAATACCAACCCAAGGAAATAACACGAGAGTTGTGGCAATGCCAGTATTGGAGGGGTTGAAAAAGTGGCGACTGCTTTTTGCAAATTGCACACGAAATAGATACTTAGAGCCGACTAATACGGCAATCGCAAAACTGATGGGGAATAATTGTTCATTGGGATAGATCAACATGGCAACGGCTAGTGAACCAATGTGTACGGGTAATAAAAAATCCACCAGCGGTTTGATGCCACCGGAAAATCGAGTTATTCTGCCATGTGTGCGGGCATCAATCCATTCCAGCAGCAGTTCTAATGTGTATCCGGTGAATAAGGCGATAAAAACATGTGCGATAGATTGTTCAAATCCTAAGAAGCCGTGACCCAGTACAGTGAGCGCAGAGATGGCAATGGCAAATCGGCGTAAGGCGGGTAGTCTCAAGTCAATTTTAGATTTCATGATTTAGCATCTTTATTAGGCCAGGCGAGTTGTATTGTATGCCAGCCAGGTTGAAGTGAAAAATTTTGCTGATGTGTCTGGCCTGATGGATCACGCCAGCTAATATCGACCTTTAACTGACTTTGTGCGGGAAACTTTCCGAGTCCGAAATGTAAATCAGGGCTGCGTTTTCCAGAGTGACCATTACCGCCATCGACCTGAGCGATGAGTATTTTTTTATTGGGTAAATGGACAATCGCCTGGGCACCGATGGCTGGACGGCTATTTTTTACTATTACTGGGCGACCTTTGTGAATGTCAGTTTTGGCGGGTGAGTTAGGCAGTAACAAATTCAAACCAAGAAAGGCGGCACAATTAGGGCAGTTATTTTGATAAAAATTAGATCGCTCCCATTGGTTGGCGACGGCAAAATCGATATCGCCATCGCCATCGCCATCTACATCGGCGACGGCAATCCCTCGGGTGACTTGTGGTAAATCCAGCCCTAATTCTTTGGCGATATCGATAAAACGTCCATCGTTGTTTTTCACATAAAAAGGATTGTGCTCATGGCCACTGATATCATCTCCTAATTTAGTGGACATCCAACTGGCTGGGTATTTGAGTAATTCATCATTGCCCATGGCTAGTTCATGCAGTTCCGGCCAGCGGTCTATCTGACCTTTAAGAAACCCAGTGGCTTGTACCGCTTCGTGAACGCCATCATTATTAAAGTCTGCCATTCGCACATCCCATGACCAGTCACTGCGTGACAGTCCCAGCGCTTCACTTTGGTCGATAAATGGTGCATAGCCTTCTGGCAGTCGATCCAGTTCACCGGTATTAATAAAGGCAAAATGACTTTCTTCCAAGGAAAATTCACCGGCAATATTGCCGACATAAATATCAAGCAAACCATCATTATTAATGTCGGCAAACTCAACCCCCATACCTTTAAACGAATCTTTACCCAAGACTTTAGATGACGGTGTCGTGAAGTATTTCTCACCTTCCAGGAGTGTAAATGATAATTGACCGGGTGTGGATTGATTATAGAGAAAACGATCGGGACCAAAATCGTTGGCGAAATAAATTTCCGGCAACAGATCATTGTTGATATCGGCCGCCGCGATAGCCAGTGTCCAGCCACGATTAACATCTTCATCAAGACCATGTTTAGCTAAGGTAAAATTGACGGGTTGTGATCCTTGGCTCCACAACAGAAAACGCGTGCTGCCGCCATTGTATGCACGCGACATGGAATCTTGCATTTGTTCTTTGTTGGTTGCATTAGCATCAATAATACGCGCCCCATCAGGAAAATAATTACCCAGAATAATATCGATATGACCATCACCATCCACATCGGCTAGCGTGGCCGCATTGGTGAACCAGCGTTCTTGGTTGTTGACGATTTCAACCGCATTGAAGTGTTGTTGGTTACGCAAAAAAACTAGTGGCGTTCGCCCCCAGTAATACACCAGTGCATCGGTACGACCATCTTCATTAAAATCCCCTGGCAAACAACCCATGGGCGCAATAGTGGGGTGATTCGTTCGGCGTGATTTATCTTGCAACAAAATGGGTGAATAACGGAGTCCAGTGCCAGGTATCGGTGCCACGATCACTTGATTATTACGTGGGTCGACTAAACAATAATCGTTAGCTAATCCATCGCCATCGAAGTCATTGATGGCGATACCTGCACCGACTGTTGAGATCCAAGCTGAAACTCTTTCCAAACTCGGATTAACGTTGCGAATTTTTCGCATGGATAAACCTTCGAGAGCCGATAGGTTATATTGGGTAAACGAAAAGCTTGCTGCTAGCTTTATTCGCTCATCCGTATCGGGTTCAGGTAATTTCGCTAAACCGTATAAACTGAAAATGGCTAACAGAGAAAACAGGCGTGTCGCATTTTTTTTAAATCGATCTTTATGCAATAACAATAAGTATTTCATTAAGCCGCCATCTCTTCGATAAGACAATGCTGGATGCGTTGTCGCCAGATTTCATAAACAGGAATCTCTGCACTAATTGGTAAATTAATCAAGGACTGGTCGCAAATTTTGGCGGCAATATCCGTCGAAGTGAAACAAAATATTTTACAAGCTAGGGCAGTATCACTTGTCGGGTTACCCGCTCTTTGTCGAGCTTTGGCGGCAAATGCAGCCCCTTGTGCTAGCGTCATATCATGGTGGCCTGATAATTTTTTTAATGCGATTAATTCGGCTTCACTGCTCCCCCCGGCATAACTGCTTGCCAAACCAATTCCAGCCCATAAATCGGTTTGACGTGGTGCTGGAAATTGCTGAATGCAAGTCGCAATTTTTTCAATATCCGCGCCAAAGACAAACCAGAGGCTACGCCCTAAACCCTGATCGAATGCTCGCCGTGCATAACCCGATAAATTTTTCTGTGATTGCTGCTCATCTACAAATTGTCGAGCATGGAAATAACCTTGATGAAAACCGAATCCATCCAACGCCAACCATCGACATAAGTCATCTAAGACATCCACACGTTGCTGAATACGCCAAGGTAACCTCGCCATGGCCCATCCGGCGCCAACATGTAACATATAAAAATGATGATTTCCGGTGGTATTAATAAATTTCTGAAATCGACGTGGGCCTTGCATGCTAAGAATATCCAGTAACATTAATCCCATCGCTGCGCCTTCAAAGGCAAAACCCTGAAGTTCTTTATCAATTTGTTGATTCAATTCCTCGGAAATTCTTTCTGTATCGTTATGATGTAATGCACTGTGGTAACCAAAGACAAAAGTCTGCCCAATGGTTTCCAGTCGTTGCTTGATAACTGGATTGGATATGCTGAACCCTCGTTTTTCGCAGGACGTTTCATCCAACTCAATCCCAAACAAACGTTTTCTGATATGTCCTAACGTTGCCATCTTTTACTCCCATAAAACTTTAACCAAGAAGCACGGGCTCGGTTAGATATGATATATCCGAACCCGTTTTAATGAATGTTAGTTTGTAGTAATATCAGGATTTTTTTTACGGCGATAGGCTAAAGGTAATAAGCCTAAGCTGAGGAGTAATAAGCTTGAGGGTTCTGGTACCTGATTTACAGTATGTATTCCACCAGTGGGAGCGATATGCACTATTTCGCCTGTTGCTAATAATAACCGGCCAAGCGAAATCCATTGTGTTCCATTCGACTCGTAATTCCCCAAATCGACTCTGCTCGCAAGGACAGCTCCATTTGCTATGCTATCTCCAATAATGATGTCAACAAATACATTAAATATAGAGTCATATGTTCCACTTGTACTATTGCCAGTTATCGTCATAGTGCCCTTGTTTTTAGAGATATCGGATGTGTTTAGTTCAATGAGGATATTGCCTGTATTACCTCCTATAGTGAATGTATCGATACTTTTTAGTGATAACTGAACAATTTCTATATCAATGGTATCTTCGCCAGGCGTTGAATCTGCAAAAGTTAAATCTGCATCTTGCAATCTATTCACTTGTGTATCCGAACCTCCTGGTCCATTTGGGACACCTACAAATTCTACGATCCCTAGGCTAAGACTTGGGTCAAGCATATCAGCCCTTTAAAGGTGATAAATTTTGTCTTTTTAACCAGCTTCGAGTAACCTCGC
>CAYUAI010000120.1:0-10720 GCA_964442745.1 uncultured Chromatiales bacterium
ACATCCACAAAACGGGGCGCCAAAATTATTGGCGCCTTTTTTTTAGCACGGATGACCAGATATTCAATTATTGGTTTTTTATCTCTGAATTCGTGATAAATCATTGCAATATAGTGCCATTGCTCATTAATTACATCAAAAATAATATCTCTGAAATAATGTGATCCATCGAATAAAGAGCCGCCGTCGCGGAGATACCACCACAAACGATAATTTTAGGAATAGGCGCGTGATAATTTTCCGAGTTGGTGAGGACGGCCAGTTTTATTCATGGTGGATTCGCTGCGCTTAATCCACTCTACGAGTCTATTTTTTCCTGAAATCAGTTTATGCAACAAAAACTGACTTCAATTTTCGAGGTACTTTTTAAACGCTTCTTTGAAAATTATATTTCCATTGCTCTCAACAATACGACCATGTGACACGATGATGCGATCGAAGTCCTGTAACGCTATTTTTTTTAAAGATTCGTTAAATGCGTGCTTATCTTTTATTGAGACGCGAATAGTCAAGGTCGGTCCAAATTTGTCGTAGGCACCGTAAACCTTCAAGAAAAACTTTGTCCAACCGGTGACATTTTTCCCAAAATTAAACGCAAGATCGGTAAGAATAAGCGTTTTACTTGCATGATGAATAAAAGCGTATTCCTGTAAAACAGGTAGGCCGTTTATTGGAATACAGCTAATTTCGCTGTTAAAGAGTTGGGCTATTTTCTCTAGTGATGTTTCGTCAAGTTTGAGATCAGCTTGGAGTTTCTTTGCTTGAGCCGGTGCTAATACTTGAGAAGCTATGTCTTGTTCTTTCCAGTCCATGACGAATAGGTTGTGCATTAAACTCGGGGCAACCAGGTATTTAATTTTTCCCTTTGTTGTTATTTCTTGGTGTGTCGTTCGATCAAATTTCGTCGGTGAATGAAGCCAGAAATTATTATCTGCCAATTGGATGCAAGTCATCCGGTTGCCAAAGTTGATACCTAATCGTTTAAAAGAAACTTCGTCTACCCATAAAGATGAATCAAGTTGTCGTAGCATATTATGTTTCCTCTTTGTTGAGATGCCACTCGCAAATTTGGCTAACAGATTGGCGGAGTTTTTGGTAGTTTTTTTTGCCTAACAAAGATTGGTAATTGTCTTCCATGTCAGAAACAATGGTAATCGCTAGGTCAATGAGTTTTTGGCCCTTGATGGTCAAGTGTACATATTTGGCACGAGCATCGATTTTATCAGGAATGAGTTCAACGTAGCCTTTATATTCCAAATCTTTCACCATCTTGCCGATCGCTTGTTTACTAATTTGAGCATCTTTGGCCAGTTCCGATAAATGCATACCTTCAGGGTTTAGGTGGCGAAAAATGTTAAAATTACCCGTTGTGACATCGGTGAAACCTTTTGAATCAAGCATTTGAGCAAGTTCGTTTTCAAACGCACGAAAGGCATCGAGTAATAATCGTGCGGTTGGAATAAAAGGCGGGTTATTTTGAGTATCCATGAGATAAAAGTAAACTATGTTTACTATAAAGTCAACCTGATTGACTAAATTGATGGCCGGCTAATTTTGCGTGGCTGAGACATATGCCTAACGAGTGATTACTCTAGAAAGCAATCAGGGATAGATTTCGAGTAAGGAATAGGCATGGAATAACTTCCCATCGATTATGAGTTTGCTTTACAGAAGAAATGTTTCACCAATTGATAAAAGCGGGTGACATGAATGGGTTTTTCACCATGAAATCGATGGATCATATAAAACGGCCATTGCCGACCCTGATATTTTGCCAGCACTCTGACCAAATCACCATTAGCCAGAAGTGTCTGGATGGCAAACTCTGGCAGTAATGCTATGCCCATATCATGTAAAATCATTTTCAACGCACTGGGAAATGTATTGGTTTTTGCAAAAAAAATGACACTGACAGAAATTTTTTCAGACAGCGCCTGGTTTGCATAAATCGCTAGTGGGTTGGTTTGCCAAGAGGTGGCTATCATTCTGTGCTGAAGTAAATCATCCGGTACGTTTAGTTGACCATGTTTCTGAACATAATTTGGACTAGCACAAAAAATCTCACTGACTGTGCCGATAGGCAGTGCTCGGTAGTGACTGTCATTGAGTTCACCGGCGTATATAGCGACATCTAAATTATCGTGAATCAGGTCTCTGACTTCGTCGGTTACCAGCAATTTTGGCTCGATTTTAGGAAATTCGATACACAACTGATGCAAGGCTGGAATGATAATATCTCTTTCACATGAATGCGACACGGTTAGGGCGAAAGTGCCGGAAGGGGTTTCTTTGGTGTTGTTGAGTTCTTCAAAAGCTAAATCCACTTGATCACGCAGCAATTCACAGCGAGTGAGTAATTTTTCTCCCGCCGCCGTCAATGACATGCCGCGGGTATGTCTGGATAGGAGTTGCTGCCCTATGTATTGTTCCAGCCGTTTGATCTGCTGGCTAATTGCCGATTTGCTCATGCCAAATTGCTGGGCGGCTAAGGTAAAGGATTGCTGATTAGCGACTTCAGCAAAAATAAGCAATGACGGAAGTATTTTTATATTGTTCATTTTTTTAAACAATCAGTTCATTTAATGGCTATTGTTCTATTCTTTCTGCTCTCGTAAGCTATGTCAACTTTCATTCACAAAGGAAATCAAACCAATGACGGCATTAATCATTGTTGACCTAACCCCTACGGATAAAGACAAACTCAGTGCCTACAGCGCGATGGCCACCGAGACGTTGGTGCCATTCGGTGGTGAGTTTTTAGCCAAAGGGGCGATCGAAGTGCTACATGGCGAATCCGCCTTTCAAACCAAGGTGGTGATTCAGTTTCCTGATCGAGACAGTGCCATGAATTGGTATCGCTCAGAAGCTTACCAACGAATCATCTCAACACGAGATCAGGGTATGGAAAGTCAATTTCACCTAGTGGGTTAAACGCAATAAAAAAGGAGAACAAGTCCATGTCATCGCATTGTCTATTTCAGGATTTAACGCCGATTGAGCTGTCATCGGCTGATCAGGCGCAAGCGCCCATATTGGATAAGGCGAAAAACATTTAATGGCAATTATCTTGGCGATATCGGTAAAGATACTGAGTAATTACAGTAATCATTTATTTGATAGCGACATTGATGAAGTATTTGCCGCGTATAAAGTCAATTGATTGTTTTGTTCGGAACTTGTGATCCATAAGTTCTCTTGTGGCGACTCTATTAAGGAAAAAAATATGAATGCTTCGATAGCAAAAGTGGTGCGTTTTCACGAAACGGGAGATGCCTCGGTATTAAAAATTGAAGCGCTACCCGTAGCCAAACCTGGCGAGCATGAGCTACGCATTAAGGTCGAAGCCATCGGTCTGAATCGTGCTGAGGTTATGTTTAGGAATGGCGCTTATCTTGAAACACCACAGCTTCCCTCGCGACTGGGTTATGAGGCCGCCGGGGTGGTGGATGCCATTGGCAAGCATGTCACCGATTTTAAAATAGGTGATCGAGTCAACACCATCCCCGCTTTCTCCATGGGGCAGTATGGCGTTTATGCTGAATATGCAGTGGTGCCGGCTCATGCGGTGGCTAAACTCCCTGAATCTTTAACGATGCAGCAGGGTGCATCAATTTGGATGCAATATCTGACCGCCTATGGTGCCCTAATTGGCATCGCTCAGCTCAAGCCAGGGCAGCGAATATTAATTACCGCCGCCAGCAGTAGTGTGGGTGTGGCGGCGATCCAGATGGCGAAGCGCCTGGGTGCGATTGTGATTGCCACAACCCGAGGACCAAGTAAAAAACCGTTTTTGCTCGATCAAGGCGCTGACCATGTTATCCAAACAGACGCAGAAGATTTAGTGGCTCGAATGGCAGAGATTACCCAGGATACCGGCGCTGAGCTTATTTTTGATCCGATCGGTGGTCCGCTATTGAGTCAACTGGCGGAAGTGAGCTCCAAAGGAGGGCGAATTATTGAATATGGTGCATTGGATAGTGAGCCAACACCTTATCCATTGTTTAGCGCTTTGGCAAAAGCTTTAACGATTCGTGGATATACGCTTTTTGAAATGACCCACGACAAAGATCGACTGGAAAATGCAAAAGCATTTCTTTGGCCACTGTTTGACGCTGGCAAGTTAACGCCAGCCATCGATAAAGTATTTAGTTTCAACCAAATCCAACAGGCGCATGAGTATATGGAATCTAACCAGCAAATGGGAAAAATCGTAGTCACGATATAAGCTTATTATTCAAAATTTCAATCGAAGAGAATTCACTGTCTAATTCAATCGACACACCAAGGTGTTGACTGGTTGCCTCATACATTTCTTAGTGAGGAATTTACCTTGTCTGCCTTCCCACGCGGGAGCGTGGGAACAAGAAATGAAAAAACGGCGTCTAAAGACGCCGTTTTTTTAGTGGCTAAATCATGTGACTTACTCCTCGTGAAAAAAATATTTATTCTCTATCACTACTCGCTATTGACCTTCGATGACAAAGGCCACCGGGACTAGGCAATCACCATTGGAAACATATCTGACCTTGCCGATATTGGTTTGATTCAGTTTGACGTAACGGGTGTGGGTATCACTCAGTTGGGGTAATGGCCAGCCATCACTGCCATCCCAGTCACTGTTAGAAACGGGGGGACCGGCGATTTGTATATCGTTGAAGAAGCTTAACTCATTGGCGGCGGAATTATTATGTCCAGAGCCGCGTTGTCCATCGGCGCCAGCCATGGAGAACAGCGCCGGTCCAGCCCCCATGGTGGGATGGAGTAGACTTAAATTGAGTGTGCCTGAAAATTCCGTATTGCTTAAATCATCATACAGCGCCACCTGATTACCTTGGGTCGCTTTATTTTCAAAGATAACGACTAACCAAGCACCTTCCAACCGAATATCTTTTGCCTCGAAAGATGACCAGGGGTTTTGTCCGGTGGTGGACGTTGTTTGATTAAATTGAGGGACGACGTGATAGTCTTCATTGGGGCGAGTCAGTGGTACATAGGGTGTGACATTGGCTCGATAGGTATGGTTGCCTGTTTCCCCCCAGCATGGATCTTCATTGTCGGCGACTTTTTTTCCATTAACGCGATTACCGTTAATTAAAATACTGGCATATTCATGGCCGATTTCAAGATTATCGGAAAAATTCCAATACAGAAAGGCTTTTTTTACCTGGCTTGGTAATGGCACACCTCGCAGATGAATGGTGCCACTGGTTCGATTTCTCAAGGCAACGCCATTGATGGTGTGACCGGAATTTTCAAAGTTAGCAACGGATTTGATGAGTTCATGCCTCGTGATAATTGTAAGGTCATCAATGGGTATTTTTAAAGGAGGCAGTGGAGCTAACCGGTGCTTTGGGTTAGCTAACTCGAACTCCAAGTTGGAGCTTGGGCTGGCGATACCTCCGCTGCCCTTGGCTGCAAAGCTATGCCCTGCAGATAGCAGTAAGAATACGCCAATTAATATAGCTGTATGTCGATAATGCATGAGATGATAACTCCTTGAATTTAACCTTCGCCTGATCGAGTGGATGCGATAAATCAAACGAAATTTTTTAGCAAGTAACAAATAGTGTATGGCACCGTTACGCCTGTTTCTGTTGTCATTTGCTTACCGTGAAAACGACGCATTCATCCAGAATTTGTCGTTAATACAAAGTTACCTCATATCGACCTTGCTAGGATGTAAAGTAATACAACCTTATACTGTGAATTTATTACTGTACCTGTTGCAAATTATGGTTAGGAATCTATGTTCCCAGGATAGAGCGAGGGAGCGAGAAGATGGCTTCTTAGAAATGGGCTAAGCGGGAATGGATGAGCGACACAACTCGTGCTTTATGCATCGAGTGAGAATGGGCGGTAGGGTGGATTAACCGCAGCGAATGCACCTATTTTTGCTCTGTTCCGGTGGATTCGCTGCGCTTAATCCACCCTACTTATCATTGCGCTGTACCCTTCTTAGTCAGGGCATCGTTCTAACCCCTCTTGACTTTTCCAAAAATTAGAAATTTCAATGGGTTGTGAGAAATATTTCCTGGTCATTTTTCGAGCGAAAAAAGTTAGCTTTTTTTTGCTATATTTTCCGCCGAATTTCGCTTGATTAGCACTCAATTTCAGCTCGTTTTTTCATCAAGATAGTCAGTCTCGGATATCATCCTTATGAGACTTAAAAACAACTATAAATAATTTGAGAAATAATCACAAGTTCCTTGGAGAAGGAAGGATATATCGCCCATTCTGATTCCTGCGCTGCTAGCTGTCTTTGTGATTAATATTGCTATTTTGCTGTAAGATACGTCTCGACAAATCAATCCCTGAAGATATATTCATTTATAAATCAATATATTGCAAGTTTTATTCAGTATGAATTAAAAAATAATGTGACTAATTTCATGTTTTTCTGAAAAATTCATTGTTAAGACAGGTTTCTGGGATTATAATCCCAATTTCATATGTCCAATAACTCAGAAAGGAAGTGTATAATGAATAATCGTTTTCAAAAATCAGTAATGGCGGTATCGTTATTGACCGTACTGGGGCTGTCTGGCTGTGGTGGTGATAATGAGTCCTCGATTGAAACTCAATCAAGCCCTATAAATAAAAGTATTTCGGGGGTGATTACCGGGTTTGGTAGTGTTTTTATCAATGGTGTGGAGTATGAAACGGATGGCGCCCGATTTATTGTTGATGGGGTCGAAGGCGATGAGTCCTTATTAAAGTTGGGGATGCTGGTTTCACTCAACGGCAGTGTTAACAGTGATGGTGTCACCGGGACGGCCTTAGAAATTAAGTTTGATGATGATGTGGAAGGAGTGGTATTGGCAAATAATTTTGCCAAAGATAAAACTTTGAATATTATGGGACTGACGGTACATATTGACGATGATACTGTCTTTGAAAGCAACGCCGCTGAGATTATAGATATGGCAAGCATTGTTGAAGGCAACGTCATTGAAGTGAGTGGTTATAGCACCGGGGATGGTAATATTTTAGCCACCCGTTTAGAAGTGAAAAAATCAAGCTATGAAGCGGGTGATGTCATCGAAGTCAAGGGTAACATCAGCGATCTAACAGCAACGACATTCATGATTGGTGCGCTAACAATTAACTATGAGTTGGCATCGTTAGATAATAATTTAAGCAACGGCTTGACGGAAGGTTTGTTGGTTGAAGTGAAAAGCCGTGATGCCTTAAATGAAGCTCAACAACTGGTGGCTTATGAAATAGAAGCTAAGGAAATAAAGGCATAACGCCCAGGAACGAAATGACAGTGAGAGAAATGATAATGTTGAAATTCAGGGTATTGTGACATCGACGGTTGATCTGCCTGAGTTTACCGTCAATGGTATGCCAGTGATATTAAATGATCAGACGCGTTTCGAACATGGTGATATTTCAATGCTTGTTGATGGCGTAAAATTGAAAGTTGAAGGCTATCGTGATGAAAATGGTAAGCTGGTCGCTAAAAAAATCAAGTTAGATAGGCCCACTAATATAAAGCTGGAAGGAAAAGTGATGAGTACTTCATTGCTCGACAATACCGTTATAGTGTTTGGCCAGCCGATAAAAATAAATAACTTTACCATGGTCAAGGATGAGCGCTATGGTGACGATGATCAGGATGTTAAATATAATTTCGGGGTTGATGATTTGGCAGTAGATAATTGGCTAGAAATTAGCGCTTATCTTGATGGTAACGGGCAATTAGTTGCCAAAAAAATGAAACGTGAAAGATGGGATGCGACAGAACAAGAAGTTTTAAAAGGCCAGCTTGTGCAAGTAGATTCGACGACGTTACCATTGAGTATTGCAGGGATTGCTGTTGATTTAGCTAATCTAACAAACGCCACCTTTACCAAGGGTATGGAAGTCAAGCTCAAGGGGCGTTTTTCTGATGGGGTTTTTATCGCGACAAAAGCCAGTATTGATGATGACTCTAACTCGGATAATAACGACAACGACGACGACGATTAAAATCAAACGAGTGACTGACCCAAACAGCGGTATTTGCTGTTTGGGTCCATAAAACCATGAATCAGCAAAAAATATTATATAAAGCCATCGTCAGTGTGCTAAAACCGCTAGTAAAAATTCTATTGCGCAACAATATGCCTTACGGAGTCTTTGCTGATCTTGCGCGCCGCGCTTATGTGGAAGTGGCAACCAAGGAATTTGCTGTGGCAGGTCGTAAGCAAAGTAATTCGAGAATTGCGACGATTACTGGTTTATCCCGAAAGGAAGTGAAACGAATTCAAGAGATTGATGAAGAACAAGAAGAGAATCTAGTGGATAAATACAATCGTGCAGCTCGGGTGGTGTATGGCTGGGTACATGATGAAAACTACCAGCAAAAACCGGGTGAAGCTTTGGTATTATCGTTTGATGGGGAAATGCCTTCATTTAGTGCCTTAGTCAAAGCCTATAGTGGGGATGTGCCACCGCGAGCTATTCTGGATGAACTGGAACGTGTGGGAGTGGTGACAATTGATGAGAATGGTCAAATACGTTTATTGTTCCGTGTTTATATACCGAAAACGGCCATCAATGAAAAATTGGAATACCTAGGGAGTGACGTGTCCGCGTTGATTCAGACCATGGATCGCAATATCCATGACGTGGATAAGCCTCCATTTTTTCAACGTAAAGTGTACTATGATAATTTACCCGAAGAATCAATTGCGGCTTTGCAACAATTGATTACCAAAAATTCGCAAGCACTGTTAGAAAAAATTGATCAGGCGATGGCGGCCCAAGATCGTGATGTGCATCCAGAGATTACAGGTAGTGGCCGAAAGGCAATCGGCGTGAGTATTTATTATTTTGAAAATGATGATATTGAGGAAAAAACTGATGACTAGAAACCTATTACGTTTTGTGACAACGTTTTTAGTTTCCGTGATTATGTTAGCCTGTAGTGCCGGTGGCGGTGAAACAGGTACTGGATTTAATGATGAATCTATTTCAGTCGGTGTGATTACGGGTTTTGGTAGTGTTTATGTCAATGGAGTGAAATATGAAACGGATAACAACACGGATGTCATCATTGATGGTGAACGTGCCATGGAAAGTCAACTTGGGGTAGGCATGTTGGTCACTGTGCGAGGCAATGTGAATACCGATGGTGTGACAGGGACGGCTTCAAATATTATTTTTGATGATGATATTGAGGGGCTTGTTTTTGCGAATAATATCATAAAAAATCACACCCTGAATGTGATGGGGCAGACGGTAGTGACAAACATTGATACAGTGTTCGAGAGCCAAGTGGCAATGATTACCCGATTAGAAGACATTGCAGTGAATAATATTATTGAAGTGAGTGGTTTTACCGCCGGTAATGGAACGATTTTCGCCTCTCGCATTGAAGTAAAACGCCAAATCTATAGCACCGGTGAGCCAATTGAAATAAAGGGGATGGCGAGTAATGTCAGCCGCAGTGAGTTCAATATTGGCCGCCTTAGCATTACTTATTCTGCTCAAACGACATTTCGTGATTTTTCGGGAAAGCCATTGGTTGATGGCATGCTGGTTGAGGTGAAAAGTCAGCAAACGGTAGATGCGCAGAGTAAGCTGATCGCTTCTTCTATTGAATTAAAGGATGATATCAAAAATTTTGGATTAGCCCGTCAAGAAAAAGACATCGAATTTGAAGGTATTGTTACCCAGCAAGAATTAGCCGGTCAATTTTCTTTAAATGGCCAAGCTATCAAGATTACCAGCCGCACTCAATTTGAAGGAGGAGATATTGCGGGGATTAAAGTGGGGGTAAAAATTAAAATGGACGGTGTACTTGATATTGATGGAAATATTACTGTCAAAAAATTGAAGTTTGAACAACAGAGCAAAACTAAGCTGCAAGGCGTTATTACTGAAATCAATCTTGGCAAGCAGACCATTACCGTGCTGGGACAGGAAGTTTACATAACAAGTACCACGCGAGTCAAAGATGATCTGGCGGAGGTGTCAGATTCGGAAAGGAGGTTTTTTAATTTTAATAACTTGCAAGTCGGAAATTTTGTTAAGATTAGTGCCTATCTCGATACCAAGAGACAACAATTAATTGCCACAAAACTCGAGCGGGATGATGATCAAGGTGACAATGCAGAGCTTGAGATAAAAGGAATTATTTCAAGTATTGACCTGATAAAAGATATCATTGTCATTTCGGGTGTTGAGATTGACATTTCTGCAATTAATAATTTCACTGCAAAACTGGGTAACGAAATTGAGGCAAAAGGTCGCTTGGTGGCGGGTATTTGGGTCGCCAGTGAATTATCAATTGATGATGACGATGATGATAACGACGACAGTGATGACGACGACGATGATTAATTATTTTGAAGGACTTGTCGCGAGCATTATCTGCTGATCAGTTTGGCGCCCATGCGATCGCAATAAACGTATTTCAATTCGCCGTCTTTTTGCGTTGTTTTCGAAAGGTTTATCGAGTGCGAGTTGTTGGTTTGGCAAAATCATTTGACCGGCGGAGTAAGGGTGGATGTGTTTGATGTTTTTAAGTTGATTGGCTTTGGCCGATTCATTGAGTATTTTCATAATATTGAGCGCCCGCATCATGCCTAAATCGGTATTGCTGCCGGCGGTCAGTATCTTATTTGGATCGTAGGCATAATCTAGATTGGACGATGAATTTATCACTGGGGTACCGTCGGTACCCTAATTCGTCCTTAATTTTATACACTACATTACATCTTCAGTAAATTTC
>CAYUAI010000121.1:0-10689 GCA_964442745.1 uncultured Chromatiales bacterium
TTGCTTCGCGGTGAAGAGCCTAGCGATTGATTGTTCACCTTGAAAGGGCTGGTCATTAAGGCAAACCCTTAATTGTGTTAATCTCGTAAACACGATACGCGGGTGTCTCATATGGGTGAACTTCCATTAGCTTAGCTAAGACCGACTTAATAAATATATCCTGACATACCATTTCCACTTTATATTCGCGGACTTGTTCTATTTTATTTTTATTGCCGATGAAAGGACGACTGCCATCGAGTGGTCTAAATTGCCCAGTGCCTTCGATCTCCCATGCACAGGAATCATAATTACCGAACGTTCCGGCACCCTCTTTAAAAAGCGCTATTTTCACTTCCTCAAGATGTGATTTAGGCACATAAAAACATAATTGATACACAATTCTGTCCTTCAAAATTCAACGATCTCAGTAAATGGGTCAAGTATTGACTTAATACAATAAGCTTTGGCCCTTTGGCTTCTGAAAAATAAAACCCAGACACCAATCAATTATCAAAATGATTTATTGCCTTGACACACTCCGATTCGAATGAGCCGTTTCAACCTATAATTTTCCCACGCCCCTGGAATCCATATTGAACCTCATTAAAAACCCGCTCGGTTTCTAATGAAGGTTGTACACCAAGACCAGTTTGCAACGCCTTTTTGCAAGTCTCATACACAACGGCAGCTTTAGAGAACTGTCCATGAGAAATATGTAACTTCATTAACATGCAGTACGCTTGTTCTTCAAGC
Source organism: uncultured Chromatiales bacterium (assembly GCA_964442745.1). Classification (GTDB taxonomy): domain Bacteria; phylum Pseudomonadota; class Gammaproteobacteria; order S012-40; family S012-40; genus CAYUAI01. Next base: position 736 of record CAYUAI010000121.1, read on the forward strand.
GGATTGACGTTGAGCAATTGTTCCAGACAAGCCTCGACTGCTTTTGAATTATTTTTTTGTAACCAATAGCTAGCCATAAAATAGAGAGTACGTTGCCATTTTGAACGCAGTTGCTGACGGTGTTGCGTAACAATTGGAAAGTCTTCTTCCCCTTGCAAAAAATCGCCACGGTAATAATCCTGCAACTGATCATAGTGCTTTTGAACTTGATCAACCGATGTGGATTTTTCTTTAACAAACGATACGAGTTGATCGATACCAATGTTCAAAGCCCAAGTATCGATCCAACAAATACGCTCGTTTAACGATACCTTACCACCTCGATTAATGATTGCTTCGGGAATCCCCAGTAATTTTCGTAGTCGAAATAACGTGGTATCAAACAATTGATGCGCCGCATCACCCTCGGCATCTGGCCATACGGTCTCGCTAATCACCGTCTCACGGACTTGTTTTCCACCAAAGGCAATCAAAGCCTGTAGAAATGCAAATAATTTTGGTCGGTTACGACTCGGCAATTCGAATGGTTGCCCATGAATCACGATTTCAAAACAACCAAGGGTATGGAGGCGAATCGCCCAGGGCCACGCCGCAATATCGTAAGGTGGATCAATGGGCATTAAGTGGCGTTTATGGATGATTCTGCGTACCACGGTTGATTCAATATCATTGCGCATGGCCTCGACTAAAATTTGAGTCAACTCACATTCACACATCCATAGACCGGGCAATATATTGTACTGTTCAGCTAACCGTAATGCATCTGAAAGTACCGCCAAAGCCGACTGATGTTGACCCATCGACCCATCGATAATCGCCTCAAATAATTGCGCCTGAAATTGATGAAAATAACTACGCATCTCATGACCAATCTGCTTTGATGTCAAAACATGTTGCCGAGCCTTTTCCATATCACCATGAATAAAATACAATTGCGCTTGGGTGAAGTGAGCGCAAGCCTGAAAAAAAGGTAACCCCGATGCCTCCGCACAATGATGTGCCTCTTGCGTATGGTAAGAGACGGCACTAATGGTGCGGCTTCGAAATGAATGAATCGCCTGCAGTATATGATATAAACACAAATGTATTCGCCCTGACTCGGCAACATATGGCGCTGCCGCCTCAAGTAAACGACTGACTTCTTCGTTATCGTGCGCCATCAATGCCGCCGCGGCACCATGGGTGATCAGCGAAATACTCCATAACGATTCTAAGCCGTACTCCTTGGTTTTCTTCAATCCGTTTTTCGCCACTACCAAGCCACGTTGTCCATCACCGGTTGACCATAAAAAAGCACAATCAATGATATGCCATAGTATCTCGGATACCGGGCCTAAGTTATGCTTGAGTTGTTTTTCTAGCAAATGATGGCTTATTTCCACATGATGAAAATCCCCTTGCCATAAGTAATACAAAATCACTGAGACCTGTTTTTTAACCTGCAAACTGGGAGGCAACTCATTCGTCGGTATTTTGGTAATACGTTCAAACCAAAGGTCAAATTCAAAGTGATCAGGCGCACGGTGCATTAACGCATCGAACATGCTCAATGTTAACTTGACTAAAGCCGATGGCGAAACCTGCCGGTCAAAGCTTGCATGAAGTCGATCCACCTGCTCGATCCATGGATCTAAATAGGTAAAATCGTCTCGTTCAAACATATAACTGTCGATAATACCGGATAAGGCTAAACATTGACCTGTCACATCCGAGAGCGCGGTAAAATGGTTAAAAGCACTCACAAAATCTTTCCGTGCCATCTGCGGTCGCATAAAGACAACACATACCCCACGCCAAAATAATAACCATCCCATGCCATCAATCACCGATGCTGGAATGTGCTGCAACCACTTCAATAGTGTCTGAGTGTAGTTTTCAGCAGCGAGTTTTGGTGCATATTGAAGTGTTAACTCGGCTAATCGTGTTCCGTCATTCATATCGATCAGCAAAGAAGCGGCGGCAATAATGGCACCATCATTTTCCAATAAGCTCACCGAAGCGGCTTGAATTTCACGTAAGCTTTGAACATTCAGGTTTTTCTCACTTTGAGCGATAAGAAAAGCTTTGAATAAAGGATGATAACGATATACGGTCGCGATATCGCTAATCCGGTAAGTAAAATAATTACGATCATAGAGGTTCTGTAAAATATCGCCGGCGGCATGATTATTTGTGAGCTCGATGGCATATTCAACGGGAACATCAGGCAAAAAACAAGTACGATACAATACCTCATGAGTTGGCTCATCAAGACATCGAAGCACCTCGTTCATAAAATAGCTGTACAATGCTTGTTTGGTGTCAAACTCAAGCATTGGTCTTTCGTCAAACTGACTCATGCGGGTAAACAATAACATCAAACCGGCCCCCCACCCTGCCATCATCGCCTGAATTTTATGACACTGCTCAACGGATAACGACTTAATGTTATGCATTGACGCCAACTGAATAAGCTCCTCATCGTTAAAACGAAGGTCTTGCTCTCTAAATGTATGTATCTTCTGATTGATATTCAAACGAGCAAAGGCGGGTGGCAGTGCTTGTCGACTAATAAGAATAATCCGACCTGCTGTTGGTAACTCATCAATTGCCACGCGGATGACATCGGCCCAAGCGGGTGATTCACATTCATGTACATCGTCAAAAACAAGATAAAAAGGCAGCGCTAGTCGTTGGTAAACCTGATTGAAATAACGACGGGCAAAACCCTTTACGTTCATCGCATCTTCTGCTTGATATAGTGGAATTATTTTACGGCGCTTAGGCGTTGCTTCTCGCACGGCACGACTGAAATAGTGAAAAAAACTCGCTAGCTCAGCATCAGTCTCATCAACACAATACCAAATCGAGTGATCGGGTACGGACTCAATATAGCTGCAAACAAATGTGGTTTTTCCATAACCTGGCGGAGCAAGTACCGCGATCACAGGCATTGTTGAAGCGTTAGCCAACTGTGCCAAAAGCTGGACTCGCAACACATGATGATGCACCAACGGACGGCAGGTTTTATGCGAGCGGGACGTTATCATTCCATTTATCTCCAATATTACCTTTTAATCCATAGCGGTTTTTATCCGATCAATCCGAGCAAGCTTATTGTAAGTGATCATCGCTTAAAATTCTGCATCGGCAGAGCACTCGGTTTATCGCATTTCTTTGCGAAGTTTTCCATTTCGAACAGCCTCTGAAGCGAGAAAAATACCAAGACCCAGTGCGCTGTCGGTTATTTTTCATGCAGATGGTGCTTCGAGAGCACCCATTATATTCGAACCAATAGAAGCAAGGATATAGAGACAATGAGCGGAAAACGACTGACATTAAAATTGACGTATATTTTGTTTGGAATTTTTATGCTAAGCCCGGCATTTGCTGAACACAATTGGCCCTTAGACAAAATAGGGCTAGGCGAGATTGAGCATCGAATATATCGCGATAATGATAAGCACCATGATGATAATGTCACCGTTATTTACGGTAAGCGATCGGTACTTGGCGTACAAGTCAGAACTGACAATGGATTTGAAAAGCCTGAGATGGGTGTCACCAATGCAAGCGAAATACTCTACAATGAACCTGCCGACGGCACCGATCCGGTGCCGTTGCGGCAAGTCCCCACTTTATATATCACCGATGGACCAAATCCGGTGGTCATTGATGAATCCATCAGCGCTGACAATACCACTCGCGGCTTGGTTTTTCCGGGTAACCCAAATCCGATTACCTTAGGCGACTGGCTTGCAGGTGGTCATTCCAAACTGAGACTCAAAATTCTCAGAAATGGCACAAGCCAAGTAAAAATTAAAATAAGAGGGTTGCTGCCTAATAGTCTTTTCGGTATTTGGCAGTTTAATCAAATGCCAGGGGCACCTGGACCCTTTGGCGGCATTCCCAATGTTTTTATCACCGATCATAAAGGCAATGCCACCATGCAACGTACTCTCCCTTTTAATATGAAGGAAATCGTAAAACGATTGGCGATTGTGTATCACTCGGATCATCGCATCTATGGAGGAACACCCTCACTGATCGATGCATTCGGTGGCCACGATATCCACGTACAGCTGGAATTCGACATACAAGACGAATAGTTTCGTGGCATCTCCCCTTAGATAATCGTTACTTTGAGGGGAGAGATACTCGAAGTGTTTGAGATTTAGTTCATGTCGTGTGGATTAAGCGGAGCGAACATCATCCTGTTTCAATCGGGCCGTGAAATAGAGAGAATGCCAGGAGGCATTGATCTGTTTTCGAGTCGGGTTTAGTTTAGGGTGGATTCGCTGCACTTAATCCACACGACCCGTTCAATAAATCACCTTTATTTAGACCCAGTTCTATCTAACTGATAAACTAAAAGATTAAAAATAATATTCTCTTTCGAAAGTGGCGTAAAGGGAAATAAAAGAGTTATAATTTAGCAATGAATATTTTTCACCCCAGACCGCTTACAAATATCAAAAATAATCAACGTCCAACACACATAACTTAGGAACAGGCACGTAATAACGTTCTGATTTGTCCTCGCCGAAGATGGGATGTGAAAATGATCGTTTATGCCCATGCTGAATATATCACCTGGATTACAGAGGAATCAATCACATTCAATATGGGAATAGCGTGATCAACAAAGTGAATCGCAGTATCATTTATCCACCTAAAATTATTTGCCCCAATACGGCAAAGATAATACATCGAGCGCGGCTTTTTAATACGCTAAATGAAGCTCGGCAACAAGCAAAGATAGTCTGGATCGCCGCACCGGGAGGCTCAGGAAAAACAACGCTGGTGTCCAGTTATCTAGAAAAAAATCAGGTGGCACATTGCTGGTACCAAATCGATGAAGATGACCGAGATCTCGCCACTTTTTTTCACTACTTAGGGTTAGCAGGAAAGCTAGCCGCACCCCGCAGAAAAAAAGCTCCTCCCAAACTAACCCCAGAATATCAGCAAGGGATTCCTGCATTCACTCGCCACTTTTTTAAAGACATCGCGTCCAGATTGCAAAGCAATGGACTCATCGTGCTGGATAATTTCCACTTATTATCTGAGACAAGCCCCATTCTATCGCTATTACCAACGATTGTTGAATCGCTGGCCTCGGGTATTTCGCTACTCATTATTAGTCGATATTTACCTCCATCCTCAATGATAGCGTTTGCTGCTAAACGTCAGCTATTTGTTATTGATACCAAGTTGATGCGCTTTGCAGCAAATGAATGGCTGGCGGCTAGTCAATTATTTAATAACAAGCATTCTCAAGATAAGCTGTTATCTTTACATCATAAACTCGATGGCTGGATCGCTGGACTCGTTCTTTTACCTGATACAGCGAACACATTTGAGAACACCAATACCTCAGGCCTGGGTATTGAAATACTGGATACTTATATTGCAGAACAATTTTTATCATCGTTGAATGGGGAAACAAGCGAGCTATTGATGAAGGTATGTTATATGCCTCATATTACCGCGACCGCAGCAAGGGCGGTCAGCCATATTTCAGATGCACAAAAATTGCTCGCCGGACTTGCTCAAAAAAATTTATTTGTCCTACAGCAAGGTGACAAAGGTTATACCCTCCATCCTCTCGTCAGAGAATATCTCAAACAACGTGCAAAGGACACCCTATCAAAACAACAACTTTTTGATTTACGCCTTTCCACAGCGCAGGCACTACTGAAAGAAGATGAGTGTGAAGCAGCGGCAGATCTGTTGCTTGAGTTGGAAGCTTGGCAAACCTTAGTGCGGGTCATCCTAGACTATGCGACGGAGCTGCATGACAGTGGTCGCATTGGGTCGTTGCAACGTTATATCAATGCCTTACCGCAACAACTTACGACGCGTGAACCATGGATTAATTTCTGGAAAGGCAAAGTCTCTGTTTATAACGACGTGCTCACCGCGCTTGATTTTTATGACCATGCTTACGCAAGTTTCATGAAAAAATCGGATGCCAAAGGCATCTACATAACATGGTATTCAGCCGTGTCGGTTATTTGCAGCACGCTACTGGGTGGCAATCGTTTAATTACCTGGGTCAATCGATATAATGAATTCAGTCGGATTTACCCAGAGCCACCAAAAGCACTACAGAAAGTATTTATCGAAGCTATTTTGTTAGAATCCTATTTTTGTTCTGGCTTGGACCCTCAAAAAAGGTCGTCTCTACAAACACGCTTGGCAAGCGCCATTGATGAAGCAACCGACCCTTTGATGCGCTTGCACATGATGTCAAATTATGTCCATGTCGCGGTTTTATCTGGGATTAAAGCCAGCGATAAAATCATTATCGAAAAGTTTGAGCGTCACTTAGATGGCATGAAAGACGACCCTGTATTATATCTTGGTGCATTGACTGCTTGCTCTTTAGGTGCATCATCATTTAATGATTTTGATAAACTTTTGAATTTAGAGTGGCGAGCACTTGAGGTGGCGAAAGAAAATGGTATCACCGTTTTTGATTGTCATATTTACACAAAAATTGCCGTCGCCGCACTAAGTTTGAATAAATTTGACCTAGCTAGACGGTATATTAATATCATGAAGGAGAACATAGCGGAAAAAAATCAGGTTCATCAATCATTATATTTAGTTTGTATGATTGCTGCAGGCACCTATATGAATGAATCGAATGACCTGGATGAAAAAGTCGAATATTATTTAAATATTTTGGAGAGCACCCATTTTCCACCATTTATTCTCCATATTAAACTGCTTTATGCCTATTATCTATGTGTGCAAAAAAAAACAGAAACCGCGCTGGAACTTCACGATGATTTACTCAAACAGATAGAAAAACTTGCCTTCCCTGGGCAGTCATCCCGGTTTTATATGATTTATGCAAAAATATTTCTCAATCATGACGAACTTGATCGTTGCAATCATTATTTAAACAAAAGCTTCGCCATCGCCAGGCATAATGAACTCCTTAGCTATGCTAATTGGCATCCGGAGTTAATGGTGTGGGCCTGTCAGCGAGCGCTTTCATTAGAAATCGAAATCGATTACGTCAACCATTTTGTCACGTTGCACTATCCCAATTTACCACAACCCAAACCTGAATCTACCTGCCAACAGTGGCCATGGCCTTTTCGTATTTATACGTTTGGCGGTTTTGAGCTGAAAACGAAAAATGAAACAATTCATCAAAAACAACGAGCGGACAAGTCGTTTGCATTACTAAAAACGCTGGTGAAAGCACAAGACAGAAACCTGTCAAGCGATACCATAAAAGAGAAGTTATACAACGAAAATGATCATGAGAAAGCATCACAATTACTCGACACACAAATTCATCGTTTAAGAAAACGCCTTGGTAGTGAACAGACCATTTTGCGGCAAGGAAACAATATAAAACTTCATTTGAAATATTTTTGGGTTGATACGCGTGAATTTGAAGCGCTGGGAAAACAGAAAATCACCACAGAGAATGCGCTAGCAGTTGCCAAGCGACTACAGGAATTGTACCAAGGTGAATATTTACCGGATGATGAAGAACTCGAAGTCATTGCCCATCGTGAACGCTATCGAAATATGTATTTAGCCACCTTGTTCAAATGTATAGAACATATGGAAACGGAAACCGATCAAGCCATCGAATACTGTCAAAATGCACTGGTCCTGGAACCGCTGTCAGAACCGCTGTATCGAAAATTAATATCAATCTACCTCCGACAGAGCAATCGGGACATGGCCGAGACAACGCTAGCGCAGTGCCGAAAATTGGTAAAACATCACCTCGACAGTGACATATCCACCGAAACCTCATCGCTGTTAAACACCATTAATCCACCAAACATCGCCACCTGAACTCGCGAACATAGTAGCGCTTGATTGATGTCAAGCACTCCATATTTCGCGCCAAATAACTCCCCCTTACCAAAATAAGAATTTATCTTACTGATAAATATACATATTAAAAATAAACTTACGATGCAAGCGATGTGTCAGGCTTATGACAGCAGCCTGCCAAGCCAGCCATTTATCCTACAGAATTAGTTGAACACAAGGCTAAAGTGCAAGATCGAGCAATAAAAACCGCAATCCACCCAAAGACAAGGAGACAAAAACTCATGCATAGACGACAATTAATACTCACATTGATATGGACATGTAGCTTATTTTTGGCCTTTATGCTAAACCCGGCATTTGCTCATTGTGAGCACTGTGGTAATAACGTGACGGTTATCAAAGGTAAGCCGGTGCTGGATTTTAGATTGCCATCTTTGCAAATTAAAACAGAGAATGGATTTGAAGAGCCCATCTTAGGCTATACCGATGTACATGAGATACTTTACAATATACCCATTGATGGCAGTGATCCTGTGCCATTGAGGAAAGTTCCAACTTTATATATCACTGATCGAAATACCAGCACCAATGAACACTTCCCTGTTGTCATTGATGAATCCATCAGCGCTGACTATACCACGCGTGGATTAGTTTACCCGGGCAATCCGAATCCGATTACTATCGCTGATTGGATTAAAGGGGATCATTCCACGTTGAAAATAAAGACTCTCAGAAACGGAATGAGCAAAGTAAAACTGAAAATAAAAGGACTGCTGCCTAATAGCCTATATGGCGTGTGGCAGTTTAATCTAGCCGGCCCACCTGGACCTTTCGGTGGTATCCCCAATATTTTTGTCACCGATGCGAAAGGCAATGCCACCATGAAGCGCACGCTTCCTTTTGATATGAATCAAGTTGTCGATAATTTACTCATCGCCTATCACTCAGATCATCGCGTTTATGGCGGCACTCCTTCAGAAGTTAGGCCTCAAGGGGGGCCGGACCTCCATTTCCAATTGATATTTGACGTACAAGGAGCGCAATAGTTTTTTCTTCACTCCCCTTTGAGTCCTCAATAACTCGGAGGGGAGTAAAATAACATCACTTGCATTGCTGCTCTATCTCCTGCCTCCATGCAGTCTGTCCATCAGAACCAACAAATATAAATCAAATCTGAGCGCGAAACAGGGAAATTATCACGTACTCATTCCTAAGTCATATATTTAAAAACGCCAAACATTCGGCGGGTAGTACCTGCCTTGCCCGATCAAGTATACGTTTTTCTCGTTTTTGCGTAATCAAATTTTTATGGCCGCCAACCTGCCCTTTACGAATGAATGTATTGGGCTTAAAATAGGATACCTCACTATCCTCAAAGGTACTGAATTTTTCACTGTGATTTTTCATCCAAGCAAATGAACAATATTCCAATACACGAGGGCGAGCTTCAGGATTAAGCGACCAATCAAGAAATGTTAATAGTCGATCTATCCCCTGTTCTAAATCAACCGTCATATCCTCATAGCGTAACCATAATACATTCTCATCTTCTTTATGCGGCCACCAACTCGCAATATTGCGATACCAAGCCCCAAAGTCCATCCATTGCTCAAAGTATTCATCAAAAGATTTCGGGCGCTGCTTGCCAATTTTCTGATAGGCACTATCCGTCAAATTCATCATATGATGATAAAAACTCACACAACAGTCACGCGGATCCCGCGAGGTTAATATAATTTTAGCAATATCAACCCCTGGCGTTTGTGGATAAGTGCAATGCGTCTTAAAAATTCGTGGATTTTGCAAGCTATCATAATAGATCAATAATTCTTGCCATGTTTTATTCTCTCTTGAGCGCTCCAACCAAGGCACGACCGTTTCTATTGATCTAAAACTCTCATCACCCCCTGATTTAAGCTGATAGAGTATTTGTTGCATCCAGGTCGTACCCGCTTTGGGTCCAGTCGTAATTAATACATCGGTATCACGGGCTTGAAAATGGGCCAATACATAAGGGTTATGCATCGGATCAAGTTCACCCCATTTAGGATCGATATCCGGGAAGTTTTGTTTATTCATATCGCTATTGAGATTGATTCATTGATTTGCTAGTTTACCCTAGCTCGTCCTTAGTTTTATACACTACAGTGTAACAAATCTTATTCA
>CAYUAI010000122.1:0-10454 GCA_964442745.1 uncultured Chromatiales bacterium
TACCTATAACGCTATAGGCATAGGCTCGGTAATAAGTTGCTCACCTTACTTCGCCTCGGGAGGGTATGGTGGGAGCAAGATAAAGCCCCGTTTATTTTTTTAAAAAAGCTCAATATTATCTTCGTTGTTTTGCTTTGTTATATTTTTTGTATTGGAGAGTACTTCTTCAATCGATTTGCCCTGTAGGATACCATCAAACATTTTTTTATCTATTTCAAGTGTGTATTTGGATTTGATTTTTGTTTGTAAAGTGAGCCATTCCTGTGGATTGTAGAGGCGACTTTGATCGGCCACGAGTTCTGTTAAGGTGGCCAGGCTATTGGAGACATGATTGAGTCGTTGGGTGAGTTTATCATAGAACTGGAAGGCAATAATGGCGGTTTGTACTTTATCTGAGACATGCTCAAAATTACGCATAATTGTTGTTTTTTCTTCGCTTTCAGGGAGTTTTTCGCCGGCTTTAGCGATGGTCTCTACGGTTTCGATAATGCTGGTGAAAGAATGACTCAAGGCATCGATTGAGTCATCCCCATCACGCATTGTATATTCGATTTGGGCGACAGCAAGATTCAACAGCATGACGGTTTCTCTTATTTGACTCCAGTCTAAGTCAGGTCGATGGGCTGTTGATAAACTCGTTTGTGCACTCATTAAAATATGGCCTCATTGAATATATTATCCAATGCCTAAGAAGGGGCTAGGCATTGAACAGCAAATTGAGGGTTTAAAAGCAGTCAATCAATTCGTAGCACAGCTTTTCAAACCCTCGCTTGAAGTTCTTAAATAGATGAACTGTTTCAATCGTATAGGGTGTTTAGTAAACAGTTCCGTTATCGGGATATTGGTTTTAGAACTTTAATGAGTGGCGTTTATTTGCGATAAGGTTTTTTCTTGTTTGATGTTTTTTTCGTCGTCAAACTGAACCAGTCGGCCGATGTTATTTCGTGAAAATAATCGGCTTCATCAATAAGCAGTTGTGATGTGGTGCTGGCAACGGCAGCGATTTCAACGCGTACCCCTTCTGACTTTAAATGGCTGACTAATTCGATATAGTCAGAATCCCCGGACATAATAATAATGGTATCCACTTTACTAGCCAGTTGGGTGGCTTTAATGGTTAACGGGATGTCGGCACTTTTGTGGCAGGGGCGAACTGAGCCATGATATTGTGAGTGTAAACGTTCTTGCAGTTTTGCTGAAATTTGTTTGCCTTCACGCAAATAGATTAACCGGTTGAGACTGCGATTGTCGAGCAGCCGTGGAATGAGTCGATCAAAATTTAACATCATGTGAGGGTCTTTAGTTTCCGAATGAATACTGCGCTCGATGTTGTTGCCATCGACTAATATTGCAACGGATTGACTGATAACCACATCTTCGGGTCGATATTGTGTCATATATATTTTTGCCTTGATTCAATCATTGGATGCTTATTAAGCGGTTTTTACGGTCACTGCTTGTATGGCTGAATGGTTTTACCTAAGCCGTTTGCACATAGTATTTTAGATTATTGATGTTACCACAAGTCTCATTGTCCGAATTATTGCCAATGAACATATTTTGGAAAAGGTGAATTCGGGTTCTACTTTGTTGCTGTATTTAATTAGTCCGCTATACATTCAATACGACCATAAACTATGATTTTTTCATCAAGTCGCGTCAACGATGATTAGGCCAGTGAGGTGACTAAATTTAGCTCAATGCCTAAGCACGCAAAAATCCCTATTTATATTTAGTATTGAGTATAGCGTGTCCATAAAATGGATGCCTTCATCAATATTAGCTTGTTAAATTCTTGATAACCATCTTATTCGTATTTCTTTGATAAATATGTGAGCGAATTAATGTGAGTTTTCAGTTTTTAACCTCAGATACACGGCAATTTAGTTCGCTATGATGGTCATTGCTTATCCCTTAAATATTTCACCATGATGAGTATAAAATCATTTCGCCGATAGATTCTGCATTGCTCTCACATTGATGATTTTGGCGACTGATTATCCATAACAGTTGGTGGAATTCTGCACGATCGAATGGATCAAACCTCAATGTGAAAAACGCGACGGTATGAAGGTATTGAGTTGCTATGCGATGGTGTCGCCTGATAGCAAATGACGTAATTTCATACCGAATCAGAATAGGTTTTGTGATGACTTGATTCGGTGTTAGTACGTAGCCCATTCCTAAGCTGGTTTCAAATTGATCCGCTTTCATCGATGGAGATGGAAATGAAATTTGAGTGATGGGTCATATGATCAATACCAAAAATAATCCACCTTTACCATTGAATGATAAAGGTGCTTTACTAAAGCAGGAATAATTATTTACATAATAAAAATGATTTTCCTTATTTTGAGAGTAAATCAAAAATAAAGATTGACAGTAACACTTATTCAGCGTTAATTATATCGACGCATAATAATAAATTTGTGTTTTTAGTCTAGTAAACAAAACAAGTAATAATGTAGGGATTAGATTGGGGGGAGAAACGTACATGATTTCATCATTGCAACAAACTGTTCAAAAAACCAATGAACTTCGTGATGCTTACATTGATCACGCCTTTCGTGTCGAGTTAGAAAAAGCCTTATTTAGTCATCAAACTATTTCACATCCGCTAATACAAAAATTGGCGGCACCGGTTCCACAAAAAGAATTAATGCGGTTTATTGCTTTGCAAGGCTATCAGCTTACTAAGAATTTTGCTTGGTATGTCGGCGGGTTATATCATCATTGTCCGATTGGTTATTACCGTAAGCGACTCGCTATTAATTTATATGAAGAAGAAACGGGGATATTGTCAAAAACAGCGAATCACGAAGTACTTATGCAACGTTTTATACGTGCGCTAGGCGTTAGTGCGGAACAACGGGATACCGCTGTTGCATTACCTAGTACGCAAGATCTTATTGATTACCGATGGAATTTAGTCAATAATCCGAAAACCTTCCACATGGGCGCTGCGGCTATTATGATAGCCAGCGAAGGGCAAAATTTGGAAGAAGAAGCGGGTAAAGCACGGCATGAATTATTGCCTAAGCTCTATGGATTTAAACAGGAAGATTTGGCTTTTTTCTCAGTACATGCGCATGAGGATATCTTTCACGTTCGTGAAGGTTTAGATCTCGTTGCCGAGATTTGTGTAACACCCGAAATGAAAGTGCAAGCCATTGAGGCTGTCCATGAAACTTGTGATCGATTTTGGCGATTTTACGATGGTATCCAACAAGCTTTTGAAGGTTAATTTATTTATTAATCAATAATCACTGCTTTAAAAAATAACAAAAATTTGTTAGCGGGGAGCTTTCCATCGTATTTTGGAAGGAAGGGCGTTTTATGCAAACACTAGAAAGTAATCATACCATTACACCGGCTATTTCATTCGCTGTTGGGGGGGGTAGCCGAGAAAAGGAATTACTGGGGCGTCTTCGTGAAATGAAAGAAAATCTGGTTGAGTCGCAGCAAGACTTTCATAATCTCCATCTTTTGATGCGTGATTTGGAACGTATATTATTGTGCGACGAGCAGGAGATCCCATTTTTTAAAAATATCATGTCGATATTAACCATCGACGAACTCACATTATTTAATAATCTATATTGTCTATGGGAAACCAAACTGGAGCGGCGATTCGTGGATTTTCTGGATCACAATGTGGTGAAACATTATCTTGATTATCCGCTCTATGCCCGATTTGAGCGTCTCATTGATCGCGAAGTCCGTTTGTTAAGAGGCGATGTCCCGAAAAAAATGCTATTCATTGGGAGTGGGCCGATGCCAATCACCGCGCTTTGTTTACAGCATCGGCTTGGTATCCAGATCGATTGTCTTGAACGTTTTGGTGAGGCGGTGAAGGAATCGAAAAAAGTCATGAAAAAACTGCGTGTAGAAAATCGCATTCATGTCATGCAGGGCTATGGCGAAAGTTTTAATGTGACTGAGTATGATGTTATTTTAATTGCCCTGTTAGCTAAGCCTAAAAGAGCGATATTGGAGAATATTTTAGCGAGCTGTCAGCCGCAGGTGAAGGTGATTTGTCGAACCTCAGAGAATTCTCGCTGTGTGTTTTATGAGCCGACCTTGTGGAGGGATATTCCGACTCAGTTCGATGTCGTTGAGCAGGCTCGGGCAAGTGTCGATGACACCATTTCTTCAGTACTTTTACATAAAAAACAACAATAAGTAACATATGACAAACGCTGTTGTCAGTCAACCGGTCAGGTCGCTCAGCGGTCTGGACGGTCCCGTCTATTTTCAATGGCCGAATCGCATTGATTCGGCCTTACAATGGGATATTTTAGCATTAATGAACTTAGTGCTTGCCAAGGAAACGACACTGGGTTTTCCGGCTCCCCTGTCTGATAACGAAGGTCAGCAGCACATGCAGGCACTTGCCAATGCGGTTTCTTCTGGCAATAAACGTGTGTTATTACTGTATGAGACGACGACCGATAAAGTGGTCGGCCATATGTTGCTAACCCCTCATGAGTTGCCGAATTGCAAGCACATTGCCGAAATTTCGAGGCTCTTTATTCATCCCCATTATCGGGGGGTGAAAGCGCTTCGTGCAGGCTTAAGAGAAATCATTAGCGAAAGTGATCGTCTTGGTATTGAGGTGATTACTTTGGATGTGAGGGCGAATACACGAATACATCAATTATGGCAGCGATTAGGTTTTGAAACCATTGGTTGCATGCCGGACTATGCACGTGTGAATGGTGAAAAATTTTTCGGCTGTTATATGTACCAAACCGTTGAACAATTAAAAAGTTGTATCCAAATGAAGGGATAACAATGAAGTCTTCTGCTGATTTTGTGAAGCGCCACGCTTTACTGATATTGCTCATTGGTTTTACGGTAGTTTTCCTATCTTCGAGTATTAAAAATACTTACCAGGTATTTTTTATCCAGATGACTGAAAGTTTTGGGCAGACACGCGGCGAGTTTGCAGTGGCGGCTTCGGTATTTGTGCTGGTCTTTGGTATTTCTTCACCCATTGTCGGTTTGCTTATCGATCGTATTGGTCCTAAGCGAACCATTCTGTTAGGTTTGATTTTGTCGGGTGTGGCCATGCTGGGTTGTGCATTATTGGATTCCTTTATTGCCTTTGTCCTATTGTATGGAGTGGTGGCCGCCTTTGGTTTGACGGCGATGTCCTATGTGCCGATGGGTATTTTAGTGGACCAAAGTTTTAGCGAAAAACATAAAGGTTTGGCTTATGCGACACTCACCAATGGCGGCGCCATTGGTTTTATGGTGTTGTCCCCAGGGTGGGTATTTACCCAGAGTTACTTTGTTTGGCAACAGGTCTATCTTTTTTTAGGGATACTTTTTTTATTACCCTTGCTTTTTTTAGTATTTCGTTATTTGCCGGATGATCAGCGTTGTGCTGTGACTAAAGTCACAGAACAACCTATCTTGACTTTTTCAGATAAAGTCAAGGTGGTTTTCAGTCATCGGCCATTTTATGTATTGATGTTTGGTTTTATGGGATGTGGGGTGACTATGGCATTTATTGATGTGCATATGGTGGCCCATCTTCAAGATTTACAGCTGACGCAAACTCAAATCGGTATTGCATTAAGTTTACTGGGTGCGGCTGAATTGATTGGTGGTTTTCTTGCCGGCTGGATGTGTGGCCGATTTTCTAAGCGTTACGTCATCACCGGGTTTTATTTATTACGTGCGGTTTCGTTAATTGTGTTATTGATCATGCCGAATGTGATGGGTGTGCTTTTATTTGCTGCCCTGTTTGGTTTGAGTTATTTAGGCACGGTGATTGGTACTTCGATGTATACATTAAGTTTGTTTGGCCGTGCTTTTAAAGGTTTTGCTTTTGGTTTTATTTGGTTGATTCATCAGCTAGGTGCTTTCTTGAGTACTCAATTGGGTGCTAACGCTTTTGACTGGTATGGCAACTATCAATACACGATTACTGCTACGGCGTTAGTGGCCATTATTTCATGCGCGATATCTTTTGCACTGTTACCCTGTGAACCCAAACCCGCCGAGATGCCTGCCGCTAATACCCATTGATATTTTGTATTAAGCGGATCTGGAATTTGGTCATGGCCAATAAATTGTCATGTGCAATGCGTTCATTGACGCCATGAAAACGTTTAATATCATCGGGGGTGACTTGTAACGGGCGAAAACGATAAGTGTTATTGACCAGTGAGGCATAATGCCGAGAGTCTGTACTAGCGATTAATAAGGCAGGTGCGGTTAATGTGCTCGGAAAAATTTCTCGCACGGTGGTAGTGATGGCTCGAAACCCTTCGCTGTGAGTTGATGATACACTTGAGGGTTTTATGGCTTTTCCTTCCTGGGAGATATGCACTAGTTCATCGTTAATGATGGCTCGCACGTGATCAATCACCTTCTCTGTATTGTCGCCGGGGATAAGTCGGAAATTAATGCGGGCGATGGCTTGTGTGGGGAGTACATTGGCTTGCGGGCTGCCTTCAAACATGGTGGCGGCCGTGGTCGTGCGAATCAGGGCATTAGTGGAGTGTTTAGCCGACAATTGTTTTTCTAAAATTCCAGAAAATAACCAGCGATTGTTTAATACTATTTTCTGCCTCCAGCTCATCTCGGGGGCTAAAGTGTCAAACATGTCACCTACCGGACCATTTAAGCGGGCGGGTAAGGGATTAGCTTCGAGTTGGGTAATGGCTTTCGCTAAAATCCCTACGGCAGAATGTGGCGGTGGAGAAGATGAATGACCACCGTCGCTCATGACTTGCAGTTTTAAGGTTAAATAGCCCTTCTCGGCAATGGCGATTAACGCGACGGGGTTTTCTATCCCTTGTAAAACACCCTGGGTAATCGGCATCCCTTCATCGATTAGCCAGGCTGGCTGATAACCACGACTGGCGAGTAATTCGCTGATTTTTACCGCCCCTTGCTCGCCGCCGATTTCTTCATCGTGGCCATAGGCGAATAATAAAGTACGTTTCGGTTGAAAATTTTGTTGGATAAGGGTTTGCAAGGCAAATAACTGAGTGATGATCGCGGCCTTATCATCCATTGCACCGCGTCCCCAAACAAATCCGTCGCTGATGGTTCCTGAGAAGGGAGGGTGAGTCCAGTGATTAGCGCTGTTGGGATCAGCACTTACCACATCATAATGCGCGGTAAACAGGATCGGTGGGAGGGTACTATCCTGGCCTTGCCAGGTAAATAACAGACTATGTTCGTTGACGGTTTCATAGGTTAATGTTTGGTAAACGATAGGAAATATGGTTTGTAGATATTCTCGAAATGCCACATATTGGCTATAGTCAATGGCCGTTAAATTGCGTTGCGATACGGTTTGAAAACGAATCGCTTGAGCGAGTATATTGACAATAGATTGTGGTTCAATCTCTGGGGATTGAATGGCTTCAACGGTGAGTTGATGGGAGCTATTACGTAGTATATTAAAAATAATAACAAGGATGAATAAACTAATAACGATGGCTAGCCCTTTGAGCGTGTTTTTGATACGAGAGTTGGCTTCCATGAATGATTTTTTTCCCCATTAAGACGGTTTTCATATTTTGTTGTGGCCATGATACTAAACTGAATTGAAATTATGCAATGCCAGAGAGTGTTGTCAATCGATATTCCTTCAATATAAGGTGAATTCCGCCCGTAATAAAAAGACGAATGCGGCTTCGTTCATGATGCTCATACGGGGTTGCAGTACATATTGGATGTCGGGTTGTAGCCTTAGCCAGTCATTGATTTGGGCCGAATAAGTTAATTCGTAGATGGTTTCTTGGGTAAAAGTATTTAAGTCGCCTTGCTCATCAACACCATTGATCTGAATGTAATCGTCACTGAGTTTAGATTGAACCACGGCTGCGCCGATGATATCATTTGGACGAGATTTAAGCAGTCCTTTATAGATAACGCCCGTCGTAAAATATTGACTGTATTTGTTGATCCCTTTGGCCGCACGGCCACCTTTAAAGAACACGCCAAGTTTATCACCAAAGGCTTTATCAATCACCGCATACATGCCACCGGTGCCGGCCACCTTAGGGCCATTATAATTGCGGTAGCCAATCATCATGGTTTCCTGTCTGATTTTCACCATGTTTTGTTTTAGATACCAGGCACCGATACCGAATTTAAAATAACCCTTTTGTTTCGGAGTGCCTTGCGACCAAGTGAGCTCCGTCGCGGTAAATACCCCTTCGTCGCTATTTAATTTGATCGCAATGGGATTCGTCGAATGATCGGGAAAACCATCAAATGCAACGGATTGCCAGGATAGCTGTTCAGTGATTGAGGTTTTGTACCACAGGCCTAAGGTTGTATTGGGTGGATTTGAGGCCATGGTATTCCATAAAATTTCAGTGCCAATGCTGCCAATCCCGCTGCTAATAAATAATCCGGTGTAATTGGATTGGTAGAAATCTGCGCTAAGATAACCGATACCGAAGCGAATGCTGGATTTGTTATAAGGAAAACGATGCTCATACCATAACTCTAGAATGTCGAATCCTGGCATGACCATGTTGCCGTCTAAGTCCATAAAACTTGCGTCGATATTGCTTACACTCCGTAGGTCACCCACCGTATTGATTGGACTATTTCCGCCGCCGTAAATGGCATGAGCAACAAATGTTCCGTTATTCCACCAGCGGGCTTTTGCCGTATCATATTCGCCATAAAAATGGAGTAAATACACATAAGCGGAAGACGACGGCGGATTACTCTCTGCTGCAATATTATCCTCGCCCATGGGTATGGCGGCTTGTGCTCCACCATTCAATTTATAGATATAATCGACATCAATAAATAAGGCGTAAGAATAGGGAGGAGTCTCATCTTGCTTGAGAGGCGATATGGGTTCCACTTCCAGGGCCGGTGGTTCCATGGTGTTGACTTCAGTATTCGCTTCATCAAGCGAAGGTATTTCCATCGGGATTTCATCAAGGATTGGTTGGTTTTCTTCAATGATGACGATGTCAGCGGCGGTTTCGTTGATGATGGGCTCAGCTTGCTTGTTTGTCGGCTTGTCCGGTTGTTGATTGTTTTTTATTGGGTCAAGGGATAAATCAGGTAATCGATTCGCACTATTGGGTAATTTGAGCTCTGCCAAAACTAAGCCATGACTGGTTATCCACAAGCCGAAGAATAATCCCACACGTTTTATCAGTTTCATTATTTTTCATATGATTGTATAAAAATTTGTGACCAATGACGGGGCAATATTGGTAATTAAATCACCTATTCTACATGAAAACAAAGTTCATCGAAAAATAAAAATGACGGGCTTGATCGCGGCTAATTGATTACATTTGCAGGCATTTATCGGTTAAAGTTTCCCTCTTTTTCCTAGGTAATCATGCGAAAGAGTGCAGTAACAAATGAATTTTTTATCGGTTTGCAATATGATCAAGAAGGTCGGCGTATATCCATACCCGTAGCGTTTGAGACTTAGGCTTTATTACGGCCTATTTTTGCCCTGACGGTGTCGCCTAATGCGCCCACTGTTGGTGCAATAATCCCGAGATTACTTGTCGTTTCGCCTAGTCAGGACAAACAATAGGTCTCGCACTCAATACCTAAATCTCAAACGCTTCGGGTATTGAAAGTGAAACTGTATCCGTGATTTAAAGTGGAAAACAAATTTAAGGAGACATTATTATGAAATTCTGGCACGTAATTATTCTGGCGCTGAGTACGTCGGTTTGCCTGGCCGTCGAAGTTCAGCAAGGTGAAATCTATCCGGGTGGTACTTATGTTGAATCCAGTCAGACAGGGGTTGGCCTGGTCATTCCCCAAGGCTGGCAAGGCGCATGGCCTGCAGGCTCCGAGGTATTTGTGCTGGAATCGGCGGGCCTGAAGGCCAATATTTTTATAAGCTTCGAACAGGGCAACGAAGCCGAACTCAGGGCCTTGATGTCAAATCCAATTCCGCTGGATGCGAGTACGCAACTGGTGCCCGCCTCGTCGCCGAAAAGGACAGGTAATATTTATACCGCGAACTACACTATCGTCGGCGCGCCGCAGCTGACAGGTTTTATTGCTGCGCAGATATTGTCGTCATCGCTCGGGGTGGCACTTATTGCCTTGTCGGCCGATGCCGCAACGGCGCGACAGGTGACGCAAGTAACGCTGCAACTGGCCAACGGTTTGACGGTGAAGCAACCGGCAGCACGATCCGGAGGCAAGAATGAATTCTATAAAAGTGGAGATGCCTCCTTCATCAGTGATGATAAGTGTTCGTATTTTTCCAGTGATGCCGGCTCTTTCAGCAGCTGCGATTAAAGTAGACGAATCACTGTTTCCCCGTTAATAATATGTAGTCGTGGATGACAGCGGTCAAACAAAAAAAGAAATCATTGGTATAAAAGAGGTCACGGTTTAACGATAAATCTTGTGCGGTTTATTTTGTAATAACTACTACCCGAGCACAAATAAACTATACCTATCAATAAAAATCGTAGATAATGTAC
>CAYUAI010000123.1:0-10026 GCA_964442745.1 uncultured Chromatiales bacterium
TAATTTCTCCTTATTTATTGGAGAAATTGGTCTAGACAATGGGCTCCACTATAGACCTTTAATGTTGACGCCACAGTTTTTCGAAAACCTGCCCCTCGATATCTTGTTTCGTGAAGGAGTTGAGGCCAGTGATTTTAACCGCTATAAATTAGCGTCGCAGTTTAGATAAAGTCTTCGATTATGGTTGCCATCTGTTGTTTAGTCTCATCACCTCATTTGGTTGCCAGCAAGAGCCGGTGGATCGGCGGTTTAATTCATTGGATTCAACGAGTTTTTCACTCACCGGTGAATACTTACCTCAGGCGGTGCTAAAGCGTGCGACCGCCGCACTGAATCGAAAGCAAAAAAAAGAACATCCATGTATCGATAAAGCCTTGTTTCATCTACAAGCCCAACGTTTTGATTCAAAAACTTCGGCAGAAAAGGCGTTAACCGCATTGATCGATCAGTGGCAGTGGCATCAATTGATCGATATCGCATTGACTCAGCGTAACCGTTATGCCAAAAAGGGGCGACCCAATGCGCAGACACCGATTGAAGCCATCGAGTGGCAAATACACGCCACCTATCAGGTCGATCAAGCACGGATGGATACTTTGGCTCAGCACAACGCTTGTTTTGTCTTGGGCACTAATATTAACGACACGGTCTTGACCGATCGAGAGATCTTTGATGGTTATAAAAGTCAATCGAGTGTGGAAGGGGGCTTCCGTTTTTTAAAAGATCCCTTGTTTTTTGTTTCATCACTGTTTCTGAAAAAACCCGCTCGCATTGAGGCACTACTGATGGTGATGACCTTGGCGTTGCTTGTGTATTCGATTGCCCAGCGGCGACTTCGCGCTAACCTACAAGCACAAAATGAAACGCTACCTAACCAAATCGATCAATCCACAAAACGCCCGTCATTGCGTTGGGTTTTCCAGCTCTTTGAAGGCATTCATCTCATCACGTTTCTCCGCAAAACCGGTGTGAAGATCCTGGTCGATCGACTCAGTGAGTTACGACAGAAAATATTGCGTTTGCTCGGGCCTAGCATTTGTCGGATATATCAAATTTCTCCGGCAGATAGCTGACCAATGTCGGTTGTATGTTTAGTATCAAGTAAATCAATGCAGTTTCCTAGTTTTATAGCTCCAATAACTGCAGGATCTTTGACTTTTGAATTATTCTCGGCCCACTCTAACACTCTAGAGTCACTTCCTTCCCAAAAATATATACCATGGCCCAACCAATCATATATATTTTCGCTCTGATTTAAAACCTGCCCTTTTTTTATTACTGAATCTGCAATATTCTTATCGCATCCGTGAAAGCCTAGAACAACTTCAAGTGATGTGTACATACAATGTTTAGCCTATTTTAAGCTCTTTCCATTCACCGTTTTTATCTAAAATTCCTGCATTCAATAGGGCTTTTTTAATCCCTTCCTGACTCACATCAATATCGTCATATTGTGGGTCATGCTCACCTTTTCAGCTAATTTTAATGCGGCTAAGGAATGGAAATTAAATAACTCTTAGATCTAACCTTGAAACTCATAGATAAAAAATGAGACAATAGGTCTACGAAGAAAACGGATTTTTTTAATGATACACCCATACGATGACGCAGTAGAAGACCGGATGGTCATGTTTTATGACTCTCTTTCGGAAAAAGACAAGCGTCGATATGCCGCGATAGAAGTATTAAAGCTTCCCTATGGTGGCTGGAGTTACATACACAATATCCTCAATTGCAGCGACCCAACCATTGACGCCGGAATTGAAGATCTCAAGCGTGATGAAATTTTGGATTGTAGCCAGGTAAGAAAGCCAGGTGGAGGGAGAAAATTCTCGATTGAAAGTATCGCGGGTATAGATAACCTTTTTTTAAAAATTCTCAAAGATTTCACCGCCGGTGATCCGATGGATCAAAAGGTGAAATGGACACATTTAACTTATTCCGAGATCATCGAAGCAATGTGGCTAGAAGGGATTAACATTAGCAAGCCCGTTGTCAAAAAGCTGTTTAAACGTCACGCCTATGTAAAGCGAAAGGCCTGTAAAAGTATTAAGCTGGGAACGACGGAAAATCGAAACGAACAGTTCGAAAACATAGCAAAAAAAAAGCAGTTATATGAAGATGTAGGAAATCCAGTGAGGTTTACGATCACGATTTTCCCTATCTGGCTGATGGTGTCGCAATACCTCATGGTATTTATGATATTCGCTTGAATACCGCTTATATTAATATTGGGATCAGTCACGACACCTGTGATTTTTCATGCGACTCAATAAAAAGGTGGTGGAATTTCAGGGGGCGTTATGATTATCCGGGCGCGTCCTCAATATTGGTTCTTGTCGATGGTGGTGGGAGTAATGGATACCGGCATTATGTTTTTAAAAGAGCGATACAACAATTAGCGGATGCAATTGGTATAGAAATAAGTATTGCTCATTATCCGTCATATGCGTCGAAATGGAATCCGATAGAACATCGATTATTTCCACATATGACACGAAAGCTAAAAGGCGTTATATTAAAAAGTGTAGAGACAATAAAGCAACTGATAGGAACAACGACGACTAAATCTGGCTTGACAGTTAAATGCAACATTATTAAAAAAATATATAAAACGGGAAAGAAAATGAGTAAAGAGGAAAAGGAGCGGCTAACAACTATTCATGATGATTATTTGGGGCATTGGAATTACAGAGTAATTCCAAATGATTCATAAGATGTAAAAGTTATTTAATTACCATTCCTAAGCGTATTATTGTGATTGATGAAATGGGAATAAACCTCGGTCTCCGTCGTGTGAGAGGTTGGGGGCCGATCGGTGAACGCGTGACAGAAAACCAACCTTTGGGCCATCGGGTCAATTATTCGGTGACCGGAGCACTGACATCTGAGGGCGTGTTGGATGCCCAGGTGCAGGAAGGAGCGGCCAATGGTGAGAGTTTTTTATATTTTATCCGTTACCAAGTGGTGCCTCACCTCCGTGCGGGTGACTACGTGCTCATGGACAATCTGTCCGTTCACAAAGTGGCCGGTGTGGCGCCGGCGATCACAGAATGTGGTGCCCGGTGAGTCAATCTGCCACCTTAGGCACCCGAGCTATCACCGATCGAATTATGTTGGAACAAAGTGAAAACGTTGTTGAAGAAATCCGCCGCCCGAACGCTACCTGATTTAATGCGTGCCTTAAAAAAAGCACTTTTGCAGGTAACACCTGAAGACGCTGAGCAATGGTTTGAACACGGTGGATATAATGTGTCATAACCGAGTGAGAAGCGTAATATCATCCTACTTTTCACCATCAAATTTTGTTACACTTCCTCAAAACTAAACGCTGTTAACCAGGCTTCCAAAGACGCTGCACTCATCGGCTCATTCAATAAATATCCTTGCACCACATCACAATTTTTCTGCTTTAAAAAATTCCATTGCTCAGTGGTTTCGACACCTTCAGCCACCACGCGTAACTTCAGCGTTTTCCCCATGGCAATAATGGCTTTAACTATCGCCACATCATCGGGATCCGTCGCAATATCACGGACAAAGGACCGATCAATTTTTAATGTATCAATGGGGAATCGTTTTAAATAACTCAGTGATGAATAACCTGTACCAAAATCGTCAATTGCTAACCGTACCCCCATCCGACTCAGCTGTTCAAGCGCATCAACCACCGACCTGGCATTTCGCATCAGCAAACTTTCAGTAATCTCTAATTCCAAAAATTCAGGGGCAATACCTCCCGCCAATAACGCCCGCCCAACAACCTCGACAATCGATTCCTCATCACACTGGCGACTAGAAAAATTGACGGAAACGTGCAAATCGGCAAAGCCTGCCAGATGCCATTGTTTTAGTTGTTTACATGCCGTCAATAATACCCATTCTCCTACCGGCACGATCAAACCTGTTTCCTCCAACAAAAAAACAAAGTCATGAGGTTTGATCATCCCGAACTCAGGATGATCCCATCGTATTAACGCTTCAACACCAGTAATCTTCCCCAACTCGGTATTCAATTGAGGCTGATAATACAGCACAAACTCTTCGCGCTCTAGCGCATGGCGCAAGCTATTTTCTAATGTGAGCCGCTCAAAAGCACGAGCACTCAAATCAGCCGAGTAAAATTGGCAATTATTTTTTCCTAGATCTTTGGCGCGATACATGGCAATATCTGCATTTCTTAACAAAATTCCGGGCTGATTACCATCGTTAGGGTAAAGACTAATGCCGATACTCGCGGTGACATATAAATCTCGACCATCAATCACAAAAGGTGGCGATAACGTGTCAAGAATTTTCTGAGCTACCCCCGACACATCTTTTTCAGAGGCAATATCATCCAACAAAATAGCAAATTCATCACCACCCAAACGAGCGACCGTATCACCCTCCCGAATGCTCAGCAACAAACGACGCCCTAACTCTTGCAATAAACGATCACCCACTTCATGCCCCAGAGTATCGTTGATAGTTTTAAACCGATCAAGATCAATAAATAAGGCCGCCACCAATCGACCATGCCAAGGCGCACGCGTGACGGCTTGCTCTAAACGATCAAGATATAAAGCACGATTGGGCAACTCGGTTAATGCGTCATGATGAGCGAGGAACTGCAAGCGTTGCTGGGTTTGCATACGCTCGGTAATATCTTTTCCAGTGGCAACAAAATGAGTAATCTCCCCATGACTATCCTTTAACGGGGTAATGGTTTTTTGTTCATGATAAATTGTTCCATCTTTCTTTTTATTAATAAATACATCATTAAAAACCTCACCATTAATAATCGTTCTCCAAAGCCCCGCATAAAACTCATTGCTTTGTTCACCAGATTTTAGAATGGATGTTTTTCTACCAATCGATTCTTGTTTAGTAAACCCTGTCGTGCAAACAAAACTTCGATTAACGTACTCGATAATACCTTGTCGATCAGTGATTAAAACAACATCGGCTGTTTGCTCTAATGCGCGAGATAATTTACCCATTTGCAATTCCGTTTGTTTACGCTCAGTCACATCTCGTGTGGTACCTTCAACGCCAGCAATGTTATTATTTTTATCAAAATAATATTGCGCATTAGTTAACACCCAAACATGATGACCATTTTTATGTTTGAGCGGTAGCTCATAATTAAGGACCGTGCCATTTTGCGCTTTCAGTATATTTTCAAAGGCATCATTATCCTCAGAATTCACATAAAAATCGGCCGCGTTAACCCCCAATACTTGTTCTGGTTTATACCCTATCAGCTGCTGCACAGAAGCAGAAACTCGCGTCAACAAACCCTCTCGATTAGTGCGAAAATAAGTATCTCGCATACTTCCTAAAATACCTCTTAACTCTTTTTCTGATTCACGTATTTTGTCTTCTATCAACTTTCGTTCAGTCACATCTCTGGCACTGACCACAAAGGTATCAGCTACTCCCTTATCCCGTAAAATGCTGACCGAAGATTCATAATGGCGATAATTTCCTTCCGGATCCGGATAGTCAACTTCAAATATACTTGATTGTCCCGTTGCAATGACCAAATCAAAGCATTTCTTTAATCTCGCATGTAATTTTTCCGGCAAAAAACTATACAAGGTTAACCCGATCAGCATCGCATTAGTATGGTCAGGCAAGGTGTGGTTAATATATAAAATTGTCCCCTCCTTGTTGACTATCATGATACTATCGGCAGAGTTTTCTATCATCGCACGCCACTTTTCTTCAGATTGGCGCAAGGTATATTCCATTTGCTTTTGTTCGGTGATATCTCGAATAACACCAATATAGTTAACTAATTTTTTGTCATCACTTGGTAAAAAATCCCCTTCGCTCCAAAGAATTCGCTCCTCTCCATTCGATCGAATAATTCGATATTCTATTCGTATCGGTTTATGGTGAGAAACCGCCTCGTTGACGGCTTGGTGCAAGTATTTCAAATCCGCTGGATGTGTATATTTTTCAATAATATCCCACACATCGATTTCAATCGCCTGTGGAGTCAAGCCATAAATTTGGTATAATTGATCTGACCAAGTTATTTTATTCGTGGCAAGATTCCACGCCCAACTACCAACTTGCGCAAAACATTGTTGATTATCCGCTAACATATTCAACCTATTTTTTATCCAAATTATCTCGATATCACATCCCTAATAGAAACAATCCACCCACAAATATTGAACATATAAATACGACTATTTGATTTTACGGCAATAGACTCGGCTAACATCGCAACAAAAACAACGATCCGCCTCGTTAGCAAAAAACTCGACAAAAAAAATATAAGAAGGGGGTACTGCATTAAGGAGAGAACAGAAAATCTGCAAGTAAGCAGAAAACAAGCCAAGCGAAATTAAAATACCCAAAATTGCAGTAAGTATCAACATTGAGCCGCCTATCATTTAATCTCACTTGATCCTTGATTCCACAGAAATTTTTCTCAGTCGGCCATACAACAAGTATGGCCTCCTTCAGAAAAACCCCGGTGAAATCAATTCTCATCGCGATGTTCAAACGCTAGGTTGCCCAATGTCGGTAAGTAACTTAGCTTGCTGATATTGTTTTAAATCAATCATGCCGATTATGGGTGTCGTAAAATAACACCACCAGCGAGAGCAAGTACACATAAGCATCCTGACTTTAAAATCTATGTGTTACACTTGGGAGTGAAAATTAAACGCACGGCTCAAATTTCGCCCAGATTGGGTTTCTATTTGGACGCGCTAACTGACGACCACATGGATGCAGGAAGTAGAGCATCGCAAGCGCAGCATGCCAAGAAAACCCCCAAGCCTACGAGCGACAAACTGAGTATTTTTTGATTGAAAAACGCTCAAAGCTTCTACGCACCTCTCACGCCCCCTACCTAAGCTCCCGGCCAATAAAGAAAGATCTAAGCCGAAGTACAGGATGGATAAGTTCGTTAACTTCCATGTGCTAACGACACAGTCGTCACGAAATGATTGAGTATATCTATCTTTCTGATGATAAACATGAAGATCACCGGCCACAAAGCAACGCCACCAAATGGCTTTCACGACCAGTGTGTGGAACGAAAGACACCTCAAAAGAACGAAAGATTTTACTGTATTCATAATAATTTGATCAACTTCTCAGAATAAGGTTATTTTTGTCATTGAGAAAAATGGAATCTTCGCCCAATTTTTTGCCTAGCAAACTCCTTCCGCAATTATTCCTTGCTTTTCATAAACCATCGAACTCATAGCGTACGAACACAACTCATGCGAAACAAGCTGGGGTCAACAAGATCAACTTACAAACATACTTTACTAGTTATTGTAGTTGGATTTTACCTGTGTTTTGAAGGCAAGAGAAATTTTCGAGAGATTTTTATGAGAAAATATATCAATCAGTCAATAAAAGCGAATGGACATGGTCGCTATTCAACCCAACCAATCCAAATTATCACCTTTTTAGCATTATCAACCCACCAAAAAAAATATTGAGCAGCAACAACCCTCCCGATTCATTGCTCAATAAAAAATCTACCCCGCAACCTAGGCATCAACGTTAGTCGCCCCGAGTCCATCTAACTAAGCAATGTCATTCATTGTGAGTTTTAGAAAAAGCGAGTATTCGTCTTTAGATGCAGTAAATAAAGCCATGTAATGGTTTTTAACCCATTTTTTTGAAACGTTAGGATTTAATGAGGTGTCACTCCGGTCACATTGACACCAAACTCATACACGAGATTGCCACCAAGGTAAGCCGTTGACAACAACATCACCAGCCCGAGTAATCCCGCTCCCACAAAAATCCAGGCATTCCTATTTTTCAACGCATGCTTGTGCCACAGGGAAATGCCTTGCAGTAAAGTAAGTACACCGAAAATCGCCATCGTCACAAATGCCAGTGTTTCATGCGCCTCTAGCGGCGCTTTAGCAAATCCTGCATTGACCGCTGCATCCAGGGCAATATCCCCGAAAATTGCGGCCACCAGTGCAAACACGATACCCATGACTAATGCACAGAAACCCGTCATAACCAGACAGCCCCGCTCACCGAGATCACCTTGACGCAGCAAAATATATCCGTCAATCATCATCGCCGTAATAAACAACACGATGGGAAAATGTACCAGCATAGGATGGATATGTACAATATTAATCATGGTTTTTAATCCCCTTCGGTTTGATTCAACCCAAACATTCCACACACTATCCCCGTTAGGGAATGACTAAGAAATGGGCGATGCAATTACTTACCCGTTTTGCATCTCGGCTTTGTCTCCTGAGTCGCTCTACCTCCTGCCTCCATGCAGTCGGCGGCTTTGTCTCGATAATTGCTCCATGCATTATTCGTAAGTTTAAATTGATTTCAGAGAACAATAGATGAGTAGCGTGAATTAAGCGTAGCGAATCCACGCCACATAAAGAAAAAAAGAGGTAGCGGTATTTTTTAATGATTTTTCCTGAAATCAGTTTAAACTTACCATTATTCTATCTCCTAAATCCCTTTAGTCGTCCTGAGTTGCCTAAAGCACCTACTGTTCCGTAGCCTTTCCTTAAGCATCGACACCAGCTAACCGGATGTCCGACACAGATAAATTATGAGCGATTGATTCAACGCTGTCTGCTACTTAAGTTACCGATAAACGCCAACGGACACGATAAATTTTTCATTCGGCTATCCTACATAGAGATATCGATAAATAAACAGAAAAAATACGCTAAGGAATAACAATTAAGGTCAGTATATACCCAAACCGTTTTAAATTTAGGTGTTGAGTGCGAGGCCTATTTTTGTCCTGGCGAAGCAAAACGACAAGTAACGGTAATAGCCAGGCTTATTCGACCATTTACAACGAATGAGCTAATTTGGACAATAACCTGTGGGATCAGGCTTCTAAGCCCGCTCCCACCAAAACATCAATTAGTTGCTGCCCCACCAAAATGGATAATCATCGTAGTACGGAATATAATCGGGATAGTAGTAAGGATCGTACTGCTCTGGAATATTCCTATCGAACCATTCATTCCATTGATAATTATAACCATTCACCGTCAATTGGTTGTCCACCGCCCAAACGCCATCGGTGCGAAGCGCCACACGATCAGCCTCCCGACGCTCGGACCAAGTATGGACATCTCCTGCTAGGCTAGCAATACCATTGGTTACACTAACCTTAATGTCATTGCGTACAGGCCAAGTGGTCCAGTTCCACTTGAGGCCATTAGTAATATCCTTAGTCAAAATTTTAGCGTTTTTTAGGCCGGCCTGATGGACAGCGATCCGATTGATTACCCACTTAACCCCAAGCACCCCTGCCGCTACATCTGCAGCATGATATTTCTCAAACCAGTAATGAACTTCGCCAGTAAGGGTAACCACACCATCCTTAACCTTGTTCTTGAGATCAAAATCCTCCAGTGTATAATCCACCTCAAAATTGAATATAATGTCATCCTGAATCTGCCAATCGGAACGGGTCTCGGACGTCACCAACAAATTGTTCGTTACGTAGGCCACTCCGACCACATCATTCGCATCCTGCTCGGCAATTTGCATTTGATAGTAACTGTTAACTGTACCATCCAGCGTAATCGCCCCAAGGTAGGAGCGAATACTGATGTCGGCAGACGTCACGCGTGAATCCGCCGCTAGCTCGTCCTTGACAGCACGTTTCAATGCGTCATCTGAAGGCCAAACTGTTTTCTTGCGAGCACCACAATTCTCCCATCCTTCTATTTTTAGATCACTAACGACACCCTTAACATTCGAAATCCAGCGTACCTTTTGCATGGCACGATCACTTTCGAAGGCACTACCGACCGATCCTATCAGCGTAATAATTCCGCCATTGATACCGACCGAGATAGGCAGGCCACTCAGATACACATCACGTTGTAATGCGGCAATAGCGTCATTTTTTATCGTCTGATCACTACGCTCGGATCGCCAAACGGTAACAAGATTATTCGTTATTTTTTGAACACCGAGAACTTCGCTCGTCAACAATCCC
The DNA here is from genome assembly GCA_964442745.1 of uncultured Chromatiales bacterium. Lineage (GTDB taxonomy): Bacteria > Pseudomonadota > Gammaproteobacteria > S012-40 > S012-40 > CAYUAI01. Next base: position 9,971 of record CAYUAI010000123.1, read on the forward strand.
GCCTGCTGCACTTCCCCCCAATTAGCCACCTCACCCGTGAGGATAACTTGACCATT
>CAYUAI010000124.1:0-9616 GCA_964442745.1 uncultured Chromatiales bacterium
CGCAACCGCTGACGAGCATGAGAACAGCAATGTAAGCTAAAGTTCGTCGCATAGTCGAGTGAATTATCAAAAAATAGTTACCTCTAGATCGCACTTAAGTTTGGTGATACTAAAATTGCCGATTTTGACGCTTGGCGCGATATGCCTCTCACGTATTCATTGGCCGAGTGATGACTTTAGCTTGCGCAAAGATGCTTAGTATACCCCAGTATATCAAGTTCACTGATGATTTCGGTAAGTGGCTAGTTCATCAAGTAACCATTGTGAGCTGGTCTGTTCTTTACCATTGCAACGTGCCCGGTAAAATTTACCTGACATACTGCTTTTAGTCGCTGCATATTTTATGAAATCTTCTGCCGATGAAATTCTGGATTTTGTGTAATTGTATTTTTTCTCTATGTGAGATTTAGCTTTTATAGCAGGATGTTCATCATTATTTCGAATGAATATACAGTTTGAATCCTCAACAAATTCTGAATTTCACCTTCTGTGTCCGCTGAGCTAGACAGGCTGATGCTGGATAATATAATGAAAACAATCAAGGTGTAGGTGTAAAACCGAGTCATTCCTCGCTCCCGGCCAGTGCATTATTATCAACAGCTTTGAATGTCACCTTGATTGGGTTATGGTCAGATGATGATACTCCGATAGTCTCCTGTGCTATTATTTCGAGTTGACGATAAAAAACATGGTCAACTTCATAGTCAAATATTTTTATTTTATTGTGGTTTTTATATGATATTGCATTCAAGCCCAATGTTTTCACCATATTATTCACAATTTCGGCTCTTTTACTACTCCAGTTATTAAAATCGCCGGCAACAATAATTGGGCCAGTGTGTTTTGATAAGGCATTTGTCATTGCTTGGATTTGTTGCGTATAAACTTTGGTACCTAGGGTGAAATTTATTCCATGAATATTCGCGACTAATAAATGTTCTGTTGAGTCAGATAACTGAAAACGACTGATCAATATTGTTTTTGGCACCCGTATCAGGGGCTCAGTCGTCCGCAGTCCGCATTCGTAAGTTGCTTTGATTTCCGAAGCGGTCATGACACCAGCTTTGATATCATTAAGAGAAAATGCGACATTAAGATTCCAGTAGAGTTTTTTTCTCTTATCTGCGGATTGAGCAATGCTTCCTGTAACACGATATTATATCCTGGTCAGTCGTGTGCTTTAGAAAATCAGTTGACCAGTTTTCATTCTTTTCTTTATGAATATTCCAGTTAAGTAGGGAAATATTTTTGGCATCTAAAATCTGCCAAGATGATACCGGACCGATATCGGATTGGTAAAATTTATCAGGTACACATTCACCTAATGTGATAGAAGTCGTCAGTTCGGGGTCTCTATTTACCAGGGTTACTTGTTGTGGTATAGATGCACATCCGGTGACGGACAGTACGATAATTAAAATAATTAGTTTGCTACAGGATATTTTTTTCATAATCACAATCCGACAATATGGTTTCTTCCATGTCCAATAACGACCCTATTTAAATCGATTTCAAGCTCAAGCTTTATTCGGCGAGCTAGGCTCATTCTTTCTGGCCAGAAGGTAATGTGACACTCAGGCAAGGGCGCTCTTGCTGCTCACTGTTGTCATTTACTGTCAGAGCCTTCGTATATTCAAATATTCGCAGCGGTACATAGAAATAAGGTATCAGAACATAGCCGGCCGATTCTATTGCAACAGATGCATAAGGCGAGCTCGAAATGGCGGGATTGAGAATAGGACCGCGAATCATTATGGGTGTGGTTTTTGACCAGAGTTTTTGTTTGTTTTCAGGCAGTAATGTCATATCTATCGTTTCCAGGCCCAAATCCAGGGTTGCTTCACCCTTCAAGCTGAGGGAAGGACCCGTTGCAAACAAGGTTTCACTTTGTATTTTTCCATTTTCGATATTAAAATGAACAATGGTACAGTCTATCTTTGTACGATCATTGGATTTTATAGTACTCGTTAATGCCCAGCCAATTAGATCTACAACCAATAAGTCCAGATGTCTTTGTAATATTTCGGCATTCTCAATAATTAAACTTGTTTCACCATTCAAATTTTTGGCTAACTCGTGATATGAAATACCGTGGCTGTCAAAATCAATGTGAAAATTTGCTGTTCCTTCAAAAGGTATTTTTTCCGTGATTTCTTTTACGATTGAGGAAAAGTCCATGTTAGCTACCACAATTTTTGCTGATATTGTTGGCTCATTGTGAGTTGTTATTTCTGTTTCAAATGTAAGTGAACCTTTTTCGAATTTTATTGAGGCCGGACCAATTATTAAATGGCCGTTGTTTAAAGCCCCCTTGATTATTACATCGTCAATAGAGAATTGAGTGCCCTTTATTTTATCGATATCAAGTTCAATTGCCAGGTCGATATTTTTCATTTTCTCTAGATTAAAAGGGTCGCGACTAAACAAGGGGCTTTTGGGTTTTTCAGTCTTTTTTTCTTTTGTTAATTTCTTCTCTGCTTCAATGTTATTGTTGTTTTCTTTTATCGTTTTTAAGCCAAGATCTGCCAGATGAATGACAGGACTAGAAATAGTCCCTTTTATACTGGGTCGTTCTCCAGTGTTGGAAAAAGTTAGATCACTGTGAATTTTTGTATTAGCGAGTTTAGCGATTCCAGTAAATGTACCTGATTTTTTATTACCACTTAGTTTACCTTTGGCAGCCAATGGGCCTACATCCGGTAATTCTTGTCCTAATTTTTCTCCCAATACTGATAATTTTGGGATAGATAATTTCGTATTTAACTCAAACGAGGTGTTCAGATTCAGTTCTTTTATTTCTCCAGTCGCTTGATATGAGAGAACTTCATCAGAGCCCAGCTCAAGTTTAATATCGGTAAGGTCCAGTTTGTTACTGCTGCCTTGTAATAAGATACTTAAGTCAAATTGTCCCAGGTCCGGTAGCGGATTGCCAATGACGGGTTCCAACATTTTGATTGAATGGGTTTTAGCCGTTAATAATATATCAATATCCTGAGCCGACGTTAACGGAGTGAATAAGATAGTTCGAATATCACCGGTTGCTGATATGAGTAGCTTGTCATTTTGACCGACCGTCACGTCTATATTTTTGAGCGAAAATTTGTTACCACTACCGAATAGTTGTGCGGTACCGTTAACAGGCCCTAATTCAGGTAAGCTGGTTTTTAACAGGGAGCCAATGACAGCGGTGCCAGGGGAAGAGGCTGCCAGTTGTATTGTCGTAGATTTGATGGGCGAGGCCTTTGACAAATCACCGAACCTTAGTTTGCCTTTTGCGTTAAGAAAAATACCCTCCTTCGTTTTTAAATCAAGATCGTGCAATTTAAAGGTCGAATCTAATATCGATCCTTTAAATTGACCTTTCATCTCGATAGCTCTAACTTCGGGTAAAGGATAGTCCAGAATAGATGCAAGGGGAGTCGTTGTTTGTGATTGCAGCTCAATTTCAAGGTTTATGCCGCTAATAGGCATGTCAGCGCCCAGCGGCATATCTTCGATTTTACCTTTAATACCCAGACTGAGTTTTGGACTGTCAATCTGGATCGTTAACTCATCAATACCTGGATTTTTTTTCGGGAGTGACAACAAATGGATCTTGCCTTTTACGGTCCCTAATTCCGGTACATCATTAAAAACAAAATATTTCAATTCTCTAGTGGTTTTTGATTCGAAATCGACTGTTAAGTTTAACTGGGGAAAGGGGTGTTGAAGCTTATTAAAATGAAGCCCGGTGCTCCCCTGTACATCAAAATCAAAACCCTGATTGTTTGATCCCTGTAATGAAAGCTTATCAACATAATAAATGTCGTCGGTACTGGATATTTTTGCCGAGGTTTTTAACCGGCTAATGCGTGGAATACCTTCGGGCAGGTATTTAGTTAATAATTTCTCGTCATTAATAAAACCGGAAAAATCAATATTCAGATTTTGTTGATTTAATATATCAGTCACCAAACCCGTTGCCTGTAATGAAATGGTATCCTTATAAGATGCCCTGACATCAATATTGTTGACACTAAGCGTTGGGAAATCACCCTCTAGCAGTGTATGTGCCTCCAATTGTCCTTGCAACTGCGGGAGTAAAGCCCAGTATTTCGAAAGTATACTTGTATCAGGTGATACTACATCTATCTGAATTTTTACCCCCTGTCCATTCAAGATGTTGTTAATCTTGCCGTTGATGGACACAGTATCTCGACCATGGGCAATCTTTAATGATAATGGATAAGCTTGTCCAGCCAAAACAGTATTCTGTATCGCGCCAAATTCACCCGATATCTCAATCTGATTATTTTCGATTAGCGCTTTTCCTTCGATGCGTATCGGCATATCGACAGCAGGAGCTTTGACGGTAATGATTTTCAAAAATGCATTTATTTCATCAGTCGTGCCGGGGTTCCGGTATTGTATTTTAATATTTTTCAATTCAGATTTTTTTAAAATCGGGTAGAAATATGAAGTTGATTCAGTCGGAGGTGTATTGCCAGATGTAGCGGTATTGCTGATAATTATTGTGGCATCTTCAATTACCAGATTTTCGACGATGAATGATTTAGATAATAATGCTTTAAGATCGATCTGTAACTTAAGCGTTTGTACATTGAAAAAAAATCGATCCGTATTATCTTTTAATTTAAATTGAGAAATAGTCAGGGTCGGCGATGACGAAATATCAATGTCGACCAGACCATTTATAGTGAGCGTGGTATCGGTAAATTTGCTTACATTTTGGATAATGAGTCGTTTGTAGTCATTTTGATCCAGAATGAGAATGTAGCCGACAATCGCTATAACAGCAAGCAAAAATATGCCTGTAATTGATATCAGACTGATTTTTAGCCAGTGCATTATATTCCGGACTCTACAATTTTATAACAGTGTAAGCAATCGCTGAATGTGCGCTTAATAGAAGACACCCGGTAATCGCTATTGTTAGTTTGTATTTGAATTTCATCTTTATTCTCCTTTTATCAATCGTAACTTTTATAGGGCTAAGGAATCAGTTGACTGATTTTATTAGCCGTTATTTATTTAAATTCTTCCTTCATCCTCTCCAGAACGCTTTCGTCAATATGCTTTTCAAAAGCAATGGAGGCGGTATTAAGTGTCACGGCTACAATGATTCCGGTGAACATCAATCCAACCAGTGCAATGAGCACAGAGAGGATTTTTGAGGTTTTTTTTAAAGGACGAATGTCTCCATAACCGACGGTCGTTGCGGTGATGAATGACCAATAGAGTGCATCAAATTTGTTCCATTTTTCAACATAACAAACGATTTGCCCCAATAAAGTAATAACAAAGCTTAAAAAAATTAATAGGGGTGAAACTAAAAAAATGAACCAACCAAACAGTCGGATAAAGTAGAAGGTAAATTCCATTTTTCATTCCCTCTCTACAGAAGCAAGATAAGGCTGCCTGCGATCGTCAACAGGATATTGGCAAATGCGTAAGCACCGGCATAACCCAGTGCGGGAGCCTGACTTTGAGCGGCCTTTGTGGCAATGCTGAGCGAGGCGCCACTGGTCATTGACCCGGTAATACCGCCGAGAAGCAGTACCGGGTTTAGCTTTAGAATGCGTGATCCAAACAGATAACCCACTACGACAGGGATGAGTGTCACCAGCGCCCCCGCCAGTACAAGCTCTGGCCCTGTTGCCATAAATGTTTCGACGATATCTCCCCCTGCTCGTAATCCGACTCCGGCCATAAAGAGGAGCAGACCAAATTCCATAAGCAGCCAGAGGGCGGGTTCTGGCAAGCGGCCAAAGGTGGGGCTGACACTTCTCATATAGCCGACCGCAATACCGGCCGCAACCATACCGCCTGCCGAGCCAAGCCCAATAGACATGCCAAACAGGTTGATCGATAACATGCCAACCGCAATACCCACCGCGATGCCAAGTGAGAAGGTGACAAGATCTGTTTCGACCATATCACGCTCAATCTCCCCAACCTGTACCCCAAAGGCATCAATTCCTTCAGCGGGGCCGGTGACAGAGAGAATATCGTTGCGATGCAGCACATGCCCTCTGGTTCGTGGCAGCTCAACCCCGGAGCGATGAATATGCAAGAGCAATAACTTGTGGCGTCCAGCAATTTCAAATTCTCCCAACTCACGCCCGATGACGGTGGATTTATTTACCACCACACGGGCGCTTTCGATGTGCATCAGATCACTGGTAGTGGGTATCTCTTCACCGAGCTGCTGCACACCCTGCTGAGTAAAAAACTCTGCCGGCCCCACCAGCACCAGTTCATCGTTAAGTGCGAGGGTGATACTCCAGTCATCAACCACTGGAGGAAGCTGTTTGCCATCACGCCAGATTTCCCCCATTGTGACACCATCCCAGAGCTTGCCGAGGACCTCGGCAACCGGTGCCCAGGTCGCTGCCTCACTGGTAATGCGATAGGTGCGTGTGCAGATGTGGCTGGTGACGGGCAGTGTTAAATCATCAGTGGTTTTATCGGACGAAGTCCCTTGCGTATCAATTTCATGAGCCATCTTCACCAGATCGAGTTTGAGCAGTGCGGGCGCGATTTTAATCATGGCGATCAACCCGGCTAAACCAAAGATGTAGGTAATCGCATAACCGGTTGAGATGTTGCTGATCACCTGGTCGGCCGTCCACCCCTCAGGAGGGAGAATCTGACCGGTGCGAATCGCCTCTTGCGCGGCTGCCAATGTGGGTGAGCTGGTAAGACCTCCGGCGAGTAACCCCGCCGCAGTACCGGGTTCAAACTCAAGAAGATAGGTTGCCAGGCTGGCAACGGTAAAACCGCATACGGCAATGACCAATGCCAGCAGGAAATACTTGAGGCCATCTGCTCTCAATACATCAAAGAAACGGGGTCCGGCCTGATAGCCCACTGCAAAGATAAAGAGTGCAAATCCCAGTGCCTGAGTGTCTGCCGACAGGCGAAAGCCAAAGTGTCCAAATACCAATCCGGCAAACAGCACGCCTGCTATAGGACCAAAAGAGAAACCCAATATTTTGGGTTTACCAATCAGGTATCCCAGTGCAATCAGAATAAAAAGCAACAGCACCGGCTGATTGTTGAGGGCGTTGGAGATGATATCTGTCATAACGTCTACCAGCTACCGCCCAAGGCCAAGTATAGGTTAATACGCTGTTCCAGTTGGGTACGTTTAATTGAGAGCAGGTTACTCTCGGCAGCGATGGCCTGTTGCTGAATTTGCAGCGTATCCAGCAGACCGATCTCTCCCTCTTTATATCTTAAATCGGCGATACGGTAGGCTTTATTGCTCTGTTCCAGTACTTCACTTAATGCGGCCTCACGACGGGCCAGAACACGCCCTTGATCCAGATTGTTTTCCACCTCTGAAAAAGCAGTCAATGCTTTTTGTGCATAGTTTGATATGACCTGTTTCTGTTCTACCGTCGCGATCTCAACATCTATTTTTCGCTTACCCCCATCAAACAGAGGAGCGATTAAATTTGCACCGAGTTGCCAGGCGATATTGGCTGGATTCAGCACATCAGATAAAGAGTCTGAGGTACCATTAAGGCTGGTGGTTAATGAAAATTGTGGCAGGCGTGCCGCTTTGGCCTGATCGGTGGCGTTGAATGCGGCGGCTATTTTTCGCTCGGCAGAGACAATATCGGGGCGGCGTTCCAGTATTTCTGAAGGGACACCGGCCGGTGGGGGTGAAGGCAATGCGGGCAGCTCATTGGGAATCTCTAATGCGGCATTCGGGTAACGCCCCAACAACACCTCCAGCGCCCGAGTGGCATCACGCTGTGAGCCTTCAATCGTAATCAGCTGCTCTTTTGCGGTTGCCAAATTTGCACGGTTCAATGCAACACCCTGTGCGGATGTCATACCATTATCGTATCTCACCTGAGTAATGCGCAGCGTCTCTTTAAGCGTCGACAGATTCTGACGGGTGATCTCGGCCTGCTGTTTGGCTTCAATGACTTTAAAATACGTTTTTGCAATATTCGCACTCAGTGAATGTTGTGCAAAAATGTAGTCGGCTTCTGCCGCTTGTGCGCTGGCCTCAGCGGCACTCACGCCGGCACGTAACCGCCCCCAGACATCCAGCTCCCAACTGGCTTGCAGGCCAACATTAACGTTGTTGCTGGCAGCGCCACCATCGACAATCCCCGACCGGCCTCCACCCAATGAGAGATCAACCGTGGGCTTCAGTGCTGCGCCGGATTGTTTGGCCAATAACCACGCTTTATCCATGTTGCCTGCGGCAACTTGCAGATCCAGATTATTGGTTTTGGCCTCTTTTATTAATTTGACCATGATCGGGTCATTAAAGCTCGCCAGCCATTTTGCCGGTGCATCCTCAGCCGTTAGCGCATTTTTGGCAACTTCTGTCGCCCATGACTCCGGCGCATGGGTTGCGGTATCAATGGCTTGCTGCTGCACTTCTTTGGGCGTGAACATCGCGCAAGAGGTGGTGAGTACAGCAATCGTCAAAGCGGCTATCGGTAGAGCGATATGTTTATTGGCTGTTCTCATGAGAGGTTCTCCTTAGTATCCAGATGTAAGTGACTCTCCTTAGCGTCCACACCCATAAATACGGCATATAACACTGGTACAAGGATGAGGGTTAATAAGGTGGCAAAGCTGAGGCCAAAGACGATGACAACCGCCATCGATTGAAAGAAGGCATCAAAAAACAGGGGGACCACGCCGAGTACTGTTGTTAAAGTCCCCATCATGACAGGCCGCACTCTGCTGGTGGCCGCATCAACGACGGCATCAAATCGCGCGGTACCACTTTCAATTTCAAAATCCATTTGATCGACAAGAACAATCGCATTTTTAATCAGCAACCCTGACAGTGAAAGAATGCCGAGTATGCCCATAAATTCCAGCGGAACACCTGTCACAACCAAGCCAAACACCACGCCAATAAACAGGCCGGGAACAACTAACCAAATCACCAGTGGCTGCTTAATTTTGCCAAATAAAATAACCACGACTAATATCATCGCCAAAAGTCCCATTGGAATCGTCGACATCAAATCTTCGTTGGATTCAGCAGAATCTTTCTCCTGACCACCCCATGCAAAGGTGTAACCATCAGGTAATTCGATCGCAGTGATATCAGCACGCAGTCGATTCAACAACGTACCCGCCAATTCGTCGGGATAAGGATCACTTTGCGCCTTAATAACCAGCGTTCGGTTTTCACTGCGTATCTGTCCATCACGCCAAACCGTTCTAAAGCCATCTGTCACCTGAGCAATCGGTACCATTTTTCCAGTCGCTGAACTCAAAACCTGAAGGCTTTTAATGTCATCTATTGAAGCATTGGCCGTTTCCGGGCTACGAGCAATGATGGGAATAAGGTCTTCACCTTCTCGATACACGCCTACCTGTTTTCCTGAGAAATGCTTAGTTAAGGCATCCGCCAAATCTTGCCTGGAAACACCCGCACGGCGGCCTTTGATTTCCGAGTAAATTGGCTCGATAACACTCACCGGATCACGCCAGTCATTTTTGACGGACAAAGTACGTTCGGCACGCATAATGTCAGTGGCCTGATTCGCCAGTTGGCGTAAGACTTTGGGGTCTGCGCCTCTGAATTCAGCTTCAATCGCTGAGCCACCACCCGGTCCTAAAACAAAACGCC
>CAYUAI010000125.1:0-9100 GCA_964442745.1 uncultured Chromatiales bacterium
AACATCTTGATCAAAAGTTCGCTTTCGGTGGCATGGTTCGCTTGCAGCCACTTACTCAGCTCTTTTGGTGACTTAAAGGTCATCGTTTTAGGCATGAAATCAGATTCTCTTGGCATAACGTTTATTTCACCGGCAATTTACAGCTAGGTTTTTTTCATGCTACTGTTTGAGCGAAGCGAGTGCATGAAAAAAACCTAGCTGTAAATTGCCGGTGTGGAAATACTGGTTATACTTTTCTATGCTACTAACTTTTTCACTTTCAGTTTTTTTCTCTCTTTCTCGGCAAACCAAAGATCATATTGTAGTTGTTGATTAAGCCAACTTTCCGATGTGGTATTAAATGCAATAGATAAGCGAACGGCCATTTCAGGACTTATACCGGCATGCCCGTTCAAAATATTGGAAAATGTTTTGCGGCTAATTCCTAGAGCTTTTGCTGCTTCAGTAATGGTTAATCCTAAAGGCTTGATGCATAGCTCTTTTACGATTTCGCCAGGATGAGGTGGGTTGTGCATTAACATAAATGGTATCTCTCAATGATAATCTTCATAATCAACTGCATAGGCATCTTCACCTCGAAATTCAAAGGTGATCCTCCAGTTTCCACTTACTTTTACTGACCAAGTCCCTTTGCGACTTCCTAGCAATTCATGCAGAACTAGACCGGGTAAATCCATGTCTTTTGGAGTAGTAGCTGCATGTAATCGACCGATAATCAACCTAATTCGTCCTGCATGCTTAGCTTGAATTCCAGATTTTAAGCCACGTAAAAAAAACTTTTCGAGTCCTTTATGTTTGAATTCTCTAATCATAGCTTAAATGTAACCTATGAGGTAACGGGTGTCAATATTGAAGTATAACGTCGCCGATAAGCGGCATTTTTAGCACGGCTAGCCATTATGAGACCTGAAAATGGAATCCGCTAACCTAGTTCCTGTTGAAACTAGTTTTGATAAAACTCTTAGCTGCTCTTTACACGATTTATTTTCTGTGGGTAAAGGATAATTTATTGTGTGGTCTATCTCCCCCCATATTTCTTCAAACAAAGTACGAACTTGTATTTCACAACAAATATTTGAATCTTCTTTAGGCTTTACAACGTAATGAATACTTGTGTAATACGATTCCTTGACTTTTGATTCTAGTCCAAATCCTTTGAAATAATCACTCGACTCTGGATCCCATGAATAAGCTATAGGTTTTTCTCGAAAAAACCAATCACCATTATCCATTTGTTTTTTTATTAGATTATGTAAGTATGGAAATTGGTCTTGATAGAGGTGTAATATTCTAACTCCAGCCAAATCTGTTACTTTTTCAAATAGATTTTCTGGAGTTAGTGGTTCATCGTCATTCCATTTTCGTTCAATTTTTGCTCTCAAATGATCTGTGTTTTTTAGTCTGTTCTTAATCGTATATATTATCGGATTACCATATTTATTTAACTCTGGTTCTAGTTTAAAAGTATCAACAACCGCATTCATAAACCTTTCAAAATAATGTTTTTCATCTATATAGCTTTGAACAATTAAATCGATTTTTTCCTTATCCATTTTATTGCTCCAATAAATCAATGCGAGTTAGTAGGTCTTTACAAAACAAAATGTAATTCTCTCGTGTTTGAAGGTATTTAGTTCTTGAACCACCAAGTGTTTTAATATGTTCCTTGTTCAAATTAGGCAAATCCGGAACTTTCCACATTGGACGATTATAATGTTGAGCCATTGAAGGGAAAGTATTATGTGAATGCATCACAGACGTTTCACCTATAGGTAACGCCATAAGTTCATCAGAAAGATGTTCTCGCATGTTTTCTTCAATATTATCCTTAATTGTTTGCGGTATTTTGTTTGCATAATTAAGGTGTGCGTGCGCTAAATCCCACTTATGATGGGAGCCTGAATATTTTTTTGCGTTATATATTGTATACCCTAAAAATGTAACAAATTCCTTAGGAAAGACATGTCGTTTTTCATTTGAAATAAGCTTATATACTATGTTGAACTCTTCTTTCCATGAGGATAGCGCTTTACCGATATTTTTTATTCCATAGAGACTAAATAGATCAGGAGCAGCCGGAACAAAAAAGCCATCTACAGTAGAAATAATTACTTTATTAAGTGAGCCTAGGCTCGGAGAAGTATCAATTATGACAAAATCATAATCGTAAGTTGCAGCATATTTTTCAGCAAGTGTTCTAATTCGTGTTATCGTACGAATGGCTAAGGGTTCCCCGCGATATATATCAGTCCATCGACTTGCAACTTTCTCTTCATAGAGATGCAAGGTTAACCTTCCAGGTATAATATCGAGGTTTTCACTCAAATTTGCTGGTGGAGGTAGTTGCTCATGTTCACCTGTACCTTCTTCTGTTGGCTTCAATAAGAAATGCAAACTACGCGGATTAGATATTATTTTGTTATAAGATTCTTTCGAGTGCTTACTTTTTGAAGACTCGAAGCCCTCATCAATGAAATCATCTTCTACAGCCCACAAATTGTGAATATATTCTTGATCTAATGAATATATAGTCAAATTACACTGTGGGTCTGCATCTATAATTAGAATTTTTTTCCCAATTTCAGACAAAGCATTTGCAACATGATAGGTTAGAGTAGTTTTCCCAACTCCTCCTTTATTATTGAATACTGAAATAATTTTCATTGTTAATTTCCTTTTTAACATTCGCCATCTGAATGGAACGTAGATTAGTGCTAACAGTGAAATAGACTGTAGCTGATAATGTGATAATAGGCTGCAATTGTTATTGATTGCTCAAGCTATAAATATGGTTTTTTGATGATTCAAAACTAGTACTTCATCACATTAACATTCTTTAATGTTTGGCAAAGTAATCAAACCGTGTAAAAGAGGCTTTACAGTCGTTACACAGGTCAACACGAGTAAAAAAATACCTAAATAACTTAAATCGTTTCTACAGCCCTATACGACGATGTTTTAACACACCCCTCCTCTGTAATTCTCCTCCAGCAAAGTATAATTTCTTTGCAATTGTTCGATTGAGTCGAAATGTCAGCCATCTCCAAGTAAAAACCACTTTATAAATAATTTAATATGGCAAAAAAGGGTATGCATACCCAATTTAGCCTCATAATTGGTATTAGTCTAAGTTGGTATTAGTCTAAGTAGGGTCAAATCCTACAAAGGTACCTAATGTTCCGTCAGCGTGGGTAAGATGATTACTCGATTGGCAATCGATGTCGGGCGACAAATTACGAGATTATGATTTCAATCCTTTAACAAACGTTCGTTTGTGTAAGAGTGTTGGATTTGTTAGTTTTCTAAAGGGTTTTCTGTTGCACAAACCACTTTCATTTCCAAGTTGAAAGGTAATGTGTTTCTGCAAGAAAGAGATGCTCAAAGATTCCTCCAATATCCGCCCCCCAAATTAGTGGCTTGATAAACAGAAAAAAATGGGGGCGGAGAATCCTGAATAACTCTTATCGAATAAGAACTTATCAATTATCACACGGAACATTAGGTACCTTTGTAGGATTTGACCCTAAGTAGCTATCCGTAATTTATTACTAATATAACGTACATTTCGCATCCAATTATGCTTCTTTACTAAATTATTAATTTGCGTGATTTAACAGCAAAAAATTCCAGAAATCGCTTGAACATTAACCTTTTGACTTAAGGCAATATAGATGAGAGACAAGGCGTATATAAGGCTGTTTGATTGACTCTACGTTTCCAAGTTTTCTTGCGTGATTTCGATTGAATATTGGTCAGCGGTAGTGCATTAATTAGGCATGCAGATGAATTAACAAATCTCTATTTATTGGCTGCTAAATGTACGATATAAATGAATTAAAAGGGTTAAATTACTTAATACCCTAGCTTCGACAATCATACCCACAACTACCTCCACGGTAAGAAAAAAGACTCGTTTTTTAACTAAAGCTCACCGGCGGGATTTAGCTCCTAAAAAAACACAAAACAGTGATAAATTTATTTTAGGTAAATCTGCGAGGGTATTAACAGAAATTCTCCACGGTAAGAAGAATTCAACCTGACCCTATTCGCATAGACCGAGTTCTTTAGGTGGGACCAAGGGTGGGACCAGGGGGAATTTAAGTGGGTCCAAGTTTTAACCGCACTATAACAACGGGTATCACTACTGTCACCATTTATCAAAAAATTAATCACTGGTGGGACCAGCTAAAACACCTTGGTCCCACCAATGGTCCCACCAATGGTCCCAGCTAAAATTGATTTAAAAACCATTTATTACTATATATATATATATATATTTAAAAATAGTAGTAGTAGTAGTAGTAGTGGGACCACTGGGACCACGTTTTTAGCCATTTCCTGGTGAAAATACTTTTATAATATTATTTGTCTGTTTTTCTAAAATAAATGACAAAAATATGTGTTTTCGTGGGATGTGTATTTTTTCGTGGTCCCAGTGGTCCCAGTGGTCCCAGTGCAAAGTAGGGTTATATTAATCTCCAAAAATACAGAAACTAATTTCATAATATCTGGCTCGTGGTAACCCTCCACAACGACGCCTTTTTGCGGTTAAACCACCAGGTCTTCCATCTTCAATATTGAGTAGTCCTAACGCTTTTAAATGCTCCATTGTCCCCTGAAATGGGTAAGATCCTAGCATCTTTATGATGGCTTCTTTATTCATCACAAACCATCGCTTTTCGATCCAATCACCACGGATAACCGTACCCTCTTTACATCCCGCTAAGCTGATCAATTCATCGTCATCGTCTAATGATTTTGGAGGTCCTTCACCAATGATAAACCCCCTTCGTTCACGACCATCAGGTACGGTGTATTCCATGGTGGAGTTATCAAATTGGCTCATATTTGCTTGAAGCGCCGACCGTAAACAGTCAGCGCCACGATGGCCATCGTTTAATGAACCGGATGTCGCTACGTAATCTTTTGCCACGACAAACATGGATTCCGATAGGTCATTATCGAGAACACCGTATTGGTGAGCTAATTTTAAGGCCACCACCACCAGCGCAAAATGCCGAAATACCCGTTGATGCTCTGGTGAAATCCCTGGGTTATCCTTGACCAATGCCTCTTCTGCCTCCTTGCGTAAAGTAGCGATATCAACGGTATTATCTTGGGTAAAATGTCGAATAAATTCGGGGCCAGCCGTGCCGTAATATTTTCCGCAGGCGATTTTCAGTGCCTCAATGAATGATTTATCATCAGGTGAACCCGGTCGTTTGTTTACCATCTGTTCTCTGGTAACAGCGATATCAATGAATCTAACCAACTGTCCTGCCTTGGGGGGTTTGCCACTTTCACTCACCTTGTCCGCAATGGGAATTTCAGCACTCATCAAAATTAGGTTTCTCCAAGTCCTCGATTCTTTTTGTTTTGCCGATTGATCCAGCCGACCTTTTATGCTGCCACTACACATCCGGTATATCGTTTTACCAAAATCTTTATCGTCAAGCATGCCCAGCTCATCAACGATCATAGGCAAATCGTTATGCTGGCTTGTTAGCATCTCCATGCTATTAGCCGTACTGTTCCATTGATGTGTGTAGATGTGATTGACACCTTGACCTGGTTGCGTCCCGTCGCCAAATAATGTGGCAGCCACTTGGATAGCCGTCGTCTTTCCGCTGCCAGAACTGCCACATAGATTGAATCCTCTATTCTCTATGGCAGCCGCACGAAGTAGTAGTGACGACATCGCTAGGCCCAGCATCGAAACCAAGTAATGGTTACCGACTAGTTTAGATCCGATCGCTTGCTTCCATTCTTTCAGTGATCCCGAAGATTTAATCGTTTCTGATAATAACGAGGGTTCCATTGGCTGAAAAATAATATCATTCGCTGAACCAATGACCTGGTCAGGTAACACAAAATGTTCGTGTCCGTCACCAAACCAACCTGGCCTCAGTGCTCGACGTAAGCACTGCGTTTGAAGTTCACAAGCTTTTGCGAGGTAACATTTAAATTCTGATGCTCTACTCGGATTGATGTACAACCCTAACGCGGAAAGCCTTTCAATAAGCGTAGTGCCTATGTGTACATCTTTAAACTCAAAGTTCAGCGTTATTAACGTTTTCGACTCACCTTTAAACGTAGCAACCGCACCATATTCTACTAACCCAGTGCATCGAGTGAATGCTGTTATCTCGATGAACTTACATACTTCGTCAAATTTATCTGCTGACTTTACTGGTACATAAATACTTTCGTTAAAATAATAAAACTTACCGAATAAATGCGTATGATTATCGTTTTCTGATTTTTCGTGATGCTTGATTGATGCTGGTATATCCATATTAACGGTTTCCATACGGTTTAATTTTTCCACCGTATTGTCCTTGGATCTCTCAAACCAATCAGCAATGTCTTGTCCTTCGGCTAACTCCAATTTGCTGATATCTAGCCACCTGACTTCTTTAGCATAAGGCGTGACAGCTTCTATCACATACCTTGCGTATTGCTCGCCCGAATGGTCATTGTCGGGTATCACGAGAATGGTTCGACCTTTTAATTCTGACCAGTCCGCTTTTTTCGCAGAGGTAGAGCCACCGGATGTCATCCCTAACTTTTTACGCTCAATAAATAGATCTGCGCATTTTTCACCTTCCACCAAATACACGATCTGATCAAGGGGTGACTGATTTAAAATATGTAGGTTATATAGAGGTTTTAATCCGTTGAAATCGGGTTCCTTTACTCTGAATTTTTTACCGTCAAACATCACTGGTCGCATATACTTGCGACCAGTGGGAAGCTCAAGCCTTGGTCTACAGTAAATCGGATTGTTATTAAGATCGTGATAAATTTGCAACGATTTAAACTCGTATCCTTCATCAAACTGTTTAGGGAATAGTCGCTTAATCTCTTCCTCTGATGGAAGGGGAAATGTTTCTGCCGTCAACTCAAGTGATGGGTTGACTCGAGGAGGTAGTTTTTTCTTACCGTGGAGTGTTTTTTCTTTTGTGGCTCTACTGCTGGCTAATTGCTCTAATGTCACGTTAGGCATATCACTCTCTCGATAGGCAAGCTTAATATTTTGACGTTTTAATTCATTTCTGGCTTGGCTAAAACTCACGCCTAAATACTTTATATAGATATCAGTCATATCCGTTCCATATTCATGACATGCATGACATTTAAAATCACCAGTATCGAAGTTGACTGATAATGATGAATTTTCATCATCATGAAAGATGCATTTAACGGTGTGATTTCCACCTAAATAATTTGTACTGAATATGTCATTCAGTAAGTTAGTGGGTTTTGTATGGCCGAATAGTGAGGATGGATTAGTACTAGGTAGAGAGATAACACTTGATGTATGATTTTTTGACACTATAATGACTCCTTCTATATGTTGTATGTTGTTTGCCGGTAGCTACTTACTACCGGCTTGTTTATTCTCTTCATTTTTCCTATTAATTCATTCGAATACTGATGCCTCATTAATCAATAATTTTGATCAATGCGCACGATGCACCGATCGAATCCATTTTCAGTGCGATAAAATACCGAGCTTCGAAGTATTGATTTAGTGAATGTAGGATGTTTTGCTGCAAACAATTTAACGGTTAACAGTGATGGCGGTTGTTTGGTTGCATTTGAGTTGTGCATAAAACTCCCTTTTGAGGTAGGTGAATTCATGCACTCGGGAATTGATTTTACAGCGGAGACTTGTCGATTATTTATATCAATACAAAATACGCATTGACATAACTAGGTATTGACATAATAATGTTCAAGCTCTCTGGCAATTTCAACGCCTGAGTGTATTCATCATTTAGGTAAAGCCCGTGTTCAAGTGAGCGACCAAACAAATTTGAACGCGGGTTAACCAATATCGAAAATCTTCAATTCCGCACAATAACTCTTTGCACGTAATAACTCAAATTTATTTTTCTATTTAAATTTTATGAAAAAAAATAGTAAATCGAATAACTAACATTATTTCAAAGCACTCTGTGTATCTACGTTACCAGTTTAGAAATTAGTGTTAGTACATCCATAGTTTCCTAAAAATAACCAGTTATGCTCTTGTTATGTTACTTACCGCAAGCTACAATGTGTACATAAACTGTTATTATACACACGAGGCCCGCCATGAGAACAAATATAGTAATTGACGATAAGCTGATGTCTGAAGCACTCAAGGTTACCGGATTAAGCACAAAGAAGGAGGCTGTTGAGCTAGGACTTAAGCTAATTGTTAGGCAGAACAAACAGCAAGCCATACGAAAATTACGAGGCAAGCTTAAATGGGACGGTGATCTAGACCAAATGAGAGGAGGAAAGTGATACTAGTTGATACTAGCGTCTGGATTGATTATTTCAATGGTCGTGAAAACAAACTAACCAATATACTTGATTCAGCGTTACTCGATGGAACCGTTGCCATTGGAGACATAATATTGCTAGAGATACTTCAAGGGTTTAGAGACGACAAGGATTACAATAGAGCTAAGACGACTCTAGCCACCTTAGATTTACACGAAATGTTTGGCCGAAAAATGGTTGGGAAGTGTGCTAATAATTATCGATCTCTGCGAAAAAAGGGGATAACTGTTCGAAAAACAAACGATATAATTATAGCTACATTCTGTATCGAAAATCGATTTCCACTACTATTTTCGGATAAAGACTTTATACCATTCGTCAAATATTTAAAACTAACCTCCGTGCTAGACAAAACATAACGTCCAAGTTAGGCAACAGTGTTCAAATAGAACAATAAATATAGAAAACATTTATTAAGTTAAAACCTTGTTGCTCTTCAAGCTTGGTACTAGGTGTCAAAGTTGATTTTCGCAAAAAGTACAGCAGAGTAGAATGCAATTGCTCTATCAAGATTTGTAACTGGTATATCTACCCAAACAAATTGGTTTCTCATACTTAGTAAATGGTGGTCTAACGCTTTGCCAAGCGGCGCGCAGTAGCGCGTCCGGTGGAGGCCCACAGGGCTGGAACGTACTTGAGCAACTTGTTTTTTTATGCCTTTTTCCCCTTGTTGAAGCCAAAGTCAGGCTTCTCTTTGCGGATTAGCTTATTCATGAATTTTTTGAACCTCCTCTGTCTGGTTTCAGGTTTCTTTGCAGATTCCAAT
>CAYUAI010000126.1:0-9010 GCA_964442745.1 uncultured Chromatiales bacterium
GTAAATTCACGACGCTAGCACAAATAGTTAAGGAATAGAGAGAAAATGGGATTATTTTTAAGAATTATTACGGGGTTATTTTTTCCTCCGATACTGTTATTCGGTTTTTATATTGTTCGGCCTAGAGAAGAAGCGGTTATTTTAAGCTTCGGTGAATTCATGGGGGTAGATAAGGTTGAAGAAATTAGATGGAGACATCCAGTGGGGCGAGAGATAAGAAGAATATCAACCCAAGACAATACCCTAGAAATCTCATCGAGTACGGTTGTCGATTTTAATGGAAATCCAATTAATATAAGTGCCATCGTAGTGTATCGGGTAGAAGATACTCGGAAAGCCGCTATTGATGTCGTGGATGCTCATAAATTTATAGAGGATCAAGCCGGAGCGATAATTAAGAGAGTCTGTTCGAAATATCCGTATGACCACCATGACAGTAATGCCGTTTGTTTAAAAAATGAAAGTGAAGAAATATCTAGTGAACTTGTTTCTGAGCTCCAAGGCTCGGTTAATTTAGCCGGCATCATCGTTCAATCGGTGAAATTCAATGATCTAGCCTATGCACCAGAAATTGCTCAAGCAATGCTTATGCGCCAACAAGCACAGGCATTTATTGAAGCTAGAAAAACGATCGTTGATGGAGCGGTTTCTTTAGTCAAGGATGCGTGTGATCAACTAGAAGGTGATGGTATTAAACTATCAACACCATCAAAAGAACAACTCGTTACAAATTTGCTAGTCGTTCTTTGTAGTGGAGAAAGTGCCCAACCTGTCGTGCAGGTACAGGCGCATAAAAATCATTCCTAATCTGATAAATTAAAGCACTGAATAACCATGTCGATAATTTTTTGTCTATACCCAAAGCGGTTGAGATTTAGGTATTGAGTGCGAGGCATATTTTTATCCTGGCTAGAAAGGTCGCGTGGATTAGGCGCAGCGAATCCACTGGAACAAGCGTTGAAAACCCATGAATGCACCCCGGCCTTGCCGTTATTTCAATGCAATATTGGCACGTTATGGCATCACTCATGGCGGATGTGGATTCGCTGCGCCTAATCCACGCGCCCCGGGAAAAGAAGAGGCGCGTTATTTTTTAATAATTTTTTCTGAAATCAGTTCAAGCTGACGCACAGAGTAATGCAAAAATTCTCAGACAAGATAATTATTTCATCCTGGATTAAAAATGTTAAACCATGGATTACGGCGATACGTGAAGAAGAAATAGAAAGTAGGCAGCTTGTAACGAATAAAGCAATAATTGATGCAGTTACAGAGATTTCTCCACTCACCGTGCTTGATGTGGGTTGCGGAGAAGGATGGCTAGTCAGAGAATTAACTCGATCAGGAATTAAGTGTTTGGGTATTGATGCAGTACCGGAATTCATCAAATACGCTCAAAATGAGGGTGATGGAAAATATAAACTCGTTTCTTATGAGGAGTTATCATTCGATAATGTCAAGGAAAAATTCGATATCCTTGTTTGCAATTTTTCATTACTCGGTCATAAATCCGTTATTCATTTATTCCATGAAGCACCCTCCTTGCTAAATGAAAATGGATCAATCCTTATTCAAGCAATCCATCCCATCTCAGCGTGTGGAGAACGTCAATATGAAGATGGCTGGAGAGAAGGATCGTGGGCAGCGTTCAGTAATGAATTCAGTGATCCAGCTCCGTGGTACTTCAGAACATTAGAATCATGGAAAGCACTATTTATGGAGAATGGTTTCTTGCTAAAAAAAACCTTAGTGCCATTAAATCCAAAAACACAGAATCCAGCATCAATTATTTTTGTCGGAGAGGTCACCAGTTAACATTACGCTCCAATGGACAAAAAAATCAAACCAAAAAGGCACTGGGATATGGGACAACAGCCAGGATCAAAATAACCACTAAGAAAATATACTCACCCCTCTATCCATCATTTAAATAAACCATTGAAAGACTGATTTTTTCCAATATCATTCAACGTATCTTGTAATTGTAAAATCATATTGTTATAAATAAAAGGCCCCATACTTATTCTTTTTACCCCACACTTTTTCAATATTTCAAATGAAGGTAAATTAGGCATCGTCATTACATTGATCGGTAATGAGGTGGCCTCAACAACTTTAGTTATATCGTTTTCATCGGTAATGCAAGGAATAAAAATTCCATCCGCCCCCGATTTTTCATACAACTTTATTCTTGAAACTGTTTCCTCTAATGGATTTTCTAATCCCATAATATATAAATCTGTCCGTATATTTAAAAATATATTGATATTATTTTTCTCAAGACATGACTTTATCTTTTTAATCATTTCGCTAAATCCTTGAGCTTCCAAAATTTTTCGACCATTGTCGACAATAGAATCTTCCAAGTTAATCCCAACAACACCGGCATGATAAAGACGAGTAATATTGTTAATTATTTGATCTGAATTTCTACTATACCCACCTTCCAAATCAACCGTTACAGGAATGGATACTTTTGATAAAATAAGTTGCACAATGGCATTTAATTCCTTAAAATCCATTTGTTCACCATCTTCATATCCCAGTGAAGACGCGATCGCCGCGCTTGATGTTCCAATAGCTTGATATCCTAACTTTTCAAACATTAACGCGCTTTGACAATCCCACACATTACCAATTTGCAAAGGATTAACTTGTTGATGTAAATTTTTAAAATACTGGAATTTATTCATTTTTTAACTCTCCCTGGTTCAGAAAAACACATTAGAGCAGATTTAAAAATTGTTTTCATTCACCTAGATTCATTTTTTTAATTTACTTAACGTCTGTGGCGCCACCCCCAGAAAAGAAGCGATATGATATGACTTAACAGACTTAAAAATAGAAGGATATTCATCCAATAGCCTTTTGTATTTTTCGTTTGTATTCTCAGACATCAGAGAAATGACTCTTTTATATGTGGCGGAAAAATATGTATTATGCAACCATATTCTTGCTAGATATTCCCATTTTTTATCGGTAGATAAAAACTTATCCATTTCACTCAATTCAGCAACATAAAAAACAGCATCTTCCAGAATTTCAAAATTAAGCATCGACCCAGTTTTCTCATAATAACTCACGCTATCATCCATGAAATGATTTAAGCCATGCGCACTTCTGCCTCTAAAATAAAGCTGCCAAGTAAAATCTTTGCCATTGATATCTGTAAAATATGATCGTGCTAAACCACTTTTGATAAACCAAATTTCATTAAAAATTCCCCCCGCGTGATGAACCATCGTTCCTTTTTTTACCGCTATTTTTTTAAATTTTAAACATATATCAAACCATTCATCACCTGTAATCGTCACATATTGTTCCATCATTTTTTTAAGATATCTCATATTTTTCTCTATCGCTGAATTCAAATAATATCCATAAAAATCAATCTGTTATAAGTTTATCACTAATTGAAAGCCTGAAACCCGTTTAAGTTTGCCTCGGCTATCCCCTGCGCTCTAGGCATCGGGTGATTTTCAACATTCGCTGGCTGCACACCACACTGACTGCCGATGTGGCGCTCTATCACCTATAATATAGATCACCAACGATCTCATGGACTCGTATCATGCACAACCAAGAACCATTGATTATTTTTGACCAACAACGCGCCGCTTCCTATGACAAGCAAATCGCTAAATTAACCCCCAGGCGCGACACACTTAATTTTATGATTCGTATGGTGCTTTTAGAACTTCCTGTCGATGCAAGGATTCACTGCATCGGAACCGACTCGAAATTGATTGTCCTTGCTCAAGCATTTCCGACGTGGCGATTCACCGCCGTAGAGTCGGCAGCCCCCAGGCTAGATATCTGCCGCCAGCGAGCCGAAGCATGAGGTATCGCATCATGTTGTACTTTTCACCAAAATTATCTTAATTCGCTTTCGATACAGCCACTTGCATTAGGTAAAATATTAAACAAATAATCTTCGATCATGCTGCATATACTGAAACTGCTAATCCCTGCGTTAGTTCCTTCATGGAATTTCTTTGACATCATCACCGCTTCGCCACGCATTCAATTCACGCTACTCGGAGCAGAAAACGAATCTCCGCGTGAATGGCATGAATTTCGTCCACGTCCAGCGCACTTGTCCCTCTTGCAAATGCTTGGTCGCCTATTCTGGAATGCCAAATGGAATGAGTCGATGTTTGTGGTCGGCTGTGCTGAGCGCCTCATAGAGCATCCGACACAGCACAGTGAAAATGAAATATTACAACGTATTATCAATGATATTATGGAAAAGCCCTCGAGTGGCCAACGGATGGATGCAACACACCTGCAATTTCGACTGTTAACGATAGAGCGGCGTGGTACCACACTACAGCAAGAAGAGGTCTACTATTCACGTATCCAACCATTACCCACTCGAAATACGTCATGAGTTTAGACCATGCCATCCGCTTAACTGAAATACTGATGGGCTTTGCATTTGCCCAACAGAGTATCGAACACTTCAAGGCACAATCAAGTGAACAACGCGTCTTTATCGTGCGCTTGCTATTGGCTGTATTGCTCATTATTGGTATTCAAACAACCTGGGTCGCTGTTTTATTACTGCTTCTGGGATTAGAAATTTTGCATCGTTTTCAGGGGCCATACAATGGCGGTGCCGACCGCATGAGTCTACTTATCCTGTGCTGCTTATGTCTGGTATATTTTGCACCGACAACACACTGGCAAGAAGTGGCTTTCGGTTATCTCGCGCTACAATTAGTTTTATCCTATTTTATTTCGGGTTGGGTAAAGGTGGTAAACCCAGATTGGCGAAATGGCCGTGCCTTACGCGATGTTTTCCTATTTTCTGCCTACCCTGCCAGTGAATCCTTAAGGCTGTGGTCAAAATATCCACGACTACTTTTTTTCATGTCCTGGTGCGTCATGCTTTTTGAATTACTCTTCCCTATTTCGCTGTTCTCAAGCATCAGCCTGAGCATCGCGCTTATTATTACTTTTAGCTTCCATTTCGCAAATGCTTGTTTGTTTGGTCTCAATCGTTTTTTCTGGATATGGATCGCCGCCTATCCATCCATTCTATGGTTTCAACAACGCATTTTTTCTACCATCTGAAAAGCAAAGGGTGAAACACGAAATTAATGCTCCGCCTTTACCTGAGACACATTCTCACAGTGAAACAATTTCATTCCACAAGCCCTCGCCATTACACATATCTTCCGGTAAAAAAATCTCAGAGAATTAATAATAATTCTATTTTTAATGTTGACATATTTATGGGAAACATGTATCTATGTGGATAACCCAATGGGGTTGTTGGCCTAAAAAAAAGGGAGATTGATACCTTAGTCGTTCATGATGATGTTTTTGTTGATGTTCGTTAAATTCTACGGTAAACCCCTTTCATTATAGTTTTAAAAAATATCGAATTTATTCCATTTAAGCGGCTGGTATTGCCGTCCATTCAAATAAAAATAATAGCCACTTTACATCGACATTTCGTATCGGGACTAACGATTTCGCTGAGTTCTTCTTGGTCACAATTTTTACGTGCTCTGATGCGAAATAGAGAGGATAAAAGATGGCTAATTATTGTTGCCATTTCGTTTGATTAATAGTGTTGGTTTTTCATCGAGTTTTTAACATATTTAGTAATATAAATAAAACATTAGCACTTACTGAAAGAACCGTAAGGGGAGAAAGACGATCATGGAAAAGTCAAAATCGTATTATTGTTTTGTTTCGTATACGTTTAAGTTGCAATACCTCTTGAGCATGCTGATTCTTATTTCATCATGTGGTGTAGAATCTGTGTCTACGGAAAATAATCAAGAAGAATATGAGGAAGATAATTTAATTTCTGAAGTTTACTGGGATCGTACTGAGTCGGTATTGCGGGTCTCTGGAAAAACCCGCATCGAGGAACATTGGGTTGAGTTACAAGAGGCTAACGAAAGAAAGCGTTTAGATCGCACCAATGTCAATCGCCAAGGCAATTGGTCGCTAGTGATTGATAATCTCAACCCAGTACCTTGTGCCGTCACAGCCAAAACCACCCGTTTTCAAGAAACCCAATCCGTACTTAATGCACCCTCGGAATGCAAGACAAGCCGTTTGAATGCCCGCGCTCAAACGGCACCTGAAGCGCATATCTTAGAGCCTCAAGGTGATTTAGTGATTAATACAGGGGATCGAGTTCAGTTTCAGGGACATGCTTTTGATCCAGATCAAAACACACCGTTGAATTTTGATTGGGATTTTTCAGGTGCCGCCAAGCGAAGCAACTTGGAAAATCCAGGAGAAATACAATTTAATGACGCCGGAGAATTTAGCGTTCGTTTACACGTTAGTGACAATCAAGGATTATTTGATTCGACACCACCGAAACGAATGATTCGAGTGCTCGCTAATAGTAACCTGGCACCGTACTCACGTATTCTAGAACCGGCGAATGACATGGTTATTAATGTAGGGGACGTGGTTCGCTTTATGGGTGATGGCATGGATCCCGATGGTGACCATCCATTGGATTTTTATTGGGAATTTGGACAAAGTGCGAATGGTAACGTACGAGATCCAGGCGATGTGGTTTTTAATCGACAAGGAAATTATCTTGTACGCATGCAAGTAACTGATAATTTAGGTTTGAAAGACCCCAATCCAGATGAGCGCATGATTACAGTGACGCCGGCGACCGGGCAAATCAATCAGGCACCAGAATCCATTATTTTAGAGCCGGCTCAAGATAAGATAATCAAAGTGGGGGATCGCATTTTTTTTCGAGGTGATGGTAATGATGCCGAGGGGGATAATCCATTGACCTTTGATTGGAGTTTTGATGGTGGGGCTGGTAACTCCACCCAACGAGATCCCGGTGGCATACGCTTCGATCAGGCGGGCATATTTAAGGTACGCATGCGAGTAATGGACAATCGAGGTGAAAGGGATCGAACGCCGGCGATGCGGCGCATTGAGGTGCGAGGCCAAACACTACGTAATCGAGCCCCCGACTCGAAGATCATGAGCCCGGTAAGCGACAGGATAATTCGTGTCGGTGATCGTGTACGTTTCCGTGGCCAGGGTCGAGACCCGGACGGCAATGATCCATTAACCTTCGAATGGGATTTTGGCGGAGGGGCCGACAACGAAAATGCCGGAGATCCGGGAGAAATACAATTTAATCAAGAAGGAAGGTTTCGAGTTCGCTTTCGAGCAAGAGATAATACCGGGTTCGCTGACGAAACCCCAGATGAAAGAATCATTGACGTGCTTAGGAAACAAGGATTCAACCAAGCACCTGATTCTTACATCCTGGAGCCGTTTGATGACATGACCATCAATGAAGGTGATCGATTGCGCTTTCGTGGTCATGGCGTGGATCCTGAGGGTGATATGCCATTACAATTTGCTTGGGACTTTGATGGTGCAATGACTAATGATACGGAGCAAAATCCTGGTGATATTGTTTTTGATCGGCCAGGCACATACCGAATACGCATGATGGTAAGAGATGCTAAAGGCAGACAAGATGCCACCCCCGATGAACGTCGTATTACGGTGATGGGAAATAATAATTTTTCACCCAATGCCAAAATTATCGAACCAGCCAATGATATCATCATCAGAGAGGGCGATGTGGTACGGTTTGGAGGGCGGGGTGATGATCCCGATGAAGATATGCCTTTAGCTTTCCGCTGGGATTTTGATGGTGCAACAGGAAATTCGGATAAAGAAAATCCTGGTGAAATACAATTCGATAAAGCCGGAAGTTATCGTATTCGATTTGATGTCATGGATAATTTAGGCATGGGTGACCCGACGCCGGATGAGCGTCGGGTTATTGTTGAACCTTGATGGATGCTTTTTAGAGACCATCCATGTATACCCATCTCACGGAGAGCCATGTGTGATGGGTATACATGGAATTTTAATTTTTTTGAGTCTAGAATCAAGCGGTAAGTGAAACTGATTTTAGGAAACAATAGACTCGTGGATACCATCTCCCTTCCCCCCTCCACAAGCCCT
The DNA here is from genome assembly GCA_964442745.1 of uncultured Chromatiales bacterium. GTDB lineage: Bacteria > Pseudomonadota > Gammaproteobacteria > S012-40 > S012-40 > CAYUAI01. The sequence goes on from CAYUAI010000126.1 coordinate 7,987, forward strand.
CATTTTCTAGTGTTTTCACCTGATAGGCGGTATCAATTAAACGCTAATCAATGTTTTCCAGAGAGATTTTAGCAACTAACTGAAAATGGGCGCTGGTGAAATCTTCGCCAAATTCTTCTCCTAGCTCTGCGATGTTATCATCATCGACTTCATGCATCCAGTGGATGCTGACTTTGTTTTGTACGGCCGCTTCATCGAGTTGATCAAAAATTCGCATCAAGGCTTTAGCTGAGCTGCTATTGAAATATAGCAAATCAAAATTGATTTGGAGGGATTGATTATGCGTCTCTGCTAAATAGTTTTCTAGGGCGCTGATCACTTGTCCATAAAACTGATTAACATCTTCAGGGTAAGATTCTCCAATTAAGGACAATTGATGTTTTTCAAAATCAAAGTGAATCGCTGGTGTTCTTTTCGTTGCTTCGATCGTTAAGTTTTCCATAATTTAAACTCAATATTTTTCAGCCTATACATAAGATGTTAGGCTAAAATAGCTTGATGATTCATTAATTTCAATAAAATCATACTCGAATTTAGTGGCTTTGCGTGCAATATCGATGAATCCAACACCCGCGCCTTTACTCTGATCAGGTGAATCACTGCGCAATATTTGTTTATAAAGTTTTTTCAGTTGGGTGTTATCCATGCTATGAATTTGGTCGAGGGTGCTTTTTAATTGGGGAACGTTATTATTGTCAATTAAATTGACACAGGTGACAAAATGAGTATCGTCACGGTGGCCAACGATGACTAAGCCGTAACGAAATTCACTCGGCCCTTCTATACTCTTTTCAAACTCAGTGCTGTAACGAATAATGTTTTGTACTTGTTCGACAAAAAAATGAAAGACCGATCGGATACGTTTTTTGTCCACATTGTCGGCTTGTAATTTAGTCTTTAAGACTGTGCCAATACTGGTGAGCAGTTCTTCGGTGATGTAACCGTTGTAACAGAAAACCGCACCTTCCCCACTTACTACCCGAGCACAAATAAACTATACCTATCAATAAAAATCGTAGATAAT
>CAYUAI010000127.1:0-8681 GCA_964442745.1 uncultured Chromatiales bacterium
GATCTTTAGGCTTAAGCGTGGCAGTTTTTGGCAACAAAGATTCTGTAAATAACTAGGCTGATTATTTTCTAGCAAAGGGCGGAGTAGTTACAGCATTTTTACCTTGATGATACGGGCCATCGCATCATCAACCAGAAAGAAATCATTAAATGTCAGCGTAGGACGAACCAACCGCAAAAGCGGACCGGCACCTATACTTCGGAGGTGATTGCCACCCCAGTGAACGGTCATGATATCGTCTTATTCCAAACCAATATCGGCCATGCCGGGGAATGGATCGATGAAATCTTACAAAAACGCGATCCGGGGCAAGCCCCACCGATTTTAATGAGTGATGCATTAAGCCGCCATTTCCCAAGTCAGGTCACGGTGATCTCGGCCTTGTGTAATCGTCATGCACGGCGCCAATTCGTGGATGTGTTCGCCCAGTTTTCTGACGAAGTGGAGTCGGTGCTTAATGGGTACAAGGTCATCTGGATTCATGACGATGAGACGAAAAAGCAAGCCATGAGTGACGCGGAGCGCTTGGCCTATCATCGTGAACACGCCTTGCCCGCCATGGCCCATATCCGTCAATGGGGAGAACGGCAACTCACCCAGGCACTCGTCGAAGAAAACGTCGCGTAGGCGAGTCGATTAGGTGACAGGGATTCGAACAACAGCGCATTTTAAACAAAACAAAATAGTAACCGTTCACAGGATTTGCAAAAGATCCCGATAGCTGTTATTTTTTACGGATGAAAATCACTGACACAACCATGCGACGATGATTGATAAAGAAAAAGCCGAAGCCATTTATGCGGCCGGTAAAGAGGCCGTCGTGGAAGTGTTGTGTCGATTAAGTGCTTGGATAGATGAACTTGAAAAACAGCAGCAGGTATTAGGCGAAAAGATTGCTACATTATCGAAAGACTCATCGACATCCCATAAAGCACCGTCCTCAGATATGGTAAAAAAGCCCTCTAAAACGACCGACAAAACAACATCAACAAAGAAGAAGGGCGGTCAACCTGGGCACCCCAAACATGACAGACAAGTGTTCCTCCCTAATGAAGTGGATCAATCGTCAAAACTATGGTTTGATTGACTGTCCGCATTGTGCCAGTCATGACATCGTGTTGTTAGCCGACCCACCTCGCATGTTGCAACAGATAACATTAAAACCCATTCGATTTGAAGTCACCGAATATCGGACTTATCCCTTTTACTGTGGACACTGTGACGAGGTGCATTATGCGCCGTTGCCCGATGAGATCGTCAAAGCCGGCTTGTTTGAGGCGGAGCTGACCGCGTTAGTGGCCTATATGAAGCATGTTTGTCATGCCTCTTTTTCCACGTTACGTCAGTTCCTGCGAGATGTCATTGGTATCCGAGTGAGTCGAGGTTATTTGGTCAAATGTATTCAAAAAGTCAGTACCTCACTCGATCAACCCTATACACAATTGCTTAATCGTTTGCCACTGGAAGCCACCGTGAATGTGGATGAGACGGGGCATAAAGACAATCGTCAGCGATTTTGGAGCTGGGTGTTTCGCGCTGAGCTGTATGTCTTATTTCGCATTGATAAATCCCGTGGTTCACCAGTGCTCGTTGAGGTGCTGAGTAAAGAGTTTGATGGTAGATTGGGATGTGACTATTTCTCGGCTTATCGCCAATACATGAAACATTGCGATATCACCATGCAGTTTTGCTTAGCTCACTTGATCCGAGATATCCGCTATCTTACGACCTTGCCCGATCCCGACACGAAGGCATATGGCGAACGAGTACTTGATGGCGTTCGCCAATTATTCAAGGTCATTCATGAGAGAGACACGCAGCAAAGCGATGAAACGTTTAAGGCCGCATTAGAAATGGCTAAAACGGCACTCTCTACTCTCATTTTAGACACCGTGCCCAGCGAGTTCGATGCGAAGGGCAAAGAGTTAAAAAAACAAGCAAAAAATTTGGCAACACGTTTTAGAAACCATGGGGAGGCGTATTTTCAATTCATGACGACACCGGGAATTGATCCCACCAATAATACGGCAGAACAAGCGATTCGTTTTATTGTCATTGATCGTTATGTCACCCAAGGCACTCGAAGTGATCGTGGGCGTACCGCGAGTGAGCGGATTTGGACAGTGATTGCGACTTGTGCCATTCAAGGGCGATCCGCTTTTGAGTTTATCCGCCAAGCGGTTTATGCCCATTGGCATAATGAATCGCTACCTTCTTTGTTACCTGATACTGGGTGAGCCAATACCTCCACTCATCTCAATTCGGTTAGTCGCTACATTTTGTGATTAAACAATTCTGTCATCTCGTGAACGGTTACACAAAATAATATAAATGACGCGTAAAATTTATAAGTTGGCTTGATCGCACTGCAATCAATTATTCTATGCAATCCTGGGGTTAATCCTATGGAAAATTTACGATTTCACATGAAGCTACAGCGATAGCCGCCATTATATTTTCATCAAGAAGTTAGTGATGTTATTACGAGAAATAGAAAGTTTTATTGATGCTAAATAACTCAACTATTACCTCAAAATGACGCAACACTTGACGATAGCAGATGAGGTATCTAGATTGATTTCAAATATAACCACCTATTTATGTCTTTAACACTAAACAAAATAACATGAATCGCATTTCAGCGGTAAAACAGCTTTCCTCGTCATAAAAATTCAAGGAGTCACCAGAATGAGTTACTTTATGCCGGTTAAAAATTTACTATTTTTATTCATATGGTGCCTCGCTTTCACCTCGCTGATTAGTTGTGGCGAGCTGCCACATCGTCCGTCTTTAGACACCAGCCACACTGAGCAGACACAACGCATCAGCACCGGAAAAAATATTGCCAAACTCGCCATCAGCCTGCAAGGCATTCCCTACCGGTATGGAGGCCATCAAAAAAAAGGCTTCGATTGCAGTGGACTGGTATATTACAGCCATCAAAAAATGGGCATTAGTGTACCAAGAACCAGCCTTGAGCAATTTAAAAAGGCTTATCCCATTCAACGAAAACAGTTACATCCAGGCGACCTCGTCTTTTTTTATTTAAACAAAAAAAAAGTATCTCATGTCGGAATTTATGTGGGTGAAAATAAGTTCATCCATGCCCCTAAAAGTGGAAAAACTGTCACCACCGCCTCATTAGACAACCGATTCTGGCGCCAACGTTATGCGGGTGCCGGACGCTTTTATTAACCGAAAAGGAACCGGCTAACCAATGTCGGTATTCTTAGTGTATTACTGTGAATCGTTGCTCTTGCGTAAATCATCATCGCTTTGTTCCGCTTCATGCACCGTATCAGTGATGCCACAGAAACCATCGGTACGAACATAACCTGTTGGTGAGTCTGAGCCGGAGCCTGCTCAATCAAAAAAATTGGTCTAAATAGTGCATTATTAACCATCATTTGATGGCCCATGACGCTGACTTTAAGGTGCGCAATAATCATGTCCAACCCAGAAGAAACCGAGAGCTTTGAGTTTGGGCGCGGGATTCAATTTGAGTTTAACGATGAACAAACGCTGTTATACGCCTCGTTTACTGCGCCTGACGAGTTTGATTATATTGATCAGGCTTGGGTTACCCAGAAAATTAATGAATTATCCTGTCAAGATTGGTTTGTCTTTGATGAGGCGGTTAGTGAACTTACAGAAAATTATAATGCTAAATTTCTGCCTAAAACGATAAAAATCGCCGAACAGAAAGATGCTGTCGTGCAACTGAGCATCGCGGAAGATAAAATGTCCGCGCATATGACACTCACATCGGCGCAGGGCGGCAAAGAGGCTCGCCTTATCGATATAAAAAAAAGTCTTGATGCCAAAGCCATTGCTTATGGCATACAAAAACAAGTGATTGCTGATTGCATTGCGGCACAACAAGCAGAAAACAATTGCATTGCGGTAGGCACGCCAGTCATTCCGGGCACTGACGCCTTATTCGAATCTTTATTGCCCAAAGCCAAACAACGATGCCCTCAAATCAATCAAAAAGGTTCCATCGTTTGGCGTGATCTAGGAGAGATTTTCACGGTCCAACCAGGCGATCAATTAATGCGTCGCCTTCCAGCTAAACCCGGTAAGACGGGTCGCAATGTCTTGGGTCAAGAAGTGAAAGCCAAGCCGGTAGAGAATCCTGATTTTGCCGATGGACTTAACGGAACTGAAGCAACAGAGGAAGAAAATGTACTGGTCGCGACCATTACCGGCCAACCTGTTATTGTCACCCACGGTATCAAAGTCGAACCCAAAATCACCCTGGGCGATGTAGACTTATCGACCGGACATATCAAATTTGATGGCAGCGTAGAGATCAAGGGGAATTTGACAAAGCTCATGAAAGTGCAGGTCACAGGTGATGTGATTGTGACCGGCATCATGGAGGCGGCAGAAATCGATGCCGGTGGTGATGTCACCATTCGAGGCCCGGTCATTGGCAATGGTCAAGTACGTGATAGCAACGGCCTGCTTGATCCTGAAACGGCAATCATTAAAGCCAATGGGTCGATTTCAGCCAATCTCGTTGAATATGGTTATTTGTCAGCACAAAACAACATTTTTATCGAAGATATGGCATTACACAGTGAACTCTCTTCACTCAATGAAATCATTGTCGGCAAAGACGCGGGTCGCGGTCAACTCGTTGGCTGCCATGTGCGATCAAGTCTGTTAATTAAAGCCGTTAGTGCCGGGTCATCGATTGGTGTAACTACCGTGTTGGAAATCGGGTTAGCGCCTGAGGCAATTGATAAAATTACCCAATATAATCTGGATATCAAAATCCACGAAACGGCTTTACAAGATATTAATCAACTCATTGCCAGTCTCATGGCAAAACCCACCAAAAACAACATCGCCGTATTGCAAAAAGCCATTAATACCAAAAATCATCAGGAGCAACAACTCAACGAATTAAAGCAGGCAAGCCATGTATACCAAGCGTGCCAGGAACGCTTAACGAGCGGCCTCATTCTGGTGGATCAATGTTGTTACGCGGGAACCCACGCCATCGTCAATCGTCGGATTAAAAAAATCAACGAAGATACTCACAGTAAAACGTTTCTGTTAAAAGATGACCACGTGATCGCCAGTTAACAGTATATCATCGTATCATTTGCGAGCATAAACACCAGCAACACACATTAGCCGTGCGGATTCTCATCGACTCATCAAGCGATCAGCCCTTGCACCATCCATGTGCATTTATTCCGTAAACCTCCCCAAATAAGTGCATCTAACAACACGTATTCAGCACGAAACATTCCTATCTATTTATTTTTCATAGAAAAATATTATGGCACACAAAGTGCTGCTCACAGCTGTTAAGCAATTCTGCGCCGCCACTATAAACAATGCGCGTTACTTTTTGATTTTTTAACCATTCCGGTACGGAAAACAAAACTAATGAATTTAAAAGAATTTAAACAAGCTGGACACTGGCCAACCTTACTGGCCGCCTTTTTATATTTTGATGTCAGCTTTATGATCTGGATGGTACTCGGTCCGTTATCGTTATATATCACACAAGACCTCAATTTAACCATTGACGAGAAATTCACTATCATCGCCATACCCATTTTGTTTGGTGCCTTATTACGTATTCCACTTGGAGCTTTAACGGATCAGATCGGACCAAAAAAAGCCGGCCAGCTTAGCCAATTGTGTGTCATGACCGCATTAACTTACACCTGGATTTTTGGTTTACATAGCAAATTAGACGTCGAGATTCTCGGGGTAGTACTTGGCTTCGCTGGCGCCAGTTTTGCCATCGCCATCCCGCAAGCCAGTCGCTGGTATCCACCGAAATTTCAAGGCATCGTATTAGGCGTTGCCGGTGCCGCTGGCACAGGGATGGTACTCGGTTCCATGATTGTGCCATGGCTCGCGGAAAACTTTGGTTGGCAATCGGTATTTGGTTTTCTTTTAATACCGGCCGGTATTGTATTTATCTTGTACAGCCTCATGGCAAAAGATGCACCGGAAAAACGGGCGCCCATCAGCTTAAAAAATTATACCACGGTATTAAAAGATGTGGATACCTGGTGGTTTATGTTTTTTTATTCCATTACCTTTGGCGGTTTTGTCGGGTTAGGCAGTGTATTGCCGCTGTATTTCACCTCCTGGTATCATACCTCTGGAATTACCGCAGGTATGATGGTGGCCATTGTTGTTTTTGCCGGCTCCATGTTTCGCCCGATGGGCGGTCTCATGGCCGACCGCTTAGGCGGTATTAAATCTTTGCAAATTTTGTTTACCGTGGTCGCCTTGTCTTATTTAGCCATTTCATTTATGCCTGAAGGACCCATGCCAGACTTGACAAACACGGTGGATGCCAAAGTGGCAGGCTGGACTTTATCTTCCCTGCCGGGTATCGCCTGGCTGGCGGTATTCATCTTTTTCATTGGCGCCATGGCCTTGGGAATGGGCAACGGTGCGGTATTCCAATTAGTGCCATTGCGATTCCGCAAAGAAATGGGGGTCGTCACTGGCCTCGTCGGTGCGGCGGGCGGTACCGGTGGTTTCATGTTAGCCAAAGCACTCGGCCTGTCAAAAAGCATGACCGGAGATTTCGCGATCGGGTTTTGGATATTTGCCGGTTTGGCGATCATTGGATTGATTGGCATGACACGGGTTAAACGGCGTTGGCGCACCACCTGGGGTTCAGCCTCTGGTGCTCGGGTCTAATCACACAGGTCCTGCCTTGTCATTGTGCGGCGCCAGGGAAGCGTATACAATGACAGGCCACTTGTACTGCATCGTAGGCTCCACTTAAACAGACAGGCAACCTAACTTTCTTATTGGCTCGATAAGGCATGTTAAACGAACGTTTACAAATCAGCTTAGGATTCGCAACGGAAACCGGCAAACGAGAGGATAATCAGGATTTTATTGGCGCCTGCTTGGCCTCCCCTAGTCAACAAGTGACCAAGGGCATCGTGGCCGCCGTGGCGGACGGTGTCGGCGGTAATGCCGGTGGACGACAAGCGGCAGAATTGACCGTGCGCAATTTCATTGACGCTTATTACGGCTTATCAGAAACATTAAGTGTTGAACAGGCGGCGGCCACCGCGTTAGCGACAATCAATCGCTGGATTTTTTTACAAGGTAAATACGATAGTTTATTGAAGCACATGGCGACCACATTCAGTGCCGTTATACTGCGTGGCCGTCAAATCCACTTCATTCATATTGGTGATAGTCGAATCTATCGACTGCGCGATGATCATTTAATTTGCCTCACTCAAGACCACACCTTAAAAAATCCCAATTTAAATCACGTATTATATCGCGCCGTTGGCTTGGAAGAAGGTGCCCGTGCTGACTATGCTGTCCACAACATCAATTTACATGATCGCTATTTATTATGCAGTGACGGCGTACATGGCGTACTCAAATCTTCAGAAATAAAAAAATTACTGCAAGCAAAAACGGCCTCTGAAGACAGTGCAAAAACCCTAATTAAAGCCGCCCTCAGTGCCGGCTCCAATGACAATATCACCACACTAATCATTGATGTGGTTGGCCTACCCACCATTGAACAATCAGACCTGGAGATCAGCATTGAGCAGATTCCCATAAAGAAAATTCCAAACCTTGGGGATGTCATTGATGATTTCACCATAGAAACTTTATTGGCCAAAGGTCGATATAGCCAACTGTTTGTTTGTCACGACAATCTCTCTCATCAAAAATGTGTCATTAAATTTCCTCAACAAAGCGTGGCTGAAGATAACACCTATCATCGTGCTTTTGTGCGTGAAGCCTGGATTGGCGCACGCGTCAATAGTACTTGGGTGGCAGATATCACCGAACTCGCCCCCGGACGACAAACCTGCCTCTATTCCGTGATGCCCTATTACCAAGGCATGACTCTCACCCAGCGTATTACACAAGATATTAAAATGCCCTTGCAAGCCGGCGTTGAGATTGGTATAAAACTTGGCAAAGCCATTTATGCATTAAACCGATTGCAAATTATCCATCGAGATATCAAACCCGACAACCTCATCTTGCTCAATGATGGTGGTCTTAAATTATTAGATTTAGGGGTCGCATTGTTACCTGGATTTAAGGAATTTCCTGATGAAAACATTCCGGGAACGCCAAGTTACATGGCTCCCGAATTATTCCAAGGTGAACGGGGCAACATCAAAACTGATTTATATGCGTTTGGGGTCACTCTCTATCAACTCTTTTCCGGCGGTCATTATCCCTATGGGGAAGTCGAAGCTTTCTCACGTCCACGATTTCGTAAATACACCCAGCTCACCCATTACCGCCCGGACCTTCCCGCCTGGTTGGACGCATTAATCATGAATGCCGTTGCCGTTGATCCAAACAAACGTTTTAGCGATGCCATGGAACTCACCTTGGAACTAGAAAATAGCTTAGTCAAAGGCGGCGCTAAACACACCTTAAAACCCACCTTATATCAAAAAAATCCAGTGCTATTTTGGCAAATCATCAGCGTCGCATTACTTATCGCATTGATTGCCTCACTGACCAAATAAATTAGCCCTCTGTCATTATACTCAGCCCGCTCATAAACTATCATTTTTACATCCCATCTTCAGGCTACCTTTGACCGATCTTCCGTCGTAAAATCCTCAAAATATACCCGTAGCGCTTTAAATTTAGGTGTTCTAGGTACTTGATATTGTATTACATATCACCTAAGCTTC
>CAYUAI010000128.1:0-8579 GCA_964442745.1 uncultured Chromatiales bacterium
TAGTTAGATTTTAAATTGACAATGATGGCAATTTCACTCAATGACCATTGGTATTCAGACGCTGCCTTTATAAGGGTGGATAAAACTCTAAAATACCTAACCGTCGTTGAAGTAAAAATGCCTTGTATAACGTAAGCAAAAATTAAGCCTTATGGAAAAACAAATAAAAAAACAATTAGATAGGGAAATATAAAAGCATGGACTGTAAAAAAAATCGGCACCGAAAATATCTTATTTGACTAGGGAAATATATTACGAATCATTAAGGAAGTCTCAGTTTTCTACTCATTGATTATCTCGGATTTAGTTAGGCAGGGTGTATCTTATGTCTCAATCCCTTCTTAGTCAGGGCATGTGACTTCTCCAAAGATTAGAAATTTCAAAAGGTTGCGAGAAATGCTTTCGGGTTATTTTTTGACCGAAAAAAGTTAGTTTTTTTTTGCTGAATGTTTCATCGAGTTTTGTTTGATTAACGCTTAATTTCAGTTCGCTTTTTAATCAAGAGGCTTGTTTTTGGATATCCATCTTTCGATACCCCAAAGGCACCATAAATAATTTGATTAACAATCACAAGTCTCTTAATGGGCCGCTTTCCCATAAAATTGATTGAGCTGCCGGACGATGTGCTGTGCATCACGCTGGTTGATAATGGTCTTAACCTCTTGCTGTGGCCGGTCAAAATCCGCTCGTAGGGCGGCGGCACTTTGTATTTTGATGCCTTGATGACGCTGGTTGATTCGTTTGGTAATTAGCCTCTCGGGGGCATCGACCCAGATCATTTCCATATTTGGCACTTGTGCCATTAAATAATCCCGGTGTTGTTGTTTATAAACCGCTTGTGTGACAATAAGTTTTTCATGTTTTTTTTGCAGCGCTAATAGCTTGGTTGCAATAAGTTTAAAATATCGATTCCGCATGAGGTTGGTAAAGGTACGTTGTTCACTCAGTGCTAGCCGTATTTCGTCAGTTAAATCATCGTCAGCATGATAGACATGCCAATTGGCAAGTTCGCCGATGAGATCGCCAATAAAGGATTTACCACTACCCGCTAGACCGAAAAAAAATAGGGTGTTGGGGGCGTTGGAAAGGTCTAAAATTTGGTCAAATTGAATGCTCATTTTTGCTGGGTAATCATCGAACTGATTGTTAATCGTTTATCCGTTTGCCTCACTTTAACATGTTGCACGATGAAGGGAATATTCACAGTTAATATTTAGATTTCAGGCAGAGTTATTGGTGCGATATTGAGGGTTTTGTGATTAAAAAACACCCGAAAATAGCGAGGCAAAGGTTACCACCACTATCGTTTTTCGCGGTGTTGAGGTATCGCTTGCAATCGTTCGAAGCTTGGTCAAAAATAGTATTTATTTTTTTCCCCAGTTAAGCTGACATCATGATGATTAAACAATATCTAATCTTGGGCCTAACCATGCTGAGCGTTTGCCAATTGGCGGTGAGCAAAGCGTTAACGGTTCGACAAAGCGAAGGCATGCGTTTCCAGGTTGAGGAAATCGCGAAGGGATTAGCGGTGCCGTGGGGCATGGCTTTTTTGAGTCCATCGGAGATTTTGTTTACTGAGCGTTTGGGGAATATTGGGCTTGTTAGCCTAACGACCAGGGCGATCACAAAAATCACTGGCCAACCGGCAGTGAAAGCCACCGGCCAAGGCGGATTATTAGATGTGGCCGTGCCTCCCGGTTATCAATCCGGTGATTGGATTTATTTTACCTATAGCAAAGATCAAAATGGGCAAGGTGTGACAACCCTCGCACGTGCTCGACGCGATCACGATCGTCTCAGTCAATGGCAAGACTTGGTGGTCACAAAATCAGCCACCAAGACCAGTCAACATTACGGTAGCCGGATTGCCTTTGATGAGGCAGGCCATTTATTCTTTACGATTGGTGATCGGGGAAAACGCCCCAATGGTCAAGACTTATCGACCCATGCCGGTTCCGTATTGCGAGTCAATCTGGATGGCAGTGTTCCTGACGATAACCCATTTCTGAAAAACAAAAAGGCATTACCAGAAATATGGAGTTATGGTCATCGCAATCCGCAAGGGGTGAGTTATGATGCAAAACATCAGCGGCTTTGGCTCATTGAACACGGACCACGCGGTGGTGACGAGATTAATCTTATTTTAGCTGGGCGTAATTATGGATGGCCAGTGATCTCTTATGGTAAAGAATACTGGGGACCTTTTCAGGTGGGAGAAGGCACCGAAAAAGAAGGCATGAAACCACCGGTGAAGGTATACGTTCCTTCCATCGCCCCCGGCAGTCTGCTGCGCTATTCTGGGAAAGCTTTTCCTGGCTGGCAAGGCAACCTGTTTGCGGGTGCCTTAAAATTAAGACATTTAAATCGCATCGTGCTGGATCAAACCGGCCAAGCCATTGCTGAAGAGCGTTTACTTGAAGACTTAGGAGAACGCATTCGCGCCTTGGCACAAAGTCCTGAAGGCTGGCTTTACCTGTCAACAGATAGTGGTCGTATCCTTAGGTTGACACCCTCATATCGCTAAAGAGAAGCTGCTTCCAAGCATTCAGCCGTTTTTTTTACAAGAAAGATCATTAAAAAATATCGCTTTATTTTCTTTTAACTATGTCGTGTGGATTAAGCGTAGCGAATCCATTCCGCCATGAGCGACGTGATCATAGAACTTAGCGGATGTAGCGCTCGGTATTTTTTAACTATAATAATGTTTTGCTTGACAATATGACGGATTATTTGCTACAAGGGTCGTTTCAGGCGCATTAGCCAGCGTATAATAAAGCAAGAACGCTGAGAAAAAGGGATAGCATTTACCGACAAGAGGGGGGAAGTTTAAGCCAAAAAAATGACAGTTCCATCATGCCGATATCGGTAATTTCTTCCCGAAAAAATACGCTATATGGATTCCAAGGTGTTATTCGACCACTTGCCGCCAACGAGCTAATTGGGACAATAATTGGTGTGAATTTAAATTGATTTAAGAGATAAATAGATGAGTAGCGTGGATTAAGCGTAGCGAATCCACGAGGAACAAGCCTCGAAAACCAATGAATGCACCCTTGGCCTTATCATCATTCAATGCCACACGATTACATCGCTCATCGCTGACGTGGATTCGATTCGCTCAATCCACGCTTGTATCTACATGGAGAAAAGAAGAGGAAGCGGTATTTTTTAATGATTTTTACTGAAATCAATTTAAACTGACTAATTGACGACTTTAGGACACAATACCATCACTTTTAGTTTGTCATTCATCCACGCCTCTAGAATTCATAATTAAGTTAAAAAAATATTAGTTGGGCCATTATCAAAAAGGGCGGGATGGCCTGGGAGATGATTGATGAGTCTGAGCTGCCTGTTGTTCTGGATCAACAAGTGTTAGCGCCGGATATCGTTGAATGACGACAAAAGTAATATCGCAGATCTGGAATTTATCGTACTGGCAAAATGTGAATGGCGAGTCAGAAAGTTTTGGTAAGAGACATGTTTCGAGTATAAAATAGAGCGATTTTATTGAATTTGAATGAGCCATAATTAATGAAAGATATTATTACTCTCTCAGGAGATATCGGCAGTGGCAAGTCATCTGTCACGAGCTATTTAGCGGACGACATTTCATTTGATGTGGTTGGCACTGGGAAAATTCAGCGTTCTATTGCTGAAAAAAGAGGCATGACCACCTTAGAATTGAATAAAGTATCACAAGCGGATCGCTCGATTGATGATGAAATTGATTCCTATGTGGTTAACTTAGGTAAGACCAGGCATCGTTTAATCGTTGATTCCCGGCTTGCCTGGCATTTTATCCCCGGATCATTTAAGGTTTTTTTATCGGTGGACCCAGGTATCGGTGCTGAGCGAGTGTTTGCCGCTTCAAGATCCGATGAGAATAATGCTTCTGTGGCCGCTGCTTTTGACAACAACAGGCATCGGCAAGGGCTTGAAGATGAAAGATTTCATAAACTCTATGGCATTAATTTTAGGGAATACCAAAACTATGATTTGGTCATTGATACCTCTTTTTCATCCCCCGAAGCCATTGCCACAAAAATTAAATCCTGTTTTGATCGTTGGTTGATTAATCAGCCCTACGCAAAACTTTGGTTCAATCCGCAAAGGCTGATTCCCACGAGACCTGTTCGCCATTGCATGGGTAGTGATTGTGATATTATTATTAACGTCATCAGTGAATCGGCCTATGATGTGACTTGTCCGGTGGATGTGTTTGTGCGTAGTGGTTTTGTTTATCTTTGGGATGGTCATAAGCGGGTAATTGCCTCAACAAAGATAGGCATCGATCTCATCCCAGCACGCTTGCTCAGCGAAGCCGTTGACAGTGACTTGGCTGCTAGATTGACAGCAGCGAGCGTGGCCAATGGCATTGATGTATCGTTATTACATGACTGGGAAGCGGCGCTGGGGTTTACTTTTAAACGATACCCGGAGAAAGTTGATTTTTAGCCATTTCTTATGGTTTACAGCGCAGGCCGAGGTTGATACAACCGGTTTGCCTGTTTAACTTTTCGCATATTTTCTCTGAAAATTTTCAATTTCGTGTGCTGGGCCAATCACGATAAGCTTGTCCCCAGCCTCGAGTTTATGCTGGATTCCACGACTGGTAAAATGTATTTGATTGCCTAACGCTTTATCCTCCACGGCTAACACGATCATATTAAATTCCTCACTCAGGGAAAAATCATCCAAGCGTTTTTTTTCCAAGCGGCAGCCTGGTTCGATGTTGATCTCACCCATATGCAAGTCTTGCTGACCAAATACCACATCGTCGAGTAACTCGACGACTTCTGGCTTGCGGATGATTTCATAGATTTTTCGTCCGCTAATTTGGTAAGGGTTAATCACTTTGCTTGCACCGGCCGCTAATAATTTACGACTGACGTCTTCACTGTGGCCAATACTGATGATATCTAGATTTGGATCAATAGCGCGGGCAGAAATCGTTAAGAATACGTTAGCTGAATCTTTCTCTAATAAACAAAAAACGGTTTTTACATGATCACCTAAGCCCGCATTTTTTAAGGTTTCATCCTTGTTCAAATCCACTAACTGTGCTTCAAGGCCATCGGCCTGAGCTTTGGCTACACGGGTTTTATCGTCGTCGACAATGACAAATTTTTGATGGCGGCGAGCAAGTTGTTTTATCACCTTAAGGCCGGCATCGTTATACCCGAAAATCATAATTTCAGCCTGGCTCATATAATTAACTTCCCATCATTTACTTTGCTGATAGCCAGCCGGTTTTTAAAGTGTTCAATGGAATATCTGTGTCCAAACACGACAAGTGTCATGGCTTGATGCACCATCATTGATGGACGTGGATTAAAAATAAAACGATGCTTACGCAAGGAATATGTCTTATTTTTTGATTCTGAACTAGCCGTGTTTGCTGTAATCATGCCGAGCAATGTTAATTTGAATCTGGCAAAGTCGATATCCTGTAAATAAAAATGATCGATTCCGGCAATGACTGGAAAGCTGACTGTTTCAATGCAATAGTATTTATGCCCAGTTAATATGCCATAAATGGCTTCGAAAGCTACCGGTCGTCCAATACTTTCCGAGGCCACCAATCCGACCACTTCATAGAGGGTAATGATATGATCGGCACCTGCCAGCTCCAGTTTTTTTACGCTTTCTTGGCGATTGGCACGAGAAATGATTTTGACATCTTTATGTAAACTTCTCACGGTCAAGGTAATATAAACATTGGTTACATCATCCGTGGTAAGACACAAAACCATGGTGGGTCGGCATTGTGCTCCGATCCTTTGTAATAGCCGGCTTTCACCGGCATCGCCTTCGATGACCAGCAAGCGGTTTTGTTTGGCCTCTATCACTCGTGCGCTGTCGTTATCAATAATAAGCACGTTTTCACCGTCATGTTTGAGCATTTCGGCGACGACTTGCCCCACCCGCCCATAACCACAAATAATGACATAGGTTTTTAAACGTTCTAATTCAGCATAAACCCGATTGTCACGTAACTCACCTAACTTATCGGTAAATGCTGCCACAACGATTGAGGTTGAAAATGCAATGACAGCGATACCGGAAAGAATCAACATCATGGTGATGATACGGCCTTCTGTGGTCGCGGGGGTAATATCACCATAACCCACCGTAGAGATCGTTACCATCGACCAGTATACCGCATCAAAAAAACCATCCATATGAGCGTTACTATTATCTCCTTCAAAGACATAAATTGCCGTACTCGAAGCAAATACCAGGAAGCCTAAAAAAATGGTGAGTGTATAAAACTCAAAACGTCGATCAAGTAATACTTTGGAAAACTCATTGATGATGCGTGTGTAACGGAAAATTTTGAATAACCGGAACAGCAAAAAAATGCGTAATATTCTCAGGGGTCGATAACTGGGCAGGATTGCTAGTAAATCAATGATTGCTAATGGCGACGTGATATATTGCCATTTTTTTTGCAGCATGTTTTTAAACATAGGCAATAACTGCATCGGTACACCGATCAATTCAGCATGCTCATAGTGTTCAATAATAACTCGATGATTGTCATTATGCACCCAAAAGCGTAACAAGTATTCAACAATAAAAATACAGATGACCACCGGTTCAAACCAGCGTGTCATACCACCAGTGACTCCTTTTACCTCATAAATCAACAAGGTAATACTGGCTAATACTAAAACAATCATGCATACATCAAAATACGGGCGCATACGTGATTTAGGGTCATCTAGTAGACGATAGAAAAACTTCTTGAATCGCTGATATCTCTTCGATTCTTCCAATTGATAAGCGAACCGGACGAGGGTCTTTGCATAAGATGAATGAAGCATTGACGGTTGTTGGTTTTTTATGGGCTGCATAAGCTGAGTGAAAAATGTTTTTTAACGTGAATCGATTGCCATGGAGGTTTGCACATGGCAGGGGCGCTATGGAATGGGCACGCAATAACTGCCCGGTTTTGCATCCCATCTTCCGCCCGTCTTCGCCTAAAGCGCCTACTTTTAGTGCACGTTTTGCCATCACAGAAGCTCAAAAGAGAACCACTCTTCCTGCACTTTTGTTCAATTAGAACGAACAAACCTAATCTGGGTGCCAAACCAGAAAATTATTACATGCCCATTCCATATGTTTAAAGGCATTGGTATTAAATTATTACGTTTCCCACTCGGTTATGACACAGTATACCCACCGTGCTCAAACCATTGCTCAGCCTCCTCCAGTCAGGTTTTCGCTTTATTCCAACACAATTCGATCGGGGATGGATAGCTTTGGCGTCTAAGGCGACAGATTGATCAATCGGACACCACATTCTGTGATCGCTTGCTCAACAATGGCGACTTTGTGAGCCGACAGGTTATCCATGAGTGCGTAGTCACCGGCGCACACTTGGTGACGCTGTCTGGTAAGTTTAAACTGTTTTCAGAGGAAAAGTTATTTTATGCCAATTTTTTACAAGTTTTTTTATCCACTCTACGAGTCTATTTTTCCTGAAATCAGTTTAAATTTACACGCTGTCGACTTTACAAGAAAATATACTCAACAACAGTGGTTTTTTCGATAAACTGCGTAAGCTATTAGGCAGTATCGTGGCCTCTGAGAGTTTTAAACACGCTTTTAGACAAAAGTCCAAGCTTAAATCGAGAAAACCGCGTAAGAAAAACACCACAGAGACATCGGTCAATCGTTTGAAGGTTTCAATAAAGGCGATCGTTGCCCCGCTTGCCTGTTATACTCATAAACGATTTTTTTAGCCATGTCATCTGAAGTTATCACCGCTACCGCTACAGTGGATAGCCTTCTTTTGATACAAATAAAACCATACGAATACCGCCGTTCTCTTCTTTAATTTTTCTGATTTTCATATCAATGGGCATTTGGGATAATTTAGTGAGTAAAGCCGATTCTGCTTTGTCAGATTTTTGCATATCATTCATGAAAAACTCCATACGACAAAGCGTGCTACGGCACTCTGCCGTCAATGTACTTATGCCTTCAAAATCGGCACTTTCCATCACCGCTTCGATTTCAGGCTGTATTGAGTCTGCCCAGTTCGGGTCTCGTTCCTCAGAAAATAATTTTTTTTCGTAATCTGCAATTTCCTTCGCGATAGGATCATCAAATTGTACTTTGTCTTCGATCTGTTCGATCTCTGCAAGCACGCTGGGATCGACGGCTCTTTGGAGGGTTTCTATTTTCTTTTCAAGCCGTGCAATTTTTGTGAGTAATTCATTTTGAATTTCGTCGATCGGCGTCATTTTTTCTGCATCATGAATACCAATACTATCCTCGTTATTTGTTATGTTTGATATTTGTTTTTTATCTAACGTGTCTTCTTCATGCATTAATTCAATGTTTGTTTTTGAAAAAATCAGTGCCTTAGGATTCGTTTCTTTATGATGATCAACTTCTCTCTCTTTTGTTTCGGTGCCTTGATTATTTGCTATATGTTGGTCGTCATCGCTTCTATCTATTATTTGAAAATAAAAGAAAAAACTTATGATGACTAAAGTAAATAAGGTTAGAATATAGTGGACCCCGTAAATCAGACCACCCCTTAAGGAGCAATTTAGCTCATAATG
>CAYUAI010000129.1:0-8499 GCA_964442745.1 uncultured Chromatiales bacterium
AAAGTTGAATTCAAGGTCGATATTCATGCTAAATCACAAGTTTGACCCACTACCTTTTCGATGAATGGGATAAGAGTTTAAACGCGTTGATCAGGGACAATTAAGTTGTGTCCGAATGTTTAATTTTGAATGATGCGTCTTTGCCGTTTTCCTCTGCAGAAGATTGTGAGCAAAAATTGGATGTGTTTTTTAAGATCCTGCATAACGCCAATTTCCAGGGAGTGCATTTTTACCGTGCGGATGATTTAGAGGGTGATTGGAACTCTTTGATTTATGCGGATGGGTTTGAGTTTGGACAGTGGATCAATAAAATTGAGAATAAGGATCAATGCCGATTAGTAAAAAGTGTGGTTAGCAAGGTCAAATGCCCACTGATTTCTACGGAAAATATGGCGCCAGAAAACGCCATTAAAGAAATGTTATTTGTGCTTTCCTCTGATCAGTCTATTGAGGTGAGAGCTTTGGGTGTCGCTTCGCTAAAAAATACCTATGGAATTAGCTTCGCTTCCCACCCTCATTGGGAAGCCAATCCGGTTGTTGTTGTGCGACAATGGGATGAAAATGGGGCTGTTCAGCAGCAAACGATTGATGTTCCAAATGTATGTTCTTTGGCTCATCTGGATGACGTTTCGCCCGGTATTTTTTAACCAAACAGCGGCTAATAATGAAAAATGGTTTCAATGATTAAATATTCAATTTTATTACTCATTGTTTTATTCACCCTCTGGTCGTCTGTTGTTGGTAGTGATATGGGGTATTTGGGAGAAGCGCGCTACCGTGCATTGATTATTGGCAATAGTCATTATCAAGATCCTGAGGGTATATGGAGCAATTTAAGTACACCTATTGCTGATGCCTTGTCGGTGGCAACGTTGCTAGAACAAGACTATAGTTTTCAGGAGATTGAAGTCTTAAAAAATGCAACCCGTAGAGAGATTGTTAAAAGTTTTAATCACTTAATTTCCACTGCGCAACAAAATGATAGCGTGTTAATCTATTACGCTGGTCATGGGTTCTTGAAGCCAGCCACACAAGAAGCGTTTTGGGTGCCGGTCGATTCAGAAGGATTGGATGATAGCAGTTATTTGAGTAATGCGCTTATCAAAGAAAAACTCAAAGTCCTAGCACAGAAAATTAAGCATGTTTTATTGATATCGGATTCCTGTTTTAGTGGCACTTTAATTAAACGTGGTTTGGTTCGTGACGATAAAATCAATCCCTTATTAGCTGATAAAGCGGCTAAGCGTAGTGTGCAAGTACTCGCCGCTGGGGGAGAGCAATTTGTGGATGACAATTACAATGAATCGGGTCATTCACCCTTTACCTATTTTTTTCTCAATGAACTTAAAGCTAATCGCTCGCGTTTTTTAACGGCGAGCCAATTATTTGATGATGTTGCAAGTTCAGTGATGAATAATGTTGCCCAGACACCACAAAAAGGAGTATTGTATGCAGCGGGTGATGAGGGAGGAGAATTTGTGTTTCGCAAAATCTCAGGTGCTTGGCCAAATGATGGGGTGGGGCGGATCAGTGGTGATACTGCAACCAGAGATGCTCTTTTGAGGATCGATCCGAAAGCGATTGAAATTCGGGTGTGGGATGGCATCAAGAATAGTGTCGATCCTACACAGTTTCGTGATTACTTAGATCGATATCCCAATGGCCATTTCACCGATTTAGCCAAACGTAAGATAACTAAACTCACCGGTTTTTTAGCAGATCAACCGGTTGTTGCACCGATCAGTTTTTAAAACAAATAACTCAAACTCAATGTGATACCCGAGAAAGTACTTTTTTCAATCGCATTTGAGTATTGTTGAAATTTATAACCCACAATAGCATGCAAAGGGGTAATGCCGAGCTGATGGGCGGCGTTAAATTCAAAAGCCGGGCCGCTTAGACTGCTGGCATCATCACTGGTTGAGCGTGTATAGGTAAAATTTGCAGATAAATGGATGTTTAGTTGTGGGATGGTATATTGGCCCATGAAACCCATAGCTGCGCCGATGTAGGATATTGAAGGAGCGGTGTCATAACTCAATTGGGTATATTTTAATCCAACGAATGGACTGATGTATTGATTGGCTCGATAACCCGTATACAAATCTATGTTGCGACGATCTACATTATATGCGTTAAATGTATAACCGCTTCCCTGGTAATATTGGATACCTCCTAGCCAAGCTCGATAACTTAAATTCATGCCTATTCCCAATGCTGTTACACTGACATTTTGGCTTGGATCGTCGTTTGACTTAGGATTTAAAGTCCAGTTTGAAAACCAGGCTTTGGTGGCAATCGTTGTATTGACCTTTGCGGCAAACACCGGTGGTACGAGAAAAGTGAGTAACAAGCTTAAGCGCCCAAAAAATGGTATGGCCATAAATTTCAATTGATTAAAGTTTTGTTGTTAACAATAATACGGTGATTACCCAATGTCAGTTGATACTCATCTTTTTTTAATTTGGATTGTCTGTGATTCAAAATGATAAATTATACCACATCAACATTTACTCACTTTAATTTATTTGTTGAAAAATAGCGCTTTGCTATAGTGCTATAGCCATCAGGTGCGTGCTTGCATATCAGTTGGGTAATTAACAAGCAGGGAAATATGCACAGGAAAAAAACAGTGATAAAAGACAATATTAAGTTAATTGGATCTTTGCTGATCATCGTATTCAGCCTTGTTTTAAATGCTTGTGGCGGTGGTGGGGAGGGCAGTGTATTGCCCAAAAAAATACTCGAAATTGATCTAGGAAGCAATGACGTTGCAGTGGGTGGACAAACGACTTACCGAGGGAAATTGATTATTGGCGATAAAGAAGAACCCGTGCAGGTGGTCTGTACTTCATCAGATGAAACCGTTGCTAAAGTTGATAGCGATGGTATTATCGGCTTGGGTGCCGGGGAAGTCACCATAACTTGCACATTCGACGTACTTTCTGTTTCAATTAATTTAAAAATATTATCACCGATTCGAGTCACTGTCTCAGGCCTTGTCTCCGCCGCAAAGAACTTGGTACTGCAAAATAATGCTAACGATGATCTTTCTATAGATAAAAATGGTGTATCCGAGTTTGCTGAGAAAATGCTTAAGGGCGATGCCTATCATGTGACGGTATTCGAACAACCGGCTGATCCTGATCAAGTGTGTACTGTAGAAAATGCAAGTGGCAAGGTCGATAGTGCGGCGGTCACTAATATTATAGTGACTTGTGCTGTCGCGACAGAAGAGACGTCGATGAATCTGAGTGTCGCTGTCGCCACGGATAAGCTCACGTTACATTGGGAGGCGGTTATTAATGCTGAGCAGTATCTGGTTTATTGGGCAGATAATATAACCCCTGATGTCATCGTCGTTACACCAGCAACAGTTACTGACACGCAATTTATTCTGGAGGGCGACTTGAGTGAATCCTCCATCTATTATTTTCTTGTTGTTGCAAAAAACTCCATCGGTTCGGGGCCAGTGTCCGCTGAAATTTCAGCTAAATTACTACCGATACCACCGACAGTACTCACCCATACTCCGAGTGCAAATGCCACAGGGATATCGATTGATCTTTCAACGGTCACTGCAAGTTTTTCAGAAGCGTTAGCACCGACGTCCGTTAATGACACGAGTTTTGTGGTTCGCATTCAGGGGGGAGATGCGATCACTGGCAGGCTTAGTTATGCGCCGATGAATACATCGTTTGCGCTCAGTGAGCCCTTAATGTATGCAACCACTTATGAAGTCGCGTTGTTAACAGACATTACCGATGTTGCTGGCAATGCATTAACTGAAAATTTCAGTTGGTCATTTACCACAGAACCTAAGCCCGATATACCGATGTTTTCAATGGGTGGATCGGTGGAAGGCTTGGTTGCAGATAATTTGGTTTTACAGCTCAATGGAGCTCATGACTTATCCATTGATAAATCGGCAAACTCATTTGAGTTTAATCAACAACTCGATGATGGCTCAGATTATCTTGTGACGATAAAAACCCAGCCTAACGATCAACTTTGTGACCTTATAAATTATATTGGAGTATTAACCGGCAGCCCTATCACAAATATCAGTATTCGTTGTATTGTTAAACCCAACCCACCGAGTGGTTTAACGGTAAGTTCTGCGGAAGATAGCGTGACCTTAAAGTGGGAAACCGTGGCAAATGCAGATATATATCATATTTATCGCCGTGAAGATGCAAATACACCTGTCGATAGTGATCGTTTGACAGACGCTAACGGTGTCACTGACTTATTGTTTCCTGATACAAATGCACTTCAAGCGGGTAAAACCTATCAATATTGGATTTCAGCAGGTAACAAAGCCGGCTTCAGTGCGATGACCAAATTTCCAAGCACAGTGCAGCTCAAGCCGGCAGCTCCACGCTGGGCTCGTGTTGATAGCTGCGACAATACAGTGTATTTAAGTTGGCAAAAGATATCGGGTTATCACTATGTCATTAAAGAGGGCAGTGAAGTGCTCACAGAAGGTGATATCAATGAGTATACAACAGGTGAGCTGACCGTTGGCAGTGCTCATACTTACCGTCTAGAGGTCACTTACTTGTCAGGTATTGATGGAGGAAAAGTGGTCGCGGGAGCAGAGCCAGCCACCTTGATTGTCTCCGATGCCTTATGTATTCCACTCATGATTACCGTGCCAGTCATAAAGGATGGTATTAAGACAAATGTTTTAATACCGATATTTTGAACAGCTATCGTGTTAGTTTTAGCGTAACACGATAGCAATATAATTAGAATATACGATCAGGAGTTATTCCATCAATGAAAAAAATATCTAGGCTATTTGGCTACATACTATTCACGGTATTTACCAGCCATGCTTTTGCTGAAAATCATAATTACACGCTTCGTATTTGCACAATACAGTCTGCGAATCATGTCAATAATGCCTATATTCGTGTATGTAAAACCGACCCTTATCCAAATGGCTGGAAAAGTAAAAATGGCTGTGCTAGTGATAATTATATAGGTTGGGATTTAAGTGAATTTCAAGGTAAATTGATGTATGCAACGGCTTTAACTGCCTTTGCCTTGGATAAACAGATACAGATAAGATTAGATCCAACTTGGAAAACATGTATAGGAACAGATGAGTTTAATTTTGATCATATCCAAATGATTCGGATGATTAAATGAAGAAAATTCATACGACCGATAAATTTAATGTCATCGTGGGGTCATTGGTCCACCGTAAAAAGCGCTAAACTCGTCTTAGCCATGGTTGTTTTTTGATTTTCGATCATTTTCAGCATTTGTTTAGCAAGGCCAGAGTCTAGAGAAAAAGTATAATTAGTGCGGAGTGTTGCTAGCGTTTTATCAAAATTTTTAAACGCATAAGCCATAACTAGTTCACGGCCAAAGGGTGGTGTGACGGTGGTTAAATCGATGAGTTGTAAATTTTGTTGAGCCTTGATCGGGGTGAGTTCAACTCGATCACGCGGATAGATGACATTCACTTTACCACTGGCATCAATATTAATAATCAGTAGATAGGCATCAAGCTGACTAGTGATGGAAAATCCTACCTTATCACCTTTAGCTAAAGTACTCGCTTTATCGGCTTGATCAAGCTCTATCGCTAAACTGAAATGTTGTGGAGTGGTTGGGTTAGCCATACGCGCTGCTAAAATTTGTAACGTCAGCGTATTTATCAGATTGTCATCACTGGGTCGGTGCAAACGTAATATAACATCCCCGCTGCGAGAAATAAACAGCACATCTGCCGCTTGAACCCGTAATTCTAAATCATAATTGGTAGCATCATGGTTGAGTAAGGAATGGGAGTTAAGGGCGGGTATTAGGCGTTTTAATGATGGATCTGTTTTGACACGTAGTGGTTTTTGGTGATGCTCGGCCGAGGCCAGTGGTAATCGTGTTTGTGAACTCAGTTGATTATTAGCCTGCGCTGATACGCTGCCAAACATGGGCTTATTGTTTAATAAAGTTGTATCATCGGCCAAGGTAGGTAAACCACGTGGGGTGTGATTAAATCCTCGGCTACGCATTTGTCGGCGTAATGTTGTACTGAGTTCTCCATAGCTGATTTGACCATTATTATCGCGATCCGCATTAATGTCTTTTGCTAATACACGTAATAAGGTATCGCTAAAGGCACCATGGGGCTTACCATCGAGTGTCGGGTAAAGTTTAAGCTTTGTCGGTGGGATATCCTGCGCCGGTTCATATTCACCACTAGCGGCGATGTAATATACATTTTTATAAGGATAGCTGTCGGTCGCTTGATTAGTCCATTTTTGTTTTAACATTTTATCTAAATCTAACTCCCCTGCAAAACTGCCGCCTCGATCAATTAAATCTGCAAAGGGCATGTTGCGTGTGGGCAGTCGGTCGGCGAGTGCTCGGGCTGATCCGCGCACTGCATTGCCGGAATAACAGGCATCAATTGCCACAAACACGTGTCGACCGCCTTGATCCAACTGGGTTAATAAAGGTTGTAAATCGACACGGCCTACCACCAAACGTTGAAAAACTGCTTCGGGGGTTTTGGCCTGTTCTACATCAAATGGAATAAAGGCACCTGAGGTGGTCGGTAGCACGGGTCGAAATGACTGATCACCGGCACTGGTACCATGACCACTTAAATAAATAAACACTTCATCCCCGGATTGGCTTTGTTTAATCAATGCGTTGATCGCATCAAGGATATTCCGCTTAGTGGCTTGTTCATTCAGTAAGGTGGTGATGTGTCGGGTTTTGAATTGCCAATGAGATATCAGTGCGGCTTTAATCGCAGTGACATCGTTGACTGGACCAAATAAGGGCTTTTTTGAATAGTCGTTAATACCCACTAACAACGCATGACGTGTTGCCACACTGACTTGTGGTAGTATCATTATTAAACTACATATTGTTAAGAGGATTTTTTTATTTATCATGGTGTGTTACCTAAACAATAACGAGGCCATTTTTCCTAGCTATTTGGTGGCGTTTGATATTGCGCTACCTCAGTGCAAACCTTAGGTGGTGGGGCATCTACCATAATTTCCACCCGACGGTTCAATTTAAAAATATCATCTCCTTCACCATCATAAAGTGGCTCATATTCTCCTTTGCCTGCTACCGTCAATCGACCAATTAACGCCGGTTGAATTTCTAATAGTTTGATCACAATCGATTCAGCTCGTGCGACAGATAACTCACAATTGTGTTGTTCAGCGCCGCGTTTATCCGCATGGCCAGTTAAGGTAAATTGTTTTCCTTTTAGCACTTCGCCGGTGAGGGCCGTGGCAATTTTATTTATGACAGGTTTTGACTCAGGTAATAATTCTACACTGTTGGTTTTAAAGTGTATGGCTAAATCATATTGTGGTTTACTTTCCGGGGCGAAGAGTCGAATCGCCGGGTTATCCAAGGCGCGGGTTAACTCCGCCACCGTAATCAATGAATTGACCCGCTTAGTATCAAGCTTGATGGCGAGTTGTTTAATCCATGCGGGTGGAGAGGAGTGCAATTTGCGAGCTTGATGCAATAAAGTCAATGGCCTACCGATATCATTATCATTTTGCAGAGCAAGCACTTGTGCGTATCGTGCCATCGCGAGTGCGCGTTCATCTGCATTGGTCGCATAATTTTTAGCCTCTTCAAAGGCTATTAGAGCGGCATTGTCGCGCTTAAGTTGTTTTTCGGCTTGTCCCAGCAAATACCAATTTTCAAATCGATTGCAAAGATCGACCGACTTTTTTAACCACTGTTGAGCTTGTGTCCAATGATCTTGTTTACCACGGTCGATACCTTTGATCATTAAGTTTTGTGCTTGCTCACAATCCGCACCATGGGCGTTGGTCATCATCAAGCCTATTGCAATTAAAGCCATCATTTGCTTCATTTTAATGTTCCTATCAAAACGATAAAACCTGATAATATGGTAATATTTAGCGGTGACTGTAGCAAGCTTAACCTCTGTCGTCCCTTTGTTCCGCGACATGAGAGTGATAAATGACCAAATCAATGCGTAAAAAGCCAAGGATGAAGCGCGAGAGTGGTTATTTCTGAGGTATTGACATTGGGCGTGCTATTTTCGAGCGTAAATTATTCAACGACTCATCCACTAAACATCACTCTTCTATCCAACCAATCGTTCTCATTATTGTGCAATAATCCACACACCACAAATTTTAACCCGATAAGTTTTGACAATAACTTAGTTTATTCATGTCTAGAAGTGAATAAATGATTAAAATAGTAAAAGTAAAGATTTGACCGTATGCCGTTACCGGCAAGTTATCTAGCGGGTTAAAGTCCCGTATAAGGAGTTATTCGTTCGCCTTATTAGTACCAGGAAGCAGCGTTTGAGTAATCAAAGGTTGTCAGTTTCCCATGGGCAAAACTGCAGGCCGTAGCGCAAGCGAACCTGAATGTAGCCTCGTCACTTAATTGAAAATGCCGACCCTCTGGTCAAATGGTTGGACTTTGGACAGACATAGCTCCTCCTGCCGTCTCAATTGAGAGGCAACGAGT
>CAYUAI010000130.1:0-8199 GCA_964442745.1 uncultured Chromatiales bacterium
CCTATTGTACCAACGTTCACGTGTGGTTTCGTACGTTCAAATTTCGCCTTGGACATGCAAGCATCCCCTTAATGTAAAATTTAAAAATATGCCCGTTATTTAAAGTATCTGGAGCCCATAACCGGACTTGAACCGGTGACCTCTTCCTTACCAAGGAAGTGCTCTACCGCTGAGCTATATGGGCAAGTTACCCACTGCCATTAAAAAAGGTATCGCTGACGCTGTTGGTTAAAAAATGCAATAGGTCATACAGCTAACATACATGGCTTAGTTTAGACACCCACAAACCCCAAACACATGACCAAAAAAGTGGAGCGGGTGATGGGAATCGAACCCACACAATCAGCTTGGAAGGCTGAAGTTCTACCATTGAACTACACCCGCATGCATGTATTGCTAAAAAAGTCAACGGCAAAATGACCACTGCCATGGGCTTTGCTTCACACCAGCGACAAATTTGATTGCACACATTTGCTGATATGAATGAAAACCATTATCCGTCTAAAAAATAAGCAACCCAAACATCAACTGCTATTAGGTTACCCATTGATACTAATTAAAAGTATGGTGGAGGGGGTAGGATTTGAACCTACGTAGGCAGAGCCGTCAGATTTACAGTCTGATCCCTTTGACCGCTCGGGAACCCCTCCTAAAAATAGGCGTGTATTCTGCTTAAACCAAACCTTGCTGTCAACCATAAAGTGATAAGAATTTCATTTAACCCATATGCACGAGCTATATTTTAACCAGCCCCGGAAAATCTTCTCTCAAATAAAAACTTTAAATAGACAACGAGGTCGAATTGCTTAAGCACCAAGATACAAAGCAATAAGCCAATGGCTATAAGGTCCAATCAGCAAAAGCAAACGTCAACCATAATAAAGGAGATGTTCAACAAAGCCAAACCACCTTCATCAACCAACAGGAGGAAACGGCATGAGCCT
Source organism: uncultured Chromatiales bacterium (assembly GCA_964442745.1). GTDB lineage: Bacteria > Pseudomonadota > Gammaproteobacteria > S012-40 > S012-40 > CAYUAI01. The sequence continues at coordinate 945 of CAYUAI010000130.1, forward strand.
TGACACACCTTCTAACGGCAGCTACCTTGGCGTCGAAGATGATTACACCGGGTATGACGCTGTAAACCCACAAACAACGACTCCCACTAAATCGGTACGCCGTGGACTCAGGGAGATAGAAATCCTCAGAGAACAGAAAGAACTGAAAAAACTCCTAGACGACGATTTCGCCTATTACGAATACGACTAGCCCTTATCAATCACAGGCTATATTCGAATACTCTTCAGTATAGCCTGTCACATCTCATCGCGATCGCCGTGAATATTTGAGTCTTGACAACTCGCCGTACTCACCTCCGTCAAAAAAAACGCCGACACACAGATGTATCGGCGTTTTCATCGTTTCCAGCGTTTGCGTGATACACTGCAAGGCAATATCCATCCAATTAAATTGGTGGGCCGTGAAGGATTTGAACCTTCGACCATCGGATTAAAAGTCCGGTGCTCTACCAACTGAGCTAACGGCCCGCTAAAGAAGGCGCTATAATACAGATATTATTTGAAATGACAATACTTATACGCCGTTAAACTGCTTTAAGTTTACGCAACCACTCTGGTAGCAACTTAATATCAACCAATCCGGTGACAAATGCCTGACCCAATGTCGCTTCGTCTTCATATACCATCTTGTAATACTGAACCTTCATGGTCAGGGCGCTACCTAACACGATCGATCCAAATGCCATAAAAGAACCCACACTTAATGTAGAAATACCACTCACTCCTTGCCCAATGGTACAGCCCATGGCCAATACACCACCAACCCCCATCAATACGCCGCCTATCATATGTGTCACAAAATCCTCTTTTGATGAAAACCACTCCCAACGAAAATTTCGACTGACAACAGCATAGATAAAAGATCCAATAATAACGCCGGCAACGGCAACCACGCCAAACGTAAGATATAAATTGTCCGCCGCCTGCGACAAATAATCCAGGGTTTCACCCATTGGGTTAATAAAGGTAAATGATTGAGTGGCCACACCGAGCGGCACTTGATCCATAAATTCAGCTTCCTCTTGCCAAGCTTGACCAAGCGTCCCTCCCGTCGCGTACCAAGCAGCCACCACCACCGCCCCCACCACCACACCGCCCAAAATATTGTCAAAATTTAAACGAAAATTTGACGATTTAAACACATAAGCCAAACCCAAAAACGATAATAACAACCCCAAAAAAAGCCGGTAAAGATCCGTCTCCATCCCACCCACCAAACCCTGGGCAACACTTGCCAAATCTTGATAAGCCATGTCGTATTGCGAGAAATCAATCGTTAAATACTGCATCCAACTATGAAATACCATGCTGTAAAAATCGGTCTTAGTCATTAAATAGGCAAAAATACCGACCACCAAAAACACCAACACCGATTTCATATTGCCACCGCCAATACGAACTAAGGTTTTATTTCCGCAACCACTGGCCAAGGTCATTCCAATACCAAAAAGCAATCCCCCTAAGAGGTAACGTGCCCAAGCAAAATTTGACGTTCGATAAGGTGGCCGCGATGAATCCAACGAAAAAACATCCAGATATTGCAGCGCCGTCACCCCCAACAAGGCAACCACCATCGCCAGCAGCCAGGCTTTCATGCGAGCAGTATCTCCCATGTTAACCCAGTCTGACACAGCACCCATGGTGCAAAAATTAGTCTTGTGGACCACCGCCCCCATGACTACCGATATCAGAAAAATGGACAGTAAAACTTGTTGTGCAATGTCTAAACTCATCGATTCCCCCGGCCAACTCTATAGATATATGTACACTCCCACCACACTCAGACGCGACCAAATATGCCACGCTATATTAATATTTACTAATATTATTTTAGCAGCCTAACCAGCGCCACTCCGTTTTTTTCATAAAGCACTTGGTAATCTCCTAAATCCATTAAATAAGCCGGACTAGTAAAAACCATCTCTCCCACCTCAGGCTGACGACTTTCCACGATTTGCCCCAAGTACACACTAAAACTCGGCATATTAAGTCGCCACATCACCGGATTGCCACCGACTTGCTTAGCGATAAAAGCGGCCTCCTTCACCGGATTTTGCAACAGGGCACTCACCGTTGGCACCAACACAGCAGAGACAGAAAAAGTCATGAAAACCGCGCTGAGCATGAGCTTGGATGTGATCGAATAATACTTATCCAACATAAAAAAACCGACAACAAGCAAAGCAAAAATAAAAAACCAGGTATAATTCAAAGAAAAATAGTCTGGATACTGAGCAAAACTGGCTTGATAATAGGCATTCTCAATCGAGGGCAATACCACCATCACAATATTAGGCAAGGCTAATAACACACCAAAAAAAACAAAAATAGGTAAAAAAGCAAAAAACCGAGACCGAAGCTGCTGGATATAAATCGCCATTAAAATAACCAAGCCGGTTAAACCATAATTGACATAATGCGGTAATTTGGTACCAGAAAAAGAAAAAAAGACAACCACAAAACCAAACCAGAGCAACAAAAAAAGTTGAAAATCGTTTTTTGTAATATATTTATAGCGAGCAACGACCTTCAATACCACCGTCGTAAAAGGTAAGGTCGCCAGCAAAACGATCGGTAAATAATAGAAAATACTCCCGGCATGCCCCTCCAACGGACCTTGAAAACGATCCACATTATGCTTAAGGAAAAAACCATCAATGAAAGCCTGGCCTTCTTTGAGATACTGCACCACATACCAAGGCAGACCGATAACAAGAAATATACCAATGCCTACCCCATTAAAGGCCACAGACAACCACAATTTAAGCTCTTTTTTGATCAACAAAAAAATGAAACTCACTGCCGCAGGAATCAGCAAAGCGACCGGGCCTTTGGTGAGGAAACCCAAGCTAACAAACAGATAAAAAAGATATAAAAAACGCCGTTTACGTGTTTTATAGTACGCAAAAAAACACAGCATACTGCCCGCTAGCAAACCATTTAATAACGCATCTGCCGTGGCGGTTTTGCCAATAATGGAAATCGACAGACAAGTCGCGGTGATAATTCCTGCAATATAAGCGGTTTTTTTATCGATAAACCGCCTCACAAACACCACCACCAATACCACCCATAACACACTGGCCAGCGCCGATGGCAAGCGTAAGGCAAACTCATTCAATCCCAGATAACTTACACTAAGCGCTTGAAACCAATAAATTAATATAGGCTTATCGTAACGAGGCTGGCCATTCAAGTAGGTCGAAATATAATCGCCGCGTTCCAGCATCTCACGCGTCGCCTCAGCAAAGGCACCTTCATCAAGATCATATAATGGCACGTTACCAATGTTGTAAAAAAAACTGATGAGCACCGCCGCATACAAACAATAGAGTAGACTCTTCTCTGAAAAATCCATGGGCGTATTGCGCTTCGTCGACATAATAATTCCTTAGATATGGCCAAATTGCGATTCTTTCCCCAATGCTTAACGGATTCGCATTAAACTTTCGGGCAAACTAAACTCTAACCGTCGCCTGTATTTTGTCTCAATCGTTTTTGGCGTAGAATGAGGCGGTTCCCCACCATCCATTAACTGAATAACTTCATTGAAAAATTATATAAAACACACCATTGGAATTACAATCAGTATCATTTTCATGGTCTTCATTGAATACTATATAGGCTGGAGTAAACTTCTATCACCCTGGCAAAACCAATCTGGGAGTACGATTCTATCAGTCATTGCCCTGCTACTGATAAGTTATCTCTTCAGGGTGCTGAGATTATATGACTATTTTAAACCGGACATGCGAGGCCACTTTTTATTAACTTGCCGACTTATGTTACAACATAATTTTTTTAACAATATGTTACCCATGCGTACTGGCGAAGCCAGCTTTCCCATTTTAATACGGCGGTATTTTTGTATTCCCATGAGCCATTCGATCCCTGCTCTGTTATGGTTCAGAATGCTTGATGTCCACACCTTGTTAATGTTCGCTGCCATCGCACTGATGATAATCTGGCAAGCGACTTGGCCCATCTCACTTTGCTTCGCATTATTGGCCATTTGGCTCACAGCGCCCTATTTAGTTTACGCGCATAAACATCGCTTTTTTACTTATTTATACTCACGCTTTCCCAAGCACCAGCACCCGCTATTAGATAAAATACAGCTGGGACTCCCACAAACAAAAACCGCCTTCTGGCGTGCCTGGCTTTGGACGGTTGCCAATTGGTCGATTAAAATTAGCGGCTTTGCTTATATTTTAACATTATTTGGCCCGATCCCCGGACTACCGGCAGTGTTAGGGGCGATTACCGGCGATGCATCGAGCATCTTACCCTGGCATGGTGTGGCGGGTGCAGGCACCTTTGAGGCGGGCGTATTAGTGGGCCTTTTACCATTTAATATTGATTCACAGACGGGCTTAAGCGTCGCCATCAACCTACATATCATCATCCTCGGCACCACCCTGATTGGCGGCATTCTCAGCGTATTGATACCCACGAAATCATCCCATGGATAATCATATTCTACTTTGGCTAAATCAAGACTGGTCACATCCCTGGTTGGATTTTTATTTTGGCTGGGTATCTGAAAAGGCCAGCTTTTCGCTGCCACTGTTTGTCATTATTATGCTACTGTTGAGCAAACAATATGGACGGGATGGATTTAAATTGTCTATTTTATTGGCAATTGTCATCGGTTTTAGTGACTTGTTTGGCAATATGCTCAAATACCTGACCGAATTGCCCCGCCCCTGCCTTGAAGACTATGCCGTGATCCGCCGACCTGGATTAAGCAGCACCCGTTGTTTGACGAGCACCACTGGCATGCCCTCAAACCATGCCCTTAATTTTTTTGTGGCCTTTAGTTTCCTATGGCGGGTATTACCTCATTGTCGTTGGATTTTGGTGCTGTTATTTATCGCTTGCTCGGTCGCCATTTCCCGCATTTACCTAGCGGCTCACTATCCCAGCCAAGTGTTAATCGGGGGGCTATTAGGCATTGCAATTGGTTCGAGCTTTGCGTATTTTGGGTGCCGAAAACTCCCACTCATTCAACGTTTACACGCTTCTTCTCACCGAAAAAAATACCCTAAAAAATAATAACTCATGGAATCCCCGAAAACGGCTTACCCCACAGCACAACATAAACTTTCCATTGTTATCCCCATGTACAATGAAGAAGAGAATGTGGAACCCATGATGGAGCACGTCGATAAAGCCTTGGCGGACTACCCGTTCGCTTGGGAGTTTATTTTAATCAATGACGGCAGCTCAGACAGAACCTTAGCGCGTTTAAACCATTTTGCCAAAAAATATGGCGAATACGTGCAGGTGATCGACTTGCAGCGTAATTTCGGCCAAACCGCCGCCATGCAAGCCGGCATTGACGCCGCCCGCGGTGATGTCATCGCCACCCTCGATGGCGACTTACAAAACGATCCTGAGGATATTCCACGTCTGGTGGCACGGCTTCTCAACGAAGACCTGGACTTAGTGGCGGGTTGGCGCAAAGCACGCAAAGACAATCTCGTGCTGCGCAAATTTCCATCACGCATCGCCAACCGCTTGATCGCCCACATTACTGGCGTTCACCTCAATGATTACGGGTGCAGCTTAAAAGTCTTTCGTGCCAGCGTCATTAAAAATGTTCGTTTATATGGTGACATGCATCGCTTTATCCCCGCCTGGATCGCTACCCAGACCACCTCTAAGCGAATCAAAGAAGAAGTGGTCACCCATCATGCCCGCCAACACGGCCAATCAAAATATGGGATTGGCCGTGTGTTTCGGGTTTTACTCGATTTATTATCGGTATATTTTTTCTTGCGCTATCGGACTCGACCCGGTCATTTTTTCGGCAAAATCGCTTGGATTTTTGCCGCCATCGGCAGCACGACCCTGGGATATTTATTGGCGATGAAATATTTTTACGGCGAAGATATCGGCACCCGCCCCTTATTGCTCATTGGTGTATTGTGCCTAGTCATGGCCGTGCAATTTCTTACCACCGGCGTACTCAGTGAGTTAGTCGCACGGACTTATCTTGAATCAGGCAAGGAACAATCTTACGTCATCAGGAACAAACAAATAGCAACCTCAAGAGAAAATGAAAGTTGGCATATAAAATAATCGGTACATGCTGTGGGTTACTGCTGTATTCCCACACCCTCATCGCGGCACAAGCTCAGCTACCCCCTGATTTTGTCGCCTTTTACAAAATCGAGAATAGCTTTCTCACCCTTGGCAAAGCAGAACGACGCTTCAAAAAGCACAGTGACAACACCTTTACTTATACATCACTCGCCAAAACCTCCGGCGTGGTTGCTTTTTTTGCCAAAGAACGCTTAGAAGAAACCACTCAATTTATCATCAAAAATGCACAAGTTCAGCCACTGAGCTACCGCTACCAACGGATTGGCAGAAAACAGCAAACCGTCAAACAAACATTTAACTGGCCACAGCAAACCGTGACCAGTCTCATTGACGACAAAGCTCCCATCTTATATGAAATCCCGCAAAAAACCCTCGACTTAAACGTCTACCAATTTAGCCTTATGTATGACTTGGCTAACGGCTTGCGAAATATGGAATATCATCTCGCAGAACACAAAAAGCTAAGAAGCTACCCCATCAGATTTATTCGAAATGAAACCATAGACAGCCTGTTCGGCCCATTAGAAACCTTGGTCATCGAGCGCACTTATAAAAAACTTCGCACCACGTTATGGGCCGCCCCTCGATTGCATTATTTACCCGTGCGTATTAAACATGAAGAAAAAGGTGATGCGTACACCGCCACCTTGCAACAGCTAACGGGCATGACATTATCTAAGGAATAGATACCAGACCCGGTCATGACTCAATCTAAAATAAATGGCTTGATGGACTAACCGCCCCATTTAACTTGAATATTTTTTCTAAATGATGATGGATAAATTAAGCCTTTTAATTTGTATTATCCTCATCTCACCACTATTGTTAATCCATACAGAAGGACACGCCATGGGATTTTTTGATTTATTTATTATCCACGTATTTTCAGATGTCAGCGGTATCGTCACTTTTCAGGGAGAGCCTGTTGACAGTGTTAAAATCATTCGGACGGCCGATCACGAACACGATAAAGTGTACACGGATACAACAGCAACGGACAAAGACGGTAAATTCTCCTTTAAAGGGGTCTCTACGTTTTCCCTGCGCCCGATTATGCTGGGCACGATTATTCGACAGAAAATAGTGATCAAGTATCAAGGTATGGAATACCTTGCTTGGGAAACGTTGAAGCGTAACAACTACAAAT
>CAYUAI010000131.1:0-8073 GCA_964442745.1 uncultured Chromatiales bacterium
CTAAAAGCGCACTCTCTGCCGTCATTTTAGACACCGTGCCCAGCGAGCTAGATGCGAAGGGCAAAGAGCTAAAAAATCAAGCGAAAAATTTGGCAGTGCGTTTTAACAAGCATGGAAAAGCGTATTTTCAATTCATGACGACACCCGGTATTGATCCAACCAATAATATCGCTGAACAAGCGATTCGCTTTATTGTCATTGATCGTTTGGTCACCCAAGGTACTCGAAGTGATCGTGGACGCACGGCGAGTGAAAGAATTTGGACAGTGATTGCCACTTGCGCCATTCAAGGGTGATCCGCTTTTGAGTTTATTCGCGAAGCCGTTTATGCCCATTGGCATAATGAGTCGTCACCTTCCTTGTTACCCGATACTGGGTAAATTAGTTCTGCTTTATCTCAATTCGATTGCATGCTGATTTTTTGATTCGACAATCCTGTTATCCCGTGAACGGTTACCAATTTTTGTTGTTGCATTTTATGTTTTTTAAGGATGTCAAGCGCCTGATTTTTGGCGGTAATCACTAACCAGGATTTGAGTCCATCAACACTTTGTAGCCCGGCCGCTTTATCATAGAGTTTAAAAAAAGTATCCTGCACCACGTCCCGCGCTTCACTCGGTGGCAAGCCACAACGATTCGCCACATACAGGATCAACCCAAAATACGCCTCATAGACTTTTCGAAAAACGGTGGCATCACCTTTTTTCAGTGATGAAAATTCTTGTTCTGTCAGCACATGATCAGATATCTGCATGAAATTGTCTATTGATTGCCCATCGGCCAAAATAACCATGAATCCAATGGAATCACCTTTATTTTAAGGAGACGACTTGTTATCGATTTTGCCGCCTTTTTTATCTGGCTGATATTAGGATGAGCTACCATATTGATAACTCCCATGATTTTTTTTAATCCACCATCTTGGCAATTTTCGCCGATTTCTGCGGTTTTGCTCAATCAGACCGGCTAAATCTGACCCAAATCTGTGCGCCAAACAAGGGAGTTGTTATGTCGTCCATTGCCTAGGCTTTACTGTATAATGTGTTTTACCACAATGATATACTCGAAACACTCAATACCTAAATATCAAGTGTTTCAGGTATGTCTATCGCTATTCCATCAACCGAGAACATCAATTTGAAAAACGCCCGTGATCAATATTTGTTAATACAGGACAGCATTGAGACTGTCATCAAAGGGCAATCCCATACTATTCGTTTGTTGTTAGCGGCATTGGTGAGTGGTGGTCATGTGTTATTGGAGGATTATCCTGGCACAGGAAAAACCACCTTAGCTAAGGTGTTGGCCAAGGTGGTAGCTGCGGATTTTAAGCGTATTCAATTTACCCCCGATTTGTTACCCACCGATGTGGTCGGTTTGTCCGTATACAATCCGCGAGAGCAAATTTTTTCGTTACACAAAGGGCCGGTATTTACTAATATATTGCTGGCGGATGAAATTAATCGGGCTTCACCGCGCACCCAGTCGGCATTGTTGGAATCCATGGCGGAAGCTCAGGTGACCATCGAAGGAGAAACGCATCGCTTGGATGAGGTATTTTTTGTGATTGCCACCCAAAACCCGGTGGAATCCCATGGCACCTATCCTTTGCCAGAGGCGCAAATGGATCGTTTTGCTTTACAGCTTTCTTTGGGTTATGTTAGCCAACAAACCGAAATTGAGATTGTTCGTACTTCATCGGCGTTGTCTTCACGATTAGCAATGTCGGCGTGTGTTGATACGGCCGGTCTACTTCGTCTTAGGCAGTTGGCGCAGGCGATTCAGGTGAGTGATGAACTCACGGAATACATTGTCACACTGGTGGCAAAAACCCGTGAATGGCCAGGTGTTAAATTGGGGGCGAGTTTGCGAGCGTCGATGGTATTGAAGCAAATCTCCCAAGCCTTAGCGATGTTTGCCGGGCAGTCTTTTGTGACGCCTGAGTTGATTCAAGAATCGGCGGTGGTTGTGATTGCGCATCGCTTAATGCTTGACCCTCAAGCCCAATTTTCAGGGAAAACGAATCAATCCGTGGTGCGGGAAATCATTGAAGCCACGCCGGTTCCTGGATAATGAAATGACATGCGCAAGCGTTTAGATCAGCTTTTGTGGCGCAGTTATCGGCGCCTAACTACATTTTCTTATGGATGGCGGCGACGTTTTACCCCGATAGGTAAACTCATCTTGGGACTGATGCTGATCTGTGCCTTGATTGGCATTGATATGAGTTCGGCACTCAGTTATCAGTTGTTCGTGGTGAGCTTCCTATTAATATTGATGGCGATATTAAATAGCCGACGATTAAATGTCGAGTTTAAGGTTGAGCGCCATTTACCGAAATACGCGACGGTTGCTGTGCCGTTGACTTATCAACTGACGCTGTGCAATTTGACGCAAGACTGCTTTGAGCGATTATTGGTGCTGGATATTTTGCGCGCCCCCCGGCCTGACTTTGATTATTTTCATGAGGTTCAAGAGCCAAAACAGGCGACTAATAATATCTTCGATCGGTTTTTTCGTTATCCTCGTTGGCGATGGATGGTACAACAAAACACCTTGGCGGATATTTCGTTGGAGGCGTTACCTCGTTTCGCGGCGCGGCAATGCGTTCATGTGACGATCACCCTTACCCCTAAGCGTCGCGGGGTATTGCAGTTCACTGGTCTTGAGCTTTTTCAGCCAGATAGTCTGGGTATTTTTTGCACCAATCAACGCCTAGATTGTACGCAGTCCATGGTGATTTTACCCAAGCGGTATCGTATACCGAGGTTACATTTTCCCGGTCGGCGGCAACATAATTTAGGTGGGTTTTCCCAGGCCAATTCCGTGGCTGATGCGGAGGAATGTGTTTCATTGAGAGAGTATCGGCCGGGCGATAGTATGCGTCGCATTCATTGGAAAAGCTGGGCGAAAACCAATCAACCTATCGTTAAGCAATATCAAGAGGAGTATTTTTCTCGTTATGGTTTAATTTTAGATACGTTTGGCGATGAAACGAGACAGGATGCATTTGAAGAGGCTGTTTCATTAGCTTCATCATTTATTTATTCGTTATCTTCTGAGGACTCGTTTATTGATTTAATGTTTGTGACTAATCAGGCGTATCATTATACCTCGGGACGGGGAACTGGTCAGCCGGTCTCGTTGTTAGAAGTGCTGGCTTCGGTTACGCCAAGTGATGCAACAGATTTCAACCAGTTATCCACCACAATCGGCAGTAATTTAGGTATTTTAAGCGGCGCGATATTGATTTTTATTGATTGGGAGAAAAAACGGCAACAACTGTTACAACGATTACGCCAGCACCGCATTCCATACCGAGTGTTTGTGATTGTTTCAGCTCAGGCGCCTTTCACTGATTCGATGCTAATTGATGAGCATGTCACTTGCCTGGACGTCGGCAATATCCAGGCGGGGTTGATGGAAACATGATATCGGTATCACGCCTGGTGCCACCGCCAAACTATTTAATCAGCTCGACGTTGATATTTTGGGGATATCAAAGTGGATTGTTGGTTTGGGCGATGGGGATGGCGGTGCTGTTCGAGCTGCGTTCATGGATTGATTGGCGTCGTCAGTTAACCGATAGCGAGTTTTATCAACTCGGTAATTTTTGTACCGCTATTTTTTTGTGCATCGTGGTGTTGGCATTTATCATTGATCAACAACGTTTGTTTATCCATCAAGTGATTTTGTGGTTGCCTCTTGTTTTTTATCCATTATTGCTCGGTGAATATTATAGTGATCGGCAGGCCACGCCTTTAGGCGCATTGATATATAGCTTTCGCAAAAAAAATATTTCATCAGTATTTCATGTTCGGTTGGGTTATGTCTATTTTTCGGTGTGTCTGTTGGCGGCGAGTACCGCTAATCAGTTATCCAGTGATGTGTTTTTTATGGTGTTGATGATGCTCATTGGTTGGGGCTTGTGGGCGATTAAACCGATCGATGTGACAGCCTTTCGCTGGAGTTTAATTTTTTCGATCGTGATGGCATTGGCTTATGCTGGGCAGCTGGGTTTAATACGCTTAAACCAGCAGTTTCAGGCCTGGTCCAACGAGTATTTGGATAGCTTGTTCCAAAGTCAGCGAGATCCACTACGCAGTCGCACGGCGATGGGGGCGATTGGTGAACTTAAGTTATCAAACAAAATTGTCATGCGCATTAAAACTAACCATCGCCAGCCGATTTTATTGCAAGAAGCGGTGTATGATGTCTTTTATGATAATCATTGGTTGAGCCGTCAACGAAAATTTAATGGGCTGATTCAACAACCGGGTGAGAACCGGTGGTTTTTATCGACAGCGCTGGAGGATAGTTTACACAGCACGTTAACGATTCATCGATCGACGGATGGTAATCAAAGTTTGTTAGCGAGGCCATTGGCGGTCTCAGAAGTTTTTACACCGACAGCGATTGTATTATCAATGAATCACATGGGTACGATCAGGGCTGAGCCCACCCCTGGCTTGTTTAAATACCATATTAGATATTCTCTGAAATCTGCCAGTCTGGTTAACGAAAATCAATGGATCGCCGAATCAAGTGATTTGAGAATACCGAAATCCTATCAAACGGCTGTGACAGCGATTCATGAATCCTTGGGTTTCGATCGATTAGACAGTGACGATGTGATTAACGCGCTGGCCGACTATTTTTCGATAAACTATCGGTATTCCTTGTATCAAACAAGACGGGCGGATAAGACTCTGGCACTGAATGAATTTTTAGAAAAAACACATCGCGGGCATTGTGAGTTTTTTGCCAGTGCCACGGTATTGTTATTACGATCGGCAGGTATTCCAACGCGATATGTGGTGGGTTATGCGGCATCGGAGTATGATGAGCGTGATCAACTGTTTATTGTACGGGCACGCGATAGCCATGCTTGGGCACAGGCGTATGTGAATGATCGATGGATCAATGTGGATAATACCCCGAGTATTTGGTTTGAAGCAGAGCGAGAAACGGCCTCATTATTTGAGCCCATCACCGATGCATTGTCACGCTTATATTATCATTTTCGTTTGTGGCAGGGGGCTAACAGTGAGCCAGGTCTGAATGTCTACTGGGTTGTTTTCGGGTTGCTGTTGGCCTCGATTATTTTGTTACGTAATCAAAGGAAAAGTCGATGGTTTAAACGCCATTCGTCTGTTTTGTCTGCGCCCGTGAGTCAAACATTATTACCTTATGAGTCCGTCATGCAGCAGGTGATTTTAACTGCCAGTGTTGAGGGGATTGTTCGTCAAGCCCATGAACCGTTGTTGCATTGGCAACAACGGTTTGCGTTAGCCACCGCGGAGGCTTCGAAAAGTGCTGCATTAAAAGAGATCATACAACTGTATTATCAATTGCGTTTTGACTCAAATGGGTCGACTGAAGCTCTATTGAGGCGATTTTATCATCAAGCTGATCGTTGGTTAAGTGGTGGGGGATAATCATTTTCTCCACCTAATCTCATCCATGTAAAGTCCGTATCGCTTCATTTGCTACCACCACCTGCTGTCGGTTTAACGCCGATAGGGTGGCTTTCAGTGAGGCACTGACTGTATCGTGATCAAAGGCGGCCCCCGAGCAGGTTTGATCATTGATACTGAGTTGGACATAGGCGATGGCTTCGGCGTTAGTGCCCGACTCCATGGCATGTTCGTGATAGTCGATCACTTGTGCTTGCTGGCCGGAATATTGATTCCAAGCATGGATGAAGGCGGAGATTGTGCCTTTGCCTTGACCGTGTAATACGTGGTTGCGGCCTTTGTCATTGAGGCTGACTTCGATGATGTCGTGCTCACGGCGATCGAGTCGATAACCTAGCAGAGCGACTGGGGTTTGATCTGCCACAAAATGCTGTATAAATAAAGTATAAATCGCTGTGCTGTCGATTTCACCGGTATGGTTTTCCGTGGCTTGCTGCACGTGTTTGGCGAGTTCGATTTGTATCCAGCGTGGTAAGTACAGGCCATAGTCACGCTCTAAGACAAAGGCCATACCAGCCTTACCGGATTGACTATTGACCCGTACGATAGCTTGATAATCGCGACCAAGATCTTTGGGATTGATGGGCAAGTAAGCCACTTGCCAGGGTTCATCGGTGTGTTGTTGCTTGAGACATTTTCGAATGGCATCTTGATGGCTGCCGGAGAAGGCGGTATACACTAATTCACCGATCCAAGGATGGCGAGCATGTACTGGCATGTTAGTACAGGCAGTGACCACGTCAATGATTTCGCTGGGATTGGATAAATCTAATTCCGGGTCAATCCCTTGACTATAGAGATTCATTGCCATAATGATAATATCCATGTTGCCGGTTCGTTCTCCGTTACCTAACAAGGTACCTTCAACCCGGTTTGCACCGGCTAATAAAGCCAGCTCGGCAGAGGCGACGGCGCTGCCGCGATCATTATGGGTGTGAACCGATAGAATAAGACTGTCTCGGCGACTAATGTGAGTGCTAAAGTATTCCACTTGATCGGCAAACACATTGGGTGTTGTTACTTCAACCGTCGATGGCAAATTAATAATGCACGGTTTATCCGGGGTGGGTTGCCAGATGTCTAATACGGCTTCACATATCTCGACCGCATAATCCATTTCAGTGCTGGTAAAACTTTCCGGTGAGTATTCAAACTGCCAGTCCGTTTCAGGGTATTTTTCAGCCTCGACCTTTAGTAATCGGGCACCTTCTCTAGCAATATCGGTCACACCATGGCGATCGAGACCAAAAACGCGCTCACGTTGCACTGTAGAGGTAGAGTTATAGACATGGACGATGGCACGCTTTACGCCTTGTAATGCCTGGAAGGTGCGGCTAATTAACGTCTCTCGGGCTTGCACTAATACTTGTACCGTCACCTCATCGGGGATCTGATTTTCATCAATGAGCCAGCGTAAAAAATCGTAATCGGGTTGGCTGGCAGAGGGAAAACCCACCTCAATTTCTTTGAAACCCAGTTTGACCAATAGCGCCCACAACTGTTGTTTTTGTTCGACGGTCATTGGGTTTATCAGGGCTTGATTGCCATCGCGCAAGTCAACACTTGCCCAGCGTGGCGCCTGGGTGATGGTATGTTGAGGCCATTGTCGTTGCTGAAGTGCCACGGTTGACGTGGGACGATATTTATTGTGGTCAAACGACGTCATGTTTTTTTTCCTTATTAGTCTCTGCCTAACTCACCGAATATCTGACGAGCCAGGCAGATCGTGATTAAATTGACCTGTGTCGGCTCGCTCCTCCGGTATCGGTTAAAGCCTTACTTGCTTGGGTAAAGCAAGTTTTATCGAGGTCATCATGGCCACCTTGATAGGGTGGCCAGTGATAAATTCGCGGTAACGAATGACAACAATAATAAATGAAAAAGTGTGGCACAGGATTGCGAAATAAGGGGTTAACAGCATTTTATTAGCAATAATATTGCTAATAATTGTAAAAATAGGTCATAATCGCCTTGGGTTTTTCAGTGTGAGGGATAAATCGATGCCACTTTCTCGTTATGACCGACGTATTCTCGAAATTTTACAGCAGGATGGGCGCCTCAGTAATCAAGAATTAGCCGATCGCATCGGTTTGTCACCTTCACCGTGTTTGCGCCGAGTGCGCGCCTTAGAGCAGGTGGGTATTATCATCGGTTATCGGGCGTTGTTGGATGCCAAAAAATTGGGGTTAACATTGATGGCGCTGATCCATATTTCTATGGATCGGCATACGCCAGAGCGTTTCGATAATTTTGAAGCCCAAGTCAGTGCGTTGCCTGAAGTGATGGAATGTTTATTGATCACGGGACAAGATGCGGATTATCAAATCAAAGTAGTGGTGCGGGATATGGAAGCTTACCAAATATTATTATTAAACAAAATTACCCGCATCAAGGGAGTGACCGGGGTGCGTTCCAGTTTTGTGATGCGGCGTGTCATTGATCAAACGGCATTGCCGGTGGATCAATGAAATGGCTAGAAAATTCGGTAGTGGTTAAAATATAAATAATATCTCATAACCATGAAGCCGCCTAGTGCTGTCTCCTTTAAATTAAGTATCTTATTAAGCCCAATGTAAAAGGTGTGCCAGCCGTCGGG
>CAYUAI010000132.1:0-7835 GCA_964442745.1 uncultured Chromatiales bacterium
AAATCTATGTTAACTCATACAATGACTGTATGGGAGCAGGTTGACACATAGGGGGATACATGTTTACTCATCGGGTGATATAACGCTCAAGTTTTTACATAAAGGCCGAGGAAAAGACGCCATCGACTCAATTAACATTATTCCGCGATATGGAGGCGTTATCATCCATGATTGTTTAGCGGCTTATTTTTCTTATGATCATTGTCTGTGCGGGTCGCATTTGTTGCGCGAACTCACTTTTATTATTGAAGCGAATGATTATGCGTGGGCAACAAAGATGAAATGTCTGTTACAAAAGGCGTGTAAAAACGTATCCAAGCGGAAAAAGAAAAAACTCATGAAAAAAGAGTCTGCCAGCTTACTTGAGGCGTACCGGGTTATCTTGAGTGATGAGGAAAAATAATTGCCACCCATCCCGCCAAAACCCAGTGGCAAACGCGGTAAGATTGCCAAATCCGATGCACACAATCTCTTGGAACGTCTGCAAAAAAATGAAACGGCTGTTTTGTTATTCGCCAATCATTCACAGGTCTCCTTTACTCATAATCGAGCTGAACGTGATTTAAGAATGACAAAGGTTAAGCAAAAGGTATCGGGATGTTTTCGAACAGAATTATACGCAAAAGCCTATTGTCGGATATCAAGCTATCTTCAGACGATGGCTAATAAAGGGTATAATCCGCTAATTGCTATTCAAATGGCCTTATCTGGCGAGCTGAACTCAACGAATAAGGGGTGAGTAGTTACTATAATATAGAGTATAAACATTGATGAGTGGGAGAAAATGAAACCTTATTCTAATGATCTACGCCAACGTGTTGTTGAGGCTTATCACAACAAAGAAGGCTCCATGAGAGGACTCGCCAAACGTTTTATGGTGAGTCTCGGTTTCGTGCGAAATTTATTGGGGCGATTCAACGCCACCGGACATATCGAGCGTGGCGTCGAACCGACCTGGACAGAAGCGAATCAACACGTACTCAGGGATATTGTAAGGCATTCACCCAGCGCCACCTTAGAACAATACGTTGAGATGTTTGAAGCACGAAGGGGTCATTCAGTCAGTCGTTCCACCCTTTGGCGAGGCTTGCCACTTATTGATGTCAGTGACAAAAAAAAGCGTTTCACGCCGTGGAAAAAGAGATCCCGGCCCATCGTCGAAAACAGGAAGATGATGAATCCTCAATGGAGGAGATTGAGGCTAAGCGTATTATTGTGATTGATGAAATGGGAATCAACCTCGGTCTCCGTCGTGTGAGAGGTTGGGGGCCGATCGGTGAGCGCGTGACAGAAAGCCAACCTTTGGGCCATCGGGTCAATTATTCGGTGACCGGAGCACTGACGTCTGAGGGCCTGTTGGATGCCCAGGTGCTGGAAGGAGCGGCCAATGATGAGAGTTTTTTATATTTTATCCGTTACCAAGTGGTGCCTCACCTCCGTGCGGGTGACTACGTGCTCATGGACAATCTGTCCGTTCACAAAGTGGCCGGTGTGGCGCCGGCGATCACAGAATGTGGTGCCCGGTGAGTCAATCTGCCACCTTAGGCACCCGAGCTATCACCGATCGAATTATGTTGGAACAAAGTGAAAACGTTGTTGAAGAAATCCGCCGCCCGAACGCTACCTGATTTAATGCGTGCATTAAAAAAAGCACTTTTTCAGGTAACACCTGAAGACGCTGAGCAATGGTTTGAGCACGGTGGATATAATGTGTCATAACCGAGTGAGAAGCGTAATATCGTGAATCGTTTTGTGAGGCCTATTATCGAAAATTTTGGATACATCCGCATCGATAATAGTACTCACTTTCGTGTTACAATAAGCATTCCGTAGATAATTCAATGCGCCGTGGACCCTACGAAAAATCATAGAAGTCAATCTCGTCGATGGCACCCAGGAGCATCGCTATCGCCCGTTGTAGTATCTTGTCTTCAAAGGCCGGAATGCCAATGGGACGCTGATTTTTATCTTCCACCCGCTTTACCGCTGGGGCTCTATAGCGCCCCTCTTTGTCGCGCCGGTGTACCGATCTTCAAGGTTCGCCTCAAGAGACTCGGCGTACTGCGCTGCCGTGACATTATCCACGCCCGCCGCTGCATCCGTCGGTAGGCTTCCATCAAAAAGTCAGTATCAATTAAGTGGTGTAATGTCGTAAACACCCGCTCAGGGTGATTACGACATTACTCTCTCAACTGATGAAGCTTTATTAAGACAAACACCCTCGGCTACCCGATTATGTTTTTTGCCACTGAACTATTTTTACTATGCGATTGCTTTAAGTTGGGCGATGGTTCTTTCTTTTATTTTTGTGGATGAAGTCAGAGGATAATAGCTAACTTGACGAATAGACTTACCATTTGCTCTCAAAAAAGACTCTACTCCAAGATTATGCGCCGCTTTTCCCCAGTCTTCTCCGATAACAAAAATATCTACATCCAATTCATTACAGGCAGAGACATACTCTAATTCATAGTAAGGACGTACAATATCGACACAACGCAATGCTTTCAGCATTTCCATCCTTTGCTCAAGAGGAACAACGGGAACATTTCTTTTATAACTTGCAACTACTTCATCCGAAGCAACGCCAACAGCGACGGTATTGCCTAATAATTTGCAATATTGGAGTAACGCCAAATGCCCAACATGCAATAAATCCCAAGTTCCTACTGTGTATACAAGCATTTTTGAATGCCACCTCCAGTCTATATAAATGTGTTATTATACCACATATCTGCTGGCTAATCGTTTTCTACAGCCCCCAAGCCCACTCTATAAATTATTCCGCCAATTAAAGGTAAGTTAATGACCGTCGAAAATGCTGATTCTCAAGAATTACAACCCAATACTATCCTCTCTTATGCCAAAGATCTGCCTAATATTTGTTCGCTATCTGGATTAGCTTGTACCCTCCTGGCTATTTACTTCAGCATTACAGGGCTTTATGCAGCAGCAATGATAGGAATGATCTGGGCAGTTGCTTTTGACTGGGCAGATGGTCTTATTGCACGAAGGATGAAAGGACGAACAGGAAATGACCGTGTTTTTGGAGGTCAACTTGATGTGCTAATAGACATCGTTAGCTATGGTGTTACACCGGCTATTCTGCTTTTAAGTTATGGAAATTTTGAGTTTATCTATATGATCGGGGCGTTTGTGATGTTAGCAGCGAGCGCGCTACGACTGAGTTATTTTTCGACCTTTGGTCTTGAAGGCGGAACCCACTACAAAGGATTGGCACTTGATAACAACAGTATCTTACTCGTATTTATATTTTTATTTGAAGGACTTTTTAGTCAGGGTATTTTTTCTATTATTCTCTATGCTAGTGGTCTAGGTCTCGCAGCCTTAAATGTGTCGCAGATAAAAACACCAAAATTTTCTGGAAATCCGGTTAATGTTATTATTCTTGCCGTCTACACGCTGGGAATAACGGCTATCTATAGCTGGAAGCTTTTATAGAAAATAAAGGCGATAATTAGTTAAACCACTGAGTTATTTCATTGATATCTTGACGAGTTTTGTTTCGTTGTTTATCAATCCGATAACCAAAAGCGACCATACATGTCACGCCGAATTCGGTATGGTCTATACCAAAATAATCAGTCATAAGTTTTTCCATTTCTTTTGCTTTATAACCTTCAATAGGACAACTATCTATATTAATCATAGCCGCAGATGTCATCATATTAGCTAAAGCAATGTAAGTCTGTTTGCTTGACCAGTCAAACATGGCGCGTTCACTTTCTATAAGGTTAAAATCAAATTCTTGAAAAGTTTTAACAAGAGCATGTCTTTTTTCTATCACGTCATTCGTTAAATGATGAACATCTTTCATCATATGTTTTATATATTGGCTATCATAATTCATTGTTTTTTGTTTTCGTGCGAGTATAACAATAAAATGACTGGCTGTTGGCAATGTACCTTGTGCCCCCCAAGTTATTAATTTAAGTTTTTCTCGTAAATCCATATTTTGAACAATTAAAAGTTTCCATGGCTCAAAACCAAACGAACTTGGACTTAAACGTGCAGTTTCTAGAATAAAAGAAAAGTCTGCGTCACTTATTTTTTTATTAGCATCAAATATTTTACAAGCATGTCTATAATTGTAAGCTTTAATAATTTCAATTTTATTTAGCATTCAAATCCTTTTATTAACGTATTGCAAAAAAATTGGCATATAATTCATGTATCATATTTGTCGATTTCACATAAACTGTAGTTAACTTATTTAACTGTTCATAAAACATAATGTTGCGGGTAAGCGGACGGCCAACACAAGGCTCCCCAAGTACGATAAACTTTCATTTTCCATTTATAGATTATACGACCTAATATGTGACTTATCAAAGATTCATGACTAATTTCATTATTGGTGCTTTGCCTAAAAGCAGGACTAAATTTTCTCACCTCCTTCAAATTAAACAAAGACGAAACCCCAAAAAAACGACGTAGACTCTGAACTTTAGTTAAAGTATTTCTTGTTTTTTCTACTCGCTCCAATTTTGAAAGTTCCAAATAAGGAAAATGAACCAAAAGCGCCTCTTCCTTTTTCGCATTTTCAGACTCAGCTTGGCTCACCTTAATTAACTTCCGACTCCAAACCGCTCCAAATATACGCTGGTACACTTAAGACTTTTTCTAGTTGAATAGAAGTCTCGGGAGTAATAGCCTTTTCTCCCTTAATTATTTCGTTTACAGCTTGAGCTGGGCGGCCCATTCTACGAGCTAATTCAGCCTGATTAAGCCCCATATCTTCAAGCACCTCCTCCAAGTACTCATCTGGAGAAATAGCTAAACCTGTCAAGTTAATTGCATGTTGCCCAATTCTGTCCCCTTTTAAGGGATGACACCCAAGTCCGGGCAACGTCTTTAAATCATCAAGACTCTTGGCTGCCTTAATAATATTAATTTTTTGTATATATTTTCGCCAGATCGCAGGGTCAAACTCCCTAACTGATTGTTTTAATTTTAAATAACACTTTTCAAGCTTCCCTGTACGGAATTGGACGAAGCCGCTATCGCGGAGCCCCCCCTCCACGAGCTGAATTCTTATAAAATGTAACCTCACTCCTTCATACCGCAGGGAACATCCAACCACGAATATGAGGTTACCCGTCTATGACATCACCAAACGAATCAACATTCAAGCGCAATTATCAAAAACATCGACAACATTTGAAGTTAAAAGGCCTGCCGCCCAAGACCATTGATGCCTATTCACGTGCGATTCGTCGAATTGGAGTGTATTTCAACCATGACATTTTATCCAGCCTGTGTTACCCAAACGATTTAGACGTACCCGAAATTTTGGTTTTTTACACCCGAACAGCAAACGCTTGATTCAAGTGCAGCAGCTTTTGAAGGGGCTTGAGCCAAATCGAGCACTGACATGGGCGAAAAAGCGCCCACCCCGGCGCTGTCCTTGTTGTGATGGCGAAATAAATATCACCAAGCGGAGGATTCTTCCTCTTGGATCTTCCGTCAGTTTGGTGCCAGTTTGATAGAAAGGGGCCATCATTGATTATGTAAGCGCACAAAAAATATTCAGTATTTAGCGCTGAGGGAGACGCTTGCCTTTAATTTAGGCAAAACCGACCAATAAAGCTTCCTATTCAGGGAAAAGTGGCTGCAAGGGTAACCTGAACACTTACCCTAAGATTTTCGGTACTCCGCCAACCCTGAGGGTGAGTGAAATTCAAAAAGCTATCTTCATAACGCATCAACACGTCAGATAGTGGGCTTGTCCAACAAAACGGTTCAGATTGTGGTTCGCAAGCTCACACAATCTAACCTTATTCGTTAGCTGTTTGAACCTCTCGATTTATCCAGCGACTTATCAAGCCTACCATATTTTCATCTATTGGTTCTTTAAGTAATTTTGGATAATTAAACACCGATGGTTTATCAGGCTCTAATCTCAAGATGTGTGACATATTCTCGATAATATGTGTTTCAACGTTACCTTCTATTAGCCCCTCAATAGTTTTAACCTCATTAGGGGTGCATTGAATATCTTTTGAACCACCAATAATAAGGGATGAACAGGCTACAGAGCTATATACTTTGGGTGGGTCAACTGAAATTAACTCTCTAACCCATTTTGCAGGGATTTTTTGGAACATCGAATAAACAACCTCTTTCGATGTAACCTTAATTTTTCTAATGAGCTTCTTCTGTGATTTTACTGGATCAAAAATTGAAAAAAGTAGTTTAATATAATATTTTTCAAATCCCGATAAGTCACCAGCTGATTTTTTGATACTACTTGCCTGTTTCATCATTATTGACTCAAGGTTATCAATAAAAGGACAAAGCAAAATAATCCCAGAAACCACATTTGAATCTTGAGCAAGACGCGGGACTATGATTGTTCCTTCGCTATGCCCGAGTAAAAATATTGATTTTTTATTACACTGGTTATTCTCAATTAGATAGTCTAAACAATTTTTTGCATCGTCAATTAATTGAAAATGACCCGTTGAATAGAAATCACCTTCACTCTTTCCAGTACCCCTTTTATCATAGCGAAAACTTGCTATACCATTCTTTGCTAGGCGATGAGCAATGACGTTAAATACATTCATCTTTAGAGATTTTGAATTTCCATCTCGATCAAGATCCCCACTTCCATGAATCATTAAAACCGTTGGAAATGATCCCGTTTCCTCAGGAAGGCATAATGTACCAGAAAGTCTTTCATTTTTATTTACAATATTTATTTCTTTTTCATGCATTATAAATTTCTCGTTTTACAACACCGGGTAACAAGGCGGTGTCACCACCGCCCCGCTCCCTAAGAACCGTACGTGCGAGCTTCCCCGCCTACGGCTCAAGCCTCACTAACACCCCTTGGAAGCGCGCCATCTACAATACGGCCATTTCGTTGCATCACAAACCTGTCGTGACAATTTCGATGGATTAATAACACATTCATGATCCCTTTGTTTGTTTTGCAACCATCGAGGTGGTAAAGTTGATAATCATCATCAACCGTTATCAATTGCCTGCAGCAGGGACATTGTCCTCGTTGCCGTTTGAGTACTTTACCGATATACTGGTTCACAGTGCGAATTTTAAGCCTTTGTTCACGGTGTGTAAAGTAGGCCTCCCATTCGCCATCAAATGGGTTGGCTTCTGCTTTCACCTTGATAGGCCGTTGGGCAAGAATCGCTTGTGAAACTCGGATGAGGGTTTTTCCCAACGTCTTATCCTTGAAAATCCATGCGGCATTGGGTTGTATGCAAAAATAACGCAACGTAATCCAACGCCCAGTTTTATTAGGGTGACGTCGCTTAGCCCATCGGAACAATCTGAACCACACAAAGTTATCGAGTCGGGAGAACGCGTCTCCACAGATAACATGGCGATGATAATTAGCCCAACCCCGTATCACCGGGTTGAGTCGATCAATTAGCTGTGCCTGTGTGAGACAGCCAGAATATTTGACAAGGGTTTTGATGTTTGCTTTGATTGAACTCAGTGCTTTTTGACTCGGTGTGATTTGTATTTTCCCAAGGTAGCCTTGGCGTAAATACTGGCGAGTCGTTTGGCCGAGAAAATCAAAGCCGTCACGGATGTGCGTGATACAAGTTTTATGCGTATTTAGCTCAACACCACGGACTCTCAGAAAGGCATTAATCTTCGGGATGATGACCTCTCGAAGTATGGCCTCACTGTTGGCTGTGACAATAAGGAATGGGCACGTAATAACTTCCCGTTTTAAGTGATTGGGTTAATGACATAGTTCCACTGCCCTAGTTTTTTATCCGCTTTAATATACCCATAGCGTTATGAATTTAGGTCTAGTTATGACCTTCAAATCCACCGCC
>CAYUAI010000133.1:0-7731 GCA_964442745.1 uncultured Chromatiales bacterium
CATATTATATGCGCTGTTTGCTATTCTCGATTTTCTAGTGATGCACACCGGGCATATATGGGCGCTGCTTGTGCGATTTTTGATTGCAATTCCTATCTTCTTACTGTGTTGTGCATTAACCTATAAAGCGTATTTTCGTATTCGGCTTCAGTTGTTGGTCTCTGCTACCATTTATGTGGCCGGCATGGGTTTGGCCTGGATTGCTATATTTTACCAAGACAGCCAGAATGGACTTTATTTAACTGGTACGTTGTTACCTATTTTTTGGGCGTTTTTATATTCCGGATTGCGCTTTATTCAGGCGGTAAAAGTGAGTTTGGCACTGATTGTATCTTACGATATTTTATTCTATTTGGCAGGTAATTTATCACAAGCCATTTTTATTAGTTTCAATTTTTTCCTGATCACCAGTACGATCATTGGGATATTAGGAGGCTATACCATTGAGCGGTATTATCGCCGAGACTTTGTGAATCGGCGTATCATTGATGCGGAAAGACGGAAAAATGAACAATTATTGTTAAATATTCTACCGAAAAATATTGTGAATGAGCTAAAACAACATCCTGGCACCATCGCCAAAGATTATGAACAAATTACCGTGTTATTTGCGGACTTGGTTGAATTTTCTAAGTTATCTTTGAATTATAGTGCCTATCAAGTGGTCACGATTTTGAATGAGATATTCTCTTTGTTCGATTGGCTAACGGATGAATATGGCCTGGAAAAAATAAAAACCATTGGCGATGCTTATATGGCAACCAATAACATACTCGATGATTCAGAGTCATCGGCGAAATCTGTTGCCGAATTTGCAGTGGCTATGCGTGATGCATTAAAGCAATACAACCTGGAGAAAAACTATAATATTCAAATTCGTATTGGCATACATACCGGCCCAGCCGTGGCCGGTGTGATTGGTGTGAAAAAATTCGTTTATGATGTCTGGGGAAATACCGTGAACATTGCTAGTCGAATGGAATCCACATGCCCTCCCAATCAAATTCAATTATCAGAATATACTTATCAAATACTCAAAGATGAATTTGATTTTGAAAATTGTGGAGAAATAAGACTAAAAGGGATCTGCAGTATGCAAGCTTATCTATTAATTAATAAAGAAGCATAATTGAGGAATGGGCGAGGCAATCGCTTCTCGGCTTGGCTCCCAGATTTGGTTTGTCTTCGTTCGCTTAAAAAGTACTAGACTGATGGACTTAGTCACTAATCATGGGCGGGATATTTTTTGCTTGTGCCACCCAGGTGGCGATGTTTTTTTCACTCGGTAGTTGTGTCATTAATTTCTTTTTTGTATTGACGTCGCGCATGGTGGCGGCGAGTTTTTTTGCTTGGCGGTTGCGCAGTTCGTTGACGGTATTGACGCCGGTGGCTTCTAATAATTCTGAAATTTGCCGAGAAATACCAGAGATTCGACAAAGGTCACATAAATTGATCCATTTTAGCAGGCGTTGCTGCTCAATGCCTGTTTCTTTCGCGAGTTGTTGCCGGTCACTAGGTGTGGCGCCTTGTGCAAGTAATTTGGCGGGCGTATCTATGCCAATATTGCGGAGCTGTTTCCCATAGACTGGGCCGATACCTTCGACATTTTCAATGTGTGTTGTCATGGCTAATTTTCCTCATTGACAAAGAATGAATTGCCAATGGTGGTGGGTATTGTTAATGCCGTGTGTCACTAACAAGAAAGTTGTTTGAGCTATTATGTTTCAATAGCTTCATTACCGCAGGTAATAATGAATGAAACCCGTTATAAACTAAGGCGGATTCTAAACCCGTTTTTGAAGCCAAATCAGTGATATTAACTTTATCCATGAGTGAATCCGTTTGGCCGGAGGCGAGAAGATTGGTGATCTTGATTAAGCTTAAGCCACTTCGGCCATCAATGGTATTGATGACGATTTTTCCAGCTTCTGGCAAAAAATTTTCGGCTTGTTCCTTGGTGAATCCACCATTAACTAGACTGGATACGAGTTCGGTATTTTTTTCTGAAATCAATTGGCTTAAAATCTTCATGCGATGTTTTCCCCTCTGTGTTGATTGTTTACCATTTGGGTTGCAACAAGATTAGATAAAGCATTCCGCTGTTCTACCAATAAAAATCAAATTCTGGGTTGCACGCAGCTCTGTTGCAGGCTTGAGTATATTACAATGATTTGCATCTTACTGTTAGTAGCTGGGGGGTAGGTTTGACAATTCTTTGCATTTAGGGGGAGGTAATGATGTGTTATTGGGTGGTGGTGGTGATGGGAGCAATCTTTATCGTACGAATATTCAAAAATCATAGCGAATTTCCCCAAAAAACCGATCATTATTCGCTATTTTCTTAAACCAGCGGTTTTTACCCGAGGCGTAGATGATGATGCCCGCTGTCATCGAAAAAGCATCTCTAGGAATGTATTTAATTGACGTACGGTAAACGGCTCCTTGTTCGCCTTTGGTGCCAAAGATCGAGGCGAGAAAAATGGCTTGTAGGGTTTCGCGCTGAAAATTTCTTGTGTACCGAAAAGCGAATTGGCCGCTATTTTGTTCTGTATCATCGGGCGGTATTGACAGTGCCTCGGTAAAGTTATTTAAGTGACGTAGTACCCCTTCGAGTGATAATGTCGCCTCAGCAAAACCGTTATAATCAAATCCCAACATCATATCATTGCGAGAAAACGTCACCTGATCGGTCGCGAAAAATTGAAAACCGTGAATGACGGCCCATTCTCCCTTAATAAGCCAGTTACCCATGGCAAAATTTGTTGCACCTCCCAGCAAGGTCAAGCGGCTAAAGCTTTGTTCCATGGCCGTGCTATTGTTAGCCGAAGCGCGTTTTTTAAGGTGAGGCTGATCCTCATAGAGGCTCGCATAATGGAAAGAGAGGTCCCAACCGCTAAAAATACCACTGAGTGCCACGGCATATTCCATGTTGCCGAGACCGCTGTTTGGTCGATTGTTGGGCGGAGGAGGGAAAGGTGAAGGGTAAAAGTCACTGCCATAGGCGGGCAACTTATCGCCACGAATTTCCGGGATGAGCAGTGTGCTAAAATTCCATTCATTAAAGTAATAATCCGCTTTTACCATGGTGACGGGTAAGCGCAAATTTTCAATATCCACCATGCCTGGTTCACGAAAGTCCAGTGGATTCAATACATCGACCACCCGTATGGTGTCGGATTTTCCCCAGAGAACAATTTGCCGACCGATTTTAATATCCCATTGAGGATTGAGGCTACCTTGTACATATAAATCGCGTAGCTCAAGTTCTTGTTCGTATTTTTCTAAATAACGGCGGCGATATTGACGGCGGCCATTGAGCATAAAAGCGGCATCGTAGAAGGCACTAGCACTGAAAAAAATATCCCATTGGTGTGGCAGGTCTACTTTTAATTCGGGTTGTATTTTGTAACGAAAGCGTGATAAGCCACGAAAGTCTGCTTCCCCAGGCGGTGGTGATTGATGCTGGTAGTTGTAGCTACTGCTGAGCGTCATATAACCGCCCCAGTCCCACCAGCGCGAGGGTTTTGTCGAGGAGGAAACACGCTTTTCCATGCTTAAATTGTCTTCAAATCCTTCTAACAATTCTTCCACTTCAGGACTGTCCGGTGCTGGCTGCACCGGCGACGCGCTATTTGGAGTATCTTCAAAACCTTGCATCAGCTCGTTAAGCTCAGTGTCGGGTGCATCACTTGCGGGGTCATCAAAGCCTTGCATTAATTCATCGAAATTTTCGGTGGATGTTTCCTGGGCTTGACTGAGGTTACCGCTGGTAAAAACGCCAATAACGACCCATGGCAATAAGTTAGCCGTGTTCATAATCCCTTTTCGAGGCGCCGAACCGTAAACAATTGGTCATCCATCGGTTGGTTATACTTCACATTGCTAAATGTTATAATGGTTTTGTGGAGCATCTTGCTACCTTTTTTGCTGGTCATATGCATTTCCAGTGGCGTCCAGATATTATCGATTAATTTGAGTTTTTTAATATTGAAATATTTTAATCGTTTGCCTTCTTTTTGCCAGTGAATGGCGCGTATGGTGACATAATTATCCTGCCTGATAAAAAGCAAAGATTTAGTATAGCCGGTTTCCTTAACCACTTTATCATTCACTGGAATGGCTTCAATGACCCAAACTTTATGATTGTTAACATCCATTCCCTTTTTCATGAAAAAATGATAATCATCAATATCGCGTGTCGTCATGTCAGAGTAGCTGAAGTCTGATCCCATAAAGCTACCACTTTTATCTGTTGAGGCAATGCGTTTGGTTTTTTTTAATGCAGGCAAATATAACCATTGATCATCGTCTTTATCCGCCTGGTCATAGTTGTAAGTTAAAAAGGCGGTATTTTTGACATCAGCAGGTTCTTGAAAAAACATAATGCGATAGCTATCTTCACCAAAATCTTTATTAAAGGTGCGAATTCTCCGTTCACGGTTGCGCAAGTGCTTATCAATGAGTGTCATATCCATATCAGCAACACGTTGGTCTCCGTTATTACGATTCTCCACTTTTTGCATAATATCCCGTGCTTTGGCATCATCGGCAAAAATCGGAACGGAAAAACTTAACCCCAGTATTAACAGTGTGAGGTAAATACAATCGGTATATTTCATATAAAGATACTCCTTTTGTTGCTACGTAGGTGGAACAAATTTTTTCTGACAATACACTAACGTGACTAGCGCTGGGGCAAGAAAAAGATCAGCAATGAGTGCCAGTAAAATAGTTGATCCGGTTAACACACCAAACAAAAATACATTGTTCAAATCGGCGGCCATAAAAATAAAAAACCCGAAACAAAGCACGATCGTTGTGGCCACGATGGCACGTCCGATACTCATCAAGGTGTGATGTACGGCTTCATACGCATTACCTGTATCCAGGTAGTAACGTTGGAAGTTATGCATGAAATGAATCGTGTCATCAACCGCAAGACCAATGGCAATGGAACCAATCAACATGGTAAACATATCTAGAGGCACATCCAGCATGGCCATGATACCGAGTGTAATAACGATGGGCATTAAATTAGGGATCATGCTGATCAGTCCCATTTTCACACTACTAAGCAACAAAATCATCATGACGCTAATGACGACGGCTGCTAGTAGATAGCTGATACGGGTACTATGAATGGCGGCGTCTAAGGTACGAGAAAATAGCGTGCCCATCCCCGTAATATAGACTTCAAGTTTAGGCAAGGTGGCTTGTAGCTGGCGGTCAATGGCGTTGATTAAATGATTGGCCCCGGTGGCATCGACCCAATTGGTTTTTAAAGTTAGGCGGGCAGTACTGAATTGGCTATCCACAAAATCCTCCAGATCATCGGATCCGGAGTTTTCAAATAACAGCAACTCCTGAGTGACCAGATCACGATCTTGTGGAATGACATAAAAGCTTTCACGATTCTCATTTAAGGCGCGATTGCTTTCTTTAATGATATCAACCACTGAGACGGTTTTACCAATATAGGCTTGTGCCACTTGAAAATCCGTCAAGCTTTGGTGAAGGCTCTGGATTTTGTTGAGCAGTTCGGGATCGTATAAGCCATTTTCTTGATGGGTATTGATCATTACTTCCAAATTGCCACTGCCTTTCATTTGTTGGTCCAGTAGCTCAGTGGCCTGGCGGGCTTCCCAGCTGGTTGGCATCCAGATTAATGGATTATGATAGAAGCGAATGCTCAATAAACTGATCAGCATGACACCGATCACCGCCAGGCTGACTGCCACAATGCTTTTAGCGTGATGGGTGGGGAAATGTGCGGTCCAGCTTAGGAAATTATCCATGATTGGATGATTGGCGGTATCGGTTTTGCCACCTTTGTGTTTAATGGGTAATAAGGCGATCAACGTCGGCAGGAAAATCAATGTATAAATTAATGAGATCAAAACCCCCGCGCCAGCCAAACGTCCCAGATCAGCAATGGGTGCCACTTGAGAGGTGGCAAAAGAAAGTAACCTGGCGCCAGCAACAAGGACGGTAAAATTTGCGTGGGTAACTTGAATGCGGTACCGGTTGCCGCCATTAAACCCACGGTTGATAACAGCGTTAAAATCACCACAATTAACGGCAAAAATACTCCGGAGGCACGTCGAAAAAGAAAATATAATACGATAGCAATAATCAACAATGCCATCCGCGTAAAACTTTGCATATCATGTTTCATGGTTTGTTTTAGCTGGTTAATAACCACCGGTGAGCCGCCGGCCAGAATCTGGAAATCATCGGTCTGGTATTTTTTTATGATTTTTAATACCTGCAGCACCGTTTCTGAATTTTCCGCATCGGTTAAAAAGGGCTGACGGCTTTGAGCGGTGATATCATCCTCTGCAAAACCTTGCATAATATCCTCTTCAGCATCCATCGAAGAATAGGCGCTGGTACGAATAATAATGGTGGTTAATGTGCCATCTTCGGACAAAATAAAGTTCTGATACAGCGGGCTGGCCAGTGCTCGCTGTTTAATTACTTCCAGGGCCGTCGCATTGGCGGGCCAATTTTCAAACAAATCTTCAACAATGAGCCTATCTGTCTCACCACGGGTATGGCGGGCATTAATCAGGCTATCGACTTCATCCAGGTGGGGGACATTATTTTCAATGTCTTGGTGTAATGCTTTTAGTTTTTTGAGGGACTCTTGATTGAACAGCTCAGCGGTTTTTATCGTTAATACAATCGGTTCATCTCGACCAAACTGTTCGAGAAACTGGTTATAATTTTTTAAAATCGGGTCAGATTCATGTAAAAAACCCTCGCTGGAAGTGTCCATGGTGATCTTGGGCACTTGTGAAAAAAAACCAGCAATGATCACTAGCATTAATACCAGCATTTTATATTTGTGATTGACGACCTGATGACCAAAAGACTCGAATCCTAATTCAATACGCTGTCTGATTGTTGACATGATACCCCTCTTAAAAGGTGTTGACCTGCACAACGCGAAGGCTGTTTGAAAATAGCGATCGTCGTGAGACCCAAGCTGGTTCCTTAGCCTATTTTATGACGATGGGCATTTCAATAATGAATGAATGAGCATATTTGCAATATCTTTAGTGGCTTCTTCAATCGCTAGTTTTTCCATATCGAGGCAACTATCTAATTGGGCTTGCATGAACTTGCGGCGAATGCCTTCACCAGCCACAATAAAATTTAGACTACCCACCACCATCATGTGAACCATAAACACATTGGCTTCCCGAAAAATACCTTGTTGTTTACCCAGTGCCAAAATATCGCCGAGTATCGATCGGATCGCTGCCATATAGCTTAATGCTTCATGGGAGAGATGGGTGCCGCCTGATGCGACTTCGTGCATAATTAAATTTGCCACATACGGATAGTCATGTGCCATCACATTGCCGAGACAAATCACATACGTTCGGAGTTTTTCGATAGGCGGGTTTTGTTGCTCCACCGCTTGTTTAACAATCTCAAAGCAAGCACGAAAGGCATCAGAGAAAACCGCATCATAAAGCGCTTCCTTGTTACCGACCTGATAATAAAGTGTGGCTTTATTGACCCCGGCATCCGCCGCGATTTCATCCACACGTGCCCCGGAAAAACCTTTTTCAGCAAAATGCTTGGCTGCCGTCGCAAGGATTAATCCTCTGACTTTATTTGTTTTTTTTGAATTTTTTGATGAAAGCATTCAATTTAGCGATAATTAAACTAACTATGGCGTGACCGGATTAAATAGATACCTTTTTTAGAGGTTTTTGCCTT
>CAYUAI010000134.1:0-7624 GCA_964442745.1 uncultured Chromatiales bacterium
TTTACTGAAGATGTAATGTAGTGTATAAAATTAAGGACGAATTAGGGTATATAATATTGTCAGGTTATTATTGGTATTATTACCCAAATTATTAACCAATCTCATGTTATAATTATTTCGCCCTCTCATCGACGGAAATAAAACATGTCCAATCCAACCCCGCTTACTTTACCCATTGCTGAATATCGTTTGCTGTATCATGCATCTAGTGCATTGCCGTTAAAGGGATTTACTGGCTCGGCCTGGCGCGGCGCTTTTGGCCATGCGTTAAAAAAATCGGTTTGTATTACCGAGCTTAAACAATGCCAGCCCTGTTTACTTAAACACCAGTGTGCTTATTCTTATTTATTTGAAACCCCGATCCCACCCGGTTCAAAAAAAATGCGCTTGTATACGCATGCACCTCATCCGTTTGTCATTCAACCACCGCAAGAAGAAAAAGTAAGCAATGGTTTTATCTATCCGTTATCCTTTTCTTTGTTTGGTGATAGCCTGCGGTATTTACCCTATGCCATTCACGGCTGGCAACGGTTGGGTCAACAAGGGATCGGTGTCAAACGACAAGCGCTGGAGTTAATCGCTGTGGAGCAGTTTGCTTCGACTCAAGCACGCTGGGTAACGATATATCAGCCAGGTGACGAGTTATCACCATTGCCAATATCAGAAAACGATATCCCGGCATTACCACAAACCGTTGATATTCACTTGCAAACACCTGTACGCATTACAACACAGGATAAACCGATGAGCCCGGCTGAATTTTCATTTAGTACTTTTTTTAGTCATTTGTTACGACGTATTTCAATGTTAACCTATTTTCATACGGAGACACCTTTAGATATAGATTTTGCCTCATTGGTGGAGAAATCACGCGCTGTTCCATTAGCGCAATGCGATTTACAATGGTATGACTGGAAGCGATATTCTTCGCGACAAACCCGTGAGATAAAGCTCGGAGGACTGACCGGTAGTTTCTCACTTACCGGCGATCTAATTGCTGATTTTTGGCCCTATCTATGGCTGGGACAACACACTCATGTGGGCAAGGCCACCAGTATGGGGATGGGTAAATATCATATTGAAAATAGTGCCAGATAAAAGTATTAGAATTGGACTTGTGATTATTTTTTAAATTATTTATAGTTATTTTTGAGTATCGAAAGAGCAATATACAAGACCTGGCACTGATGATGAAAAAGTGAACTGAAATTGGATGCTAATCAAACAAAATCCGGCGAAAAACATAGCAAAAAAAAGCTAACTTTTTTCGCTGGAAAAATGAGCAACAAAAAAATCTCACAACTCTTTGAAATTTCTATCATTCAAAAAAGTCAAGAGGGGTTGGAGTGATGCCCTGACTAAGAAGGGATTGAGACCTTTGTTGCAATAGCTGAAATTGGTGGGTTCGCTGCGCTTAACCCACCCTACGAAAGGATTGAGACCCCGATAGGCCATCTCGTATCCACGCTCCAGCGTGGGAATGCAGACCTGGGCAAACCCTTTGCACAGGACTCACTAAGCTTGACGATCGGGATTTCAGAGCATTTAATGACTCGCGTAATTAATCACTAAACTAATCTATGCGTAGTTGATACTCCCATAGGCATTCCCACGCCGAAGCGTGGATACGATATCTTTAATTACCCTGGAGGATGACATGGGCAGGAGCCGTTATCGCTTTACCCAACCGACCATGCCACACTTCATGACTTGCACGGTTTTACACTGGATACCTGTCTTCACCCGCCCAGATACGGTTCAAATTGTTTTAGATTCGCTCCAATATTTGATTGATGAAAAAGAGGTTAAATTATATGCTTATGTCATACTTGAGAATCATCTTCATCTTTTAGCACAGAGTGAACAACTTGATGTCGATATCGCTCGGTTCAAGTCTTACACCAGCAAGCAATTAATCGCTTATCTCGATCAGCATCAGGTCAAGACGATACTCGATCAATTGGCGTTTTATAAAAAAGCTCATAAGTCAGACCGTGCGTATCAATTCTGGCAAGAAGGTGTTCACCCAGAATGGATTCAGGATGAAACCATTATGCAACAAAAAATAGAATATATTCATTA
This sequence comes from uncultured Chromatiales bacterium, assembly GCA_964442745.1. Taxonomy (GTDB): domain Bacteria; phylum Pseudomonadota; class Gammaproteobacteria; order S012-40; family S012-40; genus CAYUAI01. The sequence goes on from CAYUAI010000134.1 coordinate 2,083, forward strand.
CAACCCTGTAAGGCGAGGCTATGTCGACCAACCGGAGCATTGGCGATATTCCAGTGCGAGAAACTATCTAGGAATGGCGGGGCTAATTGATGTATGCTGCCAATGGTGAGACTTGGTAGGCATTCCCACGCGGGAGTCTGGGAACGAGGAAAGATACTTATTTTCTCATTGATTAGGATATTGTATTTTTAGTGAGAGTTTGCTAAGGTACCTTACGTTTGTATAACTCATAAAAATTTAGAATAATTGTGGTGGTAGTAGATCATGGAAATTTATGGTTTTGACTGTCAATCAAACTAAATTTTAGATCGAATTGTCTCCTTCCTAATTTGTTTTCATTTTAATTTTCTATTACGTGTTTTTGCCGCGAATTATTTTCGGTGCTTTATTGCCATTGCTTCCTGAATTTCAAAAGCCTAATAAGCACGTAATACACTGAATTCATATTTCCAGGGAGTAATTCAATGATCGTAAACCTTGCAGTTCCAGTAAAAGATATGTTTGACATGGTTAAGTCGTTCTTGAACAAAAAACAACAAGACCCAACCAAAATCGATCTCACTTATGTTGATATGCCACGTTGCAAAGGACTGGTTGCCTTTGTCAGTAAGAGTCGACAGAGCGTATTAACATCTGCAGCTTCTACCGCCGTTGATTTTCATTATGCGGGTGAAGACGGTGAAAGCGAGCCAACCCGATTAAAAAAAGTTTGGTTGCTGCATACGCCATACACCAAAGAGGATGCGGAAGAACTTGAACACCACATCAGACAAAGAGAAGTGGGCTGTGAGTGTATTGGGCTTGATCAAAATAGCGATATCGATAATGCCAGCCATATTAAAAATAAAATTGATCAAATAATGAGAGATGCGGCTAGCAGGGATATCAGTGAACAAGAAATTGTTCTGGACATTACCGGAGGCTCTGTGTCAGTAAGTCTGGGTATGTTTGCCGCAAACATGGCCTATGGTACCTTACTTCAAGTGATGATTCCCCAGCAAAAAGACGACAACGGACGCCCAGTGGAAGGAACTAAGTCAATACCTCGGAAAATTGAATTGCGAAATCAAGAGAGTGATTAAGCCTTTTCTCGTTCTCACGCTCCGGCGTGGGAACGAGAACGAGAAAATGGGCAGTGTCTTCTGAGAGTAAGAACAGAAGCCTCATCCCAACGAGGCAAAGCGATTCAACTCAAAGATAGCCATTCCTTAAACTGTATTGCCACAGGTCATCCATTAATTGATCGCCAAATAGTAACCTTAAACTGATTTCCATCACGATCATCATCAAAATGGATATTTGGATACGCTTTTAACGCACGAATAATTCCACTACCCAAGCCACGATAAGGCAAAATTTTAGTCGCGTATGATGCAAGAATCGGATTTCTGATATTTGAATTGCCGATTTTTATGTTTTCAACCGTTAGATTATTCGGTAAATGCCCAGGGCTAATGATTTCCACTCGGTTATCAAAGACAAAAATCCGTATCGGTGCAGAGACAAAATAATCCCGATGGATGAGTGCATTCACAATGAGTTCTTCCAATGTAATTGATGGAATCTCTGGTTGGCCGAGAGCATTGACATCCTGCGCCCCTTGCTGATGCCGAATATTACTCAGCACGAAGCTCATACTCTGCTGGAAAATATCAGCCATTTTCCCTGTAATATCCCTACTATCTAAATAATCAGTTTCGTGAATATCATTACCTGGAAAAGCAACAGCCTTAACAATGAATATCGGCAACTTGAAATTTGGTCTTTTTGCAAACAGTAATGCACCACTGATGTTCATAACATCATCCTTCATGAGGTTCATGTTATGCAACATACGCGGCAGTGATACATCCTGTTTATCCCGCGATTCACCGAAAGTTTTCTCGAAAAACGCATTAAAATAGTCGATATTAAGATCCGCTACTGTTAGGCCAGGAACCGCGATTTCATCCCCGTGTATCAGTCCAGCGCTTTGATAAAGCCGTTGAATCTCTTCCCTCGACGTTGCCTGTTTCTTGTTCCCGGCATTCTTGACCCAAATAGCGCCTTTTTTATCCATATAGGGTTTACTGACACCGTTTGCTACATCAATCCGCATAACCAAACCTTTCGGCGTAGTAATATTTTCAGTTTGCGGGTTAATCGGCGGCCTGACAATATCGGCAGCCGCATTGGAGACAAGATGGTTAAGTCGGCACATATCGTTCCGTGTTAATCCGGAAAATGTCCCATCATCGCTTACGCCGATGAATAGGGTTCCTCCCCCGGAATTACTGAACGCTATCATTTCTTGTGCCAGAGAAGTCGGGTTGGTAACATTAGCCTTGAACTGATGTTTACCGTCTTCGTCTCTGGCGATAATTTCTAGAAGTTCTGTGGTTTCCATATCTGGTATCTTCTCTTGCGTTGCTTGAATGCCTCTTCTCCCCCCTCCATGATGTCAACAATCTCCTGCTGTAGCTCTGGACGGTCGATGCTCCCGCTAGTCACATGAACGCAGTCGTCAGCATATGAGCAGGAAATAATCTGCTCCGCATCACCTAGCACCGGGAAATTGGCATTATGGGTCGCGAAAATAAACTGGGTTTTCGGTTTAAGATGACGGATAAGCTTAATCACATCCTCGTAAATGGTCTGATTGTCCAGATCGTCTTCCGGCTGGTCAATAATAAAAATATCGTTTTCCTGCTGGCTCAGAACAAACAGAATCAGTGCGGATGCACGCTGCCCTAACGAATGATGCTTGAGCTCCTTACCACGATACTGGATAATAAAGCGGCTCGGTGTTTGCCATGTTAAAAGGGCCGAAAGATTGTCGGTAAAATACTGTTCAAAAATTTTGGCCGATGTCCCAGCCGTGGCTTTAGCCTCATTAAAATCTTTGTACATGGCTCCAAAATCAGAAAATGTCTTGGCAAGCGATGAGTAAGTTGCCTCTCGGATACCACTACCCCTGAAAACGTCCTTCATGAAAGTAATAAAAGCGACCTTGTCTCTCTTGAATTCAGGTTTTATTTCCAATGAAGAGTGACTATTGTTGACTTTGTCCAGCTCGGTTTGGATTTTTTTATATTCTTCACGCCAAAGATCGTTAAGGATCGCTAGTTCTCTTAACAACTCCTGGTTTAGATTCTTGCGGATAGACTCTTGGCTTTCAAGCGCCTTAAGCATTTGATTGGCCTGATCAACACGCTTCCGAAGCTGACGGAATTCATCAGGACGGATGCTCCGTACACCAGATATCCGTAATTGTTCAGACAATGTTCTTTCGATTTCGGCGAATTCTTCCTTAAAACTCTCCTTAAGCTGCTCAAATTCTCCGGTTTTTTTGTTTAACTCAGACAATACTTGGTTGCCATCTGAAAGCATTTTTTTTGTTCGACTGAAGGAGACGATCAGTTTATCATAAAGCGTAAAAAAGCTTTCAAAAAATTCCTTGTTTTGTTTTGAAGTGTAAACACGCTGGTTCCTAAGGTCATCCTCGTACTGATTAATAAATGTTTCAATATCTGCCAAATAGAATTGAATAAAAGAGATAACATGAGTGCATTTTCTAGAATCCGCATCGAAATCCACCTGTTTTTGCAGTTTTTCTTCAACACCATGTTTTTTATAAAACTGCAATCGGAACTCTGCATCGCGTTGTTTATCTGCATACTCTTTTTTCTTTTCTTCGGTATTTGATAGTTTTTTTAATTGACTAACGAGTTCAGAAATTTTTTGGCGTTGATCGTCAATACTTAAGCGAATTCCATGCAGTTTTTCTCCGACCAGCTTTTCCACTAAATCCTTCTCAAAACCCTCACCGGTAGAGGAGAGATCTTTTTGTCCGAAATAGATCGGCTTGTGTAAAATGGTTTCTCGGATTGAAATGCCTGGCCGGAGTAGGCCGTCAATATACACATCCGGCATTTCTTTGTTGATACGCCGAATTTCATAAGGCTGCCCCCGTGAGTCAACAGCCCTCACGGTGACCTTGCCACCGCTACCCAACACATGATCAACAAGGTGGGTTTTATAATCGGTATCCAGCGATTTATCGCCAAAGGGAATATCTAAGACATAGCGAATTGCTTCCACAATAGACGATTTACCACTGCCTCGAATTCCGATCAGAGTATTGAGTTCTGGAGAGAGGTTTATCGTCTTGCCATCCAGCACACCGCCATCAAAGGAGATACTCAGGATATGAGAGTGTTTATGTTTTTTGAGTTCGGTTGCAATACGGTTCACATGATCCAGCAGGGCGTATTTGATCGCCCCAAAGGTAAAATCACCAATTTTTATATAACATGATTTACCTTGCCCGATCTGATCAATTGATTTGCAGTCTGAGCCTTCGACTTCTGCTGGATAGGCCTCGCCAAGCCATTCCTGCAATTTAACACGGCATTTCCGGTCAAACCTATCATGCGTTCTGACTTTCTGGAACGCAAGGGCTCTCCGGCTGAAGCATTTATTCTTTCCCATTTCCTGAAGACGACCGCCGTCTAACTCTATCCACAGTCCGCTTCTTTGTTCCACATGCGCAAACACCAGAAAGAAATCCTTGTGATAGCCTTCGAGTTTCTTAATCGTATCGATCAATCCCAAAGAGCTACCGGCGTTTTCATTTTCGTATTGCTCCGGAACTTTGCCTTCAAATGCGACATTCAGAAACTGATTGATGTAATCCTTACCGTTTGCCAGCCAATCATCGCTGAACACAACTAGCGTATGAATACCATTGCTTCCATCATTTACCGAAAGCTCCACACCGGGAACGAGAAATATTTCCTTTTTCCGCGCCGTTTTTTGTAACGATTTGAATTCATCGCAATCAAATTTATTGTGGTTGGTAATGACCCCAACGCTGATTTCAGCAGACTTCAGCGCATCAATATAGTTTGAATGGTAATAGTTATCATCATCTGCATATGAAAACTCCTTGTCCGCCCGGGTATGCAGATGAAAATCAGCCCGCAGCCATCGGCTACCGTAAGAGAAAACATTGTTATGATTGATCACCATTACTTGCTTCCCATTCTCGTTACTGCCTGGTCGTACCACATGATAGGACGCCTCTCAATATATAATGTTGTCAGATGATGATTGGTATTACTACCGGTATTATTAACCAATCTCATGTTATAATGATTCCGTCCCCTATGTCGACGGAAACAAAACATGTCCACCCCAACCTCGCTCACTTTGCCCATTGCTGAATACCGTTTGTTGCACACTGGCTCGACTTGGTGCGGGGCTTTTGGCCCTATCTATGGCTGCAACACACCCATGTGGGCAAGGCCACCAGCATGGGCAAATATCATATTGAAAATATTGCCAGATAAAAGTATTAGAATTGGACTTGTGATTATTTTTCAATTTATTTATAGTTATTTTTGAGTATCGAAAGAGTAATATACAAGATCTGGCGTTTTGATGGAAAAACAAACTGAAATTGGATGCTAATCCATCAAAAACAGATGAAAAATTCAGCAAAAAAAGCAGCAGTTCTAAATACGATTGATAATTATTATTAACGAGGGTAAGCCACTTTGTC
>CAYUAI010000135.1:0-7485 GCA_964442745.1 uncultured Chromatiales bacterium
CGAAGACAGGCGGAAGATGGGAGGCGAAACCGGGAGGTTATTGCGTGCCTATTCCTAAGGAGTGAATATTCACTTTTTTGAAACGTTAGGGAGTGCTCAGGTGTAATTCCAAGGGTGTAGAGAATTGCACTTAAATGCGTTATTGTTCGTGATATTTTAGATGAAAAAGGACAGGGATTATGACAATTAGAGAAAAAATAACCCAAGAAATCAGTCGAATCGTGAAAGAGGGTAAGGAAATTGATGAGAATATTATCCGTTTTGTGAAGGAAGATTTTAGCCAAATAAAGGATGATCTGGAAAAAATGGGTAAGCCCTTAAAACAGGCGACCTATGATACACTAGAGAGTGTGGAAGCCGGTTTGAAGGCCGTTGAACACAAGGCCGAAGATATCCTTTCTCGTTCTGCTAATGCGGTTGTTGATGTGACCCGTGATGCGACAACAAAATCTGTGACTGTCGCTCGAACTTATGCAGAGCGTGCCAAAACCTCACTGAATAAGGTGGTGGAAAAATCTTTTGACGGCGTAGATAATATCGAAGCTAAGACTCGAGAAGAAATGGAAAATGCTTACACTATCTTGCATGAAAAAACGATGTCAGAAAAAGCGAGATTGCATGAGGTGAGCGAAGGAATTAAGGCGTATGCCGAAAGTAAGGCTCAAGAATTGAGTGATGCTAAGCGCAAAGCGTTGCACATATCAGCTGAAAAGGCCAAAGACGAGTTAGAGGCATGGGTGCGTGCCAGTGAAGAATATAGCAAAAAATTATTAGACCATAGTCAAACTCAAATTTCAGAATGGTTGGACAAGTTGAAAAACAAAATACATAAAAAAATATAATCCAAGTTGTTCTGCGCTCTGGATCACACAGATGAAAATTGCACATCATTGATGTCAGAGAATGTTGCTTTGCTGATTGCGACGATAAAGTAAAGCTACTTGTTAGTATATTCGAGGTTAAAACAAATGAATAAACATCCGAAGGCAACTTCCGAGGAATATCGGGCGAAGGAAAATATAGGGGTATCAACGACGCATCTGACTAAGGTGTTTTTTCTGTATTTGTCCCTTGGGACAGTTGTAACTATTTGGGTTTATTTTAGTGGATTTGATATTTTTCATCCGTTATGGATGATGCTGGTTGTTTTATTGACAGCTGCGTTGACGACAATAATTTACTGGTATACAGCGCATAAAACGTTTCATATAGAGTCGGTTAGCTTGATTGTTACTTTGATATTATCGATGCTTGGCATTGGTGTTACTGATTACTCTCCAATGCAAAGTTATTATTATTGGGGTGCAATGCTATTGATATTGGCAGTTGCAGGCATTGCCATCGGGTGGGTTAGAGCTGATTTTTTAAACCGTCCAATGAGAGAGATTTTGGTCATTCAAATTGTTCATTGGTGTGCAACGGCGGTTGCAGTTCTAAGCATATTACTTCTCCTGAAAGCGGGGCGTCTAAATTATGAAGGTACAGGACTTGTCCTATTAGTTTTGATGGGTTTAGCCACCTTTCTTGATGGCTGTCGCGTTAGTTATTATTTTAGTTTGATTGGAGTGCTAATGATTGTGACCGCCATTACTGCCGCCTTTATTGAGCAATATTTGTGGGTCTTGATAATCCTTGGATTGGGAATCGCAATGGCTATTTTTTTCTGGGAGAGACGCAAGCGAGTCAGGCTTGAGCAGGTGTTAATAGAAAAGACCTCACTATAATGTATGCTCAAGGTTAAATTTTGAATGAAAAAATAAATGGATTTATGGATAAGCATAAAGCATCTGAAGTGAAAGTGTTCGGCCTTTGGAGTGCAATTTTTCTAGGAATTGGCTCGATGGTCGGGGCAGGTATTTTCATCGTTATCGGTGAAGCGGGTGCAATTGCTGGTAATCTTGTTACTGTTTCGTTTCTTATTGGAGGCGTCATTGCGTTGTTGTGTGGCTACTCTTTGAGTAAGCTTGCCATTCGTTATCCAAGTCGCGGCGGTATCATTGAATATCTTGTGCAGAGTTATGGAGAAGGTATTCTCTCTGGTTCACTTGGGGTTTTGTTTTATTTTGCACAATTAGTGACACTTGCTGCTGTGTCAAAGTCTTTTGGGACTTATGCGGCCACTTATATAAATAGTGGTATAACGTCTTTATACGCAGATATTTTTGCGGTGGCTATTCTCTTGTTTTTTGTCATCATCAACCTTGTGGGTGCTGCAATCGTTGCCAAAGCAGAAAATATTATTGTCGTCATCAAGTTGTCTGCATTGATTATATTTACAGTGTCCGCCTTGTTTTTTATTCAACCATCCAATTTAGTTATCGATAAGGCTCCGAGCATTGTTAATATATTTTATGCGCTAGGACTGACCTTTTTTGCTTTTCAAGGGTTTAGCGTTATTACAAATAGTATCGAAGATATGCAAGATCCAAAGCAGACGATGCTTCGTTCGATGTTCTGGGCCATCGGACTAGTTGCAGTGCTTTATTTTATGGTTTCTATCGCAGTATTTGGTAATTTATCACTGTCGTCAATTATTCAGGGAAAAGACTTTGCTTTAGCTGAAGCAGCAAAACCTGCCTTTGGAGAATGGGGATTTAAAATAATGGCAGCGACTGCGTTGCTAGCAACGGCATCGGCGATCAATGCCACGCTTTATGCTGTCACGCAGATCAGTTATACCCTAGCTAAAGATGGAGATCTGCCTGGTGAGTATGAGCGTCATATTTTTCATAATACGGAAGGACTGATCATCTCAGCATTGTTGATTGTGCCAATGATTCTTTTTTTAAATTTGGGTCAAATTGCTACGATTGCGGCGATTGCTGTGTTGCTGATTCAAGGATTTACTCATACCGGTCATCTGTTTAAAATTGAAGAAACCGGCGCTAATCATTGGTGGGTTTTTGCGGCAATTATTGGTTCGTTTGGTTCGGCATGTTTTGCTATTATTTACACCTCAAAATCGATGCCGAATATCGTTTATTACATCGGAGGTATTTTTTTTATAGCATTTATTTTTGAAGTGTTACTACGTTTATTCAATAATCGAATGGTAAGCAAGCAAATTATTTCAAAGATTGAAACCTTGGAAAACAATGTATTGAAAAAATTAAAGCATTAGATAAACCCGATATTGGTCAGTCTACCATTTAGTCCTCCTACAGATTCTTAATCGATCGACTGTCATTGTTTGATGCTTGATTAGTGATTATTCCAGTCTAATGGTTTTCTTGGTGATAGTCGCACGCATAAAAAGCTAGCGGAGAAAATAATGATGTTCAAAAGTATTAATCCAATGACAGGGACTGTTATTGCTGAGTATGCGGAGACAACCACAGCAGAAGTGAAAGATATTTTGGAACAAGCGCAGCAGGCACAGCAAGCATGGCGTAAGGTTTGTTTCGAGGAGCGTGCGGGTTTAATGCTTAACGTGGCTGATTTATTAGTAACTAACAAGCAGCAATATGCTGAGATGATGACAAATGAAATGGGTAAAATCATAGCTCAAGGTATTGCTGAAATCGAGAAATGCGTTTGGGTATGTCGTTTTTACGCTGAACAGGCTGCTCAGTTTCTGGGGTCGGAAGATATTGAGACCGATGCCCATCACAGCTTCGTGAGCTATCATCCGTTAGGCGTTGTGCTGGCGGTGATGCCGTGGAATTTCCCTTTCTGGCAAGTATTCCGTTTTGCCGCTCCTGGATTAATGGCAGGTAACGGCTGCATATTGAAACATGCAAGGAACGTGTCTGGCTGTGCGCTGATGATTGAGTCTGTTTTTCGCGAGGCTAATTTTCCCGAGCATCTGTTTCGTTCGCTTTTGATTGGTATTCCTGAAACCACTCGCGTTCTGCAGGATCCGCGGATAGCTGCAGTGACCATCACATCCAGCGTTAACGCTGGGCGTGCTGTCGCCACAGAAGCAGGCAAGGTACTGAAAAAGTGTGTGCTAGAGCTGGGAGGGGCTGATGCCTTTATTGTACTCGAAGATGCTGACATTGACAAAGCTGTTGAGGTCGGTATTATTGCCCGTTTTCAGAACAGTGGCCAGAGCTGTATTGCCGCCAAGCGTTTTATTGTTGTCAAGGCGGTGTATGAAGAATTCGAACAAAAATTTGTTACCGCCGTCAGTCGGTTAAAGATGGGTGACCCTTCAGAAGAAGGTATCTATATCGGCCCCCAGGCACGTATGGATTTGCGTGATGTTCTGGCTGAACAAGTACAACGCAGTGTGATTGCTGGTGCTAGTGTATTAATTGGTGGTGAGGTACCTGAAGGCGAGGGTGCTTTTTATCCGCCGACGGTGTTAGCTAATGTTAAGCCTGGCATGGCTGCCTGGTCAGAAGAATTATTTGGCCCAGTGGCAACACTGATCTGTGTTACCGATGAAGTCGAAGCCATCCAGGTGGCTAATGGCACTGATTTTGGTCTCAGTGGCTCGGTTTGGACTCAGGATTTAGCCCGTGGTGAGCGCATTGCCGCTAATCAGATCGAATCTGGCGCCGCCTTTGTCAACGATATGTCGAGGTCCGATCCTCGTATGCCTTTTGGTGGCATTCGCCAGTCGGGATATGGTCGAGAGCTGGGTATTTTCGGGATACGTGAATTTGTAAATATCCATTCTGTTTGGGTTAGCAAGTTGTAATGTCTAGCGATTTTATATTTCTCTAGAATTTAAGGAAAAGTTATATGTCCACCGCCGCAGAATTATTTATACAATGCTTGGAGAATGAAGGTGTTGACAATATATTTGCTATCCCTGGAGAAGAAAATCTTCTATGTGATGGATGAATTTCGCGATAGTTCGATTGAATTTATCATCGTTAGGAATGGGCATGGAATAACTTTCTTGTTTGGCGATCGAGATTGGGTTTGTATTAGTTCGTTCTGACGGAGCAAAAGTGCAGGAATAATCGTTCTATTTCGAGCTCTTGTGATGGAAGAACGGGCGAAGACAAGCCGAAGATGAGATGTCAAACGGGGAAGTTATTTCGTGCCCATTCCTTAGGCACGAACAAGCCGCTGATTTTATGGCGGATGTCCATGACTGATTAACGGGTAAGGCTGGCGTTTGTCTGGCGACATTAGGGCCAGAGGCCACGAATCTTATCACCGGTGATGTCGGATTTATGATGAATTCACAGGAAATTGAAACGGCCTTTCGTTATAGAATTGCCATTCTAATAATATCGGTTTCAACAATCCTGATTTTGTAAAATATGCTGAATCCTTTGGTGCCAGAGGGTACCGCGTGAATAAAGCGCAAGACTTGCTGCCGACATTAGGAAAAACCTTTACTGATAAGATGGTGGTGCTTGTCGATGTCGCTGTGGGTTACTCGGAAAGCATGAAATTAACTGAGAAACTCGGTCAACTAGTTTGACTCGTATAAGCCGTCGATTTTTTATCAATCAATAAATTATTGACTATGCTCGTGCGTAAACAGTTCATCATATTTTAAATCATAGTATTTCTTGTCATGTTGATAGCGGATCGGTGTTTAGTTTCTGGTTTGAAATGATCTGAAACTTGGCGAAATGACTGGTAATGAGCGATATCAAACACTTGGTAGTATCTGGCCTGTGAGAAGCTAGATAATCAGTGTCGCCGCAACCTAATATTATGGTGGTTTCAGGCTGCGATGTTTTTTTGAATTGAGATAAGTTTAAACTGCTTTGGGGAAACAATAGATGCGTCGAGTGGATTAAACTCAGCGCATCTACCATGAATCAGACGCGAAAATAGATTAATGTATCCTGCTGTTCTCCTTATTTCAATGCCACGGCCTACAAGCTCAGAGCCTGGGGTTTGTTTCAAAATACACGGTGAGTATCTTCTGATGCGTTCTGCATTCATCCCTGACAATTAAGGTGTTTGAAGTTAATCTTAGCCCCTAAGTTGAGGTGTATTAATGTCGTATAACAAATACCCATTCAGCTTAACTTCATGGCAGTGGGGGTAGGAACTTAGAAGATATTTCGCTCGGTTACAGATATTTTTTAGTTATCGGCGTGACTGTTATTTTCTTGGGACCTCACCGATAGCCAGTGCTGACCCGATCTCACCAGAAAGTAGGTCAGTCCTAGTAAGGCTGCAGAGGCAGTCCACATGCCGAGATTGATCCACGTTGGATGGGCTTCCTCCACCGGTAACATGATTATTTCGCGGACCACTACGACCAGTGCAACCTCAACGAATACAGCGACATCGACAGGACTTCCCTGTAAGTGACGAATTTCGGTATTGATCAACTCCACCATGGTCCACAACAGCAGCAGGATGCCTAATGCATGTAGGAATCCCTTTATTAACGAGTGAGTTTGAACCGCCAGGTAGATGCTGTGAAAGAAAGCGGCGGTGATTAATATTGTTGCGCTGATTAGAGCCAGGCTGATCACTACGTGTGTCAGGCGATTGGTCCAATTCAATAGTAGAGAAGTATGATTGATGAGTTTTTTCATAGTTAATATCCTGTGTGTATTCTCTTTATTTTTGGCAGATTAAAAGAAATATATTCTAAAATAGAAAAGTTGCCTGCGCCATCATCTTTTCTCGTTATCGATTCATCTTCATGAAAACCGTATACTGATACGTTTGAGATTTAGGTCTTGAGTGCGAGATATATTTTACCCTGACTGTGTTAAAACTCCTCGCAATAATCCCGATATTACTCGTCGTTTCGCCTAGTCAGGACAAAAATATGTCTCGCACTCAAGACCTAAATCTCAAACGCTACGGGTATATATGACAGGTAACCATTTTTTTATCAATAAAATGTCAAGCCGCGATATAGTGATTATTGAGTGTAGTCATGTCATTTAACGTTACCATTAATAAATGGGTGTTATCGAAAATTAGAAGCACTGAATACTGAATAATTTTCGTTGACTGTAACTTGAGTTGCAGACTTTACTTTCTGTCGTGGTTATTGTGGAGGCGATTGATTGGAACACTAGCAATCCTGTGCTCTGTGACATAATTCAACAGATCGTCTGGTTTCAAATTTTAAAACAAATTAAGCGGAGATATTTATGATGACAAAATACAAGAAAAGTATTGGTATGACGGCGATAGCGATCCTATTAGCTTTCTTGGTTGTTGCTCCATCATTTGCTGGTGAACCAGTAGTGGATATTGATATCAGCTATTGGGTGCGTGATTCTCTTCGTATCGATCCACGAGTGGATGTATCGAAGATTAGCGTGAGCAGTGAGGGGGGCATCGTTACCCTGTCTGGTCGTGTGAATAATCTGGCAGCGAAGCAGTATGCTGATTTCGAAGCTAAAAAAATTAATGGGGTTGTGGGAGTCATTAATAAAATCAAGGTGATGCCGACTTGGCGTTCGGATATCGATATCAGGCATGCTGTGAAACGTCGTATTTTAGGTAGTGCAGCGATCACCTCGGAAGGCATTATGGTCGCCTCTGATAATGGTCAAGTTATCCTCACGGGTGAGGTGGCTAATTGGGGGGAAGTGCAGCAGG
>CAYUAI010000136.1:0-7396 GCA_964442745.1 uncultured Chromatiales bacterium
TCTTTAGCTACCCAGCCTGCCACACCTTGCCCCATATTCAGATGAATATTTTTAATGAGTTCGCTGTATTTTCCTGTGGCAATATCGAAATGAAGCTGTTCAGTTCGATGGTTGAGTAGTAATAAGCTGCTGGCTTCGCATTGCATGAGTGCGGCGGTGGGTGTCTATTATTTTGTGAGCTGAGTCATCTTCTTGTGTTTATTTTGTATTTATGTGATCCGATTCTCGAAATGGGTATTTTTACTCGTATTGATGAATTTGGTTTTTATTTACTCGTAAGTTTAAACTGATTTCAGGCAAAATTATTAAAAAATACCGCTACCTCTTCTTTTCTCCAGGTAGCGTGGATTAAGCGAAGCGAATCCACGTCAGCGATGAGCGATGTAATCATGTGACAGTGTGGTATTGAATGATGACAAGCCCAAGGGGGCATTCGTTGGTTTTCGACGCTTGTTACTCGTGGATTCGCTACGCTTAATCCACGCTACCCGTCTATTTTTCTTTGAAATCAATTTAAACTTACATTTACTCATGCGATGATTGGTTTTTGTGATTTTCAACCGTTAGCTTTTGCTTAATGTCGGTTATAATCTGATTTTTGTGTTTGGTTGAGTTAATATGCCTAAATTTAGTATAAAATGTCGTCAATGTCCGCGCTTGGTTGATTTTTTAGTTCAAGTGAAGCAGGATCATCCTAATTATTACGCCAAGCCAGTGCCTGCTTTTGGCGATCATGATCCGCATTTATTGATTGTGGGTTTAGCGCCGGGTTTACATGGGGCGAATCGGACAGGGCGGCCATTTACCGGGGATCATGCGGGCATCTTATTGTATCAAACCTTATATAAATATGGTTTTTCGAGTGCGCCGGTGTCTGAGTCGTCTCGCGATGGTTTGCAGTTATTGGATTGCCGGATCACTAATGCTGTGAAGTGTTTGCCGCCGCAGAATAAACCGATCGGATTGGAAGTGCAGAACTGTAATGGTTATTTGAATAATGAAATTCAACAATTAGCATCGGGTTCAATGATACTGGCATTAGGTACTTTGGCACATAATGCGGTGATACGTGCCATCGGCGAGAAACAAAAAGATTATCCATTTGGGCATGAGCGATTGCATTCATTGCCCATGGGGTATGCATTGTTAGACTCTTATCATTGTAGTCGGTATAACACCCAAACCCATCGCCTTACGGAGGATATGTTCCACCAGGTTTTTGCGAAAGCACGGCAATGGGTGGATACGCATTGATGTGAATATGCGTACACCTTGTTTTTTGCCTGGAAAAAATAATGACTGATTCGTTTGATCATGTCGCATTCGATCATAAGGCTTTTTTAAAGACCTTGACTAGTAAGCCCGGAGTGTATCGGATGCTCAATGCAAAACAACAAGTGATTTATGTGGGTAAAGCAAAAAATCTGAAAAAGCGAGTATCGAGTTATTTTAATCGGAGTGATTCCTCGCTAAAAACACAAGCCATGGTGGCGCGTATTCATGCCATCGATATTGCGGTGACCCATACCGAAAATGAAGCGCTCATTCTAGAAAACATTTTAATTAAAACACTTAAACCTCAATATAATATTTTATACCGAGATGACAAAGGCTATCCTTATATTTATTTGTCGACCCAGGCTGATTTTCCTCGGTTGAGTTATTTTCGGGGCATCAAAAAAGCCAACGGTCGCTATTTCGGGCCATATCCTAGTGCCAGTGCCGCTAAAGAGAGTCTCAATTTATTACAAAAACTGTTTCCTGTACGGCAGTGCGAAGATAGCTTTTTTAAAAATCGTGCTCGACCTTGTTTGCAATATCAAATAAAACGCTGTACTGCCCCTTGTGTGGATTTGATTAGTGATGAACAATATGCCGAAGATGTGCGGCATGCAAGCATGTTTCTTGACGGCAAAAACTCGGCGGTGATTGACGAACTGGTGCATCGTATGGAACAAGCGGCCGATCAATTGGCTTTTGAGCAAGCGGCAAAATTCCGGGATCAAATCCAGGCGCTGCGTAAAGTGCAGGAACGCCAGTATATTTGTGGCGAACACGGGCATTTAGATATCGTAGCGGGCAGTCTGCATAACAATTTTGGCTGTGTGCAAGTGTTTTTTATTCGGGATGGCCATAACTTGGGAAATAAAGCGTTTTACCCCAAATTGCCACCGCAAGCGACACTGGCTGACATGCTAAGTGCATTTATCGCTCAGTATTATTTGACGGAGAAGAATCATCGGGAAATGCCCGCGGAGATACTGGTGAATCATTTGCCGGAGGATCAGGTTTGGTTGGAGACGGCATTGCACGAACAAGCGGGCCGTAAAATCGCGATTCATGATCAAGTTCGTGGGGAGCGGGCTCGCTGGGTAAAGCTGGCAATGATTAATGCAGAGACCGGACTGGCAAGTTATATAGCAAATAAAATGAATGTGTTAGCACGTTTTGAAGCCTTGCAAGCGGCGTTGCATTTAGCGAGCATGCCGCAGCGCTTGGAGTGTTTCGATATTAGCCATACCTCGGGGGAGGAAACGGTGGCTTCGTGTGTGGTGATGGATACCCAGGGTGCGGTAAAATCCGCCTATCGGCGATTTAATATCACGGATATTACGCCGGGCGATGATTACGCCGCAATCTATCAGGCGGTGACTCGACGTTATCGGCGCTTGAAAGAGTCGGAGGGTGTGTTACCCGATATTTTAGTGATCGATGGTGGCAGAGGGCAGCTTTCACAGGCCATTCAGGTGTTAACTGAACTGCAAATCAGCGATGTCTTACTGCTTGGGGTGGCGAAAGGACCGGAACGTAAGCCGGGAATGGAAACACTATTCTTGTCTGGACGCACAGAGCCTTTTATACTTGGCGCTACATCGCCGGCATTGCATTTGATTCAACAAATCCGTGATGAAGCACATCGTTTTGCTATTCAAGGGCATAGGAATAGGCGTACAAAGAAACAACAAAGCTCTCCGCTTGAAGAGATTCCAGGATTGGGTCCCAAGCGCCGACAATTATTATTGAAACAGTTTGGTGGTTTGCAGGGTGTTAGTCGAGCCGGCGTTGATGATTTAATAAGCATCAAGGGTATCAGTAAGCAGTTAGCCCAAAAAATATACGAAGTATTTCACTCGAATTAAATAGGATAAGTGGATAGGTGCTGAATATTGTGCCAACGCTTATCATTTCATTGTTCTACTTAAATGAGTCTGACATGAGTATCCCTTTAATTTTAACGTGGGCACGTATTGCTCTTATTCCAGTCTTTGTGATTGTATTTTATTTACCCTTTAAATGGGCGAGTGCCGTCTGTGCAGGCATTTTTTTATTAGCCGCAATTACAGATTGGCTTGATGGTTATTTAGCGCGCCGCTTGAATCAAATTTCAGCTTTTGGTGCTTTTCTTGATCCGGTGGCGGATAAGTTGATGGTGGCGGTGGCGCTTATTTTATTAGTTCAGGTTCATCCAACGGTGGTTTTTACGATACCGGCGGCGGTGATTATTGGTCGTGAAATTGCTGTTTCTTCACTCCGTGAGTGGATGGCTGAAATTGGTGAGCGGGCCAGTGTGGCGGTGTCAACGGTGGGGAAAATAAAAACAACAGTACAAATGATTGCCTTGTTATTGCTATTATTTAATGAGCCTATTTTTCAGATCCCCGTGTTAGAAGTGGGATTGATATTGCTTTATGTGGCGGTTTTTTTGACAATTTGGTCGATGGTTGTGTATTTACGAGCCGCCTGGCCAATTTTAATGACAGACGATGTATAGCCATCGACATTGGGTAAGCTAACGCCCCTAGGCCGTTATTTTTTATTTGAATGAAAGATGGTTGGTTTGTGCTAGACGATTAAAAATTATATAAATATCAGTTTACTAGATAAGTAATGACGAGCATATTCTGATTCATGATCACGATGTGGCCACCGAATTAATCGCTCGCTTTTCGGTGTTTGGCTCAAGGCTATGTGGCGAGTGATTGAAAATGTTTTGTTGGTAGGCTTGACATGCGCCGCTAAATGCATAGAATGGTCCACCGTTCATCGCGGGAATAGCTCAGTTGGTAGAGCACAACCTTGCCAAGGTTGGGGTCGCGAGTTCGAGTCTCGTTTCCCGCTCCAAATTCGAAACCTCGGTAGCATGCCGGGGTTTTTTCGATTTTTAAGGAACGAAATACGGCAGTGGAATTTTGTACGTTTGTGACATAGAGTACCGTTTTGGCTGGGTGGCAGAGTGGTTATGCAGCGGCCTGCAAAGCCGTGGACGCCGGTTCGATTCCGGCCTCAGCCTCCATTAATGTCATTGAGTAGGCCGAATTGAATGATGTGATATCGTTCAGTTATCTCTGTCGGTGAAAAATAAAGTTTTTCAATACCTTCTTTATTCAGGTAGAATGCGGTTTATGCCCAGGTGGTGAAATTGGTAGACACAAGGGACTTAAAATCCCTCGGCTTAACGGCTGTGCCGGTTCGACTCCGGCCCCGGGCACCACCCCTGCTTTTTTTAATCTCGTCGATATGTTTTCCTTTCTGGCGCTTGCCTTGCATCCCTTCATATTATTTTAGAATTCATCCGATGATGGGTATGACGATTCATGAGCCGACCGTATTTTTTTACTGTAAAAAACAAGTTATTGTTTGGAGTTGCTGGGTTTTTATGCGTGATGTTAGGTGCGATGACTTATGTGGTGATTGCATTTGATGATGAAGTGACATCACAGCAGTTGATGGTTTCTTTAGTGGAAGAGCTGATGGGGCTGGAAGCAAAGCAAAAAGATACCCTCTTGGCAAAACACGCCCTTCAGCGCGGAGAGGTATCCGTTTTAAAAAAGCAATTGGCGCTAACCGCCTATGTGGCTAGTCATGATGAAAAACAAAAAAAAGCATTACTTGCAAGGTTGACTCAGGCGGATGATGCGCTGGTCCATTTGGTGGATAAACTTTCTATTGGCACCGTTTTAAACGATGTTGATCAGCCGATTGCTGGCATTGAAGGTGCTCTATTTGGTATGCGTCAGGCGGTAGCGGTGGTGATTAGCGATGGCAGTGAAATGATGCTTGCTCAGCAAGCATCGCAGAATATGCTGATTTTTAAGGCGCGGGTTAACGAGCTGATGGGACATCTTGATGCATTACTCGCGTTGTTAAGTGTGCACCAAGTACAGCAACTGCAACAGGTACGAAATGCCAAGTCAGCGATGACCAAACAGCGTGAAATTGTTTTACAGGAAAGCATTTCATTTTCATCGATGTTGCTATTCATGATGGCATTGCAAGGCAGTGTGATATGGCTGATAGGATGGTTATTATTCAAATCCATGATGATGCCACTTAATTGGCTCAGACAGATTTCTCAGAAAATGACTCAGCACCATTTGACATCTTGTGAAGAAGAAAAAGCATTAATTACCTACCGTCAAGATGAATTCTCCGGCTTAGCTCAAGATCTGATTGACATACGTATTATGTTGCGGAACTTGGTCATGAAAAAATACCGAATGAGTGTCGCTTTAGCGATAACGACCAACGAACTTGCTGCAATCGTCGCACAAATACAGGACGTGGCAAACAAACGACAAGCTTCACCTGAGATAAAAAAAGATGATTCTGCAATGCAAGCGGATGATCAAGTCGGTACAGCGATGGATCGTCAGACCTCATCGGCCAATATTTTATCCCAAAAAACAAAAGATATTAGCGTTATTATTGCTCGTATTAACGAAATAGCCGAGCAAAGCAATTTATTGGCGCTGAATGCCGCCATTGAAGCGGGCCGGGCCGGAGAGAAGGGGCGTGGTTTAGCTGTCGTCGCCGAAGAGGTGCGTGGCTTATCTGAACGCACGTCGCACTCAACCTCCACTATTTCGGAGATGATCAGTAAAGTGCGTACGCAACTGCAAGATACTTTTCAGCCGTCGGAAACAGCGCCCGATTTATCCGTAGAGATAAAAAAGGAGGGGGCATTGACAGCGGTGACGGGTACTTCATCTGCTCAAGTACCACCCAGCAAGGATCTCAATGTATTGGTAAAAAACATGCACGATCAATTGAAAGCTTTACATGTGATGGTGAATGATATGAGACAATCTATTGACACATTCCAAATATGATTTCTGCTCCTTCAGTTAGACTATCATTTGATTTTTTCTGATCTCGGATGGATTTTTCTTCAATCGGCTATATCATTCACATGGCCCCCTCCATAAAAATGTTTGTGAAATTACATTGTTGAGATTTTCAAGCGCTAAAGCTTGTTACTAAAGGCTAATCTATCGATAATGATACGGTGTCTTAACATGAGCAGTGATTGATTGATTTGGTTGTATTTTAAGCTTAACTGGTTTATTGCATGAGCTAATTAGGCGTTCAGTGTGACTATGCTTAAAATATGGGTTGATTTATTGGGGCAAAATAGGCCATATTATTTATCTATTAAGTGATTGATGGTGTCGGTGGTATTTTGTTCGTACTTGATGGCTGCTGAGTTAATTGTGACGGTGTTTAGTGGCACGGCATATGAGTTAAGTCGTTTCCCATTGAAAGAAAAGCGGATGTATTATGGAGCAAGTAGAAATGATGGCGAGGGAAATGATTACCCCGCCACAGTTGATTGAACGTACTAACCATGATCAAATCAACTCGATTCCTATTGAGCTGGACTGGATGCTTGATGGTTTAGCATTGACGAAAGAAAGCGTGTTGTTAGAGACGGCGTGTGGGGATGCACCTTTTAGTCGTCACTTAGCTAATCGAGTGAAAAGTGTTATTGCGACCGATGCTTCTCCCGAAGTGTTGTCGTTAGCGGCAAGAGCTGCCGAAAAAGACCATATAGAAAATATTTTTTTTGAAAATACCTTAGCCGAAGATTTACCCTTTGATAAAGAGACATTTGATGTCGTTATATCAAGATTTGGTGTTCATCAATTTCCTAATCCGATTAAACAAATCAATGAAATGGCTCGGGTATGTAAAGTTAATGGCAGCGTTTGTATCATTGATATGGTGTCTCCTTATCGGGTAGAGGATGCCGATTACTATAATTTTTTTGAGCGGCGCAGAAATCCTTTTCATACGATGGCATTAACGGAGACGAGTTTATTAAATTGTGTGAAACAGCTAGATTTAACGCCTAAAATTATCGAAAAAAAAGAGATTGAGGTTAGCGTGACGGATTGGTTGAGTTATGCTCACACGGATTCAGACTCCGCATTAAAAATACAGCGCGCTCTGTTAAATGAAACTAATGGCAAAGGTAAAACAGGGCTTAGACCTTTTTTGCGGGATGGCCAATTGATGATTAAGGAGTTATGGTTGGGTGTTATCTGCTTAAAACCGCTTTCTGCGGGATGAAACGTGTTGAATGATGTGTTTTGCTTGCCGTTGTCCATTTATTGGC
>CAYUAI010000137.1:0-7355 GCA_964442745.1 uncultured Chromatiales bacterium
CAAAGTGGCTTACCCTCGTTAATAATAATTATCAATCGTATTTAGAACTGCTGGATAATCAACCCACCATTTGACATCGCCGTGAACGATCACCTTGCCACCATTAGATTGCATTGGCAGTAACAACGTCATGTGAGACATCACCCGTTTGGGCCAAAATTGGTTTAAGTTCCACCAGCAAGTTGGGCATGAATGCAAGAATTTCCGTCAGCTCGCGAGTAAATTGATTGCGTGCTTGGCTATCCGTGGGGTTCGCAGCCAATTTTTCTGCAGCGGCTTTGGCCGCTGGACGATTCAATATCATCGCACTCAATTTATCCCATAACCCAACCACTTTTTTAGCCACCGATTTTTCTAGTACAATCTCACTTTTCTCCAACAATGGTTTTAAATACGGCCCTAGAAAGTTAGTGACTTGTTGCGCAACCTCACCTAGCTCTAATTCCATGTGCCACTCCTAAATATTATGTCAGTAATAATCGATCGAAAATCCGAGGCATTATTACGTTATTTACAATCCCATAACAAGCGTTCCATTGGCTTTGACGGAAAAAAAAATCAAGGATGAACTCTAGCCGCTATTGCTAGGTGTTTTTTCACCGAATTAATGGTAATATTTCACTGAAATTTATTTGAGCGTTTGGTAGGGCAAGGGCCTGATGACCAGGGTAGTCACAATATCCAAATTCTTCTTCCTTTAAGCAGATAAAGCGCAAGCGACTAAATAAAAAAATTTCGGGTGCATAGCCACTCCCATTTCAGCTCATTAATTAGCCATATCGATCATGGAGGTTGCGCCCGCTTTATGGCAAAGATACAGCTTGATTCCCAACACAATCAAAATCAAAATCAACATTTAACAAATGGCTAACGCTTTGATCAATGTTGTGCGCCATAAAATGTGATAAAACAACAATCTATCCAATGTCGGATTTATAATAAAGTTATCGATAACGTCTATGTTTTTAAGAATATGTTCTTTGCTATTGTTGATTTTTTCTTCGCTCATTTACGCAGCAGATCCCCCCCAAGAGCAACCCTACAAGGTTGAAATTAAAGGCCTCGAGGGACAGGCCTTAGACAAAGATTTGCTAAGTGCCATGGAGGGTTCGGCTAATCTTTTTTTGTTAATCGATCAACCTCCGTCAAGTTCTGTGAGCTTAATCCGGCGTGCCGCGTCTGATAAGGCACGAATGCTTGATGTCTTGAAGTCTTTTGGTTATTACGCCGGCCAGGTTGTTATTTTCATCGAAGCGGTTCCGTTGACCACACTTCATCCAAATCTTATTCGGCAAGTGAATACCCCAAAGGTTGTCATTGAGATCATGCCGGGTAGTATGTATACGTTTGATGAAATTAATTTGTTGGGTTTGCAATCTTTAGATTTATCCTTGACCACCCTGCTCGTCAATCTAGCGAAAGGTAGCGAGGCAAAAGGCAGCGATATCATCGAAGCCGAAGGGCTTGTGTTAGCTAAACTCGCACTTGAAGGTTATCCTTATGCTAAAGCCGAAGATCGAACGTTAGTGGTTAATCATGCGAATAAAACCATGGATGTCACCTTGCGATTTACGCCTGGACCACGAGCACAATTGGGTAAACTTGTCATTCGTGGTCTGGAGCGCATTGAAGATGATTTTGTAAGAAAACGCATTACCTGGCAACCCGGTGATTTATATCACCCGAAAACCCTCACATCTTTTCGGACGGACTTAAATAATCTAGGTCTTTTCTCTTCGCTTAAGCTGAATATCCCTGATGCCTCTGATGCTGGAAAACTCGCTTCAGGTGAGCGATTACCCGTCGAATTATTGGTGGAGGAAAGAAAGCGAAAATTCATTGGTTTTGGCTTCAACTATTCGACAACAGAAGACTTTGGAATAAATGCTTATTGGGGACACCGCAACCTTTTCGGACGCGGAGAAAAATTAAAAATTTCCAGTCGTATTGCCAGAATAGAAATGGATAAAATAAGAAAAAATAATTTTAACGATATTAATACGATCTTAGAACTCGAATTTAGTAAGCCTGATTTTCTCACTCGATCGCAAGAGTTACTGATCAATGGTAAATTAGCTAACGAAAATTTTGATACGTATGATAAACAATCCATATCCAGTGCAATCGGCATTAAACGAAAATTATCAAATAGATTATCGTTTAGTGGCGGAGTGAGCAGTGAATACTACGCCATTAAAGACAGTACCGGGAAAACAGAGTTTTTCTTGATTGGATTCCCTCTTGTATTGAAACATGATACCAGTGACGATTTATTAAACCCTCAAACCGGCTTCAGAAATACCGTGTCAATCACGCCATATGTTATCGCCAAAGGAGGGGAAGGAAATTTTACTATCGGACGACTCGACAGCCGAGCCTACTACAATGCGTTTGAAAGCGGTAATGTGATATTCGCTGGACGATTTTCTGCCGGCGGTATTTATGGTGAAACATTGGCTGACATTCCACCCGATAAAAAGTTTTACTCCGGTGGTGGCGGCTCTGTGCGTGGCTATGAGTATCAACGTGTCGGTCCTTTAAATGCCGACAAAAACCCAACAGGTGGTTTCAGCTTCGTTGAAGTCGGTGGAGAAATTCGCTGGCGTTATCAAGATTTTGGAGTCGTGCCATTTGTTGATGGTGGAAATGTTTTTACGAGCAAGTTACCCAAATTAGATGAAACTCTGCAGTGGGCGGCCGGTATTGGATTGCGCTACTATAGCGCCATTGGACCACTGAGAATAGATTTAGCTTTCCCAATCAATAAAAGAAAAAGTGATGATTCTGTGGCATTCTATTTGAGTATTGGACAAGCGTTTTAATCACGACTGGAAAATAAATAATGGCTTCAACGATCAAAAAAATACTTCTGGTGTTAGCGACGATAAGTTTAGTCTTCATCGTTTTTATCGGTGGTCTTCTGCTATGGTTTCAAAGCGATTCGGGACAATCAAAAGTCGCTTCGCTGATTTCTGAACTCGCCAGTAACGAAGAAATGACGCTGGATATCGGTGGATTTGACGGATTACTGCCTCTTTCAATCGTGAATTTGACGGAAGTTAAGCTTGCCGATCAAACCGGGACTTGGCTCACACTCGATACATTACGCCTACATTGGAAGCCATTTGAACTATTAACGGGTAAGTTTCACATTATTCAGTTTGCCATCGGCACATTAGCGTTGGAGCGCTTACCCGAACCTCAAAATGATACCGATATTGAACCACCGCCCACGGAATCAGCGCCGTTATCTTGGCCAACTATTCAAATCGCGTTAGATGAAATTAAAGCGGAGCGAATTCATCTCGGCGAATCGATATTGGGCGAATCTGTTGAGTTATCGCTGGATAGTCGCGCCTTGATTGAACGGTCAGGCCAGGCCATATCATTCGCTTTATTACTCAAAAGAATTGATGAGATATCTGCTAAATTACACGCTGAGGTTGAGTTTAATCGTGCTACAGAAAGTTTGCAGGTTGACATCAATGCCGACGAGCCGGCTGGAGAAATGATAGCCAAGCTATTAAGCCTCCCCAATGCCTCTCCAGCGTCTTTTAGCTTCAACGGCTCAGGATTACTTTCCGATTGGAACGCACAAATCAACGCCGGCGTTGAAAATTATATCGACTTAGGTGGAGAAGCGGCGATGACGAGGAATGCCGATCAAAATTATGCGCTAGATATTCAGTTGGCGCTGGATATGGAAAACTTATTAGAACCCAAGCTAAGCAAGCTCACGGGTGACAATATTGTACTTAAGACCACAGCCAGCGTTTCTCCACAATGGGATGTTAACATAAAAGATTTGCAACTCACTATGCCGGCCGCCACCGTGGCTCTTCAGGGGGTTATCGCACAAGCCGGAGAACAGATGGATTTAAATTACCAAGTCATTGCCGGTGATCCGAATGTATTTACTGAATTTTCTGCTGGCGTGCTTTGGGAAAAAATTAGCCTCAATGGAACCTTTAAGGGCTCGGCGGCCCAACCCGACGTTCAGGCCGAGTTGTTAATTACGTCACCACAAGGCCTGGGATTTTCCGCACAAAAAACGCAGCTCAACCTTGAGGTACTCGCCACCCAGCCTTTGGGAGACGTCGAGGCATTATTGCAAGTGAATTTACAGGGCCGTCTTGATGCCCTTAAAGGCGAAAACCCCGTTATCGAAAAACTGGCTGGAAAAACCATCCAATGGCAGGCTAAAAGCAAAATTGATTTAAATAAGCAACAAGTCAATTTACAAGAGGCAGAAATTTCTGCCGCGATTGCAAAAATCACAAGCACCGGAATCATCGAAGCCTGGGGAGAAAAAATTGCGCTAACTGCATTGGCTTCCCTGCCTGATTTCACGCCCCTTAGTGAGCTAGCAGGCCGGGAATTAAACGGCCAACTTGAGCTAACCATCAATACCAACGTAAGTGATTTTGGGAAAAACGTTGTCACCAATTTTTCAGCCCAAGTAGATCAGCTAACACTGAATGATACCATCTTAGATACCATACTCGGGGAGCGTATTGATATGGCAGGAAGGGCGCAGCTCAGCCCTGATGGAAAAATGCAGCTCAGTGATTTAGCCATTAATACCGCGCAAGTCCACACTCAAGCGGAAGCCGTTATTTCAGCCGATCAAAACTTGCAAGCCCAATGGTCGGTAGCTGTCCCACAATTGGCCGCCTTATCAAAAGCATTGAATATACCACTGGAGGGCAGACTGCACTTAAAAGGTAACGCGAAAGGGCAAGTATCAGACCCATCGGTCACGCTGTTACTGACCGGGGAAAACCTCAAAGTGCAAGAAAAATCGATTAAAAAACCACGTATCGAATTAACCGCACATTCACTCGCGAGCGCTCCGACTGGACAATTAAAAACAGGGGTAATATATGATAACATGCCCGTCAAAGCTCAGTTAAATTTTGCCATCAACAATAATGAAACGTTGGCGATCAATGAACTTGAACTTTCTGCGTTAGGGATCGATATGCGTGGTCATGTCGATGTCATATTAGCCGAGAGTACCGCCAATGGAAAAATCACTGGCAAAATTTCTGATTTTAGCCCGATATCAACGCTTGCCCAACAAGACTTATCGGGTGATGTCACGTTTTCACTCAATCTTTCCGAACAAAATCAACAAACGCTAAACTTTCAAGCCCAAGCAAAAAATCTTGAAGTGATCAATGAGGGTATCAAGCAAAAAATAACCCTCGCTGAACTTAGCGCCGAGATTAGTCAAGCGCTAAACGCGCCGGTTCTCAATATCAAGCTGCAAGCTAACAACATCGAAAATCCTGACATTCAGTTAAGTCGCTTAGAGTCTGCGATGAGTGGCACGCTTGAGGACATTAACTGGAATATCTCAACCACGGCTCATTTGATATCTCTCGATCAACCGCTCAAGATTCAAGGTACCGGAACCGCGCAAGTGACAGAAACACGCAAACAATTAACCATTGCCAACTTAGCCGGACAGTTAGGTCATATCCCTTTTACCCTATTAAAACCACTGAGTCTGATTTCTGAACAAGACAAATTGTCTGTGCAAGATTTTGTGCTGCAAATCCAAGAAGGCCAAATTGCCGCAGATATCGACATGGATACACAAGGTATTGTCGCCAAAGCAACGATTGACAAATTACCGCTTGATCTCACTCGAATCGCGGATCCCTCTTTGGCATTATTTGGTTCCATTGATGGTGATATCTCATTGGATGGAAACTTTCAGGCACCTAATGCGATCGTGAATCTTCGCTTAAATGATGTGGCGATTGAACAAGGTGAAGCAACGGATATCGCGAAACTCAATGCTCACTTTAAGGCACAATGGGCGAATGAGTTAGTTGAGCTGACTGGCAGAGTTTTTCAAAAAGACGGGATTGAATTAAATATCACCGGAGTCGCACCGCTCATCATGACCGAGCAACCGATCGGTATTCAAGTGCCGCCTCAATTACCCATCAAAGCCAATACCACCGGGCAAATCGATTTAAATATTGTGAATGCCTTTATTTCCGGATCAGGTAATCAGCTGAATGGAAAATTGGATATCAACGCTAAGGCAGAAGGGACAATCGAGCAACTCGACTTTCTTGCCGAAGCAAAAATTTTACAAGGAAGCTTCGAAAATCTGAAACTCGGCACCTTAATTAACGATATTGATCTACATGTGTTAGCGAATCCCAAGCAAGTCACCTTGAAGCACTTAACAGCCACGACCCCAAAAGATGGCAAAATCTCAATGCAAGGTAACGTTAAATTAACAGCCAATGACGAAATCACCACCGATTTTTCCGTCGTGATGGATAAAGCACAAATCGTTGCCATTGATATGTTAACCTCACAAGTGAGTAGCGATATCACCCTGAGTGGCCCGCTGCACGACGCTTGGCTCAAAGGCTTGATCAAAATAAATAAAGCCGATTTTTATATTCCGAACAAACTGCCCCCCAGTGTTGTTGCGCTTGAGGTGATCGAAGAAAATGGGGAGACAAGTGGCGGCGCCCAAACGCAAGCAGCCGACAAGACTGAAGCTAACCAGGCATCGCCTCCAGTGAAAATTAGCTTAGATATTGAGCTGATTGCCAAAAACCAAATTTTTGTCAGAGGTAATGGTCTAGATGCTGAGTTTGAAGGCGATATGAAAATCACCGGGACCGCTAATGACCCGAAAGTCGATGGCTTGTTAAAAATGCGTAAAGGTACGTTGGATGCGTTCCGCCAAACATTTGAATTCCAAAAAGGCCTGGTGAATTTAGATAATGTGCCCACCAACCAACCCCAACTTGATTTTGTCACTCGGGTTAAAGCCAAAGATATCGAAGCCATCATCACCGTGACTGGCTCAGCCTCTCAACCAAAAATTGTATTAAACTCAGAACCAGAAATTCCTCAAGATGAGATTTTAGCCCGCATTATGTTTAATAAAAGTGTGGGTGAAATGGATGATATCGAAAGGCTGCAATTAGTGGCTTCGGCCGCCCAATTAGCTGGGGTCGGTGGTGGCGGTCCTGGGGTGATGGATAAAGCAAGAAGTTCTCTGGGTTTGGACACCTTAAAAGTCGGCGGCGATGAAGAGTCAGGCCCAAGTGTCGAAGCCGGTAAATATGTAGCTGAAGGCGTATATGTTGGCGTTAAACAAGGTCTCTTGCCAGGCACCAGCGGTGCTATCGTCGAGGTCGATGTAGCCCCCAATGTCAAAGTAGAAGGCAATATCGCGGACACATCCTCTCGGGTCGGCGTTAATATGGAATGGGATTATTGATCTTAAGGAATGGGCGGCGTAATTAGGAAGTTATTGCATCATTATTACGCTTCTCACTCGGTTATGACACAGTATATCCACCGTGTTCAAACCA
>CAYUAI010000138.1:0-7195 GCA_964442745.1 uncultured Chromatiales bacterium
AAGCCAGGGAAGCCAGGGAAGCCAGGGAAGCCAGGGAAGCCAGGGAAGCCAGGGAGGCCAGCGTGTGGATAAACATTGAGATTATGTCTTTATCCGTTTTTTACAGGCATGCAGTTGCTATCAGCTATGTGCCTGTAACCTTATTATTAAAGATATGACGACGATGCCAAGTATAACAAAAATTGCATTACAGAGCAGTGATTCGGTGAAATCTCAATCGAGTTCTTTGAGTTCACAGCCAGACACCTCTTTTTCTGAGATGTTAAATAAACAAATGCCTGATAAAAAAAATGATGAGGTGCAACGAAATCAAGTGAGCAGTAAGAACAATTATCCAAAAAATGATCCCAAGCATGAAGTTAGCAATGACGCTAAAAAAAATATGAGTCCCGAGCCTAATGCTAAAAAAGTGACAGAAGAGAATGAGCTAACATCCGAGGAAAAGCGTCAGTTATCTCAAACATTGTCCGACAGTCATCGGTCACCAGCCAATGAAAATACGGGGGAGCGCTTGCCGAATATGTCGCTTGAGGACGATGCGCTTAGTGCTCAGCAAGAGGCGCTTTTTATTCGTCAATGGGATATCAATTTATTAGCGGGTGTGCAAGGATCTAGTCGTGGTGATTCAGAGGTTATGCTGGCCAATTATCAAGCAGTTTTTAATGGTCAAACGCGTTCTGATAAAGAAAAATTACTAGATTTGGCGGCGAACAGGCTAATTGATAAGACAAGTGCCTTGCCTGGTTCAATAACAGGGGGGTATCGCCTCGCTGATTCTTTCACTGAGTTATCGCTTGCTGACGCGAGCTTATCTTTAAATTCTCAAGATCCGCCTATCAACTCAGAGTATCTTACGCTGAAAAATTTTGATGCGATATTGGCTCGTCTTGAGTCACAAGTCAATTTTCAAAGTGCATTGGATAAGACTTCACTCGCGGCGGGTTTCGAGCAGATAGTCGCCCGTAGCTCAATGGAAAATATAAATGGTATGGCGAATCAGGGAATATCTAATACCTCAAAGTTAGGGAATATGCCCGTGACATATTATGCGTTAGAGACGCCTTTTCAGCAGGCAGGTTGGGGTGATACACTGAATAAGCGGATCAGCATGATGGTACGTGGTGAGGTGCAAAAAGCTGAGCTTCACTTGAACCCAAAGGAGTTGGGACCGGTGGAAGTGAAAATTAAATTATCTCATGATCAAGCGAGTATCTCATTTTCTGCGCAACATGGTGTGGTCAGGGAAGCGATAGAAAGTGCTTTGCCGCGATTGCGGGAGATGTTGACGGAGTCGGGTTTAACTTTAGCGGGTGCCGATGTTTCATCACAATTCTCACGGCAACAGCAGGGATTTCAGGGGGCACAGGAGAGTGATGGCCATGGTGCGGAGTCTACAGTTAACGATAGTGAAAGCAGCGAAAATATAAACATAGTACGCGGAATGAATGGTTTGGTGGATTATTTTGCCTGATCCCAGTCATAGGTCATCCCATTGGGATACTAAGGCATAGAGTCGTCGATTTTTTTTTGTTTAGAAAGTAAGTGCTATTGCGTGTTTGTCGCACAGCAGGTTATCGTGCTGACGGATGGGGTTGATATGACATGACCCGCATTGGTGATCTGGGGCCGCAAACTGAAAACCGCCAGACATATTGTCATCATGAATAACAGGATAAATTCTTTTTCATTCATTTCGACACCACCCTTCCAGCATGCTGTTGCCATTAGCAAAATGTGCTACATGCTAGAGTTGCGTATAGTAACATAAGACTTCTTTTATTTCCTCTCTTTTTCTTGATGAGTTGTGGCATTGCTTGGTTGTGCTGGGTATGGGCATTTAAGGATAAAAAATAGCCAAGTTTGTCTCGGTTCCAATCAAGATGATCTGTGTTTTATTGTATACTTCAGAGGCGCGGCGATTAAGATCGGCTAAATGGTTGTCAATTGATCGTTTTGGTTATTTCTATTCGCGCCTGAGCGTGGGTTCAGTTTAGCGAAATGGCTGCAACACCCTGGGAGGATGAATGAGGATCGGCGTTGATTTAGGTGGCACAAAGATTGAGATCATTGCATTAAATGAACAACACCATGTGCTATATCGTCAACGGGTGGCGACGCCGACTGGGGATTATCAAAAAATAATAACCACTATCCGTGATATGGTATTTGAATTGGAGCATTGCCTTGACCAGACCGGGTGTGTAGGGCTCGGTGCGCCCGGCGCCATTTCAGCGTTAACGGGGCGAATGAAAAATGCCAACTCTGTGTGCTTGATTGACCAAGATATCATCGCGGATTTGGGGTCTGCCTTACAGCGACCTATTCGACTGTCTAATGATGCTAATTGCTTTACTTTGTCTGAGGCCAGTGATGGGGCGGCGGCGGGATACGAAAGTGTCTTTGGTGTGATTATTGGAACGGGGACGGGAGGCGGTATTTGTCTCCATGGTAAATTGTTAACCGGTGTGAATACCATCGCTGGCGAATGGGGACATAATTCTTTACCTTGGCTCACTGAGCAAGATTTACCATTGCCGGCTTGTTATTGTGGAAAAAAGGGTTGCATTGAAAGCTATCTTTCAGGGCCGAGCATGATGGCAGAATACAAGAAACTGACGGGCAGGGATTTGCGGCCGGAAGAAATTGTCATTGATGCAAGGCAGGGAGAGTCTTTTGCTTCCGTGACGCTGGATCATTATATGGAGCGTTTAGCGAAGTCTTTGGCAAGTGTGATTAACTTGCTTGACCCCGACATTGTGGTACTGGGTGGCGGCTTAGCGAATATTGATGAATTGTATGACGAGGTGCCGCGTCGCTGGGTGCCTTACATTTTTTCTGATGAAATTGAAACAAAATTAGTCCCGGCTAAATATGGTGATGCTAGCGGTGTACGAGGTGCGGCGTGGTTATGGTGAGTGGTAAGAGCGAATTCCATCAGGCGATATGGATATTAGTCTTGTTGTTGGGTGTCAATGTGCTTGCTGTGGCACAAGAGGCTAAAAAATATTCTGTTTTTGAGGAAACAGTGTTAATTAGTGAGCTTGCCAAAAAAAGAGCAAAAGAACTTTTAGAGCCCTCGCCAGCGATGGATTTTTCACGTCCAGTGGTTTCCAGGAGTTTTACCCAGAACTCACTGGATGCCAATGCGAATCAAGCCGTCGCGAAACAATATCGAGCGGGGCAGGTCGCCTATTTTTTTGGTCATCATGCCAAGGCCTTAAATCAGTGGCGCCCCCTGGCTGAACAAGGTTATGCTCAGGCACAAGCGAGTATGGGCTGGTTGTATCAAGCAGGTTTAGGTGTCAAACAGGATAACGCCGAAGCGCTTCAATGGTATCGGTTAGGTGCG
The DNA here is from genome assembly GCA_964442745.1 of uncultured Chromatiales bacterium. GTDB lineage: Bacteria > Pseudomonadota > Gammaproteobacteria > S012-40 > S012-40 > CAYUAI01. The sequence goes on from CAYUAI010000138.1 coordinate 3,350, forward strand.
AAGCAAGGCAATGCGGTTGCGCAAAATAATTTGGGCGTGATGCATGAAAATGGTATTGCTGTTAGCAAAAATCTAGAGAAAGCCATTCCTTGGTATCGTAAATCTGCTGAGCAAGGATACCGTTTTGCACAATTTAATTTGGCCAATGCTTTGTTACAGCACACGATAGGACAACCGCCTATTGACGAAATTAAGCATTTATTGACATCGGCGGCATCGCAAGGTGTCAGTCAGGCAAAAAAACAATTACAAACATTGGGAAAAAATATTTAGTGAGGTTTTCTAGTGACATGACCTATACCCGTAGCGTTTGAGATTAACAACCACTCAGCCACGTGATTTTTTGTGGCTGAGTGGTTGGGACAGATTTGGTATTTTAACGCCAGGGCGTATTGATTTGGGTTACAATATTGGTCATATCGAAAGTTATGACGAAAATAATCGACTGATTTTTGCATCGATTGATAATCAAATTATGCTCAAAGCTATGCAACGGATGAGTCAAGTGTATGATAAGGAATGGGCAATAACCGACATTGGATAGCAGGCGTTGCTTCAATGATTAATTTTTATTTTGCCATAAACCAAAGACTGCCCCGGTGGGGTCTTGTATTATGCTAAACCAGCCGTGTTCAGGCACGGCCGTTTTTTCTCGTAAGACGGTGCCACCAAGTGAGCATGCTTTGTCAGTTGATTGCTGAACATCATTGACATTGATATAGGGTATCCATGTGGAAGGTGCTTGCGGGACAGGGTGTTGCATCATGCCTCCGCCGACACCTTCACCGGTCTGTATCATGATGTAAGGCTGGTCGCTATCTTGCATCGGCATGTTTTCAAATTTCCAGTCAAGCAGCGCACCATAAAACTTAGTGGCTTGTGTAACATCTTGACTTTGTAATTCAACGTGTGCGAATGGGTTTTCCATCTAGGTTGCTCCTCATTTTGGTATCAGTTATTTGTCGGTGGTTATATTATCAGTACATTGAGATTTGTATTATACAAGGGGTCTCCTGACAGCATTATGTCAGGAGTGTTTTGGATATGTGCAATGTGTGTTAAATTTAAAGTGGCTGCGGGGTTTTCCGCCTTTTTCAAGGACGCTAGACGTGTATTATTTTTGTGAACGATTTTTCATCAAGAATTTGTTGTTACTACTATTGCTGAATCTTTACAGTGGTGTAGCTAGCAGCCGTGAAATAATCCGTGATGATAATATTTTCCCATCCCTTTTTCGGTATGCGAAGTTAGCCAATGCCGCCTATCAAAATGTCGCACAGATAACACGTATATGTAAAGAGCAGCAGTTAATCCTTGCCCATGACTCCAATTCGGCGCTGGAAAAAGTACGCTATTTCATTGCGATAGATCATGAGACGCTAACTCAAGTCATTGCCATTCGTGGCACGGCTAATGTAGAAAACGCTATCGTCGATATTCAATATCAATTGCAAGCCGATCCGCATACAGGCATTTATCTACACTCGGGATTTCTGCGGGCGACGGCAAATTTATATGAGGAAATTGAACCCTTTTTGAAAAAAAATTATTCTGTTGCGACCACAGGCCATAGCCTCGGTGGTGCCATTGCTCTGATTTTAGCGATGCACTTGGATAAAAAGGGTTACTCTGTGAAAGAGGTGGTGACTTTTGGGCAGCCTAAAGTCACTAATCGTGCTGGGGCGGCTAAGTTCGATCATTTGCCGGTGATACGGGTCGTGACGGAATTAGATCTGGTGCCGATCGTGCCACCCTTTGATATTTCGGATGTCATGAGTTTCAAGTTAGAGATATTTTGGCATTTGGGACAAGAGTATGTTTTATTGCCCAAAACATTTTACTCCACATTAACAGGCTTGAACAGTTTGCTGCGAGGCCTTGGGTTTTTGAATAAACAACCTGGTGAAGAAAATTTAAATGCACATCGAATGGGCAACTATCTGGATCTCATTGAGAAAAAATTACCAAGCTCGAATTCGATTCCTTATAATCAGCGGCAAAAATATATCTCTTCAACAAATGTAAGTTTAAACTGACTCCAGGAACAATCATTAAAAAATACCGCTACCTCTTCTTTTCTCCACGTTACCCATCTATTGTTCTCTGAAATCAATTTAAACTTATCAAAAAATATGGTTAATGGATCGCAATTTCATCCCTAACTGTCCATCAAATTTAAATAAATGCTTTCGACTGAGGTAATAAGCTGCTAAATTATTCCAAAGCAGTGGTAGGATGCCACTATCCAAAAATAAAAATTGAAGTGATATTAGGAGAGGGGGATATCATTAGTCAATTGCTTGCGTTGTCATCAAACATAATTGAAAAACATTTCGCAAAATACGTTTATTTCAATTTCCATATATTTTTCCTGTTTTTTCTCCCTGAATTTTAATCATTTATTGCGTGGCTGTTTATGCCATTTAAATAGGCATTATACCCTGGCAGGTTATTGATCATCATCTAGATCGACAATTAAGCGATATTTGTTTTGATTGCCATAATGGGAGTCTGGCTCGAGGTCAACCCGACACACATATTCATGTAAAAATGGTATGTAGTGCATGTCACTCAAGCTTGGGTTGGCGGCCTTTGCGAGAGGTGGACCATACTCAAGTTTTAGGTTTTTGCGCGACGTGCCACAGTCAATCGGCCACCCACCCGGTGACCACGTATCAATGTGCGGCTTGCCATCAGCCGCTCGCTTGGTTGCCTCCAGTGACGGTGGATCATAATGAAGTGTTAGGCGGTTGTGAGGCGTGTCATCCCGCACCACTGGATCATGAATTAGCGGGCATTACCGGCGGTTGTGCCACCTGCCATTCCACGACGAGTTTTCTCAATCCGACAAAACCCCTGCCCTTCCAGTGATAAAAAGGGCTGGCTAAGGGTATATACTTTATGGAAGCTACTCTGGGAATGAGACTTCTGTGATGTTTTTGTACGCGTGTGCATTATTGCTCGGTGTTTTGTTGTTTCAGCCGCTGACAAGTTTACCTGAGGCGCATTGGATTTGGTTATTTTTGGTATGTATTCCTGGTTTTTTTCTCACCAAAATTTTCCGTTTATTGGCGACCGTTGGCTTGGGGTTCTTTTGGACGTTTTTTTGGGCACATTTGATTTTAAGCACGGCGTTGCCGGTTGATTTTGAAGGGCAGAATGTGTGGCTCACGGGGACGATCATTTCATTAACAACACCACTGGAACATGGTCTTCGTTTTGACATGAAAGTGGATTCCATCGCCGTTGGACAGCAGCCGATGGATACCGCATTGCGTGTTCGATTGAGCAGCTATCGTAATGTCGCATTGAATAAATTATTGCGCCCAGGAGAGCGTTGGCGGGTGATGGCGCGGTTGAAACGGCCTCATGGCTTGCAAAACCCTGGGGGATTTAATTATGAGCGTTGGTTGTTTCAGCAGCGTATTAGGGCCACCGGTTACATTAAAGCACATGCCGGTAATCAGCGCTTGGCAACCGCGCCATTTTGGTCCTTGACTCATCTCAGGCAGACATTGCGGGCTCAGTTGCAAAGTGCGTTACCTACCTCCGAGTTTGTTGGAATTATTACCGCGTTAGCGGTGGGCGATCGCTCATTGATCAGTCGTGAACAATGGCGTGTATTAACCGATACCGGCATTAATCATTTAGTGGCCATCTCGGGTTTACATATTGGTCTGGTGGCGGGCATGACATTTTTTTGTGTTCGATTTGTCTGGAGTCGTTTGGGGCATTTAGTCTTGTGGCTTCCCGCGCCTAAAGCGGCGGCCCTGGTGAGTATTGGGATGGCAGCGTTGTATGCGGCGCTGGCGGGATTTTCGATACCCACCCAGCGGGCTTTTATTA
>CAYUAI010000139.1:0-7106 GCA_964442745.1 uncultured Chromatiales bacterium
ATAATATGTCATGCCTGTAATTATACGCCAATTCACAGGTTTGACCCACTACCTAATAATCTACCTTCTTTTTTACATGTATTGGCCATGTCTTATTTATCCATTGGGTTAATAAGACATGGTCAGCGTGCTATTTTTATATGGCCTGTCTTCTGGTTGTTGATAAATTTATTATTTGAATTTGGCCAGCGATACCCCGATCTCATGTTATCTCTCATCCCATTGAGTGATGAATTTGTGTTATTTCAGCATTATTTTTTGCAGGGGACATTTGATTGGTATGACGTTTTAGCTTCGATATTGGCCTTTGTGATAGTCAGTTTACATATGATAATTAAAATAAGGTATCTCCCAAAAATGAATGCCTCACTTTTTAAACATTCGCTATTCATGCGCCTCGTTGGCAGTGGTGTTTTCTTATTGGGCATCGGCTCACTGATGGGGACCAGCACGGCTTGTCGATCCGATGATGACGCCCAGTGTCGCCGTATTTCCAAAACGCCTGTTTATCTCTCTCACATAGGTGTTCGGGATTTATTTTACGCAATATCAATAAGTTAAATATATGCTGCTATAGTGGATATAAACACCATCAAACTCGTTTAAGTCTATCCTGAATGATGTAAATGACTTTTCCGTTACGTCGGCGGTGGTAGTGGAGCTTAAGGGGGGAATCTCTAACCATTTAATTTTTTGCATTTAAAATCCCGAACACCTATGATCTCTCTTATCAGGAACTGCGTCGTCCGGTCACCATTAGCGATCAACAAATGTTAGAAAATATCGGTAAGATTTATCTTTACCAGAATTATTTATTGGTTAACTCCAGAAATAAAGGGGTGCATGTTTTTGATAATCAGGATGCAAATAATCCGAGACATCTTGGTTTTATCCATGTACCTGGCAACGTCGATATTGCGATCAAAAACGATTATCTCTACCTGGACAGCTATATTGATCTGGTGGTGGTTGATATACGGGATGTGCAGAATATGGCAGAGGTACATCGAATCGAAGGGGTTTTTCCGTATGATCCTTATCAAAATATTCCTGAGGGTGTTTATCTCTCGGGTTATGACATGAAAAAAGGGATAGTGATTGGATATGAAGGGGAAAACAATGAAAATTAATCGATGGTGCTTGGTAATTTTCTCATTCAGTCTATTTTTGGGCGCGTGCGGTCAAGCTGGCTCGGGTGATTCTTCGAGCTTTAGCACGGGTAATGCTGGACAGGCTGGGTCCATGTCACGTTTTGCTATTGTTAACGACATGCTTTATGCCATTGCTAACGATCAATTGCAATTAATCAACATTGAAGATCCTGCTCAGCCCGTACTATGGAGTCGTATTCCCGTGGTTAGGGGTATCGAAACCTTATTCCCGGTGAATGACTATTTGTTTATCGGGTCACAAACCGGTGTGTTCATTTATGACAATTCAAACCCATTATATCCACAATATATGAGCGAATTTATTCACGCACGCAGCTGTGATCCGGTGGTGGTACAAGGCAGTTACGCCTATGTGACGTTGCGCGGAAATGGACGATGTTGGGCGGATCAAAATCAATTAGACATTTTGAATATTACCGATATTGCCAACCCTGTCTTAGAAAAATCCTATCCCATGCAAGCACCCTATGGATTGGGAATCAGCGGGGATAAATTGTTTGTATGTGATGGCGCAACCGGATTAAAAATTTACAACGTCGAAGATAAAAGTAACATTCAAATCACCGAGACCCTAACCGAAGTGAATTGTTATGACGTAATTCCACATAATGATATTCTATTGGTGAGCGCCGCAACGGGGATATTTCAATATGATTTTTCGGGTGAATTTTTGGTGAAATTGAGTGAAGTAAATGTTGGTAATGTCGCCGGGGGACTGTAAGTATAGTTTGTACGCCTGATTTAACCACGAAGGAGGACGTATATGGACCCCTCCTCCTAGTCAAGTTTTTTGTGTTTTTAATTTACTTTTTAGCTATCAAATCCTAAATTTAAGACAAGTTGGCCTGCTAGCCTGTAAACTTAATATTGCAGACTGTGTTTACGAAAATTTTTTATTCAAGATTTTTCTATATTCAATCTTGCAAGTTGTGGGTAACACGAGGAACGATGTGTTATCCATGACTTGTCCACATGCTCCGCGTATTTTTTCGGAAATTCACGCTTTGTCCACACGCAGCCCGACCTTATAAAATTGTATATTTCGCATTTCAAGACCCTTAAATAACTTGAGAATGCCTCTGTTGATATCGTAAACATGCTCAATGACGCATGACTACCCGCATCCTCTACATTGTAGGGCGTTTAACATAAATCCATACTTCAGTGTTAATCAATCGTGAATTGCCATCTTCACCGTTGTTTGGTGCATATAATGCACCCTACTGCTACTATAAATTGAGAACGTTGCTCAATAGTTGTTAATTCATTGAGTTTCATTGGGCAATGATGATCGATTGTTGACCTAATGCAATTGTTTTAGACTCATTTCGTATTGGAAAAGGCGATGGCTGGACTTTCACCAGCTAACCAAGATATCATGCCGGTCATACATAGATTCGCGGCGCTTAATCCACTCTACGAGTCTATTTTTCCTGAAATCAGTTTAAATTTATTACGACTTGCCAACAGTGAAGACGCGAGCAAAAAACTCAAAGTCACTCATTCCTAAGTCACCGATGTTTTAATCACATGCGCCGCCTGGGCAGGAAGAAAGTAATGAAAAATAGGGGTCGAAACTTGTGGTATCAGCTTATCCGCATCGAGCCCATATAACGCAAAAAATGCTTTTCTCAACTCAGGCGGCAATTCCATTCTCGACACCAATTCCAGTAATTTTCCATTTTCAATGACACGCTGTAACTCCGTATCAATCGCTTGCAAATCACTTTTCACATGTAGAGGAATATTGGTATTTTTTACTGGCCTCGTAAATACTTGCTCAAGCAAACCACCCGTGTACTCACCGGTAGGCGCTAACATAGCGACACCCTCAGTTTGCAGTGCCATCATTAATTCATTCAGGAGAATGGCTTGCTGACACCCGTCTATCTCTTGACTCACCCGCATGGCTAAATGGTGCGCCGTGAAGCCATACACTCGATTCCAATGCTGAATAATTTGTTTCGGATGATGCCCGTCCGACTGATCAATAAAAAGACGAATCACTTGACCATTTTCTAAAATTTTATACAACGGATAGGCATTCCAACCTTCCGAAAATTGATAAAATTTTTCATCGCTTAATGGCGATGACACATATCCATGTTCTTTTATCAACATCTCTGCCACTTGCTCGGCCGCCCGATCTGTCGCGCTACCACAGCGTATCGCTAAATGGTCAAAATGAACCGGCCAACCCTTCGCTTTCGCTAACCGTAACACCGCCAAATCCGCTTGACTATTGAGTAATGATTCAATGGATTTTACCGCCACATACACATCATAGTCTTGTAACCATTCGCTAATTAATATCGCATCATGATCCGAAATTAATTGCGGTGCATTATCAATTAAACAAGATAAAAACTGCGAGGCATATGGATCAACACACCCCATCAAGCTTGACATATCTGATTCAAACGGCATCGCCTTTTTCGCTTGATGATACGCATCAATCAAATCGGTAACGGTACTCACTTGAGAAAATAAAGCCTGTGCCGTCACCGGTTTTGGCGACGCGGCAAACGGCATCAAATTCAGTGCCGCATAGCTGCCTTCTCTTTTTACCACAAAAACCTTAGTCGGATCATCAGGATGGGCTCGTAATGTCGAGCAATCTAAATCGAGCAACCAGGCCGTTAAATTTTGCGCATAGACTTGCAAGGGATCGGTCATTTTTTCTCCTCCATCATTGATGAAAAATCAGACAATCAATCAATTGCATTAAACCCTGACTTCATCATAATGCAACATCTACACCGAATGGCATAAAGTCTTTGCAGGCTGTGGCCAATGATATTTTGCGCTATCATTGGTATCTATACCCAATAGACATCAACTGTTTGAGATAACTTCATACAAATATTATATGAGGAATGAACCAAACGAGCGAACATAAAACTTATACTAAATTTTAGGAAATAATGCAGTTGACAACGAGTCAATGCGAATTTTTAACCCATTATCAACCTCGGAGTTTCTTATATGCATCGAGTGCTCATATTAGGCGCAGGAAAAATTGGATCATTGATCGCGGTTTTATTATCCCAAGAAAAAGAATATGACGTTCATCTATGCGACCATCAAGCCCAGTGTTTACCGCTCATCAATCAACTACAAAAAACCAACAACATTCACTTTTCTCGCATGGATGCTGAGAACACCCATGACCTCACCACTTATATCAATAAGCAAAAAATAAGCACGCTCATTTCTGCGCTTCCCTATTACTGCAACCCGGCCATTGCACAACTGGCACGCACCCATAATTTACATTATTTTGATCTCACCGAAGACGTTGACGTCACCGAAAAGGTCAAACAACTGAGTGCCGGTGCCAGCACTGCCTTTGTGCCGCAATGCGGCCTAGCCCCCGGCTTTATTAGTATTGCCGCTCACGATTTAATTTCTCATTTTGATAGCCTGGACACGGTAAAAATGCGAGTCGGCGCGCTACCCATTAACCCCAATAATACCTTAAAGTACTCACTAACATGGTCTACCGATGGCTTGATTAATGAGTACGGCAATCCTTGTTATGCAATTCTTGATGATCAGCTTATTGCGGTTCAACCACTAGAAGGCTTAGAAACCATTACCGTGGATGGTTTATTGTATGAAGCATTCAATACCTCAGGGGGTATTGGAACTCTGGCCGAAACCTATCAGGGAAAAGCCCGCCACATGAATTACAAAACATTGCGATACCCTGGCCATTGTGAAAAAATACGTTTTTTAATGAACGAACTTAAGCTAAACGAGGCCAGAGACACCTTAAAAACCATTTTGGAAAATGCAGTCCCCAAAACAATGCAAGATGTGGTGCTTGTTTACGTCTCCGTCTCGGGTATCCAGCATGGCGAGTTTTATGAAGAAAACTATGTACAGAAAATCTATCCTAAAAACATTTCAGGACAACTCTGGTCTGCCATACAAATCACCACCGCGTCTGGGATAGGCAGCGTGGTTGACATTATTCTTTCCTCATCACAAGATTATCATGGCTTTATCAAGCAAGAACAATTTTCACTGACCCAAATACTCGAAAACCGCATCGGTCAAAATTATGCCAACCATTAACCACAAAATGGACCAATAACCATGATGGATATTTTAAAACGCTTAGGCATCAATAACATTAACCCCGGCACCTGTTTCCAACCCAATCAATGGAGTGAAAACACCTCCGCCTTATTAACCTCGATCAACCCGGCCACCGAACAAGTGATCGCCTCAGTGCAGCCAGCCACGCTGGCAGACTATCAACAACTCATTGATAACGCCCATCAAGCCTTTCTGCAATGGCGCCAAGTTCCGGCCCCTAAACGCGGTGAAATCATTCGCCAAATTGGTCAGGCACTGCGGCAACATAAAGACGACTTAGGCAGTCTGGTGTCCCTGGAAATGGGAAAAATAAAAGTCGAAGGCGACGGTGAAGTACAAGAAATGATTGATATGGCCGACTTCGCGGTGGGACAATCCCGCATGCTTTACGGCAACACCATGCACTCCGAACGCCCCTCTCACCGCATGTATGAACAATGGCATCCGCTTGGCGTAGTTGGCGTCATCAGCGCCTTTAATTTCCCCGTGGCGGTTTGGTCATGGAATGCATTTCTAGCCGCCATTGCTGGCAATACCGTGATCTGGAAACCCTCCTCCAAAACCCCCTTATGTGCCATTGCCGTGCAACATATCTGTAATCAAATACTCCGTGACAATCAACTGCCAGGAATTTTTTCATTGCTCATCAGTAATGAACATTCAGTCAAAGAAGCATTGATCAGCGACCCTAAAATACCATTAATTTCATTTACCGGCTCTTGCGAGCGCGGGAAACAGGTGAGTCAAGCCGTCGCCTCTCGCCTAGGGCGCTGTTTACTGGAACTCGGGGGAAATAATGCCATCATCGTTGATCAAAGTGCCAAACTTGACATTGCCATCCCTGCCATTTTATTTGGTGCCATGGGTACCGCTGGCCAACGATGCACCTCAACCCGCCGACTCATCGTGCATAAAAGCCAGCTTGATATTTTATTGGAATCTTTGCAATCCGCCTACCAACAAATTAAGATCGGTGATCCTCTCGCTCCAAACACACTGATGGGACCACTCATCGATAATCAAGCGGTGCAAGACTATAGCCTCGCCATTCAAACAGTACAACAAGCCGGTGGCCAAATTTCCTATGGCGGAGAAATCATCCAGCAACCCGGTTTTTTTGTACAACCGAGTCTCGTCTTGGCAGACAGTCAATGGCCGATTGTGCAACAAGAAACCTTTGCGCCGATCTTATACATTCAAAGCTTCTCAGAACTCGAAGAAGCCATCACCATTCAAAACAACGTACCCCAAGGCTTGTCTTCTGCCATTTTCACCCAAGACCTGCAACGTGCTGAATTCTTTTTATCATCCCAAGGTAGTGATTGTGGTATCGCCAATGTCAATATTGGCACCTCAGGCGCGGAAATTGGCGGGGCCTTTGGCGGAGAAAAAGAAACTGGCGGCGGACGAGAAGCCGGCTCTGATGCTTGGAAGATCTATATGAGACGCCAAACAAACACCATTAATTGGGGCAATGATTTGCCACTGGCTCAAGGTATCGATTTTAAAACCTAACCTCGTTACACGCTGATTCGCTTTGCTCGCGCCGTTCAATTAATGTTCGCCGGCGCCTCATCATTCAAAAAATCCGTCAATGACATTTTCAGTGTCTCTTGTAAAAAATTCGCCAAGGCTGCTTTACCCGCATCGGAGCCAAGGTAGGCGTTATCATAAATCTGACGAAGTACCTGCTTTAAGGCTTTAATATGCGATGCATTATCTAAAACAGCGGCATCGGTTAGGTAGTTATCAATATCATCAAAAGCTTGATCCGCTGCGGTGTTTGGGTCGAGCAATGAGAGTAAACGAAAAATAATTTCATAGGCTTCT
>CAYUAI010000140.1:0-7068 GCA_964442745.1 uncultured Chromatiales bacterium
TAGCAGGTTGTCGTGTGGACAAATATAAGCGAACGTTAGGTTTGAACGGCTAAATGCTTTAGGGAGGAGGTCCAACATCACTTCATCACGCATGGCTTCACGTTCTTTGCGGCGAACCTGGCGAGCTTGAGTGTCTTCGATCTCTGCGACTTTGTCGTTGACGATGTCGCGTATGACTGTCGCGGGTAAAATTTTTTCTTCTTTTCGAGCACACACTAGTATCTTTCCATTGGTTGCATGGATGAATTGTTCACCATGACGCCCTAATGGTGGGACCCAACCATAACTGCTAGGCTGTAAGCTTGAGCAAGCTTGAAATGCGTTTTTTAACAGTCGATTGTCCACCTGCTTGGCGGAAAAGGCAAAGGGCTTGGTGAACCGATATACGTACAGATTGGTGAACCACATGAAGCGCGTTGTCCTACATTGATAAAAGGTCGGTATTATCCCGAAAAAGCGATTAACTTACCATAGCTGATTTGTTTAAACTTACATTTCACCGCTGAGTATTCGAAATTGGTGGGTAATCAATGGATTTTTTTTACCTAACTGCGTAGCGAATCCACTCGGCTATGAGCGAACATCATCCTGTTTCAATCGGGCATTGAAATGAGGAGAATGCCAGGGTGCATTGATCTGTTTTCGAGTCGGATTTAGGGTGGATTCACTGCGCTTAATCCACACGACGAGTCTATTTTTCCTGAAATCAGTTTAGACCCTAACGTTTCAAAAAAAACGGGTTAAAAACCGTTACACTGCTTTATTTTCCGCATCTAAGAACGAATACTCGATTTTTCTAAAACTCACAATAAGTGACATTGCTTATCTTAAAAAAAACTCCGTTTCGCCCTTATCTACAGCAACTAAAGATTTTTTCCTCACTTTTTTTGAAACGTTAGAGTAAACTTACCATTTTTGATATGCTCGCGATAGGCTAAATCGTTTTATCCAGGGAATTGTTGATAGTTTAAACAAATATCAAAGGAGATTAAATTTTCATTCCTAAGCAAGATCGTAGGCTAACTTGCTCCATGTGGATTTTAATGCATTATACTTATTCATCATGCGGTTAAAAATTGTATAATTTTATGCTTGTTATTGTTGAAATTTTAACATGCTAGGTATTGCCGTTGGCAGAGGTAGTCCTTATTCACAGGAGACGGATAAAGATGAGAAAAAAGGTAGAGTCTTTTTTTGAATACTTGAGTGAGGCTATTTTTTCCAGACCATGGCAAGTGCTGTTACTCATGCTCACCCTGGCACTCTTGTTTATCTTTCAGTTGCCTAAACTGGTTTTTGATACCTCGAATGAAAGTTTTTTTCATCCCGATGATCCTATTGTTGTGCAATATCATCAGTTTTTGGAAGTGTTTGATCGCGATGAAGTTGCCATACTGGCGATAAAAACTCCCTCGGTATTCTCCCAGGATTTTTTGCGAAACCTCAAGTCTCTGCATGAAGCGCTGGAGCAACAAACACCCTATCTTGATGAAGTCATCAGTTTAATTAATGTGACCTCGATACGTGGTGAAAATGATACGTTGATCGTGGATGATTTACTGGCACATTGGCCGCCCGATGAAGCGGCAATTGAAGTATTAAAGCAACACGTGCTAGATCATCCCTTATACCCCAATTTGCTGGTTTCGGAGGATGCGACATTTGCCACCCTCTTGGTGCGGGCGATGGCGTTTGAGGTGGTGGAGGAAGGGGATGTGTTGGACGGTTTTGAAGAGCCGTCAGCTTTTGCTACTGAGTCTCAACAACGCAAATTAACCCCTGAGCAAAATCGAGAATTCATCGCCGCGATTGATAAGGTCAGGCAACAATATCAGGGGCAAAATTTTGATACCCATTTGATGGGCTTGATGTTAGTAAGTGACCATTTGCTACGCACAATGAATGCGGAAATTCCTAAATACACGGTGATAGCAATTATCTGCATTGCATTATTGTTGTTGCTGCTATACCGGCGTTGGAGTGGTGTCATATTGCCATTATTGGTGGTGGTGCTAGCGTTATTGAGCACCCTGGGTGGTATGGCGATGTCGGGCACACATTTCACGGTGTTTTCTCAAGTTTTACCGTCGTTTTTGCTGGCGGTAGGGATTGGCAATGCTGTTCATTTATTGACGATATTTTTCCGTCACTTTCGCAAAACAGGTGATAAACGTTTGTCCATGCGCAAAGCCATGGGACATGCGGGATTAGCCATGGTGATGACTAGCTTGACGACGGCGGGTGGTTTACTGTCGTTTTCATTGGCGGAGCTTGCACCCATTGCCAGTCTTGGTATCTTTGGTGCCATTGGTGTTATGGTGGCGTTGATATTAACTGTGACAGTGATTCCTGCGGCGATTGCGATTTTCCCGATAAAACCAATACCTGAAAAAAATGCGAGCAAGATGAATCGTTCGATAGACAGCTTGTTGATCAGAATGGCTGATGCGGCGATTCATTATCCCTGGGTATGCATATTCGCGTTTTTACTGGTGACGATTGTCGCGGTGTATGGCATTAGTCAGTTGCGTTTTGTTCATAACCCAGTGAATTGGTTTTATCCCGATCATGAAATACGAAAAGCGACAGAACTCACCGACCAATTCCTCAAGGGCAGTATGAATGTTGAGTTGATCATCGATACACAACAAGTCGATGGGGTTAAAAGCGTTGCGTTTTTGCGAAAGCTTGAGGCATTTGATTTTGCAATGAATCAGTTTGCTACGGATAAAATTTATGTCGGTAAGTCCATATCAATATTGCAAACCATCAAATTAGTCAATCAGGCACTTAATGAGGGAGCCGCGTCAGCGTATGCATTGCCCAATAGCAATGCGTTAATTGCTCAGGAATTACTTTTATATGAAAATAGTGGTGGCGACAATGTGAGGCGTTTGGTGGATTCTCAATTTCAAAAATTACGTATCACCTTAAAACTCCCTTGGGCAGATGCGGGTAGTTATGTGACATTTATCGAAGGTTTGCAACAGCAAGTGCTGGACATCTTTGGCCACCAGACGCCGTTTGTCATCACCGGTATGGTTACTTTATTTACCCGCACGGCTTATGCCGCTATCCATAGTATGGTCACCAGTTATCTTATCGCTATCGTTGTTATCAGTGCTATGATGATGGCATTATTAACTTCGGTTCGATTGGGTCTCATTGCGATGCTACCGAATTTATTTCCCATTGTTGTGGCATTAGGTTTTATGGGATTAATCGGTTTTCCCTTAGATTTATCATCTATTTTGGTGGGGAGTATTGCGATTGGTTTGAGCGTTGATGATACGATCCATTTTATGCACCATTTTCGCCGTTATTATAACCAGTATAATGAGGCGACAGTCGCGATACATCACACATTACAAACATCAGGGCGGGCAATGCTGTTCACGAGTATCATACTTTCGACTGGATTTTTTGTCTTTATCTCGTCAGAAATGAATAATTTAATTTCTTTCGGTGTGATCACCGGGGCGGCTATTATATTGGCTTTGCTGGCAGACTTGTTATTGGCGCCTGCTTTAATGATATTGATCACCAAAAACCAGAGTATGTGTTATTGTTTGCAACGGCAATTTTTATCAAAGTTGTAATGAATAATGAGTGACCAAAAAAATAATGAGGATGAATACGATAAATTGTAGCTTTTATTAAATACGTATCTTAAATGATCCCGGGAGGCTTTTCATTCTCGGACAGCCTCATTAGGGTTGGTTGTCAGTCAAAAAATATCATTTTTATTCTTCATGTTTTTTATCCCATTGACGGCGGTTGATCACGTAACCACTGATTTTGCCACGAAATGGCAAGGCCAGCATCGCCGGTAGGGTGGATACCTGTTTCGGGTCGTGGTATTTGTGTATGCCGATGCGCATGCCTTGGTGGCCATGGCGCGGTTGATCCTGGTAGGTGCCAAATAAACGATCCCAGAGAGAGAGATTGAAGCCAAAGTTGCTGTTGGCTTCGTCATCTTCTACCGAGTGATGCACTCGGTGCATATCTGGTGTAACCAGCAGCGAGCGCAGTATTTTGTCTAAAGTCGTAGGCAAGCGTACGTTACCGTGATTAAACATAGCCATGGCATTAAGTAGCACCTCGAAAATGACTACCGCGACGACAGGTGGCCCGAGTACAACGATGACGGCAAACTTGATCAGCATGGAAAGGATAATTTCGATGGGATGAAAACGTGCGCCCGTCGTTACGTCATAATCAGGGTCGGCATGATGCACCCGGTGCAGGCGCCATAAAGCCGGTACGGCGTGTACCATGACATGTTGCAAATAGATGATGAAATCAAGTGCAATGACAGAAGCAATAATAGCCACAGGCAAGGGTGACTGAACATAGTTGAAAATACCCCAGTTTTGTTGTTGGGCAAAAACGGCCATGCCGACGGCCGCTGCTGGGAAGAGCAAGCGCAAGATGATGCTGTTGAGTACCACTAAGCCGATGTTGTTTCTCCAACGCAAGGTTTTGGATACGGTTAAGACTCGACATGGTGCGGCAATTTCCCATAGTGCCATGAGCGCAAAGACGCCGAAAAAGAAGCTCAGACGAATGCCGACTTCATGCTGAATAATAAATTCCTGGAGCGTCATACATGGTCCCTTTATGGATGTGTTCAAGTCATCTTTTGAATACTATAGCGTGTCGTAGTCTTGTGCTCAAGTGATCATTTGAATATTATTGAGATCACTATTACTGATGAGAAAAATATGAGTACGTTCAAAAAGGCATTATTCCAGCAGTTTGCCCAAATAGCTAAAGCGATGAGCAGTGGTAATCGTTTGGAGATCCTTGAATTTTTAGCTCAATGTGAATACTCGGTAGAAGATTTGGCGAAGGTGATGGGCTTAAGTGTGGCCAATACGTCTCACCATTTGCAGCAGTTACGTCAAGCTGGACTGGTGACTACGCGCAAACAGGGACAGCATGTTTTCTACGGTGTTAATGGTGAGGATGTCATCGAATTGATCGATAATTTGAGAAGCCTGGCCGAGCGAAATTTGGCCGAGGTGGGGCAGTTAATCAATACTTATCTTATCAGTAAAGATACACTGGAACCCATTGCCCGTGATGATTTAATGCAACGTGTAAAAGAAGATTCCATCACGGTGTTGGATGTGCGACCCACGGTGGAATATGCGGCCGGCCACTTGCCTGGTGCGATTAATGTGCCGTTGAAAAAATTGAAAAAACAACTGGCTGAGTTTGATCCAAAATATGAAATCGTTGCTTATTGTCGCGGCCCCTATTGTCTGCTTGCTTTCGAGGCCGTGAAATTATTACGAGGTAAAGGTTTTCGGGTCAGACGTTTACAGGATGGCTATCCTGAGTGGAAAAGGGCTGGCTTGCCAGTGGAAAAGACAGCGGCTTGATTGGGACTTTGATTGGTGTCATCTTAAATAATGCTCAATTATCTGAAGAACTATATGCCAGGCCCGAACGCCTCCTTAGGCTGTCACACAGCCTAAGGAGGCGTTCAGGTTTTTTCCTACTTGAGCTAGTCAAGGGAGACTGAGAGCTGATGCGCCTTTTTAGAAGGCCCTTGGTTTATTGTATTTTAAAAATGCCCATCATGCCTGTGTTCTCATGCTCTAAAATATGGCAGTGGTACATATATTCACCAATGTTTACGACCGGGTCAAAGTGGCCGATGAATCTCACGACTTCTCCCGGTTGAACTAACACCGTATCTTTCCAGCCTAGGTCAGTGCCCACCGATGGTGAACCATTGCGATCCAGTACCTGCCATTGAATGGCGTGTGCGTGGAAGGGATGAGCCATCATCGACGTATTACTGATTGTCCAAATTTCAGTGCTTCCAGCGGTAACAAATTCGTCAATACGATTAATATCAAAGCTTTTTCCGTTAATGACGAATTGCATGCCACCTCCGGCTCCCATCCCCATGCTCATAACGAAGTTTCGATTACCGTCGGCTTGGGCTTCCGTTAATCGATCGTAAATATCTGCATTAGCGGGTAAGTCAGTGTAGAGGGTGATGTCATCAATGCCTAAGGTCTTTATATCAAAGCGCATGACATCAAATGCAGCACCATTTGGCAAGACACTGCCACCCATGCCGCCGCCCATGCCACCACCGCCACCCATACCACCGCCCATGCCACCGCCAGTAAAAGCTCGACTGACTAAGGCTAGCGTATCACCAACAGGATAAGCCGAGAAGTCGACAACGATTTCGGCGCGTTCTCCGGCGGATAACATGACATGATCAGCATCAAACGGTTGTGCTAACAAGCCGCCATCCGTACCAATCACTTTAAACACAGCGCCATTGGCTAAGGCGAAATCGTAGGTTCTTGCATTGGAGCCATTAAATAGACGGAAGCGGTATTGACGCGTTTCTACCTCTAATGCTGGCATTTGTACTCCATTAACTAGCACCGTATCACCTAACATTCCCATCATTGGGTTAGCTTGATAGGCCAGTGTTCGTACGCCCGTACCTAAATCGGCGGTAAAACGTCTGTCTTGCACCAATAAAGCAACGTCAAATGAGCCAGAAGGTAATTGCTTGCTAGCTTCTAAACCTAAAGTAATGTCGTCAGTCACAATCAATGCGCCAGCCAACCCTTTGTATACTTGCGCTGGTGTTAGCCCATGAGGGTGTGGGTGGAACCAAAGTGGTGCGGCCGCTTGCAATAATGGAAATTCGTAGACGCGTGAGTCTCCTGCATAAATCGGATCCATTGGGCTGCCATCTTGAATGGCTGGAATCTTAAAGCCATGCCAATGAATTGTCGTTTCTTCATCCAGGTTATTTTGCACATTAAACGTCATCTGGGTGCCACGTTTGGCGACAATAACGGGTGGTAGCTGTGAGCGATTATAACGCATCATCGGGGTTTGCCAGTTGCCCGTTGGTGTGACGACATCAACAAGTACATCTGAGTCTACGGTGATATCGTAGGTAGCAAATGCATCGTTTGGATCACCATCAGTATCACTGAGAATGGGCAAATATTTGAAAGAAGGTAAAGTTTGCGATGTATCACCACCCTGGATACCCGTGCCCGCCCCCTGCCCGCCGGTGCC
>CAYUAI010000141.1:0-6901 GCA_964442745.1 uncultured Chromatiales bacterium
ACATACAAATTAATCCCTTAGCGCCTATTTACGCACCAATGTGCATACTACCCTATTAAGCAAACTCTCCCGCTCGCGCTAGCACAAACTTTTTAAACTCTTCAGCCACCGAGGATAAACGTTTACCTTGCCGGTGTACCACATACCAATGCCTTAATATGGGGAAACTTTGTACATCTAAAATAACGAGTTTCTTGACTTCAAGTTCCAGTCGCATGGTATGGGTAGAAATAATCCCTAATCCCAATCCCGCCTGAACCGCATTTTTTATGGACTCATTGCTCGTCATTTCTATTTTTGACTCGATTTTTCCTCCATGCTTTTTAAAAAAACGCTCCATGGCGATTCGGGTTCCAGAGACTTTCTCTCGTATGACAAAGGTTTCATTGCTTAACTTACCTAATGGTATGCTTTGTTGTGTGGCCAAGGGATGGTGAGGTGGTGCGATAACGACCAGTGGATTATCCATGAATGATTCAGCCACCAAAGGTAAATTGGCCGGTGGCCGACCCATAATCACCAAATCTGTTTGGTTGGCTTCCAACTGATCGAGCAAGGTTTGGCGATTAGTGATGTCCAATTTATATTGAATACCACCAAACTCTCTGGAAAATGCCGCTAATAGCTGAGCTGCAAAAGCATTGGCGGTCGTCGCGACAGCAATTTGCAAGGTGCCTCGGCGTACCCCTCGTAGATCGTCGAGTACTTCTTCGGCCTCGTCTAATAAGCGCAGAATTTCTCGGCTGTAATGCAGCATTTCCCGCCCGGCTTCGGTCAAGCCATTCTTTTTACCAAATTTTTCGATTAAGGTCACGCTGAGCTGTCCTTCAAGTTGTTTGATCTGCATGGAAACCGCCGGCTGACTCAGATACAGCTCTTCAGCCGCTCGTGTAAAACTTAAGTGACGCCCCACTGCCTCAAAAACCTTTAATTGTCTAAGGGTTACGTGCATAGCTATGATTCATCTCTCTCTATCATAAGGATTTACTTATCAAATATATCATTAATATTTAATTTACATTATGATAGCAGCTCCCTATACTGCCAACCATTGCATTAATTATTGATGCCAAAAATTTTTAAGATTTGACGACCATAGCGCACAACTTGTGTGGTGGAAAAACCAAAGCAAAGTGCAAAATCCTTTGGATTACTTTTAACTTAAAATTCTCTAAATTGGGAGGAGAACACATGGCAAAGACCTACAGTGCAGGTGTTAAAGAATACCGCGAAACGTATTGGATGCCTGAATACACACCAAAAGAGACGGATCTTCTGGCCTGTTTCAAAATCACGCCACAAGAAGGTGTGCCCCGAGAAGAAGTGGCCGCTGCGGTGGCGGCAGAGTCTTCAACAGGCACCTGGACGACAGTTTGGACCGATCTGTTAACTGACCTAGACCATTACAAAGGCCGCGCCTACGCCATTGAAGACGTACCGGGTGACGATACTTGCTTCTACGCTTTCGTTGCCTACCCCATCGATCTGTTCGAAGAAGGCTCGGTTGTTAACGTACTGACCTCACTGGTCGGTAACGTATTCGGTTTTAAAGCCCTGCGTGCACTTCGCTTAGAAGATATCCGCTTCCCAGTGGCTTATGTTATGACCTGTAATGGACCACCACAGGGTATCCAGGTTGAACGTGACATCATGAACAAATACGGTCGTCCAATGCTGGGTTGTACCATTAAACCTAAACTCGGTCTATCGGCGAAAAACTACGGCCGTGCTTGCTACGAAGGTTTACGCGGGGGTCTGGATTTCACCAAAGATGATGAAAATGTGAACTCTCAACCATTCATGCGCTGGAGACACCGTTTCGACTTCGTTATGGAAGCGATTCACAAAGCCGAAGCCGAAACCGGTGAGCGTAAAGGTCACTACTTGAATGTTACCGCACCGACTTCTGACGAAATGATGAAGCGTGCTGAATATGCAAAAGAAATTGGCGCACCAATTATTATGCATGACTACCTGACGGGTGGCCTTTCAGCAAATACTCAATTGGCTCAATGGTGTCAAGAGAATGGTATGTTGTTACATATCCATCGCGCCATGCATGCGGTACTTGATCGCAACCCACACCACGGTATCCACTTCCGTGTATTAACCAAAGTGCTTCGTTTGTCCGGTGGTGACCATCTGCATTCAGGGACTGTGGTTGGCAAACTTGAAGGTGATCGAGAAGCCACGCTAGGTTGGATCGACATCATGCGCGATTCCTTCATCAAAGAAGATCGTTCACGCGGTATTTTCTTCGATCAAGACTGGGGTTCCATGCCGGGTGTGATTCCGGTGGCATCAGGTGGTATTCACGTATGGCACATGCCTGCATTAGTTAACATTTTTGGTGATGATTCTGTCCTCCAGTTTGGTGGTGGCACATTGGGTCACCCATGGGGCAATGCCGCCGGTGCAGCGGCTAACCGTGTGGCGGTTGAAGCTTGTGTTGAAGCACGTAACCAAGGCCGTGAACTTGAGAAAGAAGGCAAGGATATCCTGACAACAGCTGCCGCTAGCAGCCCAGAGTTAAAAATTGCCATGGAAACTTGGAAAGAAATCAAATTCGAATTTGACACCGTCGACAAGCTTGACGTTGCTCACAAGTAAGACGAAAGGCGGCGAGTGTTTTCTTGCCGCCTGATTCGAACCCATGATTTTCAAAGTTTATTGAGGAAATAATACAATGAGTGATATGCAAGATTACAAATCAAGCTTGAGTGACACAAGTAGCCGCAAGTTTGAAACTTTTTCTTACCTGCCACAAATGAATGAAAAACAAATCCGTACGCAAATCCAGTATATTGTTGACAAAGGCTGGAATCCAGGCATCGAACACACTGAACCACAAAACGCCTTCCAGAATTACTGGTATATGTGGAAGCTGCCTATGTTTGGTGAAACTGACGTTGACGCAATCCTGGCAGAATGCGCGGCTTGTCATAAAGCCCATCCAAAAAACCATGTTCGATTGATGGGGTTCGACAATTATGCACAATCCGCCGGTGCATCAATGGTTGTCTATCGCGGTGAATCTGTTTAATTCGCCGGTGTAACCCTCATAACCCGCCCCCTGCCCAATACGTTATACGTTATGGCCAGGGGACTTTTTAACCTTGAATCAAAGAATAACTATGGCAAAACCCGATAAATATGTTGGCATCGATAACGACCTCAATGGTGGCATGACGACCATTGGTAAAATTATTCGTGATGCCTGGGTATTTGAGCTCATTCCAGAAACACAAACATGTGAAGGCTGGAACCTAGCCGGCATTGACGCTTTGTTACAAAAGGTGAATGCCGAATGGGATAAATATAATTGTCTGGTTAGTTGTTTGCCAAAAGACCTGTTCGATCGCCACCAGAAAATTCACAATGCAGCACTGGAACACGCTAAAGCCTCTGGCTGGAGTGGCGAGGTTGAAACAGACGATGAGAAATAAACCACAAGCCAAACAACAATGGCAATATCAAATGATAAAGGTGTGTCATGTCTGAAAATACCATTGATCCACAACAATATGTCATCAAAACTGAACCCTACTATCAACCTGTCGCCGAGGAAGTTGCTTTGTATAAAGCGGCCTACAATGCACGTATGCCGGTGATGCTGAAAGGTCCAACCGGTTGTGGTAAATCGCGTTTTGTCGAATACATGGCTTATCAATTGGGCAAACCTCTGATTACTGTGGCCTGTAATGAAGATATGACAGCGTCTGATTTAGTGGGTCGCTTCCTCTTAGACAAAGATGGCACTAAATGGCAAGACGGACCGCTGACAACCGCTGCTCGCATCGGCGCCATTTGTTACCTGGATGAAGTTGTCGAAGCACGGCAAGATACCACCGTCGTTATTCACCCATTGACGGATCACCGTCGAGCCTTGCCACTCGATAAAAAAGGAGAATTAGTCGAAGCGCATCCCGATTTCCAACTGGTTATTTCATATAATCCAGGTTACCAAAGTTTGATGAAAGACTTGAAACAATCCACCAAACAACGTTTCGGCGCGATGGATTTTGATTATCCAGAAATCTCAATCGAAACAGAAATTGTTGCCAAAGAAGCCGGTGTGGACCCAGAGATTGCTGGCAAGCTGGTACAGATTGCTCATCGGGCACGCAACTTAAAAGGCCATGGCCTGGATGAAGGGATTTCAACCCGTTTATTGGTTTATGCGGGGCAGCTTATTAATAAAGGGGTCGCCCCCCTTGCCGCTTGCACCATGACCATGGTGACTCCGTTAACCGATGATCCCGATATGCGTGATACCCTGAATGCCTCCGTGCAGACTTTTTTTAACTAGTCATCCCGACCCAGGGCAAGGAAAGTTAAAACCAATCACTGACGCTTATGACTGTAAACTTAGACGAATATAAAGCATTCCTCGGAAAAATTGATCCAGAGCTGTCGAAAAACCTTGATGGCATTATTCAAGAAGCCAGTCGGGTTATGTCACCTACGGGGATGAAAGAGTACCTTGATGGTGCCAAAGGCCTCTCCAATTTAGGTCGTGGTAATCAAATTGTCATCTCTTATCTAGGAGAAATGCCGGCGGTTGTCAAGGAGTGCGGCGAAGATATGATTGGTGAATGCATCAATTCGGCACTCAAATTATCGTCAATGACCTCGGGTGACGTGATTGCATTATTATTTTCCAGCTTGCCGACCGTCGCCAGACGACTGGGTGATCCCGAGTTATTACGAGGCTATTTACAATTTATTCATCAACTATCGGCGAGGTCGGCGCGTGGTTTGCGACCGATGTTAAACCACACCGATGAATTACTTTCCAAACTGACCCTAACCGGTTTAAAACGATGGGCGTTTTTTGGGGCAGAAGCTTATCGACGTGACTTACCCAACCTGATTAAATATTTTAATTTGGAAACCGCTGATAGTTTAAAAGTTTTACAGAAAGAACGTCGTGGCACCTTATTTATCGACACTCAGCGTAAATTGAATTTTTATTTGCGCGCCCTATGGGGCAGAGATTTTTTCTTGCGCCCTACGGCGGCTGATCACGAAGGATTTAAACCCTATATCGATTACAATGTATTGCATTTACCCGATGCGGTTGACCCCATAGGTAATATCAGTGGCTTGGAATTGTATCGCGCTCAAGTCGCTCATCTTGCCTCCCACATTGCTTATACCAAACAAGCGATTTCTGCTGAACAATTAAGCCCGGCACAAATATTTTTCATTGGGTTTATGGAAGATGCACGCGTTGAATATAAAGCGATTTTTGAATTTCCAGGGCTAAAAAATCTCTGGAAGTCACTCTTGGAAATTCAACACGAGTGTACTTTAGAGCATACTATCGTTTCCCGTTTGGAACAAATCGCCTTGGCGCTGTTAGATTCGTCGTTGGAAATCGATGACGCCGAGCTCAATACATTGGTGAAAAACTGGCACCATGGCATTGCTGACAACCAGGATAATCATAATTACTCCTGGCACAAGGGGATCGAATTATTTAATATTTTTGCTGCTCGCAAAGCGGTGCCAAGCTTACGTATACTGGAAAATATTCGTATCCCTTACCGGGATGACAACCGTTTTGTTTGGGCGTTTAACGAATTTGATTTCAATCAAGGCGTTGAATACATTCCCGCCAGCCAAAGACAAGTCAGACGTCAGGTTAGCGTCATCGAAATGGCCAATGAAGTGGATTGTGAACTCGCCGGCGATGATGCTCAGGAAATCTGGACATGCAACACAGAAATGTATCCTTACGAGGATAATCTGACAAATACCAAAAGCTTTAATGAAATGTGGGGTAAAGAACCTATCTCGACGCCTTTCCACTATCAGGAATGGGATTACCAAGTGCAATTACATCGCCCGGATTGGGCAACAGTGTATGAGCATCGCCCTAAGAAGGGTGATCCTGGCGATATTGAAGATATTTTAAAAGAATACAAACCGATCGCATTTAGAATTAAGCAAATCATCGACTTGCTGCAACCTGAAGGGGTGCAGCGGGTGCGTAATATGGAAGATGGTGATGAAATCGATATCAATGCCGCCATTGATGCCATGATTGCCATGCGCATGGGTGAGCCGCCGAATCCTCGTATTACCATGCGAAATGTTATCATGAACCGTGATTTGTCGGTGGTTGTATTGCTTGATCTATCTGAGTCAACCAATGAAGCGGTACAAGGCAGCGACAAAAGTATATTGCAATTAACTCGCGAAGCCGCCACCTTAGTCGCGACCGCCATTCACGGCATTGGTGATCCGTTTGCGCTGCATGGTTTTGCTTCAGATGGCCGTCACGACGTACAATATTACCGTTTCAAAGACTTCAATCAACACTTTGACGAAGAAGCTAAAGCACGCCTGGCCGGTATGCAAGGTGGCTTATCTACTCGCATGGGTGCCGCCATGCGCCACGCCTCACAATACTTATTGAAGCAACCCGAACGCAAAAAATTATTACTGATTGTCACCGATGGCGAGCCCGCCGATGTTGATGAACGTGATCCACAAACACTTCGGCACGATACCAAGAAAGCGGTCGAAGAGCTTTGCACGAAAGGTGTCTTATCTTACTGCTTAACCTTGGACCCGAATGCGGACAATTATGTCAAACGTATTTTTGGTGCAAACAATTACACAATTATCGATAATGTGGAGCGCCTGCCTGAAAAATTACCCACATTATTTGCCTCATTGACGAGTTAACTCCTATATTTTATACACGCGCTACGTGATAATTTCTAATGTGGATTAACCGGTTTGAGTTTCTTTAGCTGTTCCTCTATCAATGGCTGCGCGTCTGGATCAGATAAAGCCCCCTTGGTGGGCTTCTTCGTCTGTCATGGTGTACACCACATACAATATAAAGTGGACCCCATAGTCAAGACAGTGATTCCAAAAAATAAGATAT
>CAYUAI010000142.1:0-6860 GCA_964442745.1 uncultured Chromatiales bacterium
TAATTTCTCCTTATTTATTGGAGAAATTGGTCTAGACAATGGGGTCCACTATAGTCGTTAGCATTATCGATTACACTAAATTAAGCAACCGATGCCATTAATTGAACAAGGTAATGAAATGCTTTACAAAGCAAAAAAACAGATAAGGAATGGGTGCGCAATAACTTCTCTGTTTGGCGCCCAGATTGGGTTTGTATTGGTTCGTTCTGAGTGAACAAAAATGCAGGAATAGTCGTTCTATTTCGAGCTTTTGTGATGGAAGAACGGGCGAAGACAGGCGGAAGATGGGAGGCGAAACCGGGAGGTTATTGCATGCCCATTCCTAAGGTATTTCAATCAGAATAAACAAATGAACGAGCGAAACCTATGCGCGGATTAACGCAATTGATAAAAAATTACCTTCACAGCGCACCTCATACCGAGGCGGAGACAACACTGCCAGGTATTATTATTCTAGATTTTGACCAAACTATTACCCTACAACATACTGGCGGATGTGCTAGCGCGGATCAACTCACACCTGATTACATTCACCAAAACACGAAAGCCGAATTTATCCCATTTGTTCAATTTGCTAATGAGCGAGCAATCAAACTTTATATCGCCACTTTTAGCGATGATCAATTTGCTACTGAGCCTGATCAAATCGCTGGTCATGATCTTGTTAAGCATTATATGGATATCATGCTTGGTGAAAATCAAACCGTATTCGAATTACCGATTCGCGATTCGCGCCATCAGATTATCAAGTATCGAAATATTATTGCGCGCATGTCACAAGATTTTAAAGATTTTCACTTAACAATTATTGCCGAGCAAGAAAAACTCAGTTTATCCGATAAAACAAACCTACAGCATATTCTTTTCGTTGATGACGAAAAGAAAACATTAGACCATATCAAAGGAGCGGGTTGCGCAATGCTTGCCAAGAAAACTCGAACGGCGGCTAAAATGGCCACCTCCCCCGAGCTATTTGTTCATCTGCTTAATTGGCTTAAGATGTTCTAATAAAATAGTGAATAAGGATCAATGGATCTTCAAGAAGAAAAATACGCTTTGGTACCATGGGCGGCCACCGCCATACCAATACGCTCCAAAGCGTGAATGTAAGCCGCCGTTCGCATGTCTACCCCTTTTTCTAAACTCAAATCCCAAATCAAGCGAGCTTCCGGCTGAATACGTTCTTTCAAGCGGGCATGAATCTCCTCAATACTCCAATAAAAACCCGCTTTGTTTTGCACCCATTCAAAATAAGAGACGGTCACACCACCGGCATTGGCAAGAATATCAGGAATGACTATTATTTTACGTTGGCTTAATATTTTATCGGCTTTCGGAGTCACTGGACCATTCGCCAGCTCGCAAATGATACGCGCCTGAATCTGCTCGGCATTGTCTTCATGAATTTGATTTTCCATCGCGGCGGGCATTAACAGATCACAGGCTTGAATCAGCAAGTTCTCATTATCCATTTCAGCTAACGAGCCATTGGAAGGCGCACCATATAGGTTACCGGTTTTTTTCTTATAGTCACGCACGGCTAATGGATCCATGCCATCAGGATCATAAATCGCTGACTTGGAATCAGAGATACCGATAATCTTATAACCATCCATATGTAGCAAGCGGGCGCAATGAAACCCAACATTACCAAATCCCTGAATAATGACTGTTGATTTTTCAGGGTCCAGATGTAGCTCGCGCTCCAAATGGCGAATAACTAAATAACCCCCACGACCCGTGGCATCTTCACGCCCTTGTGAGCCGCCTAATTCCAGCGGCTTACCGGTAATCACGGCGGGGCTTGGCTGTCCGACAATAGCACCGTATTCATCAGCCATCCATCCCATGACCATCGCATTGGTATACATATCAGGGGCCGGAATATCTCGATCGGGACCAATAAAGGCGCTAAATGCTTTCACATAGGCCCGCGATAAACGCTCTAATTCAGCCTTGGAAAGCTCATGGGAATCCACCGCCACCCCACCTTTAGCCCCCCCATAAGGAAGATTGACGACTGCACACTTAAACGTCATCCAAAAGGCCAGCGCCATCACCTCATCCAAACGCACGGTTGGGTGAAAACGAATACCACCCTTCGTCGGACCACGGGTATCATCATACCGGCAACGCCAAGCTTTGAAGGAACGTCGCGAACCGTCATCCATACGGATAAGCAAGCTCGCGGCCAAGGTTTCTTTAGGATACTTTAGTTTTTCTAAAACATCAGGATCAAGTACGATGTGACGTGCGGCTTCACGTAAGTGGTGACGAGCTTCTTTAAACAAATCGGGCACAGAGTTTACATCCTCGAAGTCTTCTGACAAATAAAAATCGTCGGGCTTAAACTGCGTAGATGAGGGTATCATTAAATCATTTATACCTACACTAAATTCAGAAGAATTTTCATCAAATTCCATTCCCGTTCTCCTCCTATGTGTTGGTGCGCCGATGAGTAATTGGCACTTTATTAGCGGCAGAAAACTGGCATGTCTTTAATGCTTAGCAAGTGATACCGATTAGTGTCACATCCCTATCCAGTCTTGTTAGGGACTAAAATTTAACGACACACAATCCACAAAAAATATCTTCGATGGGTCGATGGCCAGTTCGATTAGAATTATCATTTTTATATTTCAAGCGACTCCTTATTATCGCCCAAAGATAACATCTTTGAGTAACTTAAAAATGTTCTGTTCCCTTCATATGCGGAATTTATTGGGTTAAATCATCGTCTGACTATCGGGGGAGTACAATCATCGCTATCATCAGGAAACTTGAACACGACTTGGCAATATGTCAAGGAAAGAATCTAATGCTGGAAAACCCTGGTTCGTCCGTTGCAGACCTTGACTGGAGGGTTGCTTAATCGTTAACAAATGCCTAATACCGAAAGCTTTTGCTGTATGTAATATAGGTAGGCTATCATCAATGAACAATGTACGGGATGGAGAAAATACTTCCTGTTGTGCCAATTGCTCCCAGAACAAAGGGTCTTCCTTAGGAAAGCCCAGCTCATGGGATGACACGATAACATCAAAATATTTATCGATCCCGGTATTCTTAAACTTCAGATCAACCACTTTAGTGTGGGCATTGGTAATCATTAATAGCTGTTTATCTGCACCACCGATTTCATTTAAAAAAATCTCAACTCCTGGGTGTATCGCAATTAAATGACGACAATCCTGCTTCAACTGAATAATATTCAGACCTAATTGCTGACTCCAAAAATCAACACAATACCAGGCTAAAGTCCCCTCATGTGCTTTAAATTTTGGCTCAAGCAAGGATTTTGCTTCAATCACAGACAAGTCATGTTTTGTCGCATACTGCTCAGGCACATATTGCTGCCAAAAGTAATCATCGTAATGCAAATCAAGTAAGGTCCCATCCATATCTAACAAAATCGTATCGATATTCTGCCACTGAATCACAACATGACTCCTTTCCATATAATGACTAAAATTTAGTCTATTGTTTGGCCACCCATGACAAATCTCTGTCATCATTAGTCGCCTCGTTGGCTATCGCCCAACAATAACCGC
The DNA here is from genome assembly GCA_964442745.1 of uncultured Chromatiales bacterium. Taxonomy (GTDB): domain Bacteria; phylum Pseudomonadota; class Gammaproteobacteria; order S012-40; family S012-40; genus CAYUAI01. The sequence continues at coordinate 3,552 of CAYUAI010000142.1, forward strand.
TATACAACAACGCCTCATTTAATGTATAAACGCTTCTTTAAAAGAATGGGTGAAGCAATACTTTCCCTATTCCTGAGCAAACAAAATACGCTACCATCCTCTGCGATTGCTCAACAAACAATTCACACCAAAGCAAGGGATGCCAAAAGCATAAGGAATCAAAGTGACATCAAACAATTCCATACCTGTTGTGATGGCCTTTTCAGGAAATGACCCTACGGGTGGCGCTGGTATTCAAGCGGATATCGAAGCCATTGCCAGCATGGGCTGTCATACCGCCCCGGTCATTACCTGTATCACGGCCCAAGACACCCAGGATATTAAAAGCTATTTACCCATGGATATTGCCACTATCACTTCACAAGCCCGTGTCGTGCTGGAAGATATGCCGGTAAAATCTTTTAAAATTGGCATGTTAGGTAGTGTCGAAGCGGCTGAAGCCATTCACTCCATCTTATTTGATTACCCACAAATTCCTGTCGTTTTAGATCCGGTATTAGCCACTGGCGCTGGCAGCCCATTAGCTGATGACAATTTAGTCGAAGCCATTCGCCGCTTGCTCATCCCGCTCGCGACTGTGTTTACACCTAATAGTATAGAAGCAAAAGCACTCGCACAGGAAGCAGATACCCTGGATGCCTGCGCCCAAGAATTACTAGCCATGGGCTGTGATTATGTGCTCATTACCGGCGCTCATGAAAATAGCCCTAGAGTAATCAATACATTATATGGAAATGAAAGACTATTAGACAGTTATAACTGGGAACGGCTGCCTCATAGCTATCATGGCTCGGGTTGTACCTTAGCGGCAAGCATTGCCGGCTTGCTTGGGCAAGGCGTTGAGCCGCTCACCGCGATCCTTGAGGCACAAGAGTATACCTGGCAAAGCTTGCAGCACAGTAATCGGTTAGGCATGGGTCAATTATTGCCAAATCGTTTTTTTTGGAGCCAAGATGAAACCAATCAATGACCTCAAACCAAGCCGATTCACAACGATCACTTCATGAAAGCCAGTTTATCCGGCTTATACGCCATTACCCCCTCCGGCATGGATCACCAGCTTTTATTATTTAAAGTCGAGCAGGCCTTAAAGGCTGGCACAAAAATGATACAGTACCGCGACAAACAACGACCGATAGAAACACGTTATCAGATCGCCCAAGCCATCAAAACGCAATGCGACCATTACCAAGCTTTATTGATTATCAACGATGATGTGTCATTGGCGTTAAAAGTAAAGGCAAGTGGGGTTCATTTAGGCAAAAATGACACCGAGCTAGCCGAAGCTCGACACCGGTTAAGCCGCCAATTTATCGGTATATCTTGTTATAATGAATTAGACAAGGCCATCGCGGCAGAAAAGGCGGGGGCAAACTATGTGGCGTTCGGTCGGTTTTTTCCATCAACAAGCAAGCCGGATGCAATTCAGGCCAATCTAGAGTTATTACGCGAAGCGCACTCAGTGCTTAGTATACCGATTGTCGCCATCGGCGGTATTACACCAGATAATGGCCGATTATTGATCGATGCAGGCGCCCAGGTGATCGCCGTCATTGATGGCTTGTTTGGACAACAAGATGTCTATGCCAGCGCGTTACAATACCAACATTTATTTAACACCATGAAGGGCACAACATGACACACTCTGAAACACTTTTCGCACAGGCACAAGCCCATATTCCGGGTGGTGTTAACTCTCCGGTGCGAGCATTTAAAGGCGTTGGCGGCACACCTATTTATTTCAAGCGTGGAGCAGGGGCATACGTCTGGGATGAAGATGACCAAAAATACGTCGACTATGTCGGTTCCTGGGGACCCATGATTGTGGGTCATTCACACCCTGATGTATTAAATGCCGTCAAAACGGTGGTGGACAAAGGTTTAGGTTTTGGTGCGCCTACCGCCATTGAGACCACCATGGCAGAAAAAGTCCGGCAACTGATGCCCTCCATTGATTTAGTGAGAATGGTCAATTCCGGTACCGAAGCCACCATGAGCGCCATCCGCTTGGCTCGCGGATTCACTGGTCGGGACAAAATTGTTAAGTTTGAAGGCTGTTACCATGGACACTCAGACTCGTTATTAGTGAAAGCGGGTTCTGGCGCCCTGACCTTAGGCGTACCCACTTCCCCCGGCGTTCCGGCGTCCCTGGCGGAACTCACTCTCACCCTCACTTTTAATGATCTCCAACAAGTCCAACAAACTTTTCAAGAAAGAGGAAACGAAATCGCTTGTATTATCGTGGAACCCGTGGCGGGCAATATGAATTGCATTCCCCCTGAGCTGGGTTTTCTAGAAGGCTTACGAGAGATTTGCGACCAATATGATACCGTACTCATCTTTGATGAAGTCATGACAGGTTTTCGAGTCGCCTTAGGTGGCGCCCAAGCTCACTATGGTGTGACACCGGATTTGAGCACCTTAGGCAAAGTCATCGGTGGCGGTTTACCGGTGGGCGCGTTTGGTGGCAGACGCGATATCATGGAACAAATCGCACCACTTGGACCGATCTATCAAGCAGGGACTTTATCAGGCAATCCCATTTCCATGGCCGCCGGTTTAAAAACCCTAGAGCTTATCTCTGTGTCAGGTTTTCACGACAAACTCGCAGAAAAGGCCGCCACGTTATGTGAAGGCTTAAAACAAAAAGCCGCCGCGGCGGGTATCCCTCTTACCACGAATCACGTCGGTGGTATGTTTGGATTCTTTTTTACGGAAGCCCCCCAGGTTAGCCGTTTCCTACAAGTCACCCAATGCCACCTTGAGCGTTTCCAAAAATTTTATCACGGCATGTTGCAACACGGGGTTTACTTAGCTCCTTCCGCCTACGAAACGGGATTTGTCTCAAGCGCCCATAACGACAGCCACATTGCGGAAACCCTAGCCGCCGCCGAGCAAGTTTTTAAAACTTTATAAGACATAGGCAACGCAGGAATACTGGTAGGGTGCATTTTACGCACCATCAAGCGTTTAAACAAACCAAACATCGAATCTTTGTTTGAGGCATATAATGCACCCTACTTATATCTCTCCATGGCTGGCAGCGATTGCCAAAAAATTGGCACAAAGTCTCAGTTTCGGGTATACCTACACCTAAAAGATTTAACCGTAAAAATTAAAAAATTAGATGGAATCATGGCTTGCCCAAAGCCAATAAAAAACGGTATATTACTATACAATTTTTACAAAGCTAAAATCCATATAACCTGCGTAAGACAGGTTTACGCCATAATAAAATAAAATTTTGTGGGATGACTATGGCGTGGCCGGATTAAATAGATACTATAATAGACCTTAAAACCCAATTCT
>CAYUAI010000143.1:0-6843 GCA_964442745.1 uncultured Chromatiales bacterium
TTAAACTTAATGACAATGAGCGGGTGGGCAAGCAACATGGCTAACTGATGATCGCCAGGTCTGATCGAAATCTTACTGAAAAAGCCCAACCACCAAGCTTCGGAAAGGAAAAAGGTTAAAAATAATACAATCATACGATTTTTTCTTATTGAAATTTATCGGCTGATTGGTTAACGTATCCACCAGGGAAAATTAAGTACGGGGTCAGTTTCAGTCGTTTATTTTACTAATTCCTCTTATCATAAAAATTAAGTGACGTTTTATTGATCGACCGCAATAAAGCATTTAATGCGATATAATTTAGCATTGGTTATACCTTCCTTCCTGTTCATTTTTTAATGATTTTCAATTGTGATATATCCAGTAAAGCATAATATTGTATAGTGAATATTTCACAATAGGATTGTGCATATTCACATGGAATTATTGGCTAGTTTCGCTATCATCGGCTGACCGATGAATTGAGCCAATTAATCTAAGGAAAGGTCTCAACGTGTGCTACCAACAAGGTTTTTATCACCAACCAAATCAATCAAGAGTTATCCTGGCTCTGATGTTAGTTTGTGTCACTATTATTTTGTCCGCTGGAGTCAATGTCTCCCCAGCTTCAGTGAGTCATCCCGTTGAATCAGTGACCCCATTAGATGGCCAGGCCGCTATGAAACAGGGCGAACAATTATTGCGCCAAGGTCAGTTTGAACAAGCCGTAGTTTTGTTAACGACAGCGGTCCAGTTTTACAGCCAAGCACCCGTTTCAGCCTCACACATTAAAGTACTCATCCGACTTGGCGAGGCACAACAAGCCTTAGGTGAATATGTGGATGCCAACGATGTGCTAAATCAAGCGCTGCAATTGGCAATATCACTCAAAGATACCGGTCTAAGTGTGTACGCACTAGCTGCCTTAGGCAATTTGCAAATCGCTTTAGGTGCTCCTCAACAGGCTGAGCAATTATTAAATGAGGCGAACCTCCTAGCCAGCACTTTACAAGCCCCGGTATTAAAAGCAACGATTTTAAATAATCTGGCAAATCATTATCATTTACAGGACAATCCACAACAAGCGATGAAGGTGTACCTGGAAAGCGCCCAGTTGGCCAAACAAAACCAAGCGGGGTTATTGGCCGCTCAAGCGTTGGCCAATGCCGCTCGACTCGCACTAAGCAACGAAGATTGGCAACAGACGAAACAACTGGCCAATGAAGCCATCGCTCTGCCAAGAGATCAATCAAATCCTCACGATACTGCCTATTTGTTAATTAATCTGGGTCGAACTTTAAGTCAACTCAACGAAAACATCGCCGAACCTGACAATCAATTACGTTTGCGTGCTTTTCAGCTATTCAACGAAGCCAAGCAAATCGCAAGTGCAGCTAACGACTTGCTAACGGCCTCCTATGTATTAGGCTATACCGGTCAGCTGTATGAGATTGAACAGCGCTATCAAGAAGCGCTGACTCTCACCAGTCATGCTATTTTTCAAGCACAACAATTGCCTCCTCATGACACCATGCACCCTTTATTTTTATGGTACTGGCAAACCGGTCGACTACAACATCAATTGAACAATCGCCCAGCCGCGATTGAGGCTTATCAAAATGCGGTGGACAAGTTAGAAACCTTGCGCCATTTACAAAATAACACCTACGGTGATGATTCGCTGAGCTTCAAAGAATCCATTGCCCCGGTGTATCTACAGCTCGTGGATTTAATGTTGCAAGACAGTGAACAAATACAAGATGCGGCGCAACTCTCCGATCATTTACATCAGGTACGTAACACCGTCGAACAAATGAAAGCAGCTGAGCTGCGAGACTATTTTCATGATGACTGTGTGGATCGCCTGCAAGCAAAAACCAAAGATGTCAGTGAAATATCGCCATCGGCGGTGGTGATTTATCCCATTTTATTAGCCGAGCGAGTTGAATTACTACTCAGCTTTCCCGGTGGTCGCCTGCAGCGCTACACTGTGCCCGTGTCGATTAATCATTTCATCGCAGAAGTCCGCAAGTTTCGTCGTCTGCTAGAAAAACGTACCACCCATCAACACCGCCAACCCGGACGGCAACTATACCAATGGCTGATTAAACCCTTTGAAGATGAATTGACCAAAAAACACATTGATACCTTAGTGTTTGTTCCCGATGGTGCCTTACGAACCGTGCCCATGTCAGCATTGTATGATAATGGGCAATACCTTATCGAAAAATATGCCGTCGCCATCACTCCCAGTGTCAACTTAACCGACCCGCAACCTCTCGACAGAAATACAATCAATGCCGTCTATGGTGGCTTGAGTGAATCGGTGCAAGGTTTTTCATCGTTAACCCACGTGCCCGAGGAATTGAATGGTATTCAGGCACTTTATGGCGGACCTTTATTGCTGAATCGAGCTTTTGTCCGCCCGCGCCTGAAAGACATTTTAACCAATAATTCGATCAATGTATTACACATTGCCACCCATGCAAAATTCAGCGCCAATGCCGATGACAGTTATTTGCTAACTTACGATGGGCGAGTCAGTATCAATCAGCTATCAGAATACATCGGGCTATTTAAGTTTCGAGAAAAACCATTGGAATTATTAGTATTAAGCGCCTGTGAAACTGCTCAAAGCGATGATCGTGCCGCCTTAGGTCTATCTGGGGTGGCCATCAAAGCCGGTGCACGCAGTGCGTTGGGTACGTTATGGAAAGTGGACGATGCGGCTTCATCGGCATTAATCCGAAATTTTTACCAACAACTGAAAAATCCAAACTATTCACGTGCCGTGGCTTTGCAACGTGCTCAACAATCTCTCATTCAGCGCCGGGATTATCGACATCCCGGTTATTGGTCGGCGTATATTCTCATTAGTAATTGGCTTTAATTCACTTCAATCTTAAATAACAAGGAAATAAGTTACCATGAAAATAAATCGATATGTCATTGCGATATCAATCATTGTATTGGTTGTCTTCATCGCGATTAACTGTTCATCAAAGGGACACAAAAAAGAAATGAAAACCACCCATGTCGATTGTGACGCTGGGCAGTCTTTAATTGCTATTGTGGCGAACATTAAAAAATATACTCGAATTGTTATAAAAGGAAACACTTGCCAAGTCGATGGGTCGATAATTGTGACACAGGACAATATCGTCATTGACGGCAATGGCGCCGTGCTTGATGGACAAGACACCACCAATCCAGTGATTATTGTAAAATCTAATAACGTAGTGATCAAAGATTTAACGGTTACCCGAGGAATGCATGGCGTTGTTATTAAAAAAGGAGCGACAGCGGTCTTAAAAGATGTGAATGCCAATGGAAATAAAGGAAGCGGTATTGTTTTAGGAAAGCCCATGCGTTTGCCTAATCCAGGCGAAAACCCCAATCAGATTCCTGGGACTAAACCCAACACACTTAATCAGCCTACTGATAATTCATTGAGTGGTTTATTTAATGATATGCTTGAGAAAAGTTCATTTGATATGAGTATTGTGAAAGAGGCGAGGGCGAGTAGTGACAACTGTCAAAAAACTTGCAGAAAAGGGGCTCCCGATTTAATTATGGCAGGACTCCTTTCCATCGTTTGCGGTGTTGTTAATGCAAATGATAATGTTGATAGCGGTGTTTATGTTAATAGTGCTAGCAATTTGCAAGTATGCGGTACATTGCATGCCAAAAATACATTAGTAGGTACTTCAGCAGGACAATATGGCATAATTGTGAAGAATCAATCAGTAATCAATATCTATGGTTTCGCCACAACACAAAATAATGGACTTGATGGAGTATATATCCTTAACGGATCAAAGATTAATCTTTTCAACAAAGGTGTTAGACTGACAAGTACTTATAATAACGGAGTTGGTCTACGTATTGGTGATGCCGAATCCGCAGTGCCCACAGTGCCCACAGTGCCCGCAGTAATCTGCAACTCTGGAAGCAAGTTAAATCTCTCTGGAAACATGGGCGGAAACATAGGCGGAAATATCGAAGGGAGCGTCAGCTCGGATTGTTTATGACCGTGATATTTTCTATCAAGCTCGCAACAAACTGGAAATGTAAATTCTGCACTTATGCAATACAGATTTTTTGCATTTCATTGATTAAATTTTTGTTTATGCCAGTATATGCACAAGAACATAATATTACTGCATCGGGTTTTAACACAACCATCAATAATGAATCGGCTAATCAATACAATATCATCGACGGAAAAGTCGAAGGAAAAAATCTTTTTCATAGCTTTGATAAATTTAATTTAGATAAAGGCGAAACGGCTTATTTTACAAACAATTTGAATCTTTCCATTAACAATATCGTCAGTCGGGTCACAGGAAGTGCATCAATCATTGATGGAAAAATAAACACACAAGAGGAATTTGGGCAAGCGAATTTTTTCTTAATCAATCCCAAAGGCATTGTATTTAAAAGTAATGCTTCTTTGGATATTGGAGGCTCATTTTATGCAAGTACCGCCGATTCTTTGCAGTTTAACGATGACAAAGTCCTTTACGCCGATTCTGAAAAACCTATTTATTTATCCTCTGCCGAACCGAGTGCGTTTGGGTTTCTGGATGATGTGGCTACGGCGATTGACGTCAACGGTAGCGAGCTGACAGTGGCCCCTGGAAAAACTGTATTGCTTGCGAGTGGAGGCATCCATCTTGACGGAGGGAGTATAAAGAGTAATGGCGGTCAAATTGCTCTAATATCCCGTGTTGATGCCAATGGTCGAATCGCTCTAGACAATAAGGCATCGGATGACTTTCGAGAGATAGGCGATATCACACTAAAAAATGGGGCGCGGATTGAAAGTGGAGATAAAATTAGCATCAAGGCCCAGCGGTTGGTCATCATGGATAATAGTAGAATCGAACATATCACCAATAGTCAGTTACCACAAGATAGTGAAGGTGGAGCAATAGTGATAGAAGTGAGCAAACAACTATTGCTAACAAGGGGAGGAGCAATCATTAGCCAAACGACGGATAAAGTACATGCCGGTGATATCATCATTAATGCAAAAAGTGCAGATATTTCAATATCCGCTAAGATGGATACATCGCGTGATGAATTTAGTCGAATTAGCAGCAGTGCCTCAGATGGTGGTATTGCTGGCGATATCACCATTACGGCTTCTACGTTGAATTTGAACCAAGCGGGAAGAATACAAGCCACCAACGCAGGATTTGGTGATCAAGACGAACAAGGTAACAGCAAAGCCCGAGCCGGAGATATTAATTTAACCTTAGAGGTTTTGCGCATAAGCCAGGGAGGGAGTATTACGAATCAAACCGCTGGTGACGCTTCAGGAGGGACGATCACCATTACGGCTAATGACATTGAAATTATAGGAGAAGGACAAACTCAAGTGAATCTTTCCAGTGGTAATGATATTCAGCCCAAACCCAATCCAGCGGAAATCAATGCGGATACCACTGTATTTGGTACTGGAGGGGATATCATTATCAATGCAAAAAAAATTGAAATACGCAATGCCGGAAAAATACTCGCTGAAAGTAGCTCAATATTTCCAGAGTTGTTTGGTGACAGAGATATCGCCCAATCCGGCAGCATCACCATCAATGCCAGTGAACGTTTTACCATGGACAATCAAAGCCAAGTCAGTTTAAGTACGGTAGGAGCCAACGCAGGTGACATCGTAATTCAAGCTAACAATTTATTTCATTTAAATGACAGCACCATTACCACCTCGGTAGCCGAAGGCCAGGGCGGTGGTGGTAATATTACAATCAATGATCGCGTTCATAAAAACCTGGTTGTCATTACCGGGGCCAGCAAAATTCTCGCTACAGCCAAACAAGGCGAGGGTGGCAACATTGATATCAATGCCTATTCACATCTTATTTTTTCAGACACGGTGATTAATGCGTCATCAGAGCAAGGTATTGATGGTCAAGTCAATATCGTTACACCTGAAGTTGATGCCACGACGGGATTGTTAGCATTACCTGAATTATATTTAGATGTTTCAAGTTTATTAGACAATTCTTGTATATCTCGTACCGCCAGTAATCAAAGCCGCTTTGTGGTAAGTTCCCGTGATGGCTTAGCATCCACACCCGATACCCTATTAGCGAGCCGCCTTAGTGATTTTGACATACCGACAAAGGTCTCCCATGTCGAGCAACAACCGATGCATGGGTTACGGTTATCTAATCTAGCTACGCCCGTCAATTGTTTGTAGGGACTGGGCTACGTGATAACTTCCCGATGACTCGTTCCTATATACTCCTGCGTGGGAAGGCAGATTCGTAGGGTGGATTAAGCGCAGCGAAAATGCCACATTGGAACGTTATCACATCGCTCATCGCGGTGGATTCACTACGTTTAATCCACTCTACATGGCTGACAGCGATATTTACATAGAGCGACGGCCCTATCAATGCCGATAATCAACCGATAAATGAAACCCATCTTCTTACAACGTCTTATTCAGACCAATCTTCACTGATGTCAGTGCGTGGCCCCAATAAAACTGCGTATGCCAGAGACAAGAGATAAGAGGTCAAGTATCATATTGAAATCAATATCATTCAATATGATACTTGACCTCTTCGTCTTCCTATATTGCTTGCAGTTTGTTCAATCCGACTGTTTTAGCTTTTGATTTTTCTGCGACGCTGGAATCTATATAGAGCCTAAAAAATTTTCCGCAAAACAAACACAGTATTGCTGTGACGGGCAATTTTACTTATTATTTAACGGACCGCGTTTATTACAGCGCGAGTGCGTGTGAACGGTGTAATTTGTATCAGCCGAGGTATTTTAAAACAACGATGAATAAGGTTCAACTTTTAGATCCATTTACAGTTTAGGATAAATATCGTA
>CAYUAI010000144.1:0-3453 GCA_964442745.1 uncultured Chromatiales bacterium
AACCAGAAGGGATGAAAATTAAATTGAAAGGCTATGAATTTAGAATTGCTGCCAACCTGTGTCATTATCTATTCCATTTGATGAGGCTTTATTACATCACGGATTGCATATTCGACTCGCCGCCAAATTATTCGAGGAAGGTGTGTCTACACTTGTCGATGCCGCAAAAATCGCCAACACACCCTTAGAAAGCTTTATTCAAAAGCTAGGGGCAATGGGCATTGCTGTGGTTGATTATGAGGCTAATGAATTAGATCAGGAGCTAAAAATACTTGGCAAATAAAATTATTGTCGCTGATTCAGGACCATTAATCGCGCTTGGTATTGTTGGGCTACTTCCTCAACTCAACTTAAACAAAGTGTGTTGAAAAGAGTTAATGAGCAATAAACCAAAGGAATTCATTTTTCACAAGCCGCAGAACCCATAAAACAAAAAAAAGGGTCAAGCCCATGAACTCTAACTCATCATTCGGGTTGGCTTATGAGGTGTTACCATCATCAATCCAACGAGTAGCTTTCCTTCAGCGAAAACAATCCTTGTTGTCTTAGTTATTCCTCATTCAAGTCACCAGACAACTATCCTGACACAGGGGGGATCTGGCTTAACGTTTGCATTTAGCTTTGTCTTTAATAGCATTGAAAAAAATGGGGTGACAGCACTCACGCGTATAAATCAACCTCCATTTTTTGATTGCAACGTGCTTAACACGCGACAGGATATTTTATGCAACCTTTATCGATTCTCAATCATCTGAAAAAAGATTTCATCAACTACATCAGTACTAAATATCCGTTTGCAGAACGCGGTATGATGGCGTTAGATGAGCAATTGCGTTGCATTATGAGTGAGCCAGGGGCACTTTTTCAAGATCCGGTGATTCAAGTGGTGCGCAGTCGCAAGAAAAAATCCGCCGATATCTCCACATTCCATCAAAGTCTGCAGGATAACCTGTTTACCGATGAGCCTTATCTTAAGGAACCCTATATCCATCAGTATAAGGCCTGGCATAATATTCAACACAATATCCCCACGGTGATTTCTACCGGCACCGGTTCGGGTAAATCCGAATCGTTTATTATTCCGGTCATCGACGGATTACTCAAGCAAGGTTTTCAAAAGGGACCGAACCGAGTCGGCGCGTTGTTTTTATATCCGATGAATGCGTTGGTGGAAGATCAGTTTTTTCGAATTTTAAAATACACCAAAGGCACCGGCATTCGGGTGGGGATTTATAACGGCACCTTCAAAAAACCCTCGGCTGAATTCAAAGCTAAAATCCTCAAGAAAATTAAATCCATTGACCCTAACATTGATCCCGATAGCGTGTTTGTCGATCCGCAACACAGTGAAACGATTCCGCATATTTTATTAACCAATTACAAAATGTTGGAATATATGTTATTGCGATCGGATGACCAGGGTTTGTTTAACAATATTGATTTAAAGTATTTAATTCTGGATGAGGCGCATATTTATACCGGCACCTTGGGATTAGAGATTGCTTGTTTGTTAGCGCGGTTACGCGTGCATATTGGTGCTGAAAGTTTCCTCCCTATTGCTACGTCTGCGACCTTGATGCAAAAAGCACCGAGCAACACGCTAGACGAAACCGCCATTAACGATACCGATAACCCACCCAAAGAAAAAATGAGAATGTTCTTCTCTCAATTATTTGGGCTGGATTTCCCTAAAGATCAAGAATGGTTATTGCAAGATGAGTATGAAGATTTAACACTCGCTAAGCCACACACATTTGATCGATTTCGCGATATTGACACAAAATCCTTGGGTACGAGCTTAGAGCGTGAGTTTCCAGAAGCACTGCATGATATAGCTAAATTATACTTTGATATCAAATTAGCCCCGGCGCCAGATCCGGATAAGGATAAGGAGTCACCTTATGGATGTTGGGGCGAACAATTTTATCCCGCGATCGAACAAATCGCCAAAGAACTGCCTGACGTTATTTTAACTGATACATCGGGCCAAGAGGCCGAACCGGTCGTCAGTTTGTCCATCGCCAAACAGCGCTTTAGTGCTAAATTAGGTTTAAATGGTGATATTTTAGAAGGTCTGTTGGTCTTATGTTCTCACGCGTTTAGCGAACGCCAGCATACTCGCTTTCCAGCACTGGGTTTGAGATTACATGTTTTTTCACGTCAAGAGCCAAAAATATTTTGGACCTTCGATAAAAAGACGCTGGTATCCGAGCAAAAATTAGCCAACCTGGCGGCACCGGCGACTAATTTTGTGATGTGTCATAAATGTGGTCATCAAGCTTGGGGTGGTTTATATATCCCGACCAATGATGATGGCGAGTGTGGCGAGTTTAAACCGTTACCGGCTTTTTACGAAGACCATCCGTTAGACGAAGGCGAGGAAATTATTTTTTTCCATCAAGCGCATGATCTTGACCTATCGGTATTTGAGAATAAATCATGGCAACAAGAGGCATGGGTTATTTATGGCGAACCGGGTGCATTAAGAGCCCGACCTCGGTTGGGTACGGCATCACAGGGCGAAGTTAGCCTAATACGCGTAATACGCCAACGCAAAAAAAATGAGCCGCCTGTCGCCGATAGTGCAAGCTGCCCGGTTTGCAGTGCTACCTCACGTGGCAGAATGGTCATTGCCACACCACGATCTGGAGCCGCGACGGACTTAAGTATTTATAGCGCTTCACTATTAACTCACTTAGATCTTGAAAGTGAACGGCGGCTGTTGTTCTTTTGTGATAATCGCCAAGAAACGTCCTATTTAGCGGGTTTTATTACCGACCGACATCGGCGTCTTAATCTTCGTCGAGCCATTGCCACCTTTCTCCATGAAGCGAATAAAAATAGTGATAAGACGGTTTGGTCATTATTACAAGAAATCAATTCACCCGTCAGTAACAACGCACATAAATTTGATTTGGCCGCCAGAATTTTGCTGTCTATCAGCGAAGGGAAATATTGGGGAAAGCAGCCTTTACCCGACAAATATAACATTGCTAAATCAACTTTGATCGATTTAATCCCTCGCGATGTATTACAGGTAGATTGGCGAGAACAAAAAGATATCGGTAGAAAACAAATTATCGAATACAAGAACTGGCTCATGGATAATCAAAGTATCAAGGCCAGCAAATCTAGTGAAGAAATTCAAAAGCTACGAGAACACCTGGAGTTATTCCATACCGACCGTGGTCAATGGTGTTTGGAAATTTTCTCTAAGGTGTTATTGATCGAAATGACCGGAGTACTTGCCGGTGAATCGAGTTTATTAAACGCGGGTATTTTAGCTTGGAAGCTAAAGGGTTTTGAGCCAGACTTGTTTGAATCCTATGCGCAAGACAACCCTGAACTCGGTTTATCAGGCCATGCATTATTCACCCTCGCCTATTGGATGTTAAGAAAAATCGCTGATCGGGCGCAATGGGATATCATGGATCAATATACCCGCTACAATAC
>CAYUAI010000144.1:3553-6740 GCA_964442745.1 uncultured Chromatiales bacterium
TTATAAATCTAGCCGAAGTCAACGGGTACTGTGTGTGCCGACCGGTTATCCCCTGGCGGAAACACCGACCGGTAAGAAAGATGAATATTGGCAACCCGCTGTATATCCATTAGGCGACTATTACCGGCAACTTTATCAGCGAACCTTTGCCGAAAAACCGCGTTTGATTCGCGGATCGGAACACAATGGTATGCTTGGCGCGGCCCACGCTTCAGCGATTATCGAGGACTTTAGCCAAGGAAAATATAACGCCTTAGTGGCCACCCCTACCTTGGAAGTGGGGGTAGATTTGCCTGATTTGCCCATTGTTATTCACCGGAGTGTGCCACCGGACCCATCCAATTATGCCCAACGAGCCGGTCGAGCCGGGCGCGACCCCAAACGGGCATTGCTGTTAACCTATTGCGGTCAACGCAGCCATGATTTGATCTTTTATGAAAACCCCACCATGATGGTCTCGGGCGAAATCCTGCCGCCAGGTTTACCTTGCGAAAACGAGTCGATTATTAAACGCCATATTCAAGGTTTGATTCTTGAGTTACTGGCGGTGGATCATGGCGAGGCGAACCCAGCGCTGCGGTTCCAGTGGTGGGGGGATTTGGTGGATTTAAATTTACTGGTCAATGAATTCAATGAAGTGACCAAAACTGATCACCATTTGCTGATCGGTTCGCCACAAAACTGGCGTAAAATACTGCAACAAAGAAAAGATCTTATCCGAATCGCCGTCGAACGTTATATTACGATGTTGTCTGATGGCTTGTGGAAAAACCTAAAAGCAAGCGATCCAAAGCGCTTTGAAGCCATGCGTCGACGTATCTATGCTTTTGCCACCCCCGAGGCTTGGGCGACTCGCTTTGAAAATGAAGGGGAACGATACCAGGTCATGGTTAAAGCCCATTTGACCGAAATTGCTGAACTTGATAAATTATCAGCCACTTTACCGATGGCAGAGCGAGAGAAAAAATTCAAAGCCATTCGTCAGTTGATGACTTATACTAAGTCCTACTTGCAAAAAAATACTCGGGGCGATACCTCGACCTACCCATTAAGTTACTTGGGTGCTAGCGGTTTTTTGCCTAATTTTGATTTCCCAGGCAGCACCACTCAATTTAAGGGTACCTTGGACCAAGGTGGCGAGGCTAGCGTGGCCCTTTCCTATGCGCGATCTTCATCATTAGCCTTACGTGAATTTTCACCGGAGCAACGCATTTATGGTCATGGCTTTGTATATCAAGTGGATCGCTATCTGGCTAAATTATCCAACAACGAAGATGACAATAAAGCCTGGGGCATTTGCACCAAAGGTTGTACCCAGCTGAGTCCACCCGGTGCCGAGGAATGTGCTTTTTGTGGAAATAATATTCTAGTCTCAGGCCAAGAAGGATTGAGTCAACCCAAATTGGTGGAAATTGAACAAGCCATGGGCACCCAGCTTGAGGTCATTAGTGATGCACGCGAAAATCGTAAACATAAATACGTTGCCCAGGATATACGCAAAATCGGAGTTCCCTATGCCGATGAAGCCTTTGCTCACCAACAACTTAACGGGGTGGAAGTCTATCGACATTTAACCCCTGAGTCGCAAATACGTACCGTGACGATTCTCACCACTCAGGATAACTCGTCACCGGGTATTCAGCCGGTTTACAAAGAAAAAAGAGAGGGCGGTATTTATGCAGTTAAATTAACGCTTACCGAAGCAGAAACCACCACTTATGAACCCTTTATCCCCACGGTGTTTAGCAAAGGTCAAGCCATGATTTTGAAACTGCCACTGGCATCGACCATGGATTTACTTAGCCATATGAGTGTCGATACCACTGTATTTTACACCACCTTTAGCGAGATCATTAAGCGATCAGCGACACGTGTATTACATCTTAATAATCGCAGCCGTTCGTTGAATATTGTATTAGATAAAATAGCGTCAAGGGATGAAAAAAATAATCAATACCAGAAAATTGACTTGATGTTTTTGGACTCGGAGGAAGGCGGTAGCGGCGTCATTGACTTACTATGGAGTTATTGGGATCAAATACTTGATGAAGCGAAACGTCTGACGTTAAAATCCTGCTGCGAAGATAGCTGCTACGAATGCATTAAAAGTTATGATAACCAGCGCCAGCATCATTTGATGAACAAAGGTGTATTTGTCCGTGACGAAAAAACACCGCTGTTCGACACATTGAAAAAATACACCGCCACCGGTCTTTCCTATCAAGAAAAAATCATTAACGAGCGACCTGAAGTGGATAAGCAAAGCCCAGCAGAAGAAGTGTTTAAACAATTTTTGATACAACGCGGCATTCACTTCGAGACACAAAACAGTGTATTTGATATGGCGGGCAATGAAGTCACTCGACCCGATTTTGAAATAAAAACTACTGAAGGTGAAACCATTACGATTTTTATCGACGGCAAAGCCTATCACGCGAACTATGAAACCATGTTAGCAGATGTAGAAAAACGTAATTTTTTAACCAAACAAGGCCGCCGAGTCATCACCTTGCCGGCCGGTTGTGTGGTGCCTCATTTAAAAGAAAATTTACTGACGGATTTATTTAAGTTGTTACTTGAACCCAGCGCCTTTGATATCACTTTGATTGATGAAGTACCTCCGTTTGTCGGATTGGATATGCAAACCATGGTGAATCTCAATTCAGATAGACTGCAAATGCCAAGTTATAAAGCCATTGATAAAGATCAGCTCATCCGTGCTTTGAAATCGCTGCCGCCAACGATCAAAGATTGCCTTGAAAAAGCCAATCAGTTAAATGGTGACAACAGTTTCCCACAGGCGATCCAAGAAGACATGCTACTTTTTTCGATCAACGGCAAAGACGTTTTTTCCGATTCAAATAAAAAGAAATGGGAATACATGCTGTATGTGCAAAGTATATATGCCGCGCTTGGCTTTCGAGTAATGGGCATTTGGTTATCACCCCGGAAAATTTATTCGAACGTGGCGTAGGGGCTTAGTAAATGAGGATGAGTACCTTATTTGATCGGGGTTGACATATCCGTCATTGACGTATATATATTTATTATATGGTTATATTGGAAACACCAATATTTACAAAGCAAATTAAGCGGCTGATCTCCGACGATAATTATGTAGAACTTCTAAAAAAGCTTGTCAAAGAGGCGTTTGATAATGGAAGATAGATTATTCAATGAACGGCTA
>CAYUAI010000145.1:0-4095 GCA_964442745.1 uncultured Chromatiales bacterium
TAACTTTATATCTTATTTTTTAGAATAACTGTCTTGACTTTGGGGTCCACTATAAATCGTTTAGTCTCGACGATGAGTTTGAAGTTATCACTGAGTTTTTTGCGCTTCATTTTTAATTCCTTTCAAACAGTTACCGTATTATAATACTGCTCGATTTATAGGATTCAAAATAATGTTTAGGTATTCATTGTTATCAATACTCATTTCATTTTTATGCATATATGCATGGAAAGATTGGTACAAATCATTGTGTGGCTTAATAATATTATTAGCCGTGCTGGAACGACCTGATATGCCAAAACAATTATTTGGCGTACCAGGCCTTAACCCATGGAACATGCTGTTATTATTCATATTACTTGCTTGGTTCTTCGATAAAGTTAAGAACTCCAGTGAAATAAAATTACCCAATCACATCAAAGCGCTCTTCGGGCTTTTTCTCATTGTTATTTTAACCGGTTATTTCCGTGAAATTGCTAGAATTGATACGATTAATGAATTTAGCATTTATTTCTCTGGCTTTAACCAATCCAAATCCGGTTTATTCATAGATGATGTGATAAACACGGTGAAATATATGATACCAATGATATTATTTTTTGATGGAGCAAAAGACAAAAACAGAGTAAAGCTGGGGATTATAGCGGTGGTTATTCTGCATGTCATCTTGGCCGTACAGATTATCAAGCTTATGCCCTTATCATTTATCATGGATGCATCCACCCTTGAAGCTAGGGCCGCTAGAGTTCTAGGTAGAGATATTGGTTATTTTCGTACAGATTTAGCCATGATGCTTTCTGGTGCAATTTGGGCCACATTTTTTTTGCGTAATATCGTTTCAAAGACACAAGCGTTTTTTTTGTTAATTTCGTTTGTCGTCTTATTTCTCTCACTTGCATTAACTGGAGGACGCACGGGTTATGGTTCGTTCTTCATGATTGCGTTGATATTAGGGGTGGTAAAATGGAGGAAACTTTTATTGATTATTCCTGTACTTGTATTGATATCACTTATCTTACTGCCAAGTGTTGGCGAAAGAATTACTCAGGGGTTCGATGAGGATGATGAATCACATTTTGCTAAAGAAGGTGTGCGCGATGCAATTGAAGATAAATTTGGACCAAGCGAAATTGACCTCTATACGATAACTTCAGGAAGAGCATTCGCCTGGATATATGTTCTAGAGAAAGCAGAAGAGTCTATCCTATTTGGTTACGGGAGGAGAGGTATGCAATCATCAGGGTTAAGTCTTGAACTTGCAGAAGGGTTTAATGAAGGATTCCCGCATCCACACAACGCCTATCTAGAGATCCTTCTGGATAATGGAATTATCGGAGCATTTCCAATTTTATTATTATTTTTTTTAATTACGGTGTACTTTATCAGACTATTATTATCTGAGGATAAATATATTAGTAGTGTAGGGGCGATATGCCTATCGGTATTACTAGGCTTTATTCTGGCTTCTATTGGCGCTCAATCATTTTATCCGAAAGAAAGCTCTGTTAGCATGTGGGCGATAATAGGGATAGGATTAAGAGTATATGTTACGCGTAACCTGCCTGAAAAAACATAGCAACAAATAGTGTAAATACTAACCAGAAATAACACCGGGTTAGTATTTACACTTCCCCATCAATTCAGGGTAAGCCCGCTTGGCGCACTCAGTGTAGTGTATTCATATGAACCAATATCTCGAGCAAGTCCCTTTGTGCGTTTCGTTCTCGATCGATCTTTGCGAATATCAATGCCATACAAACTTTGGAACTTAGCATACACATCATTCGCATTATCGCCAACACGAGCGTTGATGGCGGGTGAAACAGCTTTTAATCTAAAATCGGGATCGGAATCGGAATTAAAATTAGAACCAGGATCTGTAGGATAAGCAAACATTGGATCAGTAACTTGGCAGCCAACACACTGGTTAGCGCCTGCAGTTAGGCTGGCCAAATCGGTATATAATGTGGGTTTCATGTATATTCGTAAGCCATTATCCGCATCATAAAATAGATTGTTTGCCAAAATTACCTCGCCAGAATCCTGGGCGACACTAATATGCGTATCTTGAGCGTGTCGACCTGAAATAATATTGCCTGAAATAAAAGCGTGTCCTGCATAATTCACATTAATACCGCCATTCGTATCATGAAATGTATTATCTACAATATAACGCTTCATATTGCCATGCCATAAATTAACCGCTTGACCGTACCTAAAGCCGTTAATAGGATTATAATCAACCGAGGCTTCAGGATGAATATTATAAATCAAGTTGCCAATAATGTATGAGCTGCGCATAGGGTTATCAACTCCTGTGTCGGATTGTCGTATACCGTTATTGCTATCATAAATGGTATTAAAAATTATCCATAAGTTATCTGGCCCATATTGATAACCGATACCATCACCGGGTTGCTTACCATGGGATCGATGCTTGTAAGCTACATTTTCGGAAATGATGACATGGCTCGCTTGTTTTGACCAAAAACCCGATTGGCGATTCTCATAAGCCGTATTCTGACCGATATAAATATGATGTAAATACTTATAACTGTCTTTAAAGTTCCCGGCATTGACTTGAACTCCATTTCCACTAAGATGATAAAACTCATTATTTAAAATCCATATATTAAATTCTTCGGTCGTGCTATTGCGCCCCCATAAGGTTGGATTGATCCCATGAAAGTCCTCATCATTCAAGGTAAGCCAATCCCCAAGCTCCCTAAATATATTATTGTAAATCACCACATCATGAACTTTCCCACCATGAAATGGCAAAATATGAATCCCAGCAGTAGAAGAAAGAAACTTTCTGTTCTGGATAATCGAGTTTCTAAATGCAATATGGTGAGTGTTGTCGCCTAAAATCTTCAAAGCCTCATTATCACCGCCATCAAAATCAAGATTTTCCATGATAAAATACGAAGAATTAGTAATTTCTATTCTTGGTTGAATCTTTGTTTTGTTCGTCTCAGATCCACCTCGGAGCCAACAGGGATTATCTTCAGTACATGACATTTGAAGCCTATTCTCAGTCAGCGACGTATAAGGCCCTCCATTGATTTCTATATACGTACCTGCCGAAAAATATTTTTTGGGCGTCGTTAATCTCGGTTTATCCGGATATCCGTAGGGATTTTTCGTATTCGTTGCGTTTGGATGCGTGTTATCAAGATAGTAATGATCCACGACTTCTGACGAGGGCCAGCCCTCTGGCCAAGAGGGCGCGGCCGTCTCGATGGGATGTAGTGCGCCCCAAGTGGGATCTGGAATACCTAATGGTGGTTCGTAAGCTAATGCACTTGAGCATCCAATTAAGACGATCACATTAAATAACCATTGACAAGAAAATTTATTCATTATTATCACCTAAGCTTGAAAAAGTAAACATTGGAAATTGATAAGTAATATAGCATAACATGTGTCTAAAAAACCTGTTCGTATCCTGTTGTCGATGATACATAGCTGTGTGGAACTTCAATCCTAAATTATTAGGAATAAAAATTAAATTACCTGCGTATTTTTTTCTCATCTTTAACTTTCCTTGAAACATTTTTCAATTAAAAAGGCCACTTACGGCAAGGAGGCTCGGGGTTTTTCTCGGAAAATGTCTCCTGCTCTCATTGCCTACATCCTTGTAGGCATGTCTAAAGAAAAACTAAACCTGAGAAAAACTTAACTCACTTATTCAATATTTATCCCTATAATTTCAGAAAACCCGCTTTCCACACCATCAAGATCAAAAGCTGTCACCGCTATCTCATAACTCCCTGGCGCTAAGCTCTCGAACACATATTCCATGATATTCGAATCATCAATTTGGGCAACTAGCTCCATTTTACCAAGATTTCCTTTCATATAAATTCGATACCCTCCAATCTGATAAAGCTCAATGGCTTCTCCTAGCTCATTGGTCATTGGTGCATTCCAACCTAAGGTTAAAAGAGAGAATTTCACATCTTGTACATCAATCGTGACCACTGCCGTTGAGTCATCGCCATTGGCATCTGTCACACGATAACTCACTTGGTCAGCCTCGACAAAACCACCATTGGGTGTATAACTTAAGAGACCGTCATTATCGATCGTGGC
>CAYUAI010000145.1:4195-6625 GCA_964442745.1 uncultured Chromatiales bacterium
TCAACGGCTTCACCTAGCTCATTGGTTATTGGCGCACTCCAGCGTAAGGTTAAAAATGTTTTTGCTTCAATGTAGCTTGCAAAAAAAGAAAGAAAACAGATCAGTGCAATTAGACTAATGTTATTGTAAGTACGCATAATGTAATTTTTTGTAAGTACACGTCATTTTAACCATCCATCATTGATCACAATATACGGTATCAACAATTATATTTCACCTTGAATCTTCATCACAAAACGATGTAATGACTTTCACAAAAAAGTGATATGATGGTTTCCTAGGCTTAAAAGTAAGTCAATTAGCATATGCTGACTTGACTTACTTTTAAGCCTGCAAAACCTTAGTAAGCACGATTGGTGCCAGAATTTCGGGGCGCATAATCCACCCTTTATGAAAATTATTTTTCTTTCACAAACAAAAATATACACAGCCTCATAAAGAATTTAACTACTTTTTCCTCAGCACGGCTAAATTTTGCACCAACCAATACTGTCGGGCTTTAGAGAACAACAAAGCACAAATAAAGACTGAAGATGAGATGCCAGTTATTTTACCTGGCCATTTAAGAGAGGCTCAATATGGATTCCAGGGGCGTGGATGAATTACAGACTGTAACGGTTGGCTTAGTTAAATTGCAAGCAGAAAATGATTGTATTGTGTGCTAAATCCGTAAATTATTGTCCAAATTAGCTCTTTTACTGCAAGTGGTCGAATAAGACTCCGGAATCCATGTTGAGCCAACTGTTTTTATTGCTTATTTAATCGATGACTCACGCTTTAACGACTCGCTCCAGATTTTTCATAGCCTAAAAAATGCTGATAAGTAATCGGCTCAAGTAAATCTTGGTACTTGTTAACAAAATCACCAAAACGGGTTATAGAATAAGGTGTTAAAGATTTCGGATGCCCCATCACATTCAATAAATCAGCATTTGCTTGTATTTTTTGATTTAATGCTTTCTCAACTAGGTCCACCTTTAAACCATCAATTGACACAACACTGTAGGAAAATTGCGACAGTAACCGTAAGTAATATCTCTTATCTGCGATCATCGATTTACCATTGCCATAGGCCATATGATTTTTATTCTTCAGTATTTTTTTGATTACGACCATTTTCCAGAAAAATAATGGATTCACCAGGACTGAACTGATCGGAACTTCCAGGCTTTCCCCCATGAGATCTTCTTGGACTGGATCGGTAGAAAAATACCAAAAATCTTTATCGATTGACTGAGTAAAATCGAACCAACGTATGGGGTCACTAGAAATGCCTTGGTAATAAACCGTGCTATCAAGCCATACATTAGCTTGTTTTAATGCATAATGAATTTGCTCGTAGGGCTGTAAACACCAACCACCTGCACGATAGGCAAACACAGGTTTATCCGTTAATGACTGTAATGTTTCTTTATATCGATTAACAATGTTAATTTGTTCCGCTGCTTCGAAATCTTGCAAGCGATATCGCTCAATATTGATGCTCCATTCATCATTTCTAAAAAATGAATCTTCCCAATGAGGATGCACATGCAGCTGAATATCATGCCCTCGTCTGGCCAATAAATCCAAATGCCTAGCAACTTGATCATACTGCTTCATTAATGATGAGTTATGTTTGCCTTGCTGCTTTAACGCACATAAAAACCCAACATCAACAAAAAATGATAGTTTTGTATGATAAGGCATTAAAATTTCAGCTAATGCATTTGTAGGCAAAATAAGGCAACGCTCAATACTGCCGGTATTTGAACCAAAATATAGCTCATAATCCAAACTAATAAGTAATTTCATTATTTATCGCAACACGAATTTCCGAATCCCTGGTACGCCAGGTTATGCAAGAAATGTTCTCACTGAGAACAGCGAAAGAAACACAAATCCACAGGTCTCTGCGGTGATTATTGTAGCTCGCTTTTAATCCGACCTACATACTAGACATTTTATCGTAAATAAGGCCTTACACACAACTACAGCAATAGAGGAGAGTTGCTCCCATTGCAATAGGCCTGGCATCAGAGCCATGGGCATTGTCAGGAAAACGTCATAGAATCTATCCCCATTCTCGAAAAAAGAGTGTTTATTCATGTGCGTTGGCCACGACTCCTCTGTTGTCCTGATTGTGATCAAAAAATTACTTTGTTTCGTCCTGAATGGTTGATTTGCCCTTTCTCTTTTTTAATGGGGGTCAATGCGATTAAATTTTATTCTTCCTCAACTTCTTTTGCATCAGGCCTTTGGTAGGCTTTATCGCCAAAAAACTCTTCATTAATGAGTGCGTGGCGAATTTAATCAAATATTTTTCCACCATTGTCGCTTCCCTCTGTTACTCCGATATATTCGGGTGAGGGCAATGTGCCGTCCTGTCTTCAACCTATTATGGCGTGACCGGATTAAATAGATACCTTTTTTAGAGGTTTTTGCCTTGCT
>CAYUAI010000146.1:0-6463 GCA_964442745.1 uncultured Chromatiales bacterium
AAAAAAATGAGCAGCTCAGGAGATGACGCCGAGCGCCAAACAGGGAAGTTATTACGTCGCTCATTCCTAAATCGAGTCTGGCAAGCCTCGAAATACCCTGGGCGTGGCCATCATATTTTTATGGAGGAGGGAAGGTTGGGTGAATTATATCATTAGGTATACCTGAAGTAAAAACTAAGTACAGCACTGAATTAATCAACGCTGTACTTATTTACAAAACTGACTATTCGACTATGGTGTTATTAATGCAATGTATGAGGTGTCAAAATCCCGCCCACCATTAATATTAATCTGCGTTAAATTCTGATGTTTCGCGTCAGTCATTGTTGTTTGCAGCAAAGGTATTTCAGAGCTAGGAATGATTCGATCTGCAAAAACCTCTGTCGTTATTTGATCACCTTGACGTGATATTCGCAGAGTGTACCATTGACCTAGCTGCATTCCGCCAGGTAAAGTTCCTTCTGCGGTCTGCTTAACGATGGAAAACCAATTATCTCTACGCTCTACACCGAGATCACTGCTGTTATAGCTTAAATAGACGCCATATCCATTACCCCATTCATTCGTTACACTGTAGCGAATCCAGCTACCTCCAACGGTATTAACTTTGCGCGTATAGATGACCAGTTCGAAATCGCCAACAGTTGCATCTAACGCTACCCATCCACCGTTTGGATCATCTGCTCCACTTTTGCGAATAACCCAGCCTTCAGTTGGGTCATTAACCATTCGTATTTGCCCTGATTTCAATTGAGACCAGTCACCTAAGTCACTACGGTTAAAGTCATCCTCAAAGGAGGTATTAGGTACGTCATTCACTGCCAAACTTAGCTCTTGTAATGTAAGGGTATTATTCTGGTCAGACACTTGTACGGTAAAGAAATATTCATCCACTATATAAGGTGTGCCAGATATTTGCCCACTAGAGTTCATCACTAACCCTTCAGGCAATGCTCCTGCAACTATTTCCCAGGTATATTCAGGAATGCCGCCTACTGCGGCAAGCTCATAAGAATAGGGTGAATCTACCACTGTACTTGCGAGTGAATCAGTCGTAATCACTAGTTCATCTATCACTGTCTGTTCAGAAGTTACACTTAATTTGCTTATTGCAATTGCACCTTCAGCATCTGTGACCTGTACCGTAAATGTGTAGATGCCTGGTACATTAGCAATACCTGATATCTGTCCTGAACTTCCAAGTACCAAACCGTCAGGCAAGCTTCCTGCGATTATGTCCCAGGTATAAGTAGGTAATCCTCCTATTGCGGTGAGTTCTTGAAGATAGGTATCGCCTACATTTACGTTTGGCAAGGAGTCTGTTTTCACTGCTAATTCTACGATTACAGGTTGTTCTGAAAGTTGAACAAACCCAGTATCGAAATCTCTGCCACCATTAATATTAATCTGCGTTAAATTCTGATGTTTCGCGTCAGTCATTGTTGTTTGCAGCAAAGGTATTTCAGAGCTAGGAATGATTCGATCTGCAAAAACCTCTGTCGTTATTTGATCACCTTGACGTGATATTCGCAGAGTGTACCATTGACCTAGCTGCATTCCGCCAGGTAAAGTTCCTTCTGCGGTCTGCTTAACGATGGAAAACCAATTATCTCTACGCTCTACACCGAGATCACTGCTGTTATAGCTTAAATAGACGCCATATCCATTACCCCATTCATTCGTTACACTGTAGCGAATCCAGCTACCTCCAACGGTATTAACTTTGCGCGTATAGATGACCAGTTCGAAATCGCCAACAGTTGCATCTAACGCTACCCATCCACCGTTTGGATCATCTGCTCCACTTTTGCGAATAACCCAGCCTTCAGTTGGGTCATTAACCATTCGTATTTGCCCTGATTTCAATTGAGACCAGTCACCTAATGTACCTCGACTAAAATCGTCTTTAAATAATGCGAATGTTGTAGGGATATCTTTGACTTCTAAACTGAAGTCACGTACAGCCGTGCTACCTTCTTGGTCAGTCACTTGCACTGTAAAAGAATAAATTCCAACTATTTCAGAGATGCCAGCTATCACGCCTGTCTCATCTAAGATTAACCCATTAGGAAGGTTGCCTGCAATAATACTCCAGATAAAAGGACTGGCGCTTCCATAGGCCTTAAGTGTGCTGGAATACGTATCACCTAATAAGGTCGAGTCTAATGCACGCGTTGTTATTTCAGGAGAAAGGTACTGTTCTCCAGTTATAGGATTTTTCCATCCAATAGGCTTGTATATCCATACATTCCCTTCATTAGAATTTGCAAGGCCTATGAATGCATCAAGTTGCGCAATATATTTCCACTTACCTAAAACACCCGTTGGGATTATTGTGGCAGGGACGGATGTTGTAGGAGTAGGTTGCTTCGTTACTGTCCATCCGGTTGGCGAAACTGTCCCCGGTGATTTAAGTGCCCATACCTTTCCCCCTCCTCCCCAAAAAAGAAATTGATTTCGAGTCACATCGTAATCCATTCCATATGCACCGCTAAGTGTAAAGGTTTCCCCTATTGAAGTTGGTCGGAAGTTGCGATTACGATTAGAGGGTCCTGCCGCACTCAAATCCCAGTAAGTTAATGCAGAATTAGCCGATCTAACAAATAAATTCAATTCACTATCAAATGCACCTGCACCTTGGCCATTGAATGCATCAAATTCGATACCTACTTGTTCCCAGGTGTCCTGCGTTGGGTCATTCAATGAGTTAACAGTATACTTATATAAATACTGAGTACTGCTTTGATTAACCGGTGCAGTGACGTAAACCACATCAACGCCAAACTCAGAAACGACTGCAGTCGTGCCATCAATAAAAGTACTCGGTTTCATTGGGGAGATACCTAAATTTTTATAGATGTCACGATTTTTCCACATTTCACCGCCTAATATTTCAGGAAAAGCTGCCACACGCATTACATGAGAACCTGTTAACCCTCCTACCATATTTGCATCGGCTTTGCTAAGGTCAAAAATGTAAGGGCCTGTAGGTCGAAATTTTCCATCACCTCTGTCCATCGCATAGGCACCGGATGAGCCGTATTTTGCTCCACCAAAAGTCATAAATCTATCAATATTAGGCAAATACACATTATTGTCATAAGTATGGGCTGAAGCTGGTGAATAATCGGGACCATCTACTGTTACATCTTGATTTGCAGTATCGACGGTAACTTGACTAGGCAGTGATGCACGTTCCCATTGCTGAGTTGCACTTCTCCAGCGGTAAACGTCGTTACCTGAATAATTACCATGCCCTCCTCCGTAAATAATCAAATCTCCGCGAGTACTGTCCCATGCAAAACTACTCCAGGCTGAAATAATTTTTTCAGGAAATGGATTTGACGGGCCAGCTAAGGGTCTCAATGATGTAGGCGTCCAGACATCTTGAAATTTATTAGTGTTAACCTTTATCCATTCACCTTCAGGTACGTCAGCAATAAGATACAATAATCGGTCTAAATTAGCTTCTGCGTGGACTAAAGTTGAATTAGCTTGAACAGCGAGTCCTAGAAATATAAAAAATATCAAATTTCTTTTACATAGCAATAATTTAACAAAGCTTTCACATGAAAGCTTGCTTAAAGTTATTTTCATTTACATTACCTTTTTTTTAGAATTAAAGAGCGGCGAAAAAATAACTTTCTGTGCTTACCCCATCCTTGTGAGGCGTGGCGGGATACAGAGTATAATTCCACTGCGCATAGGTGTTCGGGATTAATTATATAAAATATCAATAAATTATGGAAAATTCCCTTAATATCCGTTAAATTATTTTGTGCAAACAATTCATTTTCCGGAAAAAAAAGGAGTTCATTATGGAGAAAGGTAATATTCTAAATATCCTCAAGCAAACATTTCAACAAAGCCTTCCTAGACAAGACAGACGAACGACTCTGCCTCATTTGGAATTTGTCGTGGGTTTAGTTTTTTGCTTCATCGGTGATGCGAAAAGCTCATCCCTCGAAGCCATGAGAAGATTCATGATGGCTATGTTTGGCATTCATCGATGCAAAGGCGCTTTTTGGGAACGTTTTTATGCTAATGAGACCATGGTGAAACGGCGACCAGGGATGACCCGATTGCACGGTGGCTCAAACCAGCCAAGTCTTTGACTTTCACCATCGCCCCGGAATGTGCATGACTCCAATGGGGCGGCGACCTTTATGATCGATTGTTTCCAACAAATTCGTGGGAATTTGTCGGCTAAAACGCTGATTGAAGCGCGCATGGACTCGGATTTTTTCAGTGAAAGAGTGGTCACGATGCTTGACGAGCAGAATATCGAATTCACACAATCCGTCCCCTTTGAACGATTTCCAGCGTTAAAAAATTATGTCAATGAGAATCAGGATTGGGCGGAATACGATGATGAACACCGCTTTGGCGAGTTAGATTGGAAACCCGAAATAGGGAAGTCCACTCATTTTCGATTTATCGCGGTCAGAAAAAAAGTGAAAAAGCCAATCAAAGGGCCGTTGCAGTTAGACTTATTCGTGCCGGATGATCACACGTATGAATACACCGTGATTTTAACCAATAAAAAAACACAAGCCCACGCCGTTTTGATGATTCAATGCGCCGGTCGAATCACAAAACCCGGTGGCGTCATCACTCTAACCATGGATGGTAATCAAACCGTAAAAAATCTGATCAGCATATTTTTAACTCGACTGGAGGCGACGGCGTAGTTAAGTTTCTTTCGTTGATTTTGAAACGCTGGGGTCAATTAACTTGAGTACGCTGAATTATAGCACTAACATTGGTAGAAGCATTTGATTTAACTTTTGACACTTAGGAAGGGTGCTACCTTTTAATAATGTGTAATTTATGCTATATTCCCCCTACGACACAACATAGAGGACTGACGGATGAAGGCACAAATTATCTCACAAAGTGACAGCGAAGTGACAATTCAATACCGCCGGAGAGCCGATGATTATCGGCGATATTAAATTGACATCTCGATGCCAAAGTGGAAAAAACTATCAAACCCCCTACGGGGCCACGCACATTGATCGTCATGTTTATCAAAGCTCGAAGGGAGGAAAAATTTATGTCCCCTTGGACACGAGTGCGAGAATCATTCAAGGGGCGACTCCGCGTTTTGCCAAAATATTATCCCACAAATATTCGAATTTAACCGCCCCGAGCGTCATTGATGATCTGAGTGAGAATCACGATCGAAAGATCGCTCAATCTTACCGGCAGAATGTCACCGACTATGTCGGTAGTGTTGTGCAAGCCAAGGAAGAAAGTTGGGAATATGAGAACCCAACGCTCGATAAATCGGTCAGCACCTTAGGGGTCAGCTTAGATGACGTAAATATCCTTCCGAGTTCGAATGCGATGAAAGAGATTCTGGATAATCAAGATAGCCAACCATTCCAACCCATTTCAAAAGATATTATTCAGCGACTACAGCGAAGCAAGCAACTCATCCCATTTAATTTGTTGCCCGGTCTGACGATTTGCTCGATGGACGCGACCCAATACCACACCTCAGAAACAATCCACTGTGATTGTTGCTTGACAGCGACGATGAAAAACCGACTCGCTATTACCACCCGGCGCTTCAAGCGGCCCTAATATGAAACAGGTGATTCCTCTCGGGGTTGAACCGATTCAAAACGGTGATGGTGCTAAAAAACAGGATGGCGAAATTAACGCGGCGAAACGATTGGTACCATGATTACGTCAGCAATTCCCCCAATTGGGCTTAATTATTACCGGAGATGATCTCTTTTCACGCCAACCGATGATTGAAACGGTGTTAGAAAGTCGCCATGACTATTTTTTTGTGGCCAAAGAAAAAAGTCACCCGTTCATGATGGATTGGCTCGAAACACATATCTCTCTCAATGAAGTTCAAGACATTGATGAGAAGGGACGTACAGTGATCTATCAATGGATGAATAGCGTTCCCTTAAATGGCGAGGATAATATGATTAGCGTCAATTTTTTCCGAAAAAAAACGATCACCTTCGATCCCATGGGAAAACAAATACGCTGTCGCACTGAAAGTTGGGTCATGTCACTTGACGTCACCGTTGAGCTTGTGTCGTTGTTGGTACGAGGTGAAAAAACGCGTTGGAAAGTCGCGAACGAGTGTTTCAATACGCTAAAAAACCAAGGGTATCATCTGACCCATAATTACGGGCATGGCGAAAAACATCTTGCGTTCAATTTCTATCAATTAACCCTGTTGGCTTTCACGCTCCATCCAATCGCGGAACTGTGTGATAAGGTCTATCAGGGCTGCCGTAAAATGGCGGGCAGTAAACGCAGTCTCTGGGAAAAGTTGCGCACGCTGATTAACTTCCACTTCTTCGAAAGCTTGGAACATTGACTGGATTACTTTTTAGATCGTGAGGTTTATGATGTCACTGGCGGTTATGTTGTGAAGTGTCATTCGCCCTAGACGATAGTTTTTCTCATCACGTCATCTTTCATCTTTCTCATT
>CAYUAI010000147.1:0-6463 GCA_964442745.1 uncultured Chromatiales bacterium
TTTGTGTTTGACCATCAAATATTTATTGATGAAAAACCAAGCTATTACTGTTTTTTAAATGAAACTCATAATATGATCGGCGCCGAAGTTTTTGCTAAATATGCCCCTGAATAAATCCTAATGAATGGGCTCCGCAAAAGCTTTCGGAGCGTGATATCTCGCGAAAAGCGATGGCAAAAAACCGCTAGTTTTATAACCAGAGATTTTTATTGATGAAGTGAGTGAATTGTTTAACGGCATTGGTGATGGTGTCTGTCGTACTCATTAAAGCTTCGTCGTAAGTTTAAACTGACTTCAGGAAAAATCATTAAAAAATACCGCATCATTTTCTTTTTCCCAGGTAGCGTGGATTAAGCGTAGTGAATCCACATCAGCCATGAACGATGCAACGACGTGCCATCAGAATTATTAAAAGTCAAAGACAGCCTGCACGAACTCAATACCGAATCCATTTACCATACAGAAGATCGCCCACTCGCAGATAGATTAAAACGTATCATTATCCAAATCGATAGGAAGTGATACCTACGTCCTTGGAAAATAATAGACCAAAGTGTCCGATCCGTCGACGTCGAGAGCTTGTGATGCGCTACGGTGATGGGATTCGTGAAGTCTGGCTGATAACTTATCTTGAATTTTTGTCATTTTCAGTTCAGATACAATATTTATCATCGAATATTTAAACAAAAGTAAAAAAAAAAGTGCAAAAAAAAGACAACTATACCCGTCGCGTTATGGACTTAGGTGTTGAGAGTGCGTCAATTTTTGTTCTCAGCGAGGCGCGCCACCAACAGTAGGCGCTTTAGGCGACGAAATATAGTCATTCTACGCCTAATTTACCACAAAGTTATTATGTGACCATTCCTTGCTGTAAAGCATACGGCTCTTCTTAATATTTAGCGATAAAATGAAACAAGCCACTCGACATATTTATATACTCCTGGCGAGTGTATTGCTAACGCTCGGTTACCTGCTGATAAATTTTCTTATGAAGATCATGATTCACTGGAAATTTCTACAAAACTATGACTAAAAGATGTTCTTGAGCACATTTTGTTAAGCGATCCAATAAATGTCTGCGAAGAGCGCGCATATGGCTTAAGCCGTTGGCCTGGAGAGCATACATGGTTCTATTCGGTTTAGATTTTGCCTATCAATCAGATCGATTAATAAACAATAAGGCGTTGCGAGAATGGGAAACTAACCGCAAAATTCCTTTATCGCGTAAGGGTAATGTCAAGCGACGGTACCAGAACATTTACGGATGGCACGGGCTGTGTCTCGGATTGGTGAACTCGATGTTAGACAACTGTGGCGAATGGCTTTTGCCGAAATGCCGCTTGTCATTCATCAGCTCGAAGAAAAACAAGCAATAGCAAGAATTGATCAATCGCCAGGAAGATTATTATGATTCGTTTAAAAATTAGTCAGTTTATGTTAATTAGCCTGTTGTTATCGTTAGCGGTGACAAATAGTTTGGCAGAAGTCGTTAAGTTAAGTGAAATTCAGGTGATATCCTCCGGCATTATGATAGATTCGATGGATAAGGTATCCACAACTTTTGGCAAGACAATTCCTGGGAGAGTTGTCGTTCCACCTGCACAGCTATATGTCGTTAGCGCACCGCAATCCGGTATGATTGAAAAACTTATGGTCGCTGTTGGTGATCAGGTGATTAAAGGGCAGGTGATTGCCCAATTACAAAGCCCTGATATGATTGTTGCGCAACGTGATTTTTTACAGAGTATTGCGCAGCAAGGTTTTTCAGGTCAGGCGATGAAACGGGATGAATCGCTGCTTAGCGAAGGAGTGATTTCACAACGCCGCTATCAGAAAACGCTAAGTCGATATCAGCAGCTGGCCGCAATGGTGGCAGAGCGACGTCTGGCATTGAAGCTGGCTGGTATGGATACATCCGCCATTGAGCAGCTTGAGGCGAGTGGGGAAATCAGCGCCGGCTTGAAAATACATTCCCCCATTAGCGGTGTTGTGTTGGATGCACAGGTTGAACCAGGACAACGATTATCAATAAGTGATCCGTTGTACCGTATCGGCAAACTTAACACCCTTTGGTTGGAAGTCAATGCCCCTCTGGAAGTGGTTCATGAATTCAAGATTGGTGATCGTTTACATGTCCATGGTCAGGAGCTAAATGGTAAGCTCATCGCCATCGGGCGCAATGTTGATGAAGTGAGCCAGACCGTGTTGGTGCGGGCAAAAATTTCCATCAATACGGATAAGCTGCGTCCCGGCCAATACATTCAGGTTGCACATGTGACAGAAACCACTGAGCCAAGATTCCAATTACCATCAAAGGCGGTGGCGCGAACGGGTAAAAAATCATATATTTTCGTAAAAATTAGTGAGGGTTTCATCGCTAAACTAATAACCGTTCATTCCACCCGCGGTGAAAATTCCATTATTTCCGGCGATATCAATGGTGATGAACCCATTGCTATTTCCGGTATAGCAGCGATTAAAGGTGCTTGGGTTGGTCTGGGCGGAGGTGATTAGTGCTTTCCCATCTGATTCAATTTGCGCTGACCCAACGCATAGTGGTTATGTTAGGTGTGGTATTATTAGTCGGTGGTGGCTGGTATTCGTTGACCAAAATTCCTATTGATGCTTTTCCTGATATTTCATCGACGCAGGTAAAAATTATTATCAAAGCGCCCGGCATGACACCGGAAGAAGTCGAAGCGCGTATTACTGCTCCGATAGAAGTCGAGATGCTTGGTATACCGAACCAGTCAATGTTGCGTTCTGTAGCGAAATATGCATTGACTGATATCACTGTTGATTTTTCTGATAATACTGATATTTACTGGGCACGCCAGCAAGTAGCAGAGCGTTTGAACAATATATGGGGCGATTTGCCTGCTGGCATTAGCGGTGGTATTGCACCAATGACAACACCATTGGGTGAAATGTTTATGTTCACCATTGACGGGGGTAATCTGACATTAACTGAACGACGTACATTGTTGGACTGGGTGATTCGTCCAGTACTGCGTACTGTCCCTGGTGTTGCGGATGTTAATTCACTTGGCGGATTGGTGAAGACTTTCGAAGTTGTTCCAAGCCGTTCACGGATGAATTCTCGTGGGGTTAGCATTCAGGATTTGATCAGTGTACTTGAAGAAAATAATCGAAACGATGGTGCAGGACGGTTGAATGAGGGGGAAGAATCTTTACTGGTTCGCACGGAGGGTAGCATTCAGTCATTAGACGATGTCCGCAGTATTGTTGTGAAAAAACGGCATAATGTTGTGGTGCGTATCGTTGATGTTGCTGATGTACGGATTGGTAGTTTAACCCGCTATGGCGCGGTGACCCGCGATGGCGAAAGTGAAGCGGTGGAAGGTCTAGTGCTGGGTTTACGTGGTGCAAATGCCCACGAAGTAGTGCGTATGGTTAAGCAAAAATTGGCTGATCTTGCGCCCAGTTTACCTGAGGGTGTGGAGACAAATGTTTTTTATGATAGAAGTATATTAGTCGACACAGCCGTTCAGGCGGTGGCTCAATCCCTTGGCGAAGCTATTGTGCTGGTGCTTATTCTGCTGGTCTTATTTTTGGGGAGCTTGCGAGCGGCTCTTACGGTAGCTATGATTTTGCCACTGGCTGCGTTTGGTACTTTTGTGCTGATGAAATATTTCAATATGTCAGCTAATCTCATGAGTTTGGGGGGGTTGGCCATTGCAATTGGTATGCTGGTCGACGCAGCGGTCGTGATTGTTGAAAATATTATCACTCATCTCGCTCGTGCAGGTTCTCATCCAAAATTGCCTCGTTTGCATATTATTTATCGTGCAGTCAGAGAAGTTTCAGTACCCGTCACATCAGGCATCGCAATTATTATCATTGTTTTTCTGCCGCTGTTAACCTTGCAAGGTCTGGAAGGTAAGCTATTCATTCCTGTCGCATTAACCATTGTGTTTGCGCTAGGTAGTTCATTGTTATTATCTCTTATTGTGATACCGGTACTGGCGTCTCTGTTTCTAAAAAATATGAGTCATAAAGATGCTTGGTTGGTGCGAGTATTGCTGACAATTTATGGACCGGTTCTTAAGTGGAGTTTGCGCAACCCAATCATCGTCGTTGTTAGTGCTTTGATAGCGTTTATTGCGACGGGATTTGTATATACCCTGATTGGGAAATCATTTATGCCAACCATGGATGAGGGGGATTTAATCTTGCAATTAGAAAAACTTCCCTCGATTAATCTTGAGCAGTCAGTGGCAATCGATTTACTTGTTCAGCGTGAACTGATGAAACGGATACCGGAAATAACCGGTGTAGTTGCGCGTGTTGGTAGTGATGAAATCGGATTAGACCCCATGGGGTTGAATGAAACTGACTCTTTTTTAGTGCTTAAGCCACAAAGTGAGTGGCGTATGAATGACAAAGAAGCATTGATGGATGAGATTCGCCGAGTGATGAATGGTATTGCGGGTGTTAGCTATGGTTTTAACCAACCTATCGAGATGCGTGTTTCTGAAATGCTGGTCGGTGTACGGGGTGATCTGGCAATTAAGGTTTTTGGAGCGGATTTGGCTGAGTTAAATAAATTATCTGGAGAGATCAAAAGTATTGTCGAGAAATTACTCGGTGCTGAGGATGTTCGAGTCACTGAAAACGAAGGTGTACAGTATTTGCAAGTGAAAATCGATCGTTTAGCGGCTGGCCGTATGAATTTGTCCGTCGATGATATTGAAGTCATGTTGCGGGCTTACGTTGAAGGAACGCCGATCGGCAACGTGCATGAAGGCGCACGTCGTACACCTTTAGTGTTGCGTGGATCGGCGAGTATTCGATCTAATCCTGATCGCTTTATGGATATGCAGATCACTTTACCTGATGGGCGCAATGTTCCATTGTCTGCTGTCGCACGACTCGAACGGATAGAAGGCCCGGTCAAAGTCGATCGTGAGCGTGGTCAACGAATGGCGGTTGTGACTTCCAATGTGCGTGATCGTGATCTTGTGGGATTTGTTGATGAGGCTAAATTGATCATTGGCAAGGAACTGAAACTTCCGACTGGCTACCGTCTGGAATGGGGAGGGCAATTTGAAAATCAGCAACGTGCAGCAGAACGTTTAAGTATCGTGGTGCCGATTTCGTTGGCGTTGATTTTTTTATTGTTGTTTACTACCTTTGGCTCCATTCGGCAATCGCTGCTTATTTTGGGGAATATACCATTTGCTCTGATTGGTGGTATATTTGCTCTTTGGATTTCTGGTGAATATTTGTCAGTACCCGCCTCAGTGGGTTTTATCGTTTTGCTTGGGGTTGCGGTATTGAATGGGGTGGTACTTGTGAGTTATTTTAATCAACTAAAAGCGCAAGGAATGGCCATTGCCGATGTGGTGGTGGAGGGTGCAAAAAGACGCTTGCGACCGGTATTGATGACAGCTTCAATTGCTGCTTTTGGTCTGGTTCCACTATTATTTGCTTCTGGCCCAGGCTCCGAAATCCAGCGCCCTTTGGCGATTGTTGTTATTGGTGGGCTGGTGACATCAACACTTTTAACGCTGATTGTTTTGCCGATTATGTATCGCCGTTTTGGCTTTGCTAACGGGAGAGCCGCATGAAAAACTGTATTCTAATCCTGGTTGCTGCACCAGAACTGGAAGAAGTTATTGTTGATTGGTTATTGGAACAGGATGATATCAGTGGTTTTACCAGTCATCCGACTTATGGACAAAGTCGGGAGCAAGAAAAAATGAGTCTCATTGAGCAAGTGATAGGACGCCAGCGCAAAGTGATGTTTCATCTTCATCTCAAATCCGACATGCTTGCCCCGGTGCTTATTAGCCTGCAGGAAAATTTTACCGGTACAACTCTGGAGTACTGGGTGATTCCTGTGATACAGACGGGAAGTTTGAGTTGAAATTCCAAAAACAGCCAAAAAACGTATCAAACAGCGGCTCCTATCCTATGCGCAAGCACATTGTTCAGGAAAGTATATTCGTCTTGATATCAGGTTTTGTCAGAAATATTGTTGAATTAAACGATACAAAAACAACAGGCGTGTCAGTTAAGGCGATTTTGATATTTTCGGTAGAAAATCGAGAGTACGGATAATTGGACGACTCTTAAATATGTAATTTTTGTGCAACCCTCTATTTACGACCAAAGTGCTGTCTAATTGCCAGCGAAAAATCGGTCAATTAAAAATCATCCCGGTGCTAATTGTAACTGAAAAGCGGGTCAATTGAAATTCAAGATATATCTAATTGAAAGTGAAAATTATTTATATACCAGATTTAATATCGAAAACTAGGTGTTTAGACACGTGTGTAAAGTTCTCTATAGTTTTTCAGATAATTAAATTCAATTGATACGCCACTAGGTAGGGTAGAGTTGGTACAGTGTCATCGAAGCCGACTTCTAGCAGGATGCCTCTAAGTTGTCGCTGCATGGCAGGCTACTTTGACGTGTTGGTCGAGATTTTTTAGCGTAG
>CAYUAI010000148.1:0-6420 GCA_964442745.1 uncultured Chromatiales bacterium
TTAACAAAATATCAAGTGCTTAGAAACACCTAAGTTTAAAACGCTACGGGTATAGTATGTTTCATAAATAAACCTCCCCGTTTTTAGGCGAAAATTAACCTGTTGGCACGACGCGGCATGAATGGTAACTGATATTATATCATTTTCCTCTTTCTCGTATGAGACCAATACCAGGCGGTTTTCATGCTTGCCGATAACAATCATACGCTGTGTTACTGTATCGAAATATCTCTCCTCGGAATATCGCACAATGTGTTCAATCAAAGCGATTTTATAGCTCCTCAATTTCGCCCTGTATTTGACATATTCGGTCCATTTGATTGTTATCTTCTCGGGAATTCCCAAATTCACCTCCTTATTGTCCTTTGCTATCTTTTTGAGTTCAAGCAGTATAACGCTGGCAGCAAAAAGAAAAGCGAGGAACGAGCGGCGATTTGTTGCTGTCCGAGTGCATGTGATT
The DNA here is from genome assembly GCA_964442745.1 of uncultured Chromatiales bacterium. GTDB lineage: Bacteria > Pseudomonadota > Gammaproteobacteria > S012-40 > S012-40 > CAYUAI01. The sequence goes on from CAYUAI010000148.1 coordinate 461, forward strand.
GTTCGATATTATTACTATGCTGCTGTTCGCTTAGAGTATTCTTCCCGCCATTTTTTCAGTTTCGTCATATCGACGAGGAGGTCGTCTGACGTCGGCAATTCTACAGGTGATTCTGCTGGTTGGGAGTGTTCAAGTCCAGAGTATTTGGTCATGAGCGAATCCAAAAAATTGCAATCCTCATCTTTCAGCTTAGTCAGGTCCTTTAGTTTTAACGTATGGACCGGACACTGAAATTTTTGAACCACCCCACACAACAGATCATTTTCAACAGAACGCTCTACAAGGGTTCTGAAATCGCTGCATATCGACTTCAGCAATATTTCGGCATATTCAAAATCACCGTTTTCACTCGATTTTTTTGCGGCCTGGTACCGCTGATTTATTAGAGTGTTCAAAGTGGTTTTGATGTCACTCTGTGATAGAGGAATTGGCGCCGGCTCTCCGGTACCCCAGTCTGCAGAACGAATACTAACTACATCGGGCTTTATTGACTTTTTCTCGGAAAAATGCCTGACCGTTCCCAGCAAAGAGAGGCGGTGAGTAAAGACAATGGGTGCAGTTCCTTTGCTTCGACGAAAAAGCGCATAAAAAATAGCTGTTAAGCTTGAAAAACGAAAAAAGAGAGATCAAAATACGAGGTTTATGATTGTCTGACGAATATAACCCGGTAAAAAGGTCTCTCTTATGAAGGTAGCCTACCCAAACTCAAGCGAATTTTCATTCTTTTCTGAGGCACAAGCACCATTGGATCAGCTCATCAATCAATTATCATCGCAAGATTATGAAGACAATGAGCATGGCGAGATAGAAGCCCCTATCAACCGAGAAGGACAAGAACTGTTAAGGCGATGATTGCAAGGCGGGTTGGATCAAAAATCGGCAAACGAAAGCCCCAAAAAAGGCATGATAAACCTAGCCGAGGAAGTGTTAAATCATGTCCGCACTGGCACAACACGCGTATTAACGTGCTTGTTTGGTGACGTCATCGCCACGAGAAAGGGCGATAATCAGCGGGGACGCTCTCGTGTATTTCCGATGGATGAAGCCCTCAATTTACCCACTGACCAATATTCTGATGGCCTGAGACAGCGGTTATCGAAAGAAGCCCTGAGGGGTTCATTTGATAAGGCGATTGAGGCGATTAACGACACCACTGGCGGATCGATACCCAAAAGACAGAGCTTGAATGTTGTGCGTGACGTTGCCCAGGATTTTGAGTCATTTTACGAGAAAAAACGTTGGATTGAACCCGAGAAAACGGCCGATTTATTAATCCTAACCTTTGACGGCAAAGGCATTGTCATGCGTCCTGATAGCTTGAGAGAGTGCACTAAAAAAGCGGCCAAAAAAGCGAACAAATTGAAGAGCCGTTTAAGCCCAGGCGAAAAAAAAGATCGTAAACGCATGGCACAGGTAGCGGCTGTCTATACCGTGCAGGCTCACATTCGTACCGGTGAATCTATTATGAAAGTATCAGAGGATGATAATGTTTTGCCCTTTCGCACACCGGTGCGTAACCAGCGAGTTTGGGCCAGCGTTGAACGAGAATCAGAGCAAGTCATTGAAGACGCTTTTCGAGAAGCGTTACCAAGAGACCCAAAACAGCAACGTAAATGGGTCATCCTCATTGATGGACTTCCTCATCAAATCACGGGGATAAAAAAAGTGATGAAGCAACTGGAAGTGAAAGCCACCATTGTCATGGACTTCATTCATGTCCTTGAATATCTCGGGAAAGCTGCTTGGCGTTTTTTTGAAAAAGGCGATGATGCCGTCGAACAATGGATTGCACAAAGAGCGGTGAATATTCTCAACGGTCAATGCTCACAAGTGGCCAAGGGGCGGCGTATCAGCGCAACGAAACAAGAAATAGTCGACAGGGAAAATATGGATAAGTGCGCTGATTACTTGCTCAACCATCAAGAACGATTACAGTATGGCGAGGCATTGAAATTAGGGTTTCCCATCGCCACTGGCGTGATTGAAGGTGCGTGCCGCCATCTTATTAATGATCGTCTTGACATCACTGGAGCACGTTGGGGCTTGGATGGCGCTGAATCTATCTTGAAATTACGATCACTGAAATCAAGTGGTGATTTTGACGCCTATTGGGAACACCATAAGCAAACATCAAAAAAAAGAAATTATCAATTTTCTTACCAGTAGATTTTTATCATGAATCTCGTCGTTCTAAAGGAACTGCACCCCTCAAAGATGGCACTACGGGCCTGTTCGCGGGTTTCAAAATGCACGCGATACACAAGCTCTGATTTAAGTGTGTCGAAGAAACTTTCCATCGGCGCGTTGTCCCAACCGTTGCCTCTGCGGCATATTGGCTACCGTGATCAGAGTGGTGCAAATAATTGGCGCTACTCAATGGCCATGTTAAGTGCACTGAGGGGTAAATCAACGCGCATATGATATTCCATTGCCCAACCGACAATACGACGTGAATGCAGATCAAGCACAGCGACTAAATACAACCCACCTTCATCGATTTTGATATAAGCGATATCACTCAACCCAACCTCGTCGGGCAATGGAGCCTAAAATACTCGGTTTAAATAGTTGTTCGCCATCGGAAAATCATGTTTCGAGTCCGTGGTATTGACATAAATTTTTCGCTTTTTGGCAGAGATGTCTTGTTCTCGCACTAAACGCGCCACTCGATTTAAACGACACCGTTCACCGGATTGATTGAGGACCGCATGAATCCGAGGGCTTCCATAGGTGCCTCGACTGTCTTGGTGAATCTTAATCATCTTTTCACTGAGAACCTCATTGGTTTGCGTGCGTTGACTCTTGGGCCAGCCCTTTCAATATGATTTTCTCATATTTTCGCAAACACTATTAGTGTATAGGATTAGATGACATCCCTGACATATTTTAGCAACTTCTTACAAAGATGGTACGCCGAAGTAGTTTTTTAAAATTCTGGATACACAGCTAAAATCATGAAATTTGCTGCGAAAACACATGTATCTCACCTTGAAAGGGTTGACTCTTGGGCCTACTTAACCAGGCATAATAACCACTCGGTATCACACCGAACACATCACACATGACAGTGATGGAAAACTATTGGCCATTATCATTGATGAATTTAAACTTCATTTCATGTCCTTGGCAAAGTAGGCCATCGATTTTTTTAGGATATCACGCTCCTGTTGTAAACGTTTGTTTTCTTCACTGAGTTGCCTGATTATCTCTTCATCGGCACGCTAGCGCCCATTGCCTGGAAAAGCTTGGTCCGGATTTTCTTGGTATTCAGCTATCCAGCGACGTAAGGCGGTTTGGCCCACACCGAATTTTTTCGAGGCCGCAGGAATGCTGATGCTCTGTTCAATGATGTACTTCGCAGTTTCTCGCTTGAACTCTCCATTGTAATTAGGTCGTTTCATAAACACCTGATAAAAGGTTGATTATACCCTAACTGGGTGACCATTATATCGGGGGAGACTCATGAATTCCTTGCCCACACAGCATGTAAATTTGTTGCGCCGGTCAGTTATGAGACTACGACCTCGAGTGGTAATAGTCGTCTAATTCTTCAGCTTATTGAGCACTTACTTTCACTACTCGCCTGTTGGCTAGACTTTAGCTTAGCAAGACTAAAAAATCCTACTTCTGATTTCCGCACCAACTGGGTAACATTAACTAATTTCAGAAATAAATCTTCCTCCCAAAGTTTTGGATTTATCTCGGCACGACAATTGCGCAGTTAGCTGATGAGCTTGATTTTATACCAAAACACTTGAATAACACTGCATGCACAGTAAAAACTATGATCATTTCTCAGATGATGCTCCTGCATTTTCATCAAGGTCACCACTGAATTTCAGAAACCATCGGATATTTACTATTGAAATCCACTGAGCTAAACCTTGGGTTTCATTCTCGATGCTAACAAACTTGCACAATCAATCTTATTATTCGAATCATCAATGATCAGGAATGATAAGTTTAATTTGAGGGAAATACGTTTTCTATTTATCTGTATCCCTCGTAATCAAATCAAAATTTGATACGCTCGCATGAGCGCCTATAAAAAAATCTGGTAAAGGGGAATTTTTAGCGCCTTTATTTTTTCTGTATTCTAGAAATATTTTTCCTGTAAGAAATAATGCTTCTCGGGGAATTTCTAATACCTTGATATCAAGCTCAGAAATAGCCATTTCAACCTCTTCAATTTTATTAAACCCAATTGAGATCTCAGTATAGACAATTGAATTGATATACAAGGTATTGGTATGGCTATATTGTTCCAGTATATCCTCTGACCATTGAGCCCAATTTAGATCGTTAGTAAATAAATCAAGTAAAACACAGGAGTCAATAAAAATACCGTTCATTATGCGTCTCTTGTGAGATTCATGATTTCGTCAGTTGACATATTCGCGGTTGCGATCCCCCTAAGGTTCTTAAATTTTCTCTTTATATTAGGCTCATCAGTTTTGACGATATAAAACTTGCCATTGTCCTCTATGAAGTCAATTTCGGTTTCAGGTGTGATACCCAGACTTTCTCTTATATGTCTTGGGATTGTAACTTGTCCTTTTGTGGTTACTCGCATGATTTTAAACTCCAAACAGGAAGGTAATACCAGTATAGTATTACTTCCGACAATTGCAAGTCATGGAATTTATGCGATTTTTTTCATGGAGCTAATGCTGTCGTAACCGAACGTCGGTATCAAAGCACAAATGAATGGCAAACCACAAAACCACCTGAAACCCATAAGTCATAAACCGCCACTCATAAGTGATCGGGTATTTATTGACCAAATGTAAGGTCGTCGGTCTACGGCGATGGTTTTTCCCAAATATTTCCCTCGACATCTATTTAATTTTGTCGATTAATCGGCTAGCGTATCGTGCTGATGAACGTGTTAAAGAGCGAATGAAATCACGCGACAATAACACCACGACCGACGCTAAACGTTGATACGAGACCGCTATTTTCTCCTCCTTTGTCAACTCATCAATACTGACATTTAACACCACATGCGTGGCAAAACTGGCAATGATCGAAGAGAGAATCAGTGATTCGATGAGATTATCGTTATTGGAAACCAACAACCTTTTATCGAGATTGAACGATTGTTTACAGCCTTTGAACATCAACTCTATTTGCCATCTCACTTTATATAAAGGGTAAATCACATAGGCCGCGATCAGCAATTATTTGCGAGTTTTTTTTGACGCCTTTTTGCCGATAACTCCACCGTTGAAATCAAAAAATCGGATTGAAAAGTTAAAAAAATGAAGCAACCTATCAAAATGAAATACTGATACCAGTATAAATACCGCCAAATTAGCACAACAGGCGAGCGCAAGCCTAATGCAGGAATATTAACGCTGCATCTAGAACAAACCCAAAGGATAGGGTAGATTAAGCGATCAAAACACCCTCCGCTAGGGTGAATGACACTTCACAACATAACCGCCGGTGACATCATAAGCCTCGCGATCCAAAAAATAATCCAGTCAATGTTCCAGGCTTTCGAAGAGGTGGAAGTTAATGAGCGTGCGAAATTTTTCCCAGAGACTGCGTTTACTCCCCGCCATTTTTCGGCAGGCCTGATAGGCCTTATCACACAGTTCTGCGATTTGATGAAGCGTGAAAGCCAACAGGGTTAATTGATAGAAATTAAAGGCAAGATGTTTCTCGCCATGCCCATAATTATGGGTCAAATGGTAACCTTGATTCTTGAGTGTATTGAAGCACTCATTCTCTACTTTCCAACGCGTTTTTGCCCCTTGCACAAACCGCTGAACAAGCGGAGCTGTGGCCTCAAGCGAGGTGACCCAACTTTCGGTGCGACAGCGTATTTGTTTTCCTGTTGGGTCGAAGGTGATCGTCTCTTTTCGAAAGAAATTCACATGGATCGTATCATCTCCGCCATTTACTACCCGAGCACAAATAAACTATACCTATCAATAAAAATCGTAGATAATGTA
>CAYUAI010000149.1:0-6387 GCA_964442745.1 uncultured Chromatiales bacterium
CCGTATGCACGGTTTGATGAGGGAGGGCAGGATTTCCTGCTCTCTACTCTACCCATAATTCCATGAAAAAATCTCCATCGCTGGGGTGGGGCAATGCAAAATGGTGCGTATGACGCCCCCGACGGGAAAACTGCCGACAACCATTTTAATCCAGGCGGCCATCCACTCGTTATCGGCAATGAAGTCACGGTTGGAGACGGTGCTATTATTCGATCGCAAGTCATGGTGGCGGCGGGCAGTTTAGTGCTGTCGGGGAAAGATTTAGATTCCGATTTTTTATGGATCGGCAGTCCAGTTAAGCGAATGCATGTATTAAAAGACAGCGAGTTAGAGTATTTGTTTTTCTCTGCACAGCATTACGTGGATTTGAAAAATAATCATATGGCCACTGGTTCTTAGTTTTTTTCTGGAATGGCTTTTAAGGTTGCGACTAATAACTCCCAAAATTTATGCACGCTATTAATATGTACTTTTTCATCGGGAGAGTGTGCATTACGGATTGTTGGACCAAAGGAAATCATGTCACAATGAGGATAATGACTGGCGAATAAACCGCACTCTAATCCGGCGTGAATGACTTTGATTTCAGCGGGAGTGTCAAACAGTTGTTTGTAGACCTGTGTCATGATGGTGAGAATTTCAGAATGGGTTTTCGGTGACCAGCCTGGGTATTGTGCTTCTCTGTTAATGGTGGCGTTGATTAATTCAAAAGTACTGGATACCGCTTGTGCGACATCTTCACCGCTGCTTTTAGTCAGGCTGCGAATCATGCAGATCACTTGAATCATCCCGTTTTTAACGTTTAAGATTCCTAGGTTCACTGAGGTGTCGACGATGTTGTTGGTCAATGGGCTCATACGTATGACGCCGTTGGGGCAAGCATATAACGCGTTGAGTAACGCTTGTTGAGCGGGTTGACTCATGCCTGAGGGGGCGGGGTCTGTTGGCTCAATACGGATTGACCAATGGGTTTCTATTGTGCCAATTTCATTGTTTATATCGTTTTCAAATTGCTGTTTGGTATGCAATAGTGCTTCTTCATCGGCCGCGGGTATAACGATCGTAGCAAAACATTCCCGAGGGATGGCGTTGCGCATGGTGCCACCGCTGATTTGCACAATGCTCAATGGGGTTTTTATGCTCGCTTTTTTTAAAAAGCGAGTCATGAGCTTATTGGCGTTGCCGCGACCTAAGTGAATGTCAAGTCCTGAGTGACCGCCTTTTAAGCCGCGTAACGCAATGTGGAATGTTTTATCGGTTTCGTTGGTATCGTTTGTGTCGTAGCGAGTATTAATGACTAAATCAATGCCACCCGCGCAGCCGACATACAATTGACCTTCCTCTTCGGTATCGAGGTTCAATAAAATGGACCCGCTTAATGCGTTGGGACTGAGGCCTTTGGCACCGCTCATGCCGCTTTCTTCATCAATGGTTAACAAGGCTTCGATGGGGCCATGAGGAAGATGGTTTGATTCGAGAATAGCCATGATGGCGGCGATTCCTATGCCATTGTCGGCGCCCAGGGTGGTGCCTTCGGCCGTGACCCAATCATGGTCAATATAGGGTTTGATGGGGTCCTTGGTAAAGTCATGTATCACCTCCGTATTTTTTTGTGGCACCATGTCGAGGTGGCTTTGTAATATGACGGTTTGGCGATTTTCCATGCCTAGACTTGGTTTTTTGTAAATAATTAAATTGCCTGTATCATCGACGAAGCATTTCAATTTTTGATGCGTGGCAAATGCCTGGATATGTTTGCGTATTTGTGTTTCCTGTTTAGAAGGCCGTGGAATTTTGCAGATATTTAAAAAATGTTTCCATAAATCTTTGGGAGAGAGTTCAGGGAGTTTATGCATAGCAAAGCACTCAGTGTTATTGCGTTGTTGACAATATTTCTGTGACGGCGTTGATGACATCCCTGACATCTTGATCTGTGAGTTTGGCGGAGAGTGGCAAGCTCACCGTTTGACGACCGATACGCATGGCGACTGGATAATCTTCAGCTTGCCAATGGTATTTTTTCTGATAAAAGGGATGCTCAGGAATACTTAAATAGTGAATGCCTACGCCGATATGATGGGCGTTCATGCGGTTGACAAACTGATCTCTTGAAAGGCCGGTTTTATGTTCATCGATTAAAATGGTGTAGAGGTGGTAAGCGTGCTTTGTCGCCGTTTGTGGAACGGCCGGTAATGTCATGGGCAGGCTTTGAAAGGCGCTTTGATAAGTGTTCCAAATTTGTTGCCGTTTTTGCCAATAGATATCCACTTGACGAAGCTGGCTTAAGCCAATGGCGGCTTGTAGGTCCATCATATTATATTTGTAGCCAATCTCTACGACTTTGTAATGTTTGTAGCCTTCATCATCAAAGCGTCGCCAGGCATCTTTGCTCATCCCATGAAGTGCGAGAATTTTTACCCGTGTTGCATCGTCTTCATTGTTGGTGATGACCATGCCTCCTTCCCCCGTCGTAATGTTTTTTGTGACGTAAAAGCTGAAGCAACCAAAGTCACCGAATGTGCCGATTTTTTGTCCTTTGTATTTCGCTTCAATGGCGTGGGCGCAATCTTCAATGAGCTTGATATTGTTATTATTGGCTAATTCACAGAGTTTGTCCATCTCACAAGGTCGTCCGGCAAAATGGACGGGCAAAATGGCGCGGGTTTTTGCGGTAATTTTGGCCTCGATGTGGGACGGGTTTATGTTCATGGTCACAGGATCGATATCTGCCAGCACGGGCGTCGCGCCGGCATGGACAATCGCATTGATAGTGGCACAGAATGTTAAGGGGGTGGTAATCACTTCATCGCCGGGTTTTATCCCGGCCGCCAAGATACTTAAATGCAGAGCGGCGGTGCAGGAGTTGAGCGCAATGGCATGCGCGGCTTGTTTGTAATCGGCAAAATGATTTTCAAACTCAGCGACTTTGGGGCCGGTACCGAGCCAGCCTGATTGCATGACACTGACGACTTCATCGATTTCGGTTTGTTCGATTTTTGGTGAGCCAAAAACCAGAAAATTCTCTTTGCTGCGTATTGCTGCTTTTGTATTCATGTTGATGGTGTGAAGCGTCAGCGAGTTACCGTATGTTAACTCCGGATGTCAGGTACGCTTCAATTCAGCAATAACGGGGCCAGTTTGTGGGCGGGTGCCACGCCAGAAAAAGAAAGATTCAGCGGCTTGCTCAACCAACATACCTAAGCCATCGGCACAATGGGTGGCGCCTTGTTGTTCAGCCCACTGTAAAAAAGGTTTAGCTTGAGCGCCGTACATCATGTCATAACAATAGGTATCATTGAACAAAGAAACGGCAATGGCGGGGATATTACCTTTTAGGCTGGCCGCCGTGGCATTGATGATGAGATCATATTTTTGTCGCGGAATGTTTGAAAAACCACAGGCATGGAGATTGATATGCCCGTTGGGATTGAAACGGGTGACTAAGTCATGGGCTTTTGATTCAGTGCGATTGGCGATGGTGATATTTTCGGGTTCTTCTTCTAGCAGCGGTTGTAATACACCGCGCACCGCCCCACCAGCGCCAAGTATTAAAAGGCGTTTGTGTGCTAATAATAACGTTTGGTTTTTTGTCAGGTCGCGTACTAAGCCGATGCCGTCGGTATTATCCGCGATGATTTGTTGATTTTCGAACTTGAGTGTATTGACGGCACCGGCTGATTCGGCACGGGAGGTTCTTTGGTGGGCGATTTGCCAGGCTTCTTCCTTAAAGGGGACTGTCACATTAAGGCCTTTGCCACTCTGTTCAATGAATTTGTTTACGCTTTGTCGGAAGTTATCTTTGGCAGCTAAGATGGCCTCATAGGCTAATTCTTGCTGGGTTTGTTGGGCAAATCGTTGGTGAATTAACGGGGATTTGCTGTGCTGTATCGGGTTGCCCATGACTGCGTATTGATCAATTTTTGTCATATATCCACTTTAGAAGTTGTTGGGTATTGGGTTCGCATGACTATTCACTTAGGCTGGTGATTGTTCCTTTTTGTTTGGTTTCGCCAAACAGCAGCCCGTTATTAAATTGTCGGTGCAAGAGATAGTGTATGATGTGGCCGGCATTGTTGCGGCTGGAGAAAAGCTGTAATTGCCAATTCAGTGCTTGGCCGGACTTTAACCCCCAGGCTTTTTGCCAGCCGCGAATTTTAGACGGATTGGGCAATACAAAAAGGTGGGTGTCTTCTTCGGTGACATCTAGCCAGCCATTGCTAATGTTGATGGTCCACGTTACGTCACTGATTTGCAGCGGACGGGCATTGACGGTCAGGGCTTTTTCGGTGATTTTTTCGACGGTTTCTCCTTTGATTGTCCAACGGTAAATGGCGATCGGGCCAAAAGTATCCTCTGGTTTTTTTTGCCATTCGACTTCAAATTGGGCGTAACGAGGTGTTTTTAGTGGGCGGGTGAAATCCGCAAAAGCAGGCTGTGCTTGAGGTAATAGCAGTGAAAAACCGTTGGTGGTATTACGATTTGCCGAGGTTTTAAATAGTCGAACCGCTTGGCGGGTGATTTGCTTTTGTTCGTCGAATGCTTGTAATACGATTTCATGACCTTCATTTGTTTTCATGAAATTCTTTCCATTATTGCCGATCAAGGGGACCCCCTGGAAGCTATATTCTGGTTGCGTTGATTTAGCAATTTTCAGAATAACACCGCGTTCACTCATAAAACCCACATGGCTACGCCAGCTTGTTTCTTGATCGAATAATGGAACATCACCTAATGAGACTTGGGTTGGACTGGCTTCCGCGTCGCCGGTGAACGCTCGATTGGTGAAGTCAATATCTTGCCGGGACCAAGTGGCACTATTGTAAGTGATTCTCCTTTTGATAAAATAGCGGTTTGGGATGATTTTTTGATCTATCATTTCACCTTTTAAGGCTAACCCTTCGCGTAGGCCATGATTCACCACTAATCCGTACGCTTCATAAACTTGAGTGCTATTGTCTAGATCCAGCGTCACTCGGGCTTGTTCATTGGCTTGGTTATTGATGCCGATTATTTGACCGATTACCCTTTCTCTCCCAATGTCTTCGGCGGGGCGGGAGCAGGTCTGATCGAGTGATTGCAGTTCTTTGGTTGTCATATAATAAAAGTCCACTCGATGGGCTACAGTACTGCGGCTTGAGGGGCAAATGATCACTAAGACAAAGCGGCCATGCCGATCATGAATGGTGAAGGTTGTCGTAAGTAATTTAAAATTATCATTGTCTTGCACGATGGCCTCCCAGACGCCAATCGGTCCATCTTGGTATCCAGCGACCACCGCATTGGTATTAATGGTAATGGATTGTTCGGTATTGACCACAGTTTCAGAGCTGCAGTTAGCTAACAGCCAAGTGCTTGCTAACAGGCTGACAGCGCTGAGGAGGCGCCGGAAATAGGGTATTGGGATGGATATCATTGACATCAAACCCTTATGCAAGGGTGGGTAATAGATTGCCAAAATTATCCGCATCGCATTGCCAGTTAGCAGCTAAATGAAAGGTTGACATTTGTTCTTCGATCAATGCAGTTCCTTGAATCTTTTAATTTGCATGGCGTGGGTCATTGCCCCTAAACCGGAGTGGGATGGTTATGACCAATCAGTATAGCGATGAGTGACGGGGTTTCTAGTGACTGACATTCATTTGGGCAAATAGGGTCATGTGCTACGGTGATTAGGGTCTCGTCATTCTGCGCGAACATTCACCAATTCATCGGCTCCTCTAATCTATGACCGTCGCGAGCCTGATGGGTTGCGTGGAAAGCTGTTGTTAGCTGAGCTAACGGTTGCATGGAATGTTGATGAGGTAGGATTGATCGCAATGACGGGTGATGTCCCTTATTGACAGTCCATGCCCATTGGGTACGTCACAAAAATCGGTATCCATTGATAACTTGTGTGTCAGCCGATGCGTTTTATTAATACAATGTCAGTCATCGGATAAATAAACCTTACCTGGGTGTGTCCACGAAAACGGGGTATTGCCACTAGTGCTCAAATGCAGGTCTCTATTTTGAGTGAACGCCGTCAACGAGCTCCTTTTGGTATTGCTGGGGGCAAAGCGGGTCAATCAGGCTGTAATTGGCACCATGGCCAAGAGATCGGCGGGAAAGCTTCATTTGACGCATGCAAGGGGAATCGTATTCGATTAGAGGTGCTCGGTGGTAGTTATGGGTGAGAGCTAAGGAATGGGGCATGTAATAACTTTCCTGAGTCGTCAAATAAGCCCGCGGAATCCATATTGAACCTATTTTTATTATTTTTCTTAGAGAGGGTGAGTCGTTACAAAAAATGTTGTATAGGTACACGGTGTATTACTTGCGAGCGACATTCTCAATCATCCGTGCTAAAAAAAAGGCGCCAATAATTTTGGCGCCCCGTTTTGTGGATGT
>CAYUAI010000150.1:0-6259 GCA_964442745.1 uncultured Chromatiales bacterium
AACTACTTCAAGGAATTGAACCAAGTGATTAAATTCTCACCTTGAAAGGGATGGCAAGAGGCCTTAACGTGGGCATTGCCAAAAATTCAATCCTACACCCAAGATCTCCACAAAAAATATCCAAACATGAAAATCGCTATTGTCACGCATGGTACGGAACAATTCGCGCTGCTCAGTGAGAACGAATATCAGTATCGGGAACATACACAAGACCGTCAAAAATCTCGTTAATGGCAATATACCAGTGCATATTTGCGGCATTCATGCCTCATGGTATGACAAAGAGGCCATGGACTTTCCTGACTATGTGGATGTTACCCCATCCGGCCCCGCCCAAATCCGAGACTATCAACGTCAAGGTTATGCATTAATTCGCATCAACCACACACCATCGCGATTATCCAAGTAAATAACACTCAAAATCTAGCTTTCCCTTCTGATAATATCTATGCTCTTTTTATTGATATCGCATGATCGATAAATCAGCTGACGCGCTATCATTGATAACCGAGCACCCTTTTTTTTTTCACCGATCAGCGCAAAACAAGCGAGAACAAAAATTACCGAATGCCGAGAATTTTACTATAGACATCAGGTCAAAGAAAAATTGAAGATCAAAGGCAATAAGGCAACACTAACTTTATCGCCTCGTTAAATATTGATCGATCCAAAAGGAAGCCATTGACAAGGAGACATAATATGTCTTGACATATTATGTCAATCTAGGTATTATTAGACATAATATGTCACAGAGGACAACAATGAACATTAAAGAAATTGCGGGAAAATTGAGTGATCTTTCTAGTGAAGTCACCGAAGGATTTGACTTTGAACAGCAAATCATTCCAGGTGAAGATGATGTTTTGCAAATCACGTTGACTGATCGTGAAGAAATCCCAGTGTACATCACACTCACCGATACCCAAATGTTATGTATCTCCTATCTGTGGCACGAAAATGAAGTTAAACCCGAAAGCCATGAAGCCATGGTCAACGCTATGCTGGAAATGAACATTCCCATGCCATTGTCATCATTTTCAAAAATTGCTGACAGATACGTTGTTTTTGGTGCACTTTCTTTAAATTCAAGCATAGAAGACATTGCACACGAAATTGTCACATTGAGTGATAACGCCATTGATTCCATCGAAGTCATGTCTGATTTTTTAAAATAATAACATAGCGATATTAATCACGTAGCTATATATCGAGGTAATGAAAATGAGTTTATTAAAAAAAATTTTCACAGCCATCCGTGGCGGTGCTCGGGAAGTCGGTGAAGCAATCGTTGATGTAAATAGCGTACGTATTTTAGAACAAGAAATTCAAGACGCAGATGAGCACTTGAACAAGGCAAAACAAGACCTAACCTCGGTCATGGCAAAGGAAATGCAGGCAAACCGCGAGATCGAGCGTTATAAAAAAGATATCGAACAATATGAAGGCTATACCATGCAAGCACTGGAAAAAGGCGATGAAACCTTAGCCATCGAAATTGCTGAAAAAATTGCAGGCCTAGAAAGCGAACTTAGCACCCACAGCGAAACCCAAGCCACTTTTTCTACCCATGCGATACGATTACGTGAATTAGTCAAGAAAAGTGAACGCCAATTAGGCGAATATAAACGCCAACTGGTCATGGTTAAAACCACCGAGAGTGTACAAAGAGCCACCTCGACCATTACCGATAACTTTACCAGTAGCAACTCTAAATTGCTCAGTGCCACAGAATCGCTAGAAAGGATAAAAAAGAAGCAGCAAGACTTTGACGATCGCATGAAAGCCGCCGAAACCTTGGAACAAGAAACTAACGGTGCCTCACTTGAAGAAAAAATGCGTAACTCAGGCATTGGTGGTCAATCTCACTCTGCCAATAGCGTACTGAGCCGCTTGAAATCCCAAAAAAATAATTAAAATACCTCCCTCCCCCCCCCTCAGCCGCACTGTCCCTCCCGGTGCGGCCCCTTTTTATATATACTCAACACTACACATGTACAAAATCGATTAAATCATAATCAAATGACTCGACAATAAAGGATTGCCCCATGTCATTTTGGAAAAATATTTTTAGCTCCCAAAACAGTGATGAACCCAGTGTCCGTGAGTTAAGCCATCCCAAGGATTTACAAACAGGCGATATCATCAAGTTTAAATATTTACCGCAATCAATACTCAGCAACCAGCAATTCCAAATAAGCGACATCGGCACGTATGACTTTGAAGATCGCCATTTAACCGAATTCAAGCTCACCGGGAACACCGATGAAGCACTATTTATGATCGTTGATGATAGCGATGATGAGACAATATTAACGATTTCGATTAAAATCAATCGCCGCATGACAGAAGAAATGTTCGACCTAGATCAGTTCGCTTTAGTATTCGATGGCGATGGCCATACCTTTCTCACTCGCAAACAAGAACTCCAGGCCTATCGAGACTGGACTGCGCCGTCATACCGGCAAGAAATTTGTGCGGAAGCCGGTTATTATTATAAAAAAGATTACCGCCATCGGGCGCTGCCACAGCACCAAGGTGCCGGCGATCCGCTGGAATATTATCGTTTAGTCAGCGACGATCGGCAGTTTGCCATTGAAGCGGAAGTATACGAAGGGGGTGAAACCGATGTGCTTATGACACTTCGCCGTCCATTATCTGATATTGATGAAATGTGGCCTAGCGCCCCTTAAGAGCTGTTTGGCTAAAAAATATCGAACAGAAATTCATCGGAACGAGGCGGCTTATTTTTTAATCCAGTAACTTCTTAATACCAATATTGGGCAGCCTAGCGTTTGAAAATCGCGATGAGAATTGATTTCACCGAGGTTCTTCTGAAGGAGGCCATACGTTGTTGTATGGCCAACTAACGAAAAATTTCTGTGAAATCCAGGTCTCAAGTGAGATTAAATGATAGCCGGCTCAATGTGGGTTAATACTAACTAATAAACAATTTTTATGCGCAAAAAAAAAGACCTGCCCGTTAATTGGCAACGATCAGACAAAGCAGTAAAAGCGTTACAGGTGGCTTTTTACGTCGATGAACAAGTACAAAAAAGCATTCGACAAACCGCTTGTTTACAGGGTATTAGCCCTTCAGACATGATCAGGACGATCATTAATTTACCGGTATCTTCACCCCCCAAAAGACCCCGCCTAACCGCCTCACTCTGCCCCCAAGACTACCAGGAGCTAGCCAAACGCTACGGCGTCGATAGCACAGATTGCTTGGAAATAAAACGCTACGTCATGCAAGAACTGATTGATTTCTCAAATCAATACAACAAACAAAAAGAAAAATAACGACTATAGTTATACATACCCGAAGCCAGGCGCTTATAGTCGGTGAGCATAATTATTATCACAAAATTTGCAAAGCCTATTTTTTTCCCTTCAAGGCACCCCGAAGGGCGAGAAATAGGCGAGTCAATGTTAAAATAATTTTGATCGCCTGCTTATACTCCACACTCACAAAGACAACCTCAAACTAAGTAAAACCCAGTGTTTAATTTTTTCGAAATCATCACCAAGCATAAAAGGCACCACTTATACCCCAGGCTCGATGTTGATAATCGCTCACGCCTCTACACCTTATTATGTTATTTATTAGCCATTATTTTATTACACACCTTGGCCATGATAGTCATCGAGGAATTGCCTCTCGATGACGCCATATGGCTCACACTGACAACGATCACTACCGTTGGCTATGGAGATTTATCCGCTCAAACAGTGGCGGGTCGTATAGCCACTGCCCTGTTATTATATTTTGGTGGCATTTTCATCCTCGCTAAAATAGCTGGCGATTATTTTGATTATCGGCTAGAACGCAAACAAAAAATGATCAATGGCCAATGGAGATGGTACATGCGAAAACATATTGTCATTATTAATGCTCCGTCAACCAATCCAGAGCAATATTTATTACGTCTCACACAGCAATTTCGTGATAACCCCGCCTTTGCCAGCACCCCCATTCAATGCTTAACCGATCAATTTCCCGACGGCCTACCCAGTAAACTGCGCACCCTGGATATTTTACACTTCCACGGCCTACCGGAATCACAAGCGATGTTGGATGCTGTCGATGCCACGCAAGCCGATTATATTATTATCTTGGCAAAAGACGAACATAACTACATTTCGGATAGCCAAACGTTTGATATATTACATCGACTACTCGACACCAAAGCACGCGGTAAAATCATTGTTGAGTGTATTAATGACGATAATCGCAGCCGACTGCTCGCCGCTGGCGCTCAATCCGTATTACGCCCGATTCGAGCCTATCCTGAGCTGATTGTGCGGGCGGTCGTTGCCCCCGGCTCGGAAAGAGTGCTGGAGCATTTATTTACCCATCGTGGTAATTACACACAGCGCTACGACATCCAACTAGAGCAACAACGCTGGGCAGATGTGGTGAGCGGACTCGTTCATCAAAATCTGGGTATTGCATTAGCCTACCTCGATGAACAAGGCGAGTTATTTTGCAATCCCCACTCCGACCAAAAAATCACCTCAAAAGCCATTTTTGTGTTGGTACGGGAACAAGATACACCATCGATTGCCCAAATAACCCAGAGTCTCATGACAAGGAGCGCCTAACATGACTACTTGGTATATGTTAACCCTCGTGGGAGAAGATCACCCCGGTATCGTCGCCCAAGTCAGTCAGGCTCTCTATCAGGGCAATTGCTTGCTCGGCGAAGCTTCGATGATGCGTTTAGGTGGTAATTTCACCATCATGCTGATGGTGAGCAGCCAAAAAAACGACACCCACATCCAACAACTATTACAATCCATTGCAGAAAAATTCGCCTTACAATTTCATATTGATCCCATTGAAGGCAAGTTACACCAACACCACTTACCTGACGTACAAATCATGGTACATGGTGCCGACCGGGCAGGCATTGTCGCTCAAGTCACCCAAGCGGCGGCAAACGCCGGCTTAGATATCCTCGATCTAGAATCCGATGTGGCAGGCACCGAACAACAGCCCATTTACATCATGCAAATTGCAGGCATGGCAAAACAAGGCACTGATAAAATCCAAGCCGCTCTCAGCTCATTTGAACAACAAGGCATTGATGTTAAAGTCACAGTAATCGATACCATGATTGGCTGACCGATATGCCAAGTAAAACCATTTTAACGTATCCTGATGAACGGTTAAAAACGTGTTCAGCGTCGGTTGAGAAATTCGATGACACCTTACATCAATTCATCCGAGAGCTAGAAGAAGCTCGCCAAGCCGGACCCGGCGCGGTGGGTATCGCGGCACCGCAAATTGACCATTTTCAGCGAATCATTATTATTGATGCCTCCCAGCAAAAAAGAAAAGCTGAAAATCACGGGCATCTTGTTTTAATTAATCCGGAAATCACTCATAGGGAAGGACTCGTCAGTGGACGTGAAGGCTGCTTATCGGTACCCGACTACACCGGAAATGTCGTGCGAGCGGCTAACATCGAACTCACCTCCTTCGACCCAAATGGCAAACCGCTTAACTTTAACATGAATGGTTTTGAAGCCCGTCTTGTGCAACATGAAATAGATCATCTGGATGGCCTGTTGTTTTTAGACCGTCTGGTGAGTCGCCACAGTGATTTGTTTCGCCGCCAAGTTTATCAATAACTCACGACGGGGGGATTGTTTTTGTTCAATCGTTAGACTTGGAAAAAACCTAAATAATTCAGAAACCGCTTGGTTCTGTGTGCGAAATGCACGTTATAATAATAGTTCAATGGGGTATTGTATTAATTGCTATAAATATACCCAATATTTTTAAAGACAATGAGTATGAAAAAATATGACAAGCGTCAATCTATTCACCCAAAACCTACCAATCGATAAAGAAAAGTATTGCGTCGAGACCTGCATTCGTTTTGATAGGGGGAGTGAATGGAGCGGGTAAGTCTACTCTAACGCTATCTTCCAAGAAATGAATGCGTTTTAGTAAACGGCTAGCCATCAGATTTTCAAATCGAGCCCCCTCATCTCCAATGACATCGGCATTGTCAAAGAAATATATTTTTGGTGCTTTCTGTACCGTTCGTGGTAGTGATTTTGTGTAGGAATCGTATCGTAAAAGTAAGATACAAGAAAAGGGGTCAACATTAACATTTACCGCAAAATAGCCACCCAATGGAAGCTCAGGAGAGCCTGTTGACTTTTATTCCATTGCTTTAGGCTTACCGATCGAAACTATACCCATAGCGTTATGAATTTAGGTCTAGTTATGGCCTTCAAATCCACCGCC
>CAYUAI010000151.1:0-6071 GCA_964442745.1 uncultured Chromatiales bacterium
ATTATGAGCTAAATTGCTCCTTAAGGGGTGGTCTGATTTACGGGGTCCACTATAGTCGGTTAGCAAATCCCAATCCGTTAATAATCATCGCTTTGATCGCTTCACCCGTGGTGATGGACGCTTGCTCATCGGCTTCAATTTGCTCGTCAATGATTTCCACGATTTTGAGTTCGTCGATAATACCGGCCACAATACCATGATGATCTAAACGCTCGACTTTAATGGAATCCACGCCACTTCCTCTTTCATTGATGGGCTTATGAGAATGAAAGTTTATTATTATCGGTGACTTATGCCTATTTACAGGGGGCAATAGAGTGTTGTATTTTAAAATGATTTTTTGCTACCAGAGGCTGACCAATGTCGGATACAAGGCAATTAAAAAAAATTTACGAAACGCTAAAAAAGGAAACTCAGT
This sequence comes from uncultured Chromatiales bacterium, assembly GCA_964442745.1. Taxonomy (GTDB): domain Bacteria; phylum Pseudomonadota; class Gammaproteobacteria; order S012-40; family S012-40; genus CAYUAI01. The sequence continues at coordinate 419 of CAYUAI010000151.1, forward strand.
TATTGAAGCAGCCTTTGCCCATAAATCGAGGAACGGATGAAAACGGATTTCATTACGCAAGAGATCTTGATTGTCGGGTAGTGATGCGTTTGCATGAAATCAATAAAGAAGAAATTACTGAGGAATTGAAAAAATAAAGATGAAGGTTAGTGAGGTAAATATACAAAGACATCCAGACTTCATAGACTCCGTAAGAGGGATGTTTCCTGAAGGTGAATTGCTATATCCCAATGCGGGGTTTCGAGAGAAAAATCATATTCAGCTTTGTGTGATTAATCCAAACTGCATCATCGGTTATTTTGAACCAAAGCAAGTCAATGCTAATTATAAGCAGCTATATTAAATTGCCGTTGCACTAAAGCCATATCATCATTTCTATTCTCTCAATTCAACGATACGTTTTCATTGAAAAAATAACAGAAAGTTAAACGATTGGTGGAGGCGGCGGGAATCGAACCCGCGTCCGCAAGCCCTACATCTTTGGTTCTACATGCTTAGCCATTTCTTTGTTTTAGTCGATTGCTACCCAAACGGCTTAGGAACACAAGCGACGATCCTGAGAATCTTAGCACCATCATGTCAGGCACATGATAGTGAGCGTCTTGCAATTAATGACCCCTGGTGTTAGCAAGCTAACCTGTCCACACAAGCATGAGCCAGTTAGGGGCTAGCTGGTATTAAGCAGCTAGAGCGTAATTTTCGTCGTTGGCAACTATAAAGTGCTAGCAGCGGGATTTACGAGGTCGTCTGCTCCTCGGCATGCCCCTCCGATTTCAATACCCACGTCGAAGCCATGTCGCCCCCGGATGGTTGAATCGTTGAAAGGTGATTATTTGTTCAATCACAAGAAAATATGACTGCGCATAACCATCTATAAGTATAACGTATAACAAGTTCCAGGTCACTAAGCATTATCAATTAATGTTAGGGCATTACCAGCGAATAAAATAGGCAGCAAATTGTCGGTCGTGTTAGCTTAAGCGTAACACGACAAGGCGGTGGGTTAGTCCCTTCGTGCGCCTGGGCGAAAATACAGGGACCATTCCGGGTATTTTATTGGCAATTGCGGCATAACCCATAAATGTATAAACAGTGGTCTTTCATTTCAAAGCCGTACTGCTGGGATATTTTTTTTTGACGGCTTTCGATCACATTGTCGACAAATTCTTCGACGTGGCCACATTTCAAACAAACCAAGTGATCGTGGTGACCGCCTTCGTTTAATTCGTAGACGGCTTTACCGTCTTCAAAGCGATGGCGGCATAATATGCCAGCGGCTTCAAATTGCGTCAATACGCGATAAATGGTGGCCAATCCTATTTCATCTTTATCATCTAGCAGTATTCGGTAGATATCTTCGGCGCTGAGATGTTGATTCGCATGCTGTTGAAACATTTCAAGCACTTTGATACGCGGCAGGGTGGCTTTAAGCCCGGCTTCTTTTAGATTCTGGTTATCCAACTTGTTTATCCTAATGGCAGGTGTTGAGTCATTGAAAAAAACCATCCAACACCACAAACGGTTTGTCATTTAACAGATTTGCCGACGTTGATTGATGTATTTCATGCTATTATTGTAACCTAGCTTTGCTATCGGGTATATTCAGTCTTTACGTCATCGAAAATCCGATGAAATTATTTGCTTAGGTGTTAGCCAATTTCACCTCGGTTTTTTAAATGTTAGTGGTGGTTATGTTAATACGAAAGCCTCTCGTTTTTTTTATCGTTATCGTCAGTTTCAGCGTCTTGGGATGTACCATCCATAAGCTGGATGTTCAACAAGGCAATGTCATTACCGAAGATATGGTCAGTCGTTTATCCATCGGTATGACACCACGGCAAGTCAGGTTTGTGATGGGTACCCCATTAGTCCACGATCCATTCCATAAAAATCGTTGGGATTATGTGTATTACTTTCAGCCGGGTGATAGACGTACTTTTAGTGAGTGGAAAAAAGTCACGGTTTTTTTTGAAAAGGGTCAGTTGGCAAAAATAGATCGTCGTCTTCAATAAGGAAGCCGCGATTTTTACAAATCGCCACCGCCTTTTTTGGTTTTTTTTCCTTCGGCGGCGCGCCGTCGTCTCACTTCTTTGGGGTCGGCGATCAAAGGACGATAGATTTCCACACGATCACCGTCTCGCAGTGTTGCTGTTTTTTTGGTTAACTTTCCAAAGAGGCCAATTTTAGCTTGTGCCTGAATTTCAGGAAATTGTTCGCGAATTCCAGAAAGCTCGACGGCTTGCTCTACCGTTGTACCCAGTTCCACATCCAAAGGGATAATCACTTGTACATCCGGTCGAGCGTAAGCCACTTCAACCACGATCTTTTTCTCATTTTGCATAAATTTCCTGCGCCCGCTTGACGAAAGCTTCCACGAGCGTGTTGCATATTTGCCCAAAAGCCGGGCCGAGTGTCATGCGAAGCACGGTATTGGTGAATTCAAATTCAATATCAAGCGAGATTTTACACGCCCCGTGACTGAGCTTTTCAAATCGCCAAAAACCTTCTAGATGTTTAAAAGGGCCTTCAATCAGGCGCATTTCGATCATTTTGTTTTTTTGTAAACGATTGGCTGTGGTAAATGATTTATGCAGACCCGCTTTCGCCATTTCAATGTTTGCATTCATTTCATCTTCACGAGTGCTCAGAATTTGTGCTGACTTACACCACGGTAAAAATTGAGGATAAGAGGGGATATCGTTGACCAAAAAAAACATTTGATCGGCCCCGAAGGGGACGAGGGCACTACGGCTAATATTTGTCATAATGTTTGTACTAATTTGTCATTTAAAAAAAATAAGTCTATTTGTTCGCTTGACCTTGCGTCGGCAGGACCAAGCCTAGTTAATGTACAAATTTTCTTTGGCGATGGCTATCAAATTATATTAATTGCATTAAAAAATACGATAATAACCGCCACTGGGGTGAAATATCGAACTAAATTATGCCAAATTTTAAACCTTAAACCATCCATCATATTCAGTTCGCCTTGGCTGGCTAATTTGGGTAGGATATATGCCACAAAAATAGCCATAAAAAGCCCGCCGAGTGGCAGCATGATATTGGCCGTTAAATAGTCAAGCAAGTCAAAGGCGGTTTTATCAAACAATGTCACGTCCGACCCAATATTAAATGAGAACACCGTGGCCAAACCCAACAACCAGGTGGCAGAACCGGCCAGTTGACACGCGGTGAGGCGACGCATGTTTTTATTTTCTACCAACCAGGTGACCGCCGGTTCAATGAGCGAGATCGCTGACGTCCAAGCGGCAAAGACTAATAGAATGAAAAACAAGGTACCAAACAATAATCCCGCTGGCATATTGCCAAAAGCAATCGGTAGCGTTTGAAAAATCAAACCAGGACCGGCACCGGGCTCCAAACCATTAGCAAAAACAATCGGGAATATCGCTAAGCCCGCCAATAAGGCGACCACCGTATCTGTCCCGGCAATGATAAATGAAGTCTTGGCAATGGACACATTCTGAGGTAAATAAGCGCCATATATCATGATGGCCCCCATGCCTAAACTCAAGGTGAAAAAAGCATGACCCATCGCAATGAGAATACTGTTGCCGGTGAGCTTGCTAAAATCGGGCTCAAAAAGAAATTTTACCCCTTGACCAAATTCTCCCAGACTCATGGCATAACCCACCATAACAATTAGCAGAATAAAGAGCGACGGCATTAAAAAACGGACCGCTTTTTCCAGGCCATGACGTACGCCTTTGGCGACCACCAGCATCGTCATCACGATGAATAATGTATGCCAAAAAATCAGCACAAAGGGTGAGCCTAATAACTCATCAAACACAGCACCCGTGGCCTCGGCATTTGCTCCGATAAACGTCCCTGAGCCAGCCTCTAAAATATAGGCTAATCCCCAACCGGCGATCACACTGTAATAGGATAAGATTAAAAAACCCGCGAGCATGCCGGACCAGCCAATGATTTTCCAGGCCGGATGCGCACCGGCTTCTTTGGCCAGCTTCATCATGGTATTGATTGGGGTGCAGCGGCCACGGCGTCCTAACAAGATTTCGGCCATCATGATCGGAACACCGATGAGAACAATACAGATGAGATAGACAAGCACAAACGCACCGCCGCCATTTTCCCCGGTAATATAGGGGAACTTCCAAATATTACCTAATCCAACGGCCGATCCCGTTGCCGCCAAGATGAAAGCCCACCCCCCCGACCAGGATCCATGTACCGTGTCTTGTTGATGATTCATTGCTGGGTTGTCTCTCCGTGATGTTCGTCTATTTTTTGCCAATGAGAGTAGATATATACTTACTTCGCATGACATGGGTTTTACTTTATATTAGGCGCATTGTTAACGAAATCCGAGTTTGACTCAATAGTCTAGTTTGTTAAAAAATAGTCAATGGAGGCAGGGCTGAGGATTTTTCGAGCATATAGCTGAAGAAATAACGGGGAGGCATGGTGGGTCAGTGATCGTTATCAATCGAGTTATTTTTTGTCGATCACTTTCAACAGCTGGCCAAGGGCTTGGAGTTCTTGGGGGGTATTATAAATGTGCGGTGAAAAGCGAAAGCCATTTTGTTGTCGAACATCAAACAAAATCTGATGTTGATTGAGTAGCGATACGGCTTGTGTTGGATGGTTAAATTTCAAGGTTAATGTGCCGCCACGGTGATTTTTTGAACTTGGTGAAAGTACTTCGATACCATGTTCCATGGCGGCCTGGTGCAAGATATCAAGCAGTGCTTGATTGTGCTGATAGATATTCGCTACCTTGATTTGGTGGATGAGTTTAATGCTTGAGGCGGCAATCAAATAAGGCAATACCGATGGCGTGCCTCCCCAAAAGCGTTTGGCATCGCTGGCATATTCAAAATGATGGATATCAAATTCAAACGGATCGTCATGGGAGAACCAACCCACATCCAGCGGACGACATTGCGGCAAGATGGTTGGGTTAACCCATAGAAACCCGGCACCGGGACCCCCACATAACCACTTAACACAAGAGCCTACCACAAAATCAGCGGCCCACTGAGTAAGGTCAATGGGGATCACCCCCGCCGATTGTGCAATATCCACGAGACTAATAATATCGTGCTTTTTTGCCAGCGCAATCAACCCTTTCACTGGGGCACGTTGACTCTGCACTGAGTTGACATGAGTGATGAGTACTAATTTGATATCGGGGGTGAGTTGTTGATGCCAAGTCTCAAGATCATAGATCGGTGTCTCCTTCGCTAAAAAGCGCAGTTGCCAGCCACGTTGTTGTGCTAAGGACAAAACAAAACCTAGCGAGGGAAAATCATTTTCCGAAAGTAAAATGGTATTTTTATGCGGCGTATGAGGCAAGCTATAAATAATTTTTGTCAACGCAGATGAGACATTAGTCTGCGGACAAAACTGTTCAGCCTTCGCATTAAATAGCGTGGCTAAGGCCTGGCAAAATGTATCGATGTAAGTCAACCATGTTGGCCAAGCATTGCCAGCTTGCCATTGCCACGACTGAACAAACTCATCAACCGGGTTAGGCTTTGTCAGCACCGGTAAACAGCCGACAGAATGATTGAGCAGGTAGCTGCCCGCAGGCACATGAAATTGCGCTCGATAGGTCAAATGATGCAACCGCCAGTATGAATTAAATCGTTGAGATCGAAGCGCGCAC
>CAYUAI010000152.1:0-5948 GCA_964442745.1 uncultured Chromatiales bacterium
ATTGGGTTTTAAGGTCTATTATAGTATCTATTTAATCCGGCCACGCCATAGTTAGTTTAATTATCGCTAAAAATAACAAATAAGCAAGTTAATTTTTACGTGGCTGATTTTTTGTACTCAGAGGCTAGAATGAGGAATGGACGACATAACAAGCCACACCACTTCCCTAAGTCTAGTCGTTCGATCGCAACTAAGGCCGCGAATTTCGCCCGCGACAGTAAATAATGAATCGATTTTTACTTGCGATTTTTATATTGTTTCGCCACTAAAAATACACCACAGATTATCATCAATCCACCGATCGCTTGTAGCACACCGAAGGTTTCGCCTAACATAAAATAAGCTAACGTTAGTGTGATGATTGGCCCACTTGTGCTTAGGATGGAGGCGTTTGGCGCACCGATACGTTTGATACCTTCAGCCATGAGTATTAAGGGCAAAACCGTGGAAAAAACGGCCATTGGTGCAATGAGTGCGTAAACTTCAATGGATTGAACAAAAACTTGCAGCCCATGTTGATACATGGCGTGAATCACTGTGGCAAAGGTAGCACCGATCATGGCGTAAACGGTAAAGCGGATGGCGCCATGTTGTTGAATGGGTTTGACGCTGGCAACCGTATAGATAGCAAACACTACGGCCGCGCCGAAAACTAATAAAGAACCGATCAAGTACTCATGGGTAAAATATTGGGTTTGTTCGATAAAGACAATTAAGATGCCGAGATAGCTCAGTGCGAGGGCGGCGATGGTTTTGGATTTAATTTGTTGCGGCTGAAGAAAAAGAGTAATGACGACGACAAAGGTTGGATAAAGAAAAAGTATGAGTCGTTCCAAGCCGGCAGGGATATAGGCTAACGCGGAAAAATCTAAAATGGCCGATAAATAAAAGCCCATAAAGCCTAACATAAAAAGACTCGCAACATCGCGTCCTGCTATCGGTACTGTAGTTTTTGGCGCGTATTTTTTTAATAATAAAATAAACAACGGTAAAGCCAAGGCGAGCCGAATAACTAGAATGGTGATGGCATCGATTTCTGGGTTATGTTGGTAGATCAGTTTGATAATAATGGCTTTGAATGATAGGCCAAAGGTAGCGACTAAGGCACAAATAATCCCAATAGAAAGATAACTGATCTGTATGTGTTTGATTCGCGCTTGCACAGAAACTCCTGGTCATTGAGGGTCTCATCACGCGCCAATAAAAAAGCCGCGGGCATGAGACCCACGGCTTTTTTGTTTTGATGAAATGCTTATTCAATACAAATTGCCATGGTGGGGTGACTTCCACCATCGCGATTTTAGTTCGTTTTGTTTTGAATTCATCCTAGTCATGTGTGTTATCATGCCGTGGCTAGCTTGCGATTGTCAAGTGTTTTTATGCGAGCACGTCGCGCATTTCTTAGGACAGTCGCAGGTTTTTTGAGTGTGTTTTTCATCCGTTTGATTGAGGTCGATCTATACTATGATTTTGGTTCTTAATTTTTTTTGTGACAGAATTGGATGAATCGATGAAAAGCACGTCGAATGCTTGAATATGGTGAGATGATACGGAAAGTAACAATAGGAAAAGTAACGATGCTTTATGCCATGCGATGGTTATTTATGCTTCATGCGGTATTGATGGTTCAGACTGCATCTGCACAACAAGTAACCGTTCGACCTTTTGTCGAAATTCTGGAATCAGAGAAATACCAGGTCAGCGCGGAAATTGTCAGTGATCAGGTCAGCGAAATCAGCGCTCAGGTAGCAGGTATGGTTGAGCGAGTACTAGTTAAAGTAGGCAGTAAAGTCAAGAAGGGTAGTACCCTGGTGGTGCTTGAAAAGGTGGATTACCGTTTGAAGCTGGCTAATGCCCAAGCTAACTTGAAAATGATCGAAGCAAAAAAAGAACTGGCCGAGTTCCAGCGATTAAGAGCCAAAGAGTTAGCAGAGCAAGCGGTGGCTTCACAAGAGGTGTATGTCCGTAGCGAAACAGAGCTTAATATAACGAAGGCGGAGTTGGAAGCGCATCATGTATTAATTGATATCGCCCAACGGGACGTGGAAAAAACGACGATAAAATCACCATTTAAAGGGGTCGTGACACAGCGTAACGTGCAGCTCGGTGAATATGTTAATCCAGGGGTGCCACTATTAACGATAACAGATATCAAGCATACCGAAGTGGTTGCCAAAATACAGACCAATCAAGTGTCCAGTTTTATAAATGCCAAGCAATATTTAGTGGTAGTGGATGAGCATATTTTTCCAGTTGACTTGCGAACTTTATTGCCAATAGTGGACCGCAATGAGCGTACTCAAGAAGCTCGATTGGTTTTTACTAAGCAAGCCGTGCCGCCTGGGCGTTTAGTTACACTCACTTGGCAAAACTCTCAACCAAAAATTTCGGCCACCTATTTGTTACAACGAGATAATCAGTTGGGTGTGTTTGTGGCTGAATCGGGGGTTGCAAAATTTGTTGCGTTGCCAGATGCCTTGGAGGGACGTCCCGCAACGGTACCTTTTGCCATTGATACTCTCATTATTGAGGAAGGTCGCTACAGGCTGCAACCAGGTGATTCCATCGAATTTTAAGGTTTCATTATCAATCTTCACACTATCCTATATCAACGTCAATGATAGAAAAAATACTGAAAAACCATGTGTTGGCCAATGTGACATTAGGTGTCGTTCTCATTGTCGGCACGCTGTCTTTTTTTATGTTGCCCCGGGCACAAGACCCTGAAATTAACTTTAACTGGATCAGCGTCATTACGGTCATGCCTGGTGCTTCGGCCGAAGATATGGAAAAACTGATTACGGATCCTTTAGAAGCCGCGATTCGTAAAGTGGATGATATTGACTTTGTGTCGAGCAATAGCCGTGAGAGTAATTCGAATATTTTGATCCGCTTTGATGACATCAGCACGCGGCAGTTTGATAAGCGGTTAAATGATTTGCGGCGTGAAATCCAAACCAAAGCCAACGCAGAGTTGCCAACGGAAGCGGAAGATCCTTTGGTTTTAGAAATTACCAGCGCTAATTCTTTTCCAACGGCGGTGGTGCTTGTCAAAGGCCAGGACAATGATGAAACATTGCGTCGTATGGCATTGTTAGTGAAAGAAGATATTGAACAGATTGATGGGGTCGATGGATCGGATGCTTCGGGCTTAAATGAACCAGAGTTGCATGTGGAGTTTTCACCGGAAAAATTACAATCCTATGGTATTACAGCGACGCAATTAGCGGATTCGATTGCCGCCAATTTTCAAGATGTTTCGGCAGGAAATTTACATTTTTCCGGTCAGGAATGGTTAGTCCGTGTGCTAGGGAAAAATAACGATCCAAAATATATTGCAGAATTGCCGATTATTGATGCCAAAGGTTTAATCTATGTGGGTGACGTGAGTGATGTCAGCCGAGGTCGAACGTATCCTCGCCAATTAGTTTCTCACAATGGACAGGCGGCGATTATGATGGCAATCACTAAAAAACCCTATAGTAATACCCTCGAACTGGTCGACAGCGTTAATCAATACATCACTGAAAAAAATAAAGTATTGAAGCAATTGGGCATACAGATTGTATTGCTAGATGACCAAACGATGCCCACCCGTAAGGCCATTGATGTGATGCAAAAAAACGCCTTATTAGGTTTGATTTTAGTGGCATTGGTGACGTGGATTTTTTTGGGTTTACATATTGCTGTTTTTATTGGTATCGGTATTCCGTTTACTTTGGCGGCCACCTTTTGGATTTTGAATGGCATGGGGGAAACACTCAATCAATCGGTCCTGTTAGCCATTGTTATTGTGCTGGGTATGCTGGTGGATGATGCGGTGGTGGTCGTTGAAGCTATTTATTATCGTATTGCGCGAGGGGCGAATGCATTTAAAGCGGCGGTAGATGCCTTGCGCGAAGTGGTTAAGCCGGTGACGGCGTCTGTATTAACCACAGTGGCCGCTTTTTTACCCTTGATGTTGTTGCCTGGTATCTTAGGCGATTTTATGTTTGTTATTCCATTTGTGGTTTCATTAGCGTTAATTCTGAGTTTGGCGGAAGCTTTTTGGATGTTACCGGTCCATGTTTCTTCATTTAAAGTGCAAGTGAAGCACACCTCAAAACTTCAATTAGCACGGATTCGTTTTACCCGAGGGCTACGCATAAAATATGCGTTTTTTTTGACTTGGGTATTACGCCGTCCGAAAAGATCGTTATTCATGGTATTTTTAGTGATGGGCGTCGCCGTTATTTTAGTAGCGAAAGGTGCGGTTAAAACTGAATTTTTTGCGTTTGATCCGATTCGACTGTTTTATGTCAATATTGAAATGCCGGCGGGTACACCGGTTGAAAATACACTCAACAAAGTTGTGCAGATCGAACAGCGTGTCAAAACCTATATGAAACCCGGTGAAGTGCGGGAGATGGCGGCCGTGGCCGGACAAATGTTTACCGAAATGGCACCTTTCTTTGGGGCACGCTATGGACAGCTTATTATCGGGTTAAATCCAAAAACAGATGCCATGCGAGGGGTTCAGCAGATGGTTGATGAAATGCGCACAGAGATTGAAGCGATCTCGGGACCCGAACGGATTTCTTTTTTGGTGATGTCAGGTGGCCCGCCGGTCGCTAAGCCGATTAGCGTGAAAGTCCGAGGCAGTAACTATCAACAAATTCGGGCGGCCACTGACAAGTTGCAAGACTTCTTACAAAGCTTAACGGCTGTCAAAGATATCACGGATGATGATAGCCCCGGCAAACCGGAATTAAAGTTACGTTTTAACTTAGATGCGGTTAAAAAGTCCGGCCTTAATGCCGCCGATTTAGCCAGAACATTGCGTTTATTCTTTGATGGTGAAGTGGTGGCCAGAATGCAATACGAAGGGAAAGCCTTAGAAGTCTTGGTCAGAGCGCAATATAAAACCTACCACAGTGTTGAGGAGCTTTTACAGCACCAAATTCCGTTACCGAGTTCGGGTTCTATTGCGCTCAATGAATTGGTATATCTTGAAACAGGGCTGAGTAAAAGTAATATACGGCATTATAATTTTAGGCGATCCATTACCCTTGAGGCGGATTTAGATAAAACGCAGATGGATACAGTGGAGGCAAATGATAAAATCAAAGCCTACTGGGAAACGATTCAGCTGGATTTTCCGCGTATCAATTTAGACTTTTCTGGCGAGTTAGATGATATTGAAGAGAGTTTAGGCTCGATGGGCGTGCTGTTTTTATTTGGCATTGGATTGATTTATTTAATACTAGGGACTCAGTTTAATAGTTATTTTCAGCCTTTTATGGTCTTAGTTACCGTGCCATTAGCTTTTACCGGGGTGGTATTTGGTTTGGCGATTTCAGGTAATCCGCTCAGCTTATTCACGCTTTACGGGGTGGTTGCATTAGCCGGGATTTCGGTCAATGCCGCGATTGTCATGATTGATGCGGCTAACAACCGATTAGCGGCAGGGATGAGTGTGTTACATGCCACTATCTATGCTGCTCGTCGCCGCGTGGTGCCCATTGTGATTACCTCATTGACCACCATTGCGGGTTTATTTTCGTTAGCAACAGGGTTGGGTGGCAAGTCCTTATTATGGGGGCCAGTGGCATCGGCGATTGTTTGGGGGTTGGCGTTTTCGACACTATTGACTTTATTTGTGATACCGCTCATATACAGTACATTTATGCGGAGAAACAAAAAAATTGAGCAACATAAACCCATTGCTCACGGCTAATTGAGATGCTTGACGACAATCGCAATTTTACAATCAAAAAAAGCGCTGACGATTCCTCGATCATAAAGATGACCCGCCTTATTTTTTAAGTGTGTCATGGCCGTGATATGATCGGTCGGTGGTTGGTATGGCCGAGGTTGAGTCATGGAGTCGAAAACATCTGCCACTCGAATAATGTGTGAGAAGCCGATCTCTTTTGACATTATTGATGAACAATGGTGTCTGTTCTTTA
>CAYUAI010000153.1:0-5826 GCA_964442745.1 uncultured Chromatiales bacterium
AAGATTTTAAAGCTCATTCAACCGCTAATTCTAACTTGGAATATTGGTTACGTTTTTTAGATAAAAAAAATCAAGTGGCAATTTATTACCTATATTTTGTTTATCATACTAATGATCATTTTATTTACGCCATTGATAATTATTTGAATAATAGCGATATAATTACAAGATTGAAGCACTGTCAAACGATCACAGTATTTATGCCATTAGATATGTTGCTAAAGGGCTGATGCTAGCACACAAAAAAGAGGTCAAGTTTTTTGTACCCACTTTAATACTTTCGACTAAACTTTTATCTTCATTCTTTATCTTTCATATCGGATGAGCAATAAAACTAACAGAGATTATATAATCTCTAGTTAAAATAATTAATTATTTTTATCTAAAAATTAGAAAGAAATATTAATAAAGCAACTTGACCCCTATTTTACTCAAACCCAATCTGGGCGCCAAATAGGGAAATTATTACATGCCTATTCCTTATTCATCGTGCCGGCCACGCTTTAAATTCCGATGCCATGCTTTTTTCTATAATGATACGTTAAGGCTGAAAAAATGAAATGTCTTATCTTTGCAAGCGGTAACTCATGACTAACGTTTAAAATAATGCTTCTATTTCCGTTATACTCCAGTTCTGGATATATTTCTTTAAATTCTGACACCAAGCTTGTTTGACAATGAACAGAGATTGCATATTTATCATCATATGCACGTACCTTAGAAAGTCTGATTGTTGTTCCGCTCTTAGGTGAATGAGTTAAGTAACTTGGGTTTTCCCATTTTAGAGTTTCTTCTATTTTTCCAATCTCATTGGACTCATCAGCGATTTGGAAAATAATTTCACGAAAAAATAGCAGTTTATCCTTGACAGTTTTTGGGTAAGCGTTAAATATATTTTTGATTTCTATATTTTGAAATTTTCGATATTGCATTTTTCTATGTTCACATAACGTTGAGAATGAACGGACGTCGCCAACAAAGGCACCACACTGGACACTCCATCCAATTAAGGAATAGGCACGCAATAACTTCCCATTTTGGCCTCTTATCTTTGGTCTGTCTTCGCTTAAAGCGCCTACTTTTGGTGGCACTCCTCGCAATCAATGCCTAAATCTCAAACGTTACGGATATATATCAGTGCTCGATGCCCTATATTCTCGGTGAACGGTAAAATTGAGAACTCAAACTCACAGACTAATTATAAAAATAAGATGTGGCCATCTTACTTTTTCACTCGCGGTGATTCAATGCAATTCAGGCTACGCATCCATGGCTGAAATTCCGCTATGACGTAACAGTGCATCGATTTGTGGTTCTCTGCCGCGAAATTCGATAAATAATTCCATGGGTTCTTTCGAGCCGCCTTGTTCGAGGATGCTGGTTAAAAATTGCAAGCCGGTGGGGCGATCGAAAATACCCTTTTCTTCAAACTTAGCAAAGGCGTCTGATGATAATACTTCTGCCCATTTGTAACTGTAATAACCTGCAGCATAACCACCGGCAAAAATGTGTGAAAAACTGTGTGGAAAGCGGTTAAAGGAGGGCGGTTTGATGACCGCGACATGGTGGCGTACTTCGTCTAATACGTCGAAAATTCTAGCACCTTGTTGTGGGTCATAATTCAAGTGTAAGCGAAAGTCGAATAAGGCAAGTTCAAGTTGCCGTACCATCTGCATACCCGCTTGAAAATTTTTGGCCGCCAGCATTTTTTCAAATAAGTTTTCCGGGAGTGGTTCGCCCGTTTGATAATGGCCAGAAATCAAATTTAATGCTTCTCTTTGCCAGCACCAATTTTCCATGAATTGACTCGGTAATTCGACGGCATCCCAAGCAACGCCACTAATGCCTGATACGCTGGGATAATCTACTTGGGTTAACATATGGTGCAAGCCATGACCAAACTCATGAAACAAGGTTAAGACTTCATCGTGAGTGAACAAGGCAGGATCGTGTCCAATGGGCGGAGAAAAATTACATGTTAAATAGGCCACCGGGGTTTGGGTGGTGCTATTACGCTTCATCCGCGTGCTATATTCGTCCATCCAAGCCCCTCCTCGCTTATTTTCACGAGCATACAGATCTAAATAGAATTGACCACGGAGTTGATCATTACTGTCTAAAATATTGAAAAAATGAACATCTTTGTGCCATGTGTCGATTCCTTGTTGTGCTTCGATATGTAATCCGTATAAGCGGGAGACCACGGCGAACATACCTTGCAATACTTTCTTTTCGGGGAAATACGGTTTGAGTTCTTGTTGGCTAATGGCATACTTATGCTGGCGAAGTTTTTCACTATAATATGCAATGTCCCAAGCTTCAAGCTGGGTTTGTTGGTGTTGTTGTTCAGCGTATTGGCGGAGTTCGTCTAATTCGGCTTTAGCCATGGGTAGGCTACGTTCAGCTAAGTCGGTTAAGAAGCTAACTACTTGTGCTGGATCTTTTGCCATTTTGCTGGCGAGAGAGCGTTCGGCATAATTATTAAAGCCGAGCAATTGGGCGCTGTCATAGCGAGCCGCCAAAATATCTGCCATGATTTCGGAATTATCCCATTTTCCTTTATGAGGTCCTTCATCGGAGGCGCGGGTGACATAGGCTTCATACATTTCTTCTCTGAGCTGGCGGCTATCGGCATAGCACATGGTGGGATAATAGGAAGGGAACTCCAGCGTGAGCAACCAGCCGGTTTTTTCTTTGGTATTGGCTGCTTGTTGGGCTAATTGTTTGGTGGATTCAGGTAGGCCGTCGAGTAATTTTTCATCAGCAATATGTTTTGTCCAGGCATGGGTGGCATCGAGCACATTTTCTTCAAATTTGCTATTGAGCTGGGTCAATGTCTCCATGAGTGTTTTATATTTTCTCTTATCTTGTTCATCCAGCTCGACGCCGGATAAACGGAAATCACGGAGTTGATTGTTGATAATTTTTTGTTGAGCGTGATGCAGTTGCTTGAATTCTGAACTGTTGGCGATGTATTTAAAGGCCGCATCCAGGCGCTTATTTTGTCCCATTTCTGTGCTGTAATTGCTGATTTTTGGTAAACAAGCGTTATAGGCTTCACGTAATTCTTTAGCGTTGACAACGGAGTTCATGTGGCTGACGGGTGACCAGGTACGACTGAGTCGTTCATCGAGTTCTTCCATGGGTTGCACTAGATTGTCCCACGTATATTGCTCGGTGGCATTTAAAAGTTGTTCGACTTGTTTTTTGTTATCATCGAGCAAGTAATCAATCGCAGGCACAATGTGGTGGACCTTGATTTGTGAAAATGTGGGCAAGGCAGGTAGCTCAAGTAACGGGTTTTGTTTCATTGCTTTGTGTCTGTATCCTTCGTTGAATGTTGTCAAACAAGGTATCATTTGATGATAAAGAGTGCCTGTTTGCGGGGTCAATTATGTTAGATTATAGATGAAGGTCCCCGCATTTTGCGTAACTAATTGCTTGTTTATTTGTCTTGGAATACACCCTAAGCCGTCGATGCTTCGTATCAGCATTTTGTGGTTGTTTTGATTATTTTTTATTCGGTAATACCCAATCTTAAAAAAATAGTGTTGCCTGGGTCAAGTGGTTATTTAAAGGAAAATAGATGTCTGTATACGATTTGATAGTCATTGGTGGTGGTAGTGGTGGTTTATCCGTGGCCGAACGTGCGGCTAGTTATGGCAAAAAATGTTTGCTTATTGAGTCGGGTGATATGGGAGGAACTTGTGTTAATCGAGGCTGTGTGCCTAAAAAAATTATGTGGTATGGCGCACAAATGGCGCATTATTGCCAGACAGCGGCTAATTACGGTTTTGATGTGCAATTATCTACATTAAACTGGGCGACGCTAAAACAACAGCGAGAGGCTTATATCAATAATATACAGCATTGGTATCAAGGTTATCTTGAGTCGAATCAGATTGACACGCTGATCGGCATCGGTCGCTTTGTTGATGAGCGGACCGTGAGGGTGGGTGAGCAAACATTGAGTGCTGATCATATTGTGATTGCGGTCGGTGGTGAGCCTTGGATGCCCCCGGTGGACGGCGCTGGTTTAGGGATAACATCGGATCATTTTTTTGAGTTAAATGAACAACCCCGGCGAGTGGCCGTGATTGGGAGTGGTTATATTGGGGTTGAGTTTGCGGGGATGTTAAATGGTTTGGGAAGCGAGGTGACTTTGGTTGCTCGGCATGGCGTGTTATTATCACACTTTGATAGTCTGCTTGCTGAAAAATTAACCCAAGAGATGCAACGTTCAGGGATAACGCTGGCCACCAATTTTGAGGTACAGTCAATTGTGCAAGATGAATCGCAAGGTTTTGTTCTTAGTGATCTTCAGTCACGTCATTTGAGTGGTTTTGATTGTGTGATTTGGGCCGTGGGTCGCCGGCCACGTACGGCTGCCTTGAACTTGTCAGGTGTTGGTATTGAAGTGGATGAGCTGGGGTATGTGATAACCAATGAATGGCAAGAAACATCAACATCCGGTATTTATGCCATTGGCGATGTGACCACGCGGGCGCCACTGACACCGGTGGCGATTGCCGCCGGGCGCCGTTTAGCGGATCGCTTATTTGGTGGCAAGCCGCAGAGTAAAGTGGATTATTCCCTGATTCCGACGGTTTTGTTTAGTCACCCGCCTATTGCCAGTATCGGTTTGACTGAAGCGCAGGCCATTGCGGAATATCCTGGCCAGGTGAAAAGCTATCAGAGTCACTTTACTCCGATGATATTGGCATTTAATGAGGCGCCTGCACAAACCTCGATGAAATTGGTGACGGTGGGTGAGCAGGAGAAAATTGTCGGTTGTCATATTATTGGCGAAGCGGCTGATGAAATGCTGCAAGGTTTTGCGGTCGCTATCAGAATGGGGGCCACCAAAAAAGATTTTGATGACACCATAGCCATCCATCCGACTAGTGCCGAAGAATTAGTGACGATGCGATAATTATGAGTAAGAAATGAGGGAAGTGCCGCTATCCTTAATGACAAACTATCCATATTTTTTAATTGCCAAATGTGAGGAATTTCATGGCTATTCGAACCTATTTAAATATTTCACCGACCATTAAAAGCCGCGTTTATATTGATGATATGGCCTTGGTACTTGGTGATGTAACCATTGGTGATGATGCTTCTATTTGGCCGATGTGTGCGGTGCGTGGGGATGTACACAAAATTGTTATTGGTGAGCGCACTAATATCCAAGATGGATCGGTGTTGCACGTAACGGCCGATAACCGTTTTAATCCAGGTGGCCATCCATTAGTGATTGGGAATGAGGTAACTGTCGGACATGGTGCCATTTTACATGCGTGTACGGTGGAAGACTTGTGCTTGGTCGGGATGGGAGCCACGGTATTAGACGGTGCTATTATTCGATCGCAAGTCATGGTGGCGGCGGGCAGTTTAGTGCCGCCGGGGAAAGATTTAGAGTCCGGTTTTTTATGGATCGGCAGTCCTGTCAAGCGAGTGCGTGTATTAAAAGATAGTGAGTTAGAATATTTGTCTTTCTCTGCACAGCATTACGTGGACTTGAAGAATAACCATATGGCCACCGATTCTTAGAAAAATAGAGGTCAAGTTGCTTTCTAATTTTTAAATAAATACTTTAGCTGGGAATCATGCAAGCGTCGTTAGTTTTATTATTCATCCGATACGAAAGATGAAAAATGAAGACAAAAATTTAGTCGAAAAAGTTGACAGTTTGATCAAAACTATTACTGAACAAGTAATTTGACCCTTTTTTCATTTTTCTACCCGCTTTATTACGTCGAATTCGTCCCCGTTCCCCATCGGTGGCAATGACCACTTTACACCCTTCAATCGAGGGTGCTATCA
>CAYUAI010000154.1:0-5675 GCA_964442745.1 uncultured Chromatiales bacterium
TTCATGGTTGATACAGCGTTAATATTCTTGCGTCAGGTTCGTGCTCGCCTGTTGTGCCAATTTTTCGGTATTGAGTCAGCTATCAACGCCCCATTTTTCACTTATTGTTTCACTTTTTAACTGTTCAATCGGGTTTTTACATTTTAACAGTGATATTATCGACGAAAAGGCGTGAAATAAAGACTCACAGATAATTGCTGGGATGGTGGGTACCATGACGCTCTATGATAAAAAGAGGGAACGTCTACACACCACCTATGTCGCGGCCTCGCCTGAATATGGAAAAGAAACGTTTTTTGAGCGACTTGAACGAGAGATTCTCAGAGAAAAAGAACACTATCCCAACGCCGAGACGATAGGCATAGCGGATGGGGCTAGCGATAACTGGCCATTTCTAGAAAAGCACACCTCGAAAAAAATCCTCGACTTTTGGCATGTTACTGAGTATCTCTCTGCCGCCTCACTGGCGGTCTTTCCCCCAAAAAGTTTGGCGGCGGAGCGAGAACAATGGTTAGAACAGTCATGCCATGATTTGAAGCACAAAAAAGGCGCCGCGACAAGAATCTTAAATCAGTTAAAAGAATGCACAGAAAAGCGCTTGAGCCAGGAAGTAAAAGAAAAATTATCGGCCGCGATGACCTATTTCAAAAATAATATCAAAGCCGGTCGAGTGAAATATTATCAACATACCGAGAAGAATTTACCCATCGGCTCAGGTGTCATTGAAGCGGCGTGCAAAACAATCATCAAACAACGCTTGGGTGCGACAGGCGTGCGATGGAAAGAAATGATATTGAGTCTCCGGTCGTTGGTTAAAACGCCAGGTCGTTGGCATCAATTTTGGGAGAAAATTAATATTTCGGGTGTGCCCGCTTTACTCTAACATTATATTAAGGCAGCACCCTTTAGGAGACCCAAGAGCCCTCTGGTTCTTGATTAAATTCTGTGGGGGCGCTCATTAGCTTGCTTAGGCGGTTAAAATCCGCTTTGCTGAGGAAGTTATTGCGGTGGGCGCGTTTAACTTGTTGCTCAATGGGAGGTGTCTTTAAGCGCTTTTTGAATTTGTACTTTTAAGCTGATATCTTTGACTTTAGCCATTAACAAATTGTCATGCACAATTTGCTTGCCTTGCTTTTTCTCCAGCGTTTTTAATCTGATGACACATATTGTACAGCCTATTTGAAGTATTCATAAGTTAGCATTGGTGTGGGTAAGTTCTGCCATGCAGCAAAATACCCCAATCCTGGTCGCTTGTGAATTCTGTGGCCATCCTTACGATAAGTTCTGGGCTATGCTCGCTAATTAATCAATCGCGAGGTGAGAGATTAATCTTAAGTTCATCGGAATAGAGATCCACACTGGCCGTCACGAAAAATCGTTGTACTACTACGGGAGTGCTTTTTTATTGATCGCTGGTAGTACTTTTTCGAGTCCAAGCAGGGCTCATTCCTAAGATTGTCTTGCGTGAAAATGATAAACTGAGTGATATGATTGATGTGTAACGAAAGTTAAAATGTTGAGAATAAACCACAAAATTTCCATTGCTGATCATGAGGTCGAAGTGGCCGCCATCCGTGCTCAGGGTGCCGGCGGTCAAAATGTCAACAAAGTGGCTACGGCAATTCACTTGCGGTTTGATATCAATGCCTCCTGTTTGCCGGCGATGGTCAAGCAGCGACTATTGTTTTTAAAAGATCAACGGGTGAGCCGTGACGGTGTGATTATTATTAAGGCACAACAATATCGCCGTCAGGAACAAAACCGTGAGGATGCTTTGCAGCGATTAAAGGCGATGATACTTAGCGTGTTGGCCACGCCAAAAAGACGCATTGTTACTAAGCCCACAAGAAATTCACAGAAAAGACGTCTGGATAGTAAAACCAAACATGCACGTCTTAAATCTTTGCGTAAACCGGTGGTGTGAACCTTCACATTTTTTTTGAAACGTTAGGGTAAAAAATCATATGGCCTTGAAAGCGACTATTTTCAAAGTAGAATTGAATATTGCGGATATGGATCGGCATTATTATCAAGATCATGTATTGACGATTGCCCGTCATCCTTCAGAAAGCGATGAACGCATGATGCGAAGAATTCTGGCTTTTTCAATGCATGCGCAGGCGGATTTGTGCTTCACTAAAGGTCTGTGTGTGGATGATGAGCCAGACTTGTGGCAAAAGAATCTGACGGATGACATTGAGGTGTGGATTGATCTGGGGCAGCCGGATGAAAAACGTGTAAAGAAGGCCTGTGGTCGAGCAAAGCAGGTTTATGTTTATCCATACAATACCCGTAGTGCCACCGTATGGTGGCAACAGATGGAAAGTAAGCTGGCACGATTTAATCACTTGAAGGTGATTCATTTACCGGAAGAACAGGCAACGACACTGGTAAAACTCGCTAAAAGAAATATGTGTTTACAGTGCTCGCTTCAGGATGGTGAAATTTGGTTGGGGGATGAGGAAAAAACCGTACATATCCGGCCGGATGTGTGGAAGTGATGTGTCGGCACTGGATGAATACTACTAGTGCCGACACATATCAAAATTAGGTGACACCTTGACTGCGCAAATAATCTTCGTAAGTTCCGGCGAAGTTTGTCACACCCGTGGCGCTGATTTCAATGATACGGGTGGCCAGTGATGAAACAAATTCCCGGTCGTGACTGACGAAAATCAAGGTGCCGGGATAATTTTCCAAGGCAAGATTGAGTGACTCGATGGATTCCATGTCCATGTGGTTGGTGGGTTCATCCATGACGAGAATGTTGGGTTGTTGTAGCATCAGTTTGCCGTATAACATACGACCCTTCTCTCCACCGGATAATACTTTTACCGATTTTTTGATTTCGTTTTGTGAAAATAACAAACGACCCAAGGTGCCGCGAATGATTTGCTCGTCATCGGTTTCCTTACCCCACTGTGCCATCCAGTCGTAAAGTGTTATGTCTCCATGGAAATCGGCGGCGTGGTCCTGGGCAAAATATCCGATATTGGCGTTCTCCGACCATTTAATGGTGCCGGCAGAGGGTTCCAGTTCATTGACCAGGCAGCGTAATAAAGTGGTTTTGCCAATCCCGTTAGGGCCGATAATGGCGACCCGTTCGCCGACTTCGGTGAGCAGGTTGATGTTACTGTATAACAAATTTTTGTCAAATTTTTTGGCTAAGCCTTCTACTTCCAACGCCAAGCGATGCAGTTTTTTCTCTTGATTGAAACGGATAAATGGATTTTGTCGACTTGAGGGTTTGACATCTTCTAGTTTGATTTTTTCGATTTGCTTGGCGCGGGAGGTGGCTTGTTTGGCTTTCGAGGCGTTGGCAGAAAAGCGGCTGACAAACGTTTGTAGATCCGCAATCTGAGATTTTTTCTTGGCATTGTTGGCAAGTAATCGCTCGCGTGCCTGGGTTGAGGCTATCATATAGTCGTCATAGCTGCCGGGGTAAATCCGCAGCTCACCGAAGTCTAGGTCGGCCATATGGGTACACACGCTGTTAAGAAAGTGACGATCATGGGAAATAATGATCATGGTACTGTTGCGCTGGTTGAGAATATTTTCCAGCCAGCGAATGGTATTGATATCCAGGTTATTGGTGGGCTCGTCGAGCAGAAGAATGTCCGGATTGGCAAATAAGGCCTGTGCGAGTAATATTCGTAGCTTCCAGCCAGGTGCCACGACACTCATCAATCCTCCATGTTGTTCCACGGGGATATCTAGACCCAGCAGTAATTCGCCGGCACGGGATTCGGCGGTGTAACCATCTAGTTCGGCAAAATGTACTTCGAGCTCGGCGACTTTCATACCGTCGTCTTCGGTCATTTCCGGTAGTGAATAGATGCGGTCCCGTTCTTCCTTGATTTTCCACAATTCTTCATGACCCATGATGACGGTATCAATAACGGTGCAGTTTTCAAAGGCGAACTGGTCCTGGCGCAACTTGCCGAGTCTTTCATCGGGGGCGTAGGAAACGTTACCGGCGGTGGGTTCCAGGTCGTCCCCAAGGATTTTCATCAGTGTGGATTTTCCGCAACCGTTGGCGCCGATCAGGCCGTATCGATTGCCGCTGCCAAATTTGACAGAAATGTTTTCGAACAAGGGCTTAGCCCCGAATTGCATGGTGATATTTGCTGTGCTTAACAAGAGAATGCCTCAATTTAGATGATTACCCAGTGCGGTATTGCCGGGGGAGGTTAAAAAATTGTCGCGCATTATCCCATAAAAACCGTTTGTTTTCGCAAATTTTTCAGCTTGTTTTTCCCGTAAAAAGCGGTATTGATCGGTAAATCAAGTCTGGCAAGCCTCGAAATACCCTGGGCGGGGCATCATATTTATATGGAGGAGGGAAGGTCGGGTGAATTATATCATTAGGTATACCTGAAGTAAAAACTAAGCCTTGTCCAATACTAAATGAGTCTAAATAGGTGAAATAAGCTCAATTCCTGTTCATGGTTCACGGATGAAAACGATCATAAATGTAGGTAATCTGACCATAATAGAGTCCCTTGAGCATTTTCTAGAGGGCAACCCAGCCATTGCCTTTCGTGTTTTAGGTGAAAAATCCGATCGCTACCAATTTGTGGAAAAGATATTGGTGAAGTTTCGATATATCACTTGCTGGAAAAGCGACAAAGGTATCATCACGCGTAAGTCACCGGGTATTCTCGCCAACAACTCACACGACTCATTGGTCAATACAAAAAACAGGATACGTAAAATGGAAGCCTTGTCGTACTCAAGGATTTTCATGTCAGTACACGGCAAAAGACATTCGTTTATTAGCCAAAACAGATGAGTTGCATGATACGCCTTGTGGCCATGCGATTAAGAAAACTTGTGAACGCGTCTATCATGTTCTTGGCGAAACTGAATATGAAAGGTTAGCCGCTATTTCCGTGTCACATATTATATAATTTGGGGGCGTCAACGGGGTATCGACGACAACGGAGACATTTTGAAAAAACAAACCTAGGACCAATCTCTATTGGTGAGTGGCGAAAACTTCAATTGTGTATTAAGGAGAAAGACTATGAGCGCCTCAATTAAAATTCGCCGAATGTGGGTTAGGAATGGGCACGCAATAGCTTCCCGGTTTTGCATCTCATCTTCCGCCCGTCTTGGCCCGTTCTTCGGCAATGGCGCCTGCATTGCTCTAATTACCTACATCCATGTAGGCATCCATCACAAAAGCTCGAAATAGAACGACGATTCCTGCCCTTTTGTTCACTCAGAACGAACTAATACAAACCCAATCTGGGCGCCAAACAGGGAAGTTATTACATGCCCATTCCTAAGCTTGCTAAGATCTCTAAGGCATTCATCACTGGGTTTAATTCAAATTGGAGACGTATCTCATCCCAGACGTGTTCAAAGACGTCTTTACGCGTATGCCAGGTGCGAGGTGGTTTAGGGTGTTTTGTATTTTTGCTGCGACGATAAAATCGATCATCTGAAGGGCTTGCTTCTGGTGTCAATGGCTGTTTTTCATTGTCCCGACTTTGGTTGTTGACAGTTGACAATACTCTCCAAGCCGTAAAAGATCTGATCAGCACATTTTTAACTCGACTGGAGGCAACGGCGTAGTTAATTTTCTTTCGCTGATTTTGAAACGCTTGTGTGATGTTAGCATCGTTTACATGGAAGCTTTTTTGGATTTCTGCGCCGGTGCAAATCAATTT
>CAYUAI010000155.1:0-5635 GCA_964442745.1 uncultured Chromatiales bacterium
TGACAAATAGGGTGGCTAATATTTTTGCAAGTAAAAACCCTGTATTTTCAACAAATATATTATACTGACAGACTGAAAATTAGGGTATACCCTAACCATCATGTCAATCGGTATATACATTCGTGTCTCTTCTCATGGTCAGAACTCTACTAGTCAGAGAGCGGAAATATTACATTGGCTGACCGCTCACGGACATGACCTTGGAAATGTGCAGTGGTTTGAGGACAAGGAAACAGGCTCAAATTTAAACCGTCCAGCCTTTAATACTTTGTCAGACGCTATATTTGCAGGAAGCGTCAAAACAGTGGTTGTCTGGAAGCTCGATAGACTTGCCCGCTCGATGCTTGATGGTATCAATCTCCTTTCTAAGTGGTGCGAAGGTGGCGTTCGGGTGGTATCTGTCACGCAGCAAATTGATTTATCGGGTACGGTTGGACATCTTGTGGCGGGTGTTTTGTTCGCTATTGCGGAAATAGAATGGCAGCACGCCAAGGACAGACAAGCCGCCGGCATTGCCGTGGCTAAATCCAGAGGAACTTACAAAGGCAGAAAAAAAGGGACGACCAAGGCTAAACCTAAACGGGCGAGAGAACTCACAGATCAGGGGTTAAAGCCAAAAGAAATAGCCCATGTACTCGGTGTAACAGAACGGACGGTGTTTAGGTATTTGGGCAAGTAGGTTGAAGTGAGAAATTTGTTAATAGAGGATGTGTCATCAATTTCAAAGGGACTCTCTTTGAGGGAAGATGATTAACAATTTACACGGAACATCAGGTACCTTTGGGGCATTTGACCCAATATCACCGATGAGCGAGTACGGTTGTTTGTGCGAGGGGCAAAGAGTCGTTGGAAACTAGAGAATGAATGTTTCAACACACTCAAGAATCAAGGTTACCATTTGACGCATAACTACGGACATGGCGAAAAACACCTCTCGTTCAATTTTTATCAATTAACCCTGTTGGCTTTCACGCTCCATCAAATAGCAGAACTGTGTGATGGAGGTTATCAGGCTTGCCGTAAAATGGCAGGGAGTAAACGCAGTCTTTGGGAAAAGTTGCGTACGCTCATCAATTTCCACCTCTTTGAAAGCGTCGAACATTTACTGGATTACTTTTTGGATCGTGAGGCTTACGATGTGAGTGGGGGTTATGTTGTAAAGCGTCCTCCCCCCTAAGGGGTGGTTTTCTAATCACTTAAGCTTCCCGATTTCTCGTTTTATTGTTGATGCCGCGCTCATATCCATGCATCAGGCTCACGCTTGTCTGTCGTTTTGATTTAGCAATATTTTTTCTTTTTTTTCTGCCGAATTTTGGTTGTTGACTGTTAATTTTCATACTCAACCCCACGGCTAAGATCATTATGGATGTTTTGGATGTGAGATTGCGTGAAAAAACGTGTGAAAAAAAACTCACAGATAATTGCTGGCGATCTCAGTCACTTTTTATTGATAAATACTTTAATTCACTACCCGACCCGCGCATTGAGCGCACAAAATTACATGAGTTTACTGATATATTATTTATCGTAATATGCGCAACGTTATGCAGTATGGAGGGTTGGGAGGAAATTGAAGATTTTGCACATGGACGAAAAATGTAGTTAAAGAAGTTTATCCATTTAAAGAATGGCGTTCCTTCTCATGACACACTGCGCCGTGGCTTCGGGAAATTGGATCCAAAACTCTTTCAAGCCTGCTTTATCCGTTGGGTTGATGGCCTGCAAAGCAAAACCAAAGGGCAAGTGATTGCAATCGATGGTAAGACCGTAAGAGGCTCAACAGATAAAGCGAACGGACGCTCGGCAATTCACATGGTTAGCGCATGGGTCGGTGAAAACCAATGGGTGTTGGGCCAAATTAAAGTCGATGAAGAATCAAATGAAGTTGCCAGAAATCGATGGAAGAAAGAATAAAAGGCAATAAAGCAGACTATCTATTATTCGTTAAGAGCACCCAAAAACAGCTATATAGAGAGATTGAATCGGTTTTTAGCGACCTTGAAAATACAGAAGAAAAGCCTTGTCGCTATTCCCGAGAAATAGATGCCGGACATGGTTGAATTGAGCAAAGAACCTGTTATGTAGCGAGCACCAAGCTTGTTGGACAAAGTGTTTTATGGAAAGATTCAAAATCAGTTGTCATGCTTGAATCTGTGTGTGAATATCAAGGAAAAATTGAGACAGAAAAACGTTTTTATATTTCCAGTTTAGAGACTGATGCCAGACATATTTCGAGTGTTATTCGTTCTCACTGGGGTGTAGAAAACGGCTTGCATGTCGCATTTAACGAGGATAAATGTAAAATTCGAACGGGCTATTCAGCAGAAAATTTATCGACGGTTAGGAGGATTGTATTAAATATATTGAAGCAAGATAAGACGCGAAAAATTGGATTAGCGAGGAAAAGACGCCTGGCAGCAATTAATATTAGTTATATGGAAAATTTAATTTGTCAATAGAATTAAGATGCGTTTTCCCTGGAATCAAGGATCAATCGAGATCAAATGATAGGCTGCCCAATGTCGGCTAAAGGGAAGACGGGAGGTAATAATTTGTGTGGTGTTAATTGCCCGGCACGAATCAAGTGCTCATACAGTAGCCCCACATAGGCTAATAACCGCACAGGTATCCAGCGATGGCGAGTGGACTGAAATTCCAATAACAGGTAGAGATAGATTTCACTGCCACTCGTTAAATTAATACGATAAATCACATCGCCTTCGCGTCGTTTTAAGCCTTCGGTATGCAATTTGGCATTGACACGCTCTAGTGTACTAAAGTCAAGCTGCTTGACCCAGGTGTCTGGTACAAAGGTTTTGAGCAAATCTTCCACCATCTCTGGGTGGGAAAATAATAAATGATAACCGCCGTCGTGATCCATCGCAACAGTATAACATGTATGAAAAAGCTCACCAATCGATCCACAAATACTGGTTTTTAGCAACTAGAAATAAAGCGCCAGGATCTTGAAAGGAAAAAAGTGTAAAAATCATTTAAAACCTAAAAAAACAGGAAAGATAAATATGAAAAGGGAGCACGGCAGACAATGAAAGGAGGTGAATTAATTTAAAAAATAGTAAATTGCAAGATTTAACCTTTGGTAGGGAGTTGGTTGATCAGTGATCTAGTTATCAGTCAATATGATACTTGACCCCTTTTATGGCAATGACATCAGTTAAAATCTGATAATCCTCCCCGTGCTTGATTTGTCCGGCATAAGCTTTACAGGCATTGTATAATACTCGTTTTTCAAAACCGGCCACATTGAGTACTTGCATATTCGATAATATACCATTGGCTTTTCTCGTCTTTAGCCCGGACATCGAGAAAAGTGTCTTTCATGCCGCGAATTTTCGGGGCTAAGTAGGGATCGAGAATTTCGATGTCAACGAGTTGGTAGGGCGAGCGAAAGTTGAGGATGGCATTGAGAAAGCTCAGTAAAATATCGCGGCTTTCTTCCGAGCCGAATATTTTTTTAAACGCAAAATCAGTTTTGGGATTTAAGAATTTCATGGCGTATAAAATAGTCTGTCAGGAAGCGTATCAGCGCTAAGTGTTTATTTTACCTGGCTCAAGGGGGGTGTGAAAGGCCAATGAATCCATTCAGGAAGCTTGATGCTCGCACGACCACTAACGGTCAGTTTTGGTTCTCATCTTTGGATTGTATTTGATCGATTTGTCGTCATTGGAGCATGACAATCGCCCTATGATTGCGACTCAATCGAAGCATGATCGAATCATTTCGCTCAAATCATCACCTTTTAGCACATGAATTGGTAGAGACTGTTGGTGATTGTACTGGCTGTATAATATTGCAATATCGAAAAATAGACTGATATAGCAGGCTCTAACAGCTCTATTTACATAGAGCGATTGCCTTGCTAATTGGAGTGCCTCTATTTCAGCTTCAATTGCAATATGTATTTGAGTTCTGTGGGGAAAATTTAACTCAGCCATTATTTTTTTCGAAATAAACGACATCTGCTAAGTTTTTAAAGTGGTCATCCGACGTAATTAATGTTGCTTTGTGAAATTGAGTACTGGCATAAATGATAGAATCAGCAAACGAAAGCTTATACTCTGCTGATAAATCTGCTGCAAGTAAAGCGATAGGTGTTGACAAAGGAACGACATTCGCTTGCTCTGTTAAAGCAATGGACTCTAATGCCTGATAAATACTCTTTTTTCTTACCACCCATTTATAAAGTTCAAATTGAACTGAAGTAGGAACAATCATAGTATTTATTTGTTTAAAATACGGAGCATATTGTTCGCTAAGCTCTCCATCGGTTAACCACTCTATCCACCCACAAGTATCGACTAAAATCATCCACTTTTCCTTTCTTGCCGATCTCGATACTCAGAAGAATGTTTGCATTCGACGGATGACAGCATTCCTTTCGCTTCCTGTATTGAACGTATAGGAATTAGCTCGATAATATTTCCTCTCGTAACCAGGGTAAATTGTTGGCCCGCTTGCAATTGTAAATCATCGCGAATAGCTTTAGGTATCAATAGCTGAAATTTGCTGGAAAGTTTAGTTTTGAACATAATTTTACCTTTTTGATAACGATAAGCTGTTGGTAAAATCATTATAGATTAATCAGGTTTCCTTTTTAAGCTTTTTGTCCATTAATCAAAGCTTCTGGACTAACTCCATTCTTTCTTTTTTCGAGAAACTTGGTGCAGATTCATATGCTGTGGTTAATAAAAGGGCATCAACCTAGGTTGTCGAAATTCACTGGTTTTTGACTAAATTTTACCTCTATTTTTTAGATATTTTTTTACAATTAATTTCTTTTAATTCAGTCTTTTAAATTAATAATGTATACATTAAAAAGTAGGGAACTAAAACTTAATAAAAAGTCGCACCGAGTATTTTGATGATCAAAAGTCCTGTGAAAACCGGTGTTTAACACCGATAATTTTACGACAAATTGATAATTCATAAAATATGAACTAAAATTCACTTATTGTGAATTACTGAGCTTCAATTTTATGAGTCAATTAGCCGATGCGTTATTTACAACAACTCAGCAGAAAGTGCTTGGGGTATTGTATACGCAACCGGAAAGAAGTTTTTACATCAATGAGATACTGCGGATGACGGGAATGGGGGTTGCTACCGTTAAGCGTGAGCTAGATCGCATGGTGGCGGCAGGCATTCTAAGCATGACTAGGATTGGCAACCAACATCACTACCAGGCTAATCCTGAATGCCATATTTATGATGAGTTATTAGGCATCGTTAAGAAAACATTGGGCGTGGTGGACGTTATCAAGTTGGCACTTTCTCCGTTGGCAACTCATATAGTTTGGGCTTTTATCTTTGGTTCAGTCGCAAGCGGCAAAGAAACATCTTTTAGTGATATTGATTTGATGATTATTGGTGATGTAGGTTTTGTTGAAGCGGTAAGTGCGATTTATTCAGTACAGGAAACATTGGGACGGGAAGTTAATCCTAAAATCTATCGAAAAGAGGAATGGATGCAAATGCTAAACAACGAGGAGGCCTTTATCAAAGAAGTCTCAGCCAAATCAATATTAAATGTGATCGGTGATGCTAATGAGCTTGGATAATCTATACCCATAGCGTTATGAATTTAGGTCTAGTTATGGCCTTCAAATCCACCGC
>CAYUAI010000156.1:0-5571 GCA_964442745.1 uncultured Chromatiales bacterium
TTTAATCAGTTTTTGTATCTTAGCAGGTTGTCTGATTTATGGGGTCCACTATAGTTTGTGGTCGTCGAGTATTGGCTTCTATCCTTTGTAACTCATCGAGCATTGCACTAAATTCATCCCACCACTTTCCATGTATATTCTCAATTGTGTCCGCCGTTTGTTTTGCAAGTTGTGTCAGATTTTTTGAGTCAAGACTTGTTTTTTTCGTCATCGATTTTACACTTTGTCTAAGACTTTTGGATTCAGGCTGACTTTGTATTGAATGACGCCAGGCGATAAAACAATCGATCTGAGCCTTACCCTTTTCCTTTTCCATCAACCAACCCGATGTCAGTTTTGGAATATCATCCCCTATTTTACGGAGCCAATAAGAGAATAACAAAGCGTTGACATGACGCTGAACAATATTTGCACTTTCAAGACTGACCCGAGGTGCCGCGATAACACCCGGGGAAAAAGCCCATTTAGGATCATGAAAAACCTGCATACTATGAGCAGATGGCTTGCAAAGTGTGTAACTGATAGACGAGGCATCTTTACGACGCCCCGCACGACCTGCACGCTGCAAATAATTCGCCGGATGGGGCGGCACATTATTCATTGCGACCACTGACATACCACCGATATCCACCCCCATTTCCATTGTCGTCGAACAGCTTAATACATTGAGCTGACCTTCTTTAAACATCCTTTCGTATTTTTTAAGTGTCGGCGAGTCAATCTGTGCTGAATGTTCTGCAATCCTAAACCATGGTTCACCGGTAGCAATTCTATCCGCTCGGTTTGGCCAAACACCCATTTCACGGGCTTTCGCAAGCAGCGGGTCTGACTCAATCCAATCAATAATCTTTGCGCGATTAGAACGATCCGTCTCATGAGGATAAGGCAAATCAGGTAAGGCTATCGATTCACATGGTAATGCTTTCAAATCCCGTCCAGGGGTATTAGGCGACTGAGCACGGAATAATCGTGATACAACCCGATGAGTATATGGACATTTCCAGCCCTGATTCAGTTCTCTAAAGGCCGCGTTGCCACTTAATCTGTTTTCATCCTGTGGCCTAAGTAGATTTCTTTTGATCACAAACCATGAGTCCTCAAGCACTTGCTCAATATGGTCAATCACCGCCTTGTTTTTTGTATCAAGATGAAACCCCCTGACCAGCATTGATACCACTTTTGATTTTATTGAACGCTTAGCTGAGGGCCATCTCAACACATATTGATCTCGGTCGTCCTTTGGACCCACCAGATATTTCCGGTGAACCTTTGTTCCCATTAGTTTGCCCCATGACTCAGGGAAATCCACGGCGACACGCCCTCGAAGAAAGACATCGACAATCGTTGTTAACTAATCCTGCCAATCATTCAATGCATTTACCTTGCTATCTTTTTGGTTGAAATATAACTGCTCCCATGAATCCGGATATTTCGTTAATGAATTAATATCCGGATAAAACATGTCAATCATGCCTAACGTTTCCAATTGAAAACCGCGAAGTGGTCGGCGCATAAACTCTCTAAAAAGAGCAAATTTACCAAATTGGTCTTTTGAAATATCCTGGAATGCGTCGAACATGTGTTGTGAAATATCCCTGGAATTATTTAGTGCTTGCTCTGCATCACGCCAACTTATTATTCGACTAAAGGGTGACTCAAAATCTAATAATTCTTGTTTTTTGTTTCAATCATACTCTTCAACATCGGCGCTGACTGAACAGCCTCTTCAAGCTGATTAATTTCTTTTTTTAATTTTTCTATCATTTCATTGTCAGCAGAATTTGCTGGAACATGTACTGTATGGTAAAGAACCGATCTCACTTTATTCTTATCAGCATCCTGTTGCAATTTAGCTGCAATTCGTGCCGTACCCTGGCGTGAGTCAGTAAACGTTAACAAGCGTCGACTTTCAAAAGGACCTTCGCCATGTTTTGGTGAATGCTCTAATAGAGCAGGCAGAGAGTCTCCAAGAAAAAATGGCGCGCCAAGATATTTGGGGAGAAAAACCTTCCAACCAGAGCTATCCTTTGCGCCACAAGTATCACAAGTGACGCGGTCTGAATATCTCCCAAAAATAACAATATCCCCATTATCATGAACCAACTCCCGCGTATTATTTTTAATTCTGATGGGCATTGATTGTTCTGACTTATTATAATGTAAAATGATACGTTCTTTTAGGCTTTTCTCTCTCTCTGTGACTGTTTCATTTTCTTCATCATAATCAATATCCCAAATAAATTCATTATCATTATTATCACGGCGAGTCGGATGTAAAATTTCATATTTACTATCACCAATGAAGCGTTCCTCGGCCTCTAGATACTCTTGGCCACATGAATTACATGAGACAATCGGTTGCACAGGGGCACCACAATGACAATAATCTCTCTCACTCAGATAGATACACCCATATTCCCAATCCCCCTCCTTGAGCACCTCCGGCCGATGTAAACAAGCCGAGTTAGTACAAGCATAAATACCCGCTAATGTTTTCTGGAAAAGATGTCCCCTAACCGGTAAAAATGATGAATCCCCATCATTGGCGGCCGCCATACAATCAATTAACTTCCAAACATCTTGTTTCGATATATCCTTCCCTATGAGTTTAAGGTCATCAATTAGCTCTGACGTAGTAGCGGCATGTGGTGGTTGAGCCAACCTGCTTCGAATTTTTAAGGCAGGAGAACATCCACATAACAGATCAAATTGCTCGCCAGGCGATTTATTTGATAACTCATCCAATGAAAGTGACGACATATTTACTGATTCATTAATTTCTGGAATGCAGCGTTGACCTTTTACCACGTGAACCTGTGGTTCATCCACTCCCGCCACATCTGCCAGAAATTTTTGTAGCGCGAGCAGGCTTTCCTCATCACCACCACCAAAGGTCGCCGAGGTGGCCACAAATCGTACATCTTCGGCCTTCACTTTAAATGCATCAATGACACGCCTTAATAACAATGTCAATTCAGCCGCTTGCGAACCAATATAAGTATGTGCCTCATCTAAGACAATCCAACGTAACTTACCTTGAGACTGTGTGATGATAGGAGCATCCTCATTTCTCACCAGCATGTATTCCAACATTGTCGAATTTGTGACTAATATCGGGGGTGGATTTTCCCTCAGAATAGTCCTGTCACAGACTTCTTGAGGCGCTTCATCTATCACCGACTTTTTTGTTCTTGAGGTGGGTGTTTCACCATTGTATAGACAAAATCGTAAACCACCTTCAAAATAATGCGTCCACGCCATCAAGCGTTCGCGTTGACTATTGATCAATGCATTGAGTGGATACAAAAATAATGCACGTACCCCCGAGAGCGGAGCACTTGTCGCCTGATATTCTTTATAGAGATCTTCAATAATAGGAATGAGAAAGCATTCCGTCTTACCTGAGCCCGTCCCACTACTCACAAGTACTGACTTTTTTTCTTCAGCAAGCAACGTTTCCCACGCCGCCAGCTGATGCTTATACGGATAACGATTAAGCGGAAATGAGTAATCATCCAATTTTAATTTTTTTATCTCTTTTGGAGGGCTGTCCAGCGCGGTTAACACCGCCTCTGATAATAAGCGGCCTTTGAGTTTCTCCATGGGTTCATCGGATACTTGCCAACTAAACGTTGCTTCAAAAACAGGATCCGCCATAAAGCTGCCTTCTGCTCCCGGCAGCTTCTCAAACAACCTTCTCAAATAATTATTTGCCGCTGAGCTTCTGAAGCTTAGTTGACTAACCACCGCTCTTGCGGTACGTCGATTGATTTCATGTATCAATTGGCTTATCTTTATTTGATTATTCATCCTTTAATCTCTTGTTGATTAATCCATAAGACGGCTTGAGTCGCTCGAAATAAGGTAGCAAATGCAACCGGATGATAATTTCTTGCCGCTAACAAAGCGATACGTTGATTTTCATTAATATGCAATCCATCTCGCAACGCCGCAGCAACAATCACTGGAGCTTGAAGCACCGATTTTTTGGCATTATTCATATCGTTCGCAGGCCATTGGATATAACGATACATCTTTGATGACAACTGACAACGCAAGGCAAACACATCACCGATGGTTGATCGACACCCATCGATACCAGAAATAAACAGCCCTCTCGACATCTGATCCAATTGGGTCCATGCTTGTTCGGCAGGAAATGCTCGAACGTATGAGAGAAGCGAGTTGGCTGACAAACTTTCCCCAAGCATTTCCAAGAGCACATCAACAACAGAATTCATCTCTTCATTATCGTCAGATAACCTAACAAGCGTTTTTTTGCATTCATCGATTAAAATATTTTTTACCG
This sequence comes from uncultured Chromatiales bacterium, assembly GCA_964442745.1. Classification (GTDB taxonomy): domain Bacteria; phylum Pseudomonadota; class Gammaproteobacteria; order S012-40; family S012-40; genus CAYUAI01. Next base: position 4,310 of record CAYUAI010000156.1, read on the forward strand.
GCTCAGCTAAATCTTCTAGGCTTGCTAGCCATCCATTCAAAGCCGATACCCATTGTACTGTACTAATCATCCACCAAGAAAATGGGCTAGCCTCACATATTTTTTGCAGATAATCACGGAGCAATTGATCAGGAGTCGCTCTAAACCAGACGGATGCTATGATTTCAGGAAAATCGAGTAGACATTCAATTAAATCCAAGCCATCTGGATGAATAGAGGAAAAACGTTTTAAATACCCACATAACTCACGCCATTCTTCCTCCGTTCCCTCTTGAGTTAAATAGGATAAGTACTTAGTAATATTTTTTAATCGTTCATTCGTATCTGGCCACGTCATCGCGGTGGCTAGCCGGCTTAAATTTTCCTCCACAATATGAGATTCTAATGGAACCACACAAGGACGTATGCGATAAGATTTTGGCATCATCATAATCTGGCAAAGTCCAACCATGACTCACTTCATTCCACGCCAGTGTTAAAGGTTCAATATCTAAATCATTTATGGATACAAGCTTAAGTGACATCCCGGCATGCTCTTCACTTATCTCATGGCTATACGTCGATAGTTGAATCATCCGGCGTATGGTATCGGGATACAAAGCCCCTTCAAATTGCTGCACCATCACACAGGCTTCTGCTCGCAAGCTTGAGGCTTCGAGTAATTCCAACTTTACGGTATCATCGATCCCTGTACTGACGGCAAAAATCCTTTCAATTTCGCTCTTTAGCTGTTGCAATGGCAAGGTACTCATTCCGTACTGATCAATCGCCATCGGGCATTCAAATTTGTGATGTTCAAGGGCCGGACGTGAGCGATTTTTTGTTGACAAATAGCCATGCAATAGATATTTTCTAACCTTGTTGGGGGAAACGGCTTGAGCGCGATAACCATATAAACGCGATAGGCTTAACAAGCTAGCACTCGCAACTTGCTTACCTTCGCCATTAACAAATGAGGCCCCTTCGGCTGGATACGGTAAAGAAAATGACATATTGCAGTCATTTTCCCATGTGATATCGCCACGAATACATCCTATCGAAACATCATGTCTTGTACAGTGGAAACACCAACCGCCATTGAGCTGTTCCTTATTAACGTCAAGCCCCGCGATACGATGAATCGCTATCGCTGTGGCATTTGGAAAAATTAGTTTTATCACACCCTCTAAATGAGAAACGGATTCAACCTGTATTTGAGCCTGCTTGGGCAGCAATTATCTGTGAGTTTTTTTCACACGTTTTTTCACTCAGTCTCACACCCA
>CAYUAI010000157.1:0-5481 GCA_964442745.1 uncultured Chromatiales bacterium
CAAAGTGGCTTACCCTCGTTAATAATAATTATCAATCGTATTTAGAACTGCTGCTGTTCGGGTCGGGTTAAACGTCTGATGTAATACTTCTGGCTGTGGTTGAATTTTCATTGGCGTTGCCTTGTCTCAATACGCATTAATTCTGAGCAATTTTGGAGCCTTTCATTTTGATGTTTCCGCTCATTTTTATGTTTAATTCTTTACCCGTTATTTGAATCTTGCCGTCTTTTTTCATGATGATGACGGATTTTCCACATTTAAATGTGATTTGATCACCGGCAATAATATTTAATTTTTTACCAACGTTTAAGGTGTCGTTTTTTCCAATGATTTCGGTACGGTTATGGCCAACATCGGTGGCCTCGTCATTTTCAACCACATTATCTTGATTTTTTTCAGCACGAATATAATAGCGTGCGAAGAAATTTGGGATTATTAATATCACTCCACTGGTGAATAATAAATGATTAATTAGGATGAATATATCGTGTCATTGACAGAAAAGGGGAAATATTAATGATAAAACGACAAGTCATATGGTCGATTAACGACCCATTGAAAAACACTACATTCCGTCAAACATCCATTGATTCATCAACCGGGTTTTATTTTCATTCCACCAGGTTTGCCATTTTTTTAGGGCTTCAATTTGTTTGTCTACAAACCAGTCGGGCTCAAAGGGGATGTGATGACCGGAGCGTATGACTAATTCGTGGTAAGCGCGTTGACGGTCTTTATAATTGGTTTCTGGATGGGCGATTTCTTGAAGACAAAGGAGAAAGGAATAGGGTTTCCCGTGACGATAGCGGAGGGATTGATCAAAATGGGCCTTGTTCTCTTGCCACCATTGCCCCCATCTGTCTTTATCCGTGCAGGCTTGTTTGATTTCCACCTGTCGTTCATCGCCCGGTTGTTTTCCTTCTCCGCTCGCGGCGGATAGGCCGGTGATATCTTCGGGGTCGATGTCATCCTCTTCTTTTTCAATGATGGTTAATGTCTCATATAATTGAGCGCCGGATATTTGGTTTAGGGATTTGGCCGCCGCGAGCTTTTCTTCATCATTTTTTGATGATAAAAAATTCATTAAGGTATTGATCCCATGTAGGGAGCCCAATATGCCTAAGGCCTCTAACGCGGCCAGGCGTATATCATCAAATTTAAAAACATGGAAGAGGTGAACAATGTCTTCCCCATGTCCCGCCAGCGCGAGGTAGATCGGGTATTGAGGTTTAATGTCACTGGCTGACTGACAAGCATCGCGGGTAAACTGTAATGCTTTTTTTGAACCGAGCATGAGTAAGGGGAAAACACGATGTTCGTTGAACATGTCTTTGTTTTCTAAAACAGCTTGCTCCATGGAGGGGACGGCTTCTTTGAAACCCAAGCGCATAACGGCAATCATGGCGGCGGTTTTTACGGATTCGTCTTTGTCGTGGAAGAGTGGCCAGATGCGGTGGGGGTCGGCATCGCCTCGGTAGCCTAGAATTTGAGCAACGGCCAAACGAATGATAGTTTTATCATGGCTCAGTAACGCTACATATTTATCATTGAACGTTGAGATTAGGCCATAGCGCATTCCTAAAATAATCAAGGCTATACTCTCGTCATCAGCTTGTGTAAAAGCCTCGATTAGTTCTGTTTCCCGGCCTGAAAGAGATGCGGACATAAACACAGCACCCACCAATTCATCATCTGTTCCAGATAAGTAATCAGCACACGCTGACCAGGCCATATTTCCACCAAGCATAACTGCATCCAAATGAGCATCTATCCGAAAAACAAATTCATTCATCGACAACCAAGAAATATCTGGATCATTCATATATGCCTGAAAGGAAGATAGTAATGCTCCCATTTCAGAACAATGTTCTTGATATATTTTTGTATAAAAATTTTTAGATGTGATTGACATTAGCTGATACAAAGCATTTTTTTAGCATTTTCAAATAAACTTGATGACTGAACTGTTTCTTTTAATAGACAATTATTAACAATCTGTAAAACCCATTTCTAATTTATTCGGAAGGGTTTTTCCAATTTAAACTGTCAAAATTAATTTGAACCGACTTTCTGGACGAAAATGGAATTAATGGATACTCCATATCCAAATTTATTTTTTCTTTCTCTGCTAATTTAAGTAATAAAATCCCTGCTACACAAATATGACCATCTGTCGCAGCAAGCTCTAGCGATATACTTTCGTTATCGGTCAACAAAACAATCTTACTTTTATAATCGTTTAAATATTCGAGAATAGCATGATCAAACAACTCTTGATCATGCGTATAAATGGCTGACAACACATCAAGTCTGAGATCACTTGCACCCTCTAGCAGGGTGTTGTATTCGTCAAAGAATTCTTCAAATTCAAATGATTCTTTTACCAATCCGAATTTACTCATAATAAACATGACATATAAATAATCTTCTTTATATTCAATATATTTATTCCATGTCTTACCTAATTGCCTCGATATCCCCACCGCACCACTGATATCATCACAGGCAATTGCATCAAATAGCGGGCTTGCTTTACTTGTGGCAATTTTTGAATGATCAATATGTTTTAATCCAGCGAGAAAAGTTCGACCACTTTTGAACAAACTTATTTTAAATTTGTGGATGTCATAATTTAATAATAGATGAGTAATTGCTTTAATATGATAATTTGAACAAATGTCCAATAACGCTGAGTAGCTTAATCCTTTGGTGTCAACCAACGGTAAACTTTCTTCTAAAATTTCATCACTATTTTCTTGAAATAATTCTAAAAACTCTGCACTCATTTCTAAACTCAGTTATTTAACTAAATAATTATTTTATATTGAATAAAAATTCTAAATTTTATCAACACACGTAACACCAACAACCCCGTCTTCTGATTGAGAAATTATTAATGTGACATTGCTTGAAGAATAATGTCGATTATACGCATGAGCTGCCATACATAATGCAGCTGAGCCACTAACAACGCCTGTTTCGCCGATTTCTGTACAAAGCGTCATTATGCTTATGTTAGACGAAAAAATTTCTTTTTTTAGACTCGACAATGCAACCCCAAACTCTCTTGCTCGCCAGTTTTCTCCATTAAGATCAACGAATATATCACCTGAAAACGGCAATGGGATTGCAAGGTCCTTTAATAACTTTTCGACTGTATTCGCTAATACTCTGCCAGGGTTAGGGCTATCAAAATTCTCAAATTTTGGATCAGAACTCAATTCGACACCCAACACTTGTAAACCAGAATTTTTGGAATTGGGAGATAAAAATTCACGACGCCCCACCAAAAAACAAGCGGCAGCTTCGCCAGGCATTAATCCAGCAGGTTGATTAGCTAATTTAAGACGACCACATCCGCTTAACCAACTCAAAGAAGTAACTTCAACATATGAATCAACCGCAAGTACTAGAAAATGATTGACGATATCTAATTCAAAAGAGTCAATAGCCAATTTTATCGCTGCAGCAGTACCCGCATGGCCTTTCCTAATAATTTTTACTTGCTTTAAAGCAATATTAATATTGCTTAACTGTAAAATTTTTTCAACATATTTTCTTACGATATATTCATCATCTATCGGTACGGTTATCAGATATCGGTCGACAGTGTCAGGGATAACAACGATTAAACCTGCTTTTTCCCAGTAGAAACTTAAATCACTTTCGACGGAGCCAATATTATTGATAAGATCAGCCACTGCTCTTTCTGCCAACCTCAGCCATCGGCCGATAAAATAATATCCGTTAGTTATTGAATCAATAGGATGTCCCATCACTCGTACAGGTATCATATCTTCATCTAATGTGCCAAAATCTAATTCGCTCGGCCGTGATAACCCCGCACGAATCGATGAGCATGTCGTTGTAGCATCATGCCCCACTGAAGAAATCATACCAAATGCTGAAATATTGTAACTCACAAATTTATCTTCACTTGGCTTGGGTTTCTATTTGCTCGATTTCTGTGGTGAGAATATTAGTAAATTTATTCGCTATAAATAAATTTACTATGTCTTCACTAATCACATATTCTGTCGGCTCTTCTTTAATGCGAAAAATAGTTGGCTGATCCTTTAATTTTCTAGAATCAAGCACATATCGTTTTATATCAATCACTTCATTAACGTCACCTTCAAAATACTCTATTTCACTCAGATCGTAATTTAAACAATCTCTATCACCTATCGGATTAATAATAAAATAGTCACTACTGTGCACTCTTCCTTTGTGATCTAACAAATCAAAAGACAGGTATTCTATTTCTTCCTTTGACTTATTTTCGATTACTTCTTTTACCTTTTTATCGACGATCAGAAAACTACTGGTATTACCTAACAAATTCTGTAATTTAAGACCATCTCTATCATCTGACATTCGAATAACTGCATGCTCTGGGTAATGTTCAACCACCTTAATCCCATATACCAAAGAACTATAATAAACCCCTATATCGTCTGGATTTCTATCCAGGATACACAGATCTAAATCATCCAAATCACCGATAAAACTAAGAAAATAATACTTCACACATTTTAATCCTCAAAAAGCTAAAATTGGCTACTTGGCATTGAATCAAGCGATTTCCCCTTCGCCTTTTTCCCCCATGCTCTTAGTTTTTTGTAAATATTTTTTGAAATATTTTCGAGTTTTGTTTTCGCAATTTTTGGCAATTTCACATTATGCTCTTCAGCTACAATATCTTTTGCAAATTTACTTATAACTTTTTTAACTTTTATGCGAACATTAGAATTATATTTAGAGTGATTGACTCTCTCAGGTGTCACACTGGGTTCACAATCAACTCCAGCAATATGTCTAGGCAAACAAAGAACATTCGCCACATATTTGCGCATAGGTAGCAAAATCATATTTTCCTTGGCATTGAGATTATATTTTGCGTTTAGCAAACACACTCTAACCAACCAAAATAGGCGCATATCCGTCATGCTACTTTCTAACAGCAAACCATTCAAAACACCATTAGGAATAATATGATGTGAATTATGCCAATATGGGACAGTACACCATTGTCTGAAGTTTTTTACATCAAGTTGTTTTTTAACACCGTTTTTATCGGTACGCCAAACTTTGGATGTTTTATCCAAATCCCATGAATTATCGATAGGCTTCTTGTATTTTGCTATTCGAGAATTAGTGATAAGTGATTTATATGCCGCAAAGTTGTACCAAGTGCTATCACCGGTAGCCTGTCGATATGCCTGCCATCGGTGGCTGCAAGATGTGGTATCGTCATATGGATTTATATGGCGTGCTAAACAAGCTCCACCATCTCCAGAAGACTCGGAAATATGACTACCTGTTTCGTTGTCTAATACATGCTCATTACTTTCCGCCATATTAGTCCCTAAAAAAAACATTTTTAGCAATATTAACTTCAAACACAATATAATTGGTTATATTTTTTTATCACAAATCAAACAAACCGGCTTCTCTTCCTTAGAAACCACAATAATTGGT
>CAYUAI010000158.1:0-5343 GCA_964442745.1 uncultured Chromatiales bacterium
GGACTTTAGTCCTTAATACTAACCCACCAGCTTTAGCTGGTGGTTGTTTAGTTTTGGCCGCCCGCATCGCTTGAAGAAGGCCGAGTTATGTTGTCCGTCTTGCCAACCTTGGTGAGCATGAAAGATACGGCTTATGTCACACTCCGTGGTTTTACTTTTGAAGGGACTCGGAAAACGGCAATTGTTATTGAGGGTGGGCGAGACAATCGTATTGACGAATGCACGATTCGTAACATTGGAGGCTGGGCAGTACAGATTGCCGGTGGTAAAGGGTATGGCGTAGAAGGTTGTGACATCTATCATTTAGGTGATGGTGGCATTAGTTTGTCAGGCGGGGATCGTAAAACACTGGTTCCAGCACAGCACTATGCAGAAAATAATTATATCCATACTTATGGTCGATGGAATCGAGTTTATCGGCCTGCGATTTCGCTTAGCGGGATTGGTCAATACGTTGCCCATAACCGAATTCATAATGCACCTCATCAAGCGATATCTTTTGCTGGCAATGATCATCTGATCGAGTTCAATGAAATACACGATGTTTGCAAGGAATCCAATGATGCCGGTGCCATCTATGCCGGTCGTGATTGGAGTGCACGTGGCATGATGATTCGTCACAATTATATATACGACATTCATGGTTATCAGCGTAAAGGATGTATTGGTGTTTATCTTGATGATATGTTTTCTGGCACCCGTGTTTATGGCAATGTATTTTATAACGTGACACGCGCGACATTTATTGGAGGTGGTCGGGATAATATTATTGAAAATAATATTATCATCAAATCGTCAATACCTGTTCATATTGACGCTCGAGGGAGACGGGTGACTAAGATGATAAATACAATCATGAAAAATAAATTGCAGGCAATGCCTTACCAGAGTAAATTGTGGCGCAGCCGCTACCCTGAATTAGCTACAATATGGAGCGATCAACCTGAGATGCCTAAGGGGAATGTGATTGTAGGTGAAGGCTGGAAAGGCATACAAAAGTCAGCATTACCCTCTATTTCATTGGAAAATAATTTATTTGTAGATGATGTGTTGTCTTTTAAAGACAACACTACTTTAGATTTTCAGTTGCTCAGAAATTTACTAACCTACCCGCTAGGCTTCAAGCCAATCCCGGTAGAGAAAACCGGATTGTTTGAATCAGAGATAAGAGCATCGTGGCCGGTAGAATGAATTGAGTGCTACATTTCAAGGTTTGTGGGTGATGTGTTTTCTTGCGAAGCGGCTTGGTAGATTTTCATGAGTTGTTGATAATGTTTTTCCGGGCTAAATTTCGATGCGGTTAGCGTGATAGCTTGTTTGGCCATTACTGTTGATTTGTTTGGGGTATCGATCAATGTCTGTATGCACTTAGCTAATTGTTCATGATTGCCTGGCTCAAAAAGTAGGCCTGTTAACCCAGGCTGAATAATATCGGGTAAACCGCCAATGGAACTTGCTATTACGGGGGTACCGAGTGATAGCGACTCCAATGCGGTCATGGGAAAATTTTCATAGCACTCAGAAGGGATGATCGTGCAGATAGCCTCCGCAATTAGGCGTTGTTTGTTTTGTCCACTCACATGCCCGATAAACTCTACATGCGATCCATGCTGAGTATGGGTATGTTGCTGTAAATATTTTTCATCTGGACCGGTTCCTGCAATTTTAAGCGTGACACCTTTCAATGAAGAAACCGCTTGTAATAATGTAAAAATTCCTTTTTCTGGACTCAAACGTCCAATGTATAGAATATAGGATTTTTTATCGGCAATTGATGGTGATTCAGAGGCAATAAAGTTTCCACAAATACTCATTTTTCTTTTAGGGATGCCGCTATCGATCATTTTTTCTGCAACAAAACGATTCAATGCAATATATTGATCAATATTGTTTGGCAAATTTCCCGACTTCCATGCATGAGCGATAGCAGCGGCATAAAGTGCGCTTGTTAAACGATTGTCACGTACACACCCTTTGATCACCGCTGAAAAAAATCCTTTAGATTGGCAGTTTTCGCAAATACGACGATTAACAAAAAATTTTCCATTGGGACAGAGGAAGCGAAAGTTATGGAGGGTTTGCACAACGGGTAAGCCGCACTGTTTCAGCGCCACATATACCGAGGGTGACAGCATCGGAAATACATTGTGGACATGGGCGATATCAGGCTGGTGATATTTAATGAAGGGAATTAATTCTCGATATATCTTCTTGTTGTAAGGAATGCGTAAGTAGGTCATTACTTTGTTAGGCAATGGCATGTCCCCAATATGCTGACTATCACGGCTGAACGGAACAACATCATGGCCATGTTGGCTTAATAATTCTGCTTCAGCTTCGACAACTCTGCATTCTCCACCAGGCGTACTATAATAGTTGTGAATTTGAATGATTTTCACGTTTTCACCTACCTTCTAATATTTATTTTTATATGGCGTTTCAGGTAGGTTGACTCTCTTTTTGTAGTTTCTCCATTGCCAAAAAAAATGCCAGATAAACCGAGGGTTATGTTTGAGATAACGTTTCCATAAACGTTTAGGTTCACAGAATAAACGAAACAACCATTCTAAGCCTAATATTTGAATAAATCTGGGCGCATGACGCTTGTGTTCGGCAATAAAATCAAAGGCGGCGCCAACACCAAGCATGATGCAATTGACTTTATCGATATGTGTTGCCATCCAGCGTTCTTGTTTTGGGCAGCCGAGCCCGACAAATAATATTTTAACACCTGATGCGTTAATTTGCTGAACAAAGTACTGATCTTCCTCTTCCATTAAGGGGCGAAAAGGTGGCGATAGGGTATTCGCAATGTGTAGGTTTGGCAAATTCAAGTGTAAATGGTGCGAGATATTATCTAAGTGTGATGGCGTTGCTCCATAAAAACCAATGGGTATGTTTTTTTGTGCCGCATATTTGCAAAGTGATAAGGTGAGATCAGCACCACGAACTTGTTGAGCGTTTCGAAAGCCCAGTAATTTTTGTGCCCAAACTAAAGCACGACCATCCGGAACAACCATGTCCGCATGATTAACCATATCACGATAGGCTTCGTTGTCAAAAGTTTCCATGCACATGTGCACGTTGGCGAAACATATGTAACGACCTCTATTGTTGTTAGCCGGTGAAGTTATCCAGAGATTGATTTGATTGATTGTTTTGTTAATAGATGAAATATCAGCCCACACGGTGAGTAAATTGATTTTGTTTTTCATTTTTTATTTTAGCCAAATTTGAATAAGGTTTAATCATGATTTTATCGATTTTCTGATAAACAATTCGTAATGCCAGAAGAGAAATTAGTTACCATATTGTTTAATGTATAATGTGCAGCACTTTCTTGACAGCCTGCTTGCAAATGAGTCTGGATTTCTTTTGAAAGCATGACTTGCGAAACCGCTTCGGCATATTGTTGAATGTCAAAGGGAGTCATTAGACCGTTGATATCTTTTTTGAAATAGGCGATTTCGGGACTATGAATTGGAGTATCTGTTGTGATGATCGGGGTTTTTAAGATAAAAGCGTCTAATATAACCAGCCCGACGAGTCCTGGCATAAGAAGGCACTTACTTATCAGAAAGTAAGGGACACGTTCATTTCCTATTATTTCGCCGAGGCTGTGTAGCCAGGAGTTTTTTTCGGCGGCTCTTCTTACTAACGCATGGTCTGGGCCGGTGCCTATGAATAGTATATGAAAATCTGGGACATTTTTTTTAATCAGTTCACAGGCCTGTAGTAGAAAAAATAATTTTTTATCGGCGTACATTCCACCACAAAAAATAGCAATATTATGGCTATCAATAGATAATTTTTTTTTTAACGCGGTAAGATTTTCAGAAGAAACGCACGATCCTACTTGGCTGATATCATGATTGTCAATGGCATTTTGTACGGTGGTTATTTTGTACGATGGATAACCGGAGGATTTCACAAGGTCGGTACTCATCGCTGTATATGAAAACCACCAGTCGACACGGTGGACAAATATATTTTTCCAACACTCGGACAAGCTGGTCGGACTGGAATTTTGAAAATTTTTTCCATGCCCCCAAAACGCAAATTTGTATCGACCTAAATACTTATAAGTCAGTAGAAGGTAGTTGATTAACAGGCGATTGGCTTGTTCAGCGATAATTAAGTCACTTTTCCTTATTTCCTTTAAGCAGGGCTGCCAGACCATTTCTTTACCCAATATTGACCAATAGTGATTCTTAATTTGTATCGCCCAAGGCATTTGTATGGTCATAGATCTAGGGGTGGTGCCTGGTATTTCTTGGCCATAGATGACTTTCAGATGAATATTTTTTTTTGCAAGTTCAATAAATAATTTCTGAAAAAATGAAATGCGATAGTGAGGCATAATTCGTTGAATGATGACAACATTGTACATTGAAATTGAATCTATCGCCATAGTGAAGGAAAGAAAAGCCTTAGGTATAATTTTGTTTGCATCACTAAAGCTGTTAATAGGCCAGCATGTTTTCGAATATAATAATAATACTCACGAGGGGGAAGGCCAGTCGGAGAATATAATTGGTCGACTCGCTGTGAAAATGGTCGCTTGGGATTAAACCAAGCCTTCTCGGGAGGATTGTTTGAACATTCACCGATAAAAGCCGCGGTCGTGACAACGGGAATTCCTTTGTCTTTGCATCGCAACCCGTAGTCGAAATCACCCATGGCATGGGTAAATTTTTTATCTAAGGTGCCCACAACGTTAACGACGGCCTGAGGGATAAGAACAGCATTCCCATTCATCATGTCACATTGTGATAGATTACCCGTTGGGTTCATTTTATGGGTGCGAAAATAAGATAATCCTTTTTCGAGAGTATAACCGCCATAGGAAAATTTTTTTGTGATCGGGTCGCATAAGTTGCCACCGATGATCGGGTCTGTGTTATATTTTTTTTTGGTAAAATGATAACTTTCAATCATGGTCAGCAGAGCATCCTTATAAAGGGTCACATCATCATTTAACCATAAAAAAAAATCGCTTTTTTTCTTCAGTGCATGCTCCCAAGCTAATTGCATTCCGCCATACCAATACAAGTACCCCGTTCCCTGAATAATGTTGACACTGGGAAATTTTTGGTAAATAGCGGGTGTTGTACCATCGGTACTACCGTCGTCAACTAAATAAATAAAGTAGCTGTACTCCTCATTAGGATTGACTTGTTCTTTGAGTGAGCGTAAACAGCGTAGCGTTTTATTTTTTCGATTATGGCAAGTTAATAAGATTGATATAACCATCAGTTTTTAAATATACATGGCCAATGGCTGCATATTTATTATGCTAATAAGCCATGTATGGCGCAATGGTACACAAATTGTGTGCGACTA
>CAYUAI010000159.1:0-5221 GCA_964442745.1 uncultured Chromatiales bacterium
ATAAGATTTGTTACACTGTAGTGTATAAAACTAAGGACGAGCTAGGGTATAATAGTGTTTCTGGCGGCAATGTTTCTTCGTACCAAAGACTGCCATCTTTGACTATTTTAGTGTCTGAGTCGATGGCAATATGGGCATTCACCAGTGTCGCATGACTAGCTAAATGGGCAAAATAATTATCACTGACAATCACTAATTGCTCTTGCAACGCTTGGGTGGCCTTTTCTAGATCATGCATTAGTTTCGCCAGCACGGCAATTAGCGAGTCAAGATCATGGGACTGGGTGATAAAACGATATTCTTCCAGAAATAAATCTTTCTCATGACTTCCCTGAGGCACCCAAGCTTCACCATCTTTAATCTTATAATTAGCTTTCAAGCCCACCACCGGACATTGCATACGCTTAGCATCAGTCTGATAACGACTGAGTGCATAAGGGCAAGTCACCCATTTAAATTGTGAGGTAAGGGAACGCACCGGCATCAGTAATAATCGGGCATCACTGACGGCAATCGCACCGGCATATTCATTACCGCTGCTCGTATCAGGGCCGAATACCGCATTCACACTGGCTTTGTTTGCCATTTCTGTTGCACGAGTACGTAGCGCTCCTTTCACCGCCGAACCAAAGATACAAGGCCAATGGCTATGTCCTTCCCGTTGGATCGGTAAATCGATAACCCCGGTATTTTGGCCGGTGCCAGCATGGAGTGAGGTTTGGGCGTGCAACCCTAACATTGCATTTATTTGATTCATTTTCGTCCCTTTTATGCGCTTGGTATTTGTGACTGATTCCATATTCCAATGGCGATTTTGCCACGACCTAATGATTGATCATGGCCAATTTGCTGTTGATGTAGGGTATTAATAACTTTCTGTAAATCATGTTCCGTTGTGCAATAAAATGCACTACCGGCGGGAATCAAACTTTGCACCGCCCTCGGGGCATCATTTGCCATATCCCAACCGCCTTCACGTAAAGTTTTACCGGTGATGGCGGTGATGAGCTGTAGCTCAAGGCCAGCCAATTCACCTTTCCATACGGTTTGTCCATTACTCTCACCGGACTTAAAATTCGGCAACGGGTGCCACGAGGCGGTTGGCTCCATACGTAACGGTGTCATTAAATAAATAACAAAACCATCACGCCTACCAGTCATCTGTGATAATGGAAAAGCCGGCGGTTTTTTGTCGAATTTAATCCCAGCTAAGCGCCCTTCCGCGCCTAAGCGTGTTATCAATGTATTTTTTATTACTTTATCATCAGCGATGCCTTCCACATCCACTTCAATGCAAACCTCCGGATTTAACCGCAAATGACAGGTTTGATAGAGCATACCATCTGCCGCCGTGCGCAACTCAATATTGCGAGCAATGCCAAGCCGGGGCTCTAGGGTATACAAATCATCTTTTGATACAATAGTCTCTAGCTTTGGCACTTGCCCATTTAAAACGGTTTCGAATCCCTCGGCTTTCAACCAATACTGTTCTAATGGTTTACTGCCTTCAAATCCTTTCGGAAGGCTAGGCAACCGAACCTTGTTTCCTAAATCACACATTTGCGCTTGACCAATTTCAAGAAATTTTAGTTCGCTAATATTTTCCCCCTGAAATTTCGCCATTAAGTTCAAAGGCGCAGGGTAAATACGTTGTTTGTGATAACTAATCCAAGGGCCTTGAAATTTCAATTGGTTCAAGTCATCGCCATAACCAATTAAGGAATAATGTTCATGATTGGTTTTCTCTTTCCGGAACGCTTGCCAATCTATATTATTTTGTTCCCCCAGTACTGTTCGTATTGATCCCACAAGGGTGCGTATTGGTGGTGGAAAAACACTTTGCGAAACTGAGCCATCCACTGTTTCCATGGGACGTGCTTCACGAAAAAACAGGGTGTCTAAGCCGGAGAATACCCAGGTTTGGCAACTCATCGCTCGACTCCCTTATGAGCAAGGAATCGTACTAACAATGCCCCATCTGCCAATAAATGCTTGCTAGATCGCCATTTTTCAGGGTTGGCTTGATCTAGTTCTCGAAATACCGGTCGACATTGTTGCAACAATGGGCTTACCTGTTGTCTTGCATCCTCAAAAGTAAGCGAAGATTTTATTTTTCCTGAATTGAGATATTCCATGGCCATGAAATCAATGGCCTCTTCCTTATTTAATACCGCATCGACACTCTCATTGGGCGGGTTAAGCAAGGAAAATCGCTCTCTAATCCGATAAAAAAATCGATTCGAAAATTGGTGATCTTGCTCGTCAGCTTGCTGAAATTGCTCCGCCAACAAATCAATGATGACATGGCGATCATTATTTGTTGTATCGCTCTCTAATGCAATTTCCCAGAGTGCCGCCCATTCGATGGCCTGCCCACCAGGTTTCCAGACTTGCACTGCTAGTGCATCGCGACCATATTGATCTTTAGCCACCTTATCAAGCAGATGATGAGCCTCATGCAACACCTTGCTCAATGGCATTTTGATATGCGCATAAATAATCGCGCCGGATAAGGTAGTCGGTATATCGGGTTTGTTTGCAAAGCAAGATAAATAGTATTGTCGCAACTCAGAGGCACAACACAATGCATCCTCCAAGGGCAAAACAGCTAATACGTCATCACCTCCCGCATAAACCAAAAAACCATTGTGACGAGCAACAATGCTAACGACCTCGCGGGTAAATTGATCCAGTCCATCAGTAATGGCTTTTTGTTTCTTGGTATCACTCATGTGTTTACCTAACGAATCACCATCCATCATCAACACCGCATAAAAAGGTGACGGCGGCGTTAGCTCAATATCGCTGGTTAATGCTTTTAATGCAGCAATGGTTTTTTCTGCTTGTGCGACATCTGAGTAAATTTTTTCATTTTTCAATACATTCTGAAAAAAAACGTTACCATCGAGTGCCTTCCATTGTTTTTTCCCCCAGGCGGTTTCAATACACCTGATCTGATTTGCCCATTCGCCATAACCCTCAGTCAGTTTTTTCGCTGCATCATGGAAGGCCTCTATTTTATTTATGTCAGCCTTGTTAAGTACGGCTTCCAACCAATGTACCGCCGCCATATAAGCGACAGAGGGTACTCCCGATTTAAGCGACCAGCCATGTAACGTCCAGTTATCAGGCATATCAACTTTTAATGTATCAAAATAATGAACAAAACGCCGCTTAACAAAAGCGATCGCGCATAGATACTCCCCTTCACGCAAATCGGTTTTCATGGCTTTATTGCCACTCTCACGAATCCGTTTCCAAAAATCCTCCAAGCCATCGTGCTGTGGTTTCGGTGTATTGGATAATTCTTGCCAGCACGCCATCATCATACATTTAACACCAGGCTCATCTGGAGAATAGTGCGTTCGCCAATTTTTACGTCGATCCAAGGCGGCACTATCCTTCTCATCGTCAGTGAGCACCCAGCTTATTTCCCAAAACTGTTTTATTTGTCGATCCCAAATATTTTGGGTTTGTTCATTGGCGTATTCTTTTATATCTTTATCATAAATACCCAAGGCCAATTGATACCAAGCCAATTGCACGCTGTCAATAACACGTTGCGGGACAAAATCTTGCCCAACACTGGCTTTGAATCGATTAGGAATACATCCTTGAATGGGTTTGTTTTGGGTGCCTTTACCTTCTAGCCATAGCAAGAGATTATTATTCTTCTTGGGAAATAAAATATCTCCCTGTTGCGCAATCACGGCTTTCATGGCCACCGCCGATAACCATGATAAAATAAAAGACCCCGCCCAAAAATCTCGTGTACGACGAGCTTGAGCGACAAAACCTTGTACGGGACCTAGTGTGAAGTGGAAGTATTGATTATTATGACCCATAACATGCCTCCCTGTCTTTAAAACGATTCATGTATTTATGGATAACATCCCAGTCAATCCATTCGGGCTTGAAATAAATATTATGCATTGAGTTACGCCCATATTTAAATTCAAGTTTATCGTTTTGACAAACGAAATCGGCGGGCATTAGCGCATGTATCAATAACACTTGCCCATTAATAAACTCGTGAACATGAATAAACAGTGGGGAAGCTCTTCGACTACGATTTTCTTCTTTTAATGTAAAATCTACCTTACTACCTTGAGAAGAAAAAAAGTAATTATGCGGCAAACCAAAAACGGTGCGTCGTGGAATGTTAGTCGGAGGTCGACGAATTGTTGCCTCTAAAAGCAGATCATGATCGTCCTCAAAGTTCTGTTCTGCTAGTTGATCACCCACTTTGTGTTTTCCTGTCGGATTGTTATTATTACCGTAAGAACGATATAATTGCAGTTCAGACCCGGCTTTGTTCAGTAAATCCATAGGCGCTCTACCCTGCAAAGACACATCAATCCGCGATAATTTTGATAGCGCAGTGAATGGTGGTTGTCCAACGGCTTGCTGCCATTGTTGATAGAGCGATTTTAGCTCTTCTATCGTTGTCGGAATCTTTTGAATTTGTTCAGTAACAACCAAGTGTTGAATCGCCAAAGAACCAAATCCCTTCCTGGCACGGGCGCCAAGACCACCTAGGGTGCCTAATGCAAGCAAGGCATCTGACAATTGTTTTTTTTGAGTGATAGTAATCTTAGGATGTAGACGACAACCAACGATAAAGGTCGATGGGGCAATGACATCACGTAGGCAGCCTTCTCTGTGATCATAAAGCCCCTGCCCTAGTAAATATTTAACACCGCTTGCAGGCTTTGGCAGGGGTTGTGCGGTCCCATATTCGTCACTGATCTGTAATAAAAATCTAGCTTGTTGGCTTGCATTGTTTGCCGCACTACCAAATAATTCTCCCTCCTCCCGATGTAATTGCTTCAAAGCGTTGACATCGGAATCATAGGCTTGTCGAATCGACCCCCAATTTAACGCTCGCCACCAGAAACGTAAAGCGCCTTTGATGGATGCAGGGCTGATAGTGGTAGCTTTTTGCTCGGCATCACCAATGAACATCGGTGTTACAATTTTATACGTGGCTGTTATTTTTTCCGGCATTATCCCCTTCCTATGGTAAATGCGATTGGAACCATGACAACGATTGCTGCATCGAACATATCGGCCAATGTTTCAACTGTTCCTTAGGAATGGACTAGGTAATAACTTCCCATTCCTGCTCAATTAAGCTTGGCTTGAGCGTCCCTAAATATATCCCATCTTATATACCCTAGCTCGTCCTTAGTTTTATACACTACAGTGTAACAAATCTTAT
>CAYUAI010000160.1:0-5097 GCA_964442745.1 uncultured Chromatiales bacterium
GACTGGGGATCTTACGAACGTTATCTAGAGGCAGATAAACATGAAATAGGCAAACGCAATCCTCAAAAAATAGAACGTAAGAATCTGAATTTCATAACTTGGATCAAACGGCTCACAAGAAAAAGCATCTGCTTTTCAACGCTTGAAAATATGGATGATACTGTTATTGGATGGCTGATTAATCAGGTTGAGTTCGGTGTTGATATTCACGCTAAATTACAAGTTTGACCCACTACCAAATATACTATCAAGCATGACCTGCTCCTACTTTAATGTTTTCATGGAAAATGTATATTATGCAGCATATTAGCCGCCTTTAAAGGGTTGACCCCGAACACCTATGGAGTTGGCTGGTTTATTGCTTACATATGCCCCAAAGAGTCTGCAAAACCGATACGCCCATGGTCATGGAATTTATGCATGATCGGGGTTAACATTCAACAAAATCGATTCTATGATTAAATGTGAATTAAGAGCTGAAATTACCAGTGCATTTAAAATTAATCACTTACAAATTCGACATTTTGTGTTTCTCAATAATACCACGTCAAATCGTTGATTTTAATTACTAAATTTAGCTCTTAATTCATATTTAACTTTCAAAATAAGGTGACAAAATGAAACCATTTATTGCAATTACATTATTGATGTTTTTAGTGCCTACTCAAATACTGGCTGGTGACTGTCATCTTGCTCAGCGGGAGTACGAAAAAGGGTTACGTGCCGGTCAAAATAATGATTGGGATACATCGAGAAAGGCACTGTTCAAATCAGTTTCGGAGTGTAACACCTTTAATAACTGGTATTTACTGGGCCAGGTCTATCAGGAATTAAAAAACCCTGATGAAGCACTGTCTGCTTTTGAAAATGCACAACAATATGCAACCAGTAACAATGATCGAGCATTGGCCATGGCGCGTTATGCACAAACTCAAGCGCAACAGGGTGAAGTGGTTCGACCGCTGACACTGATTCACGAAGCACGAAAAATGCATGATAATCCGCCTAACTGGATGACGACGATGGCCCGTGATTTAGACTCGAAGCGTATTGAACAACCGCTAACCATCGGGCAAGTGACCAAAGCACTGACGAATCGATCGATCAAAATTTTTAACACGGACGCAAACCCTAATATAAATGTTAATATTAACTTCAAAGACAATAGCACAGAAATAATAGAACAAGCCTATCAGGCACTGGATATTCTCGCCGAAGCGTTGGATGCGGAGACGCTTCATTCAAAAACGATCACCATCGTGGGTCATAGTGATGAAAGAGGCACAGACAAACATAACCTTAATCTTTCCAAGCAACGAGCAAAATATATTAAAAATGAGTTGATATCCCGCAACCCTTCATTAACGGGGCGTCTTGAAATACTTGGGATGGGTGAGAAATTTCCACTCTATAAAGGCAGTTCAACAGAAAATTACTTCTATAACCGACGTATAGAACTAAAAATTAATTAACATTCACCAGCGAATCGAACCGATAGTCAAAAAACACATCATGACTGATCTATTACCCATTAAATCGAGTCACTATTGGTTCTTAGGTATCGCCTCTTTTCTTATGGTGTTTCCACTGTCAATCATCATCACTGCTTTTGTACAAAATAATGTAAAAGAAGTACCGATGATTCAACCTGATAATTTACCGATGGCCAATCATGTTCAAGTGGACAATGAGGAGATGGATGTTAATGACAGTCTTGATCAACCCGCCATTGAAGCAGAAAATAAAACGCTTAAAGCACGAATTAACCAATTCGAATTTATTCGTCCAGTGAATGATAATTTATGCCAAACCAACAATCCCTGGTTACTCGGTGAAAAAGTCATTGAAAACGGTGATTCTCTATCGGGACAAAGTTGTTTTGCCATCAAGGCTAGTTTCCATGAAACCAGCAACATCATGCTAATATCAAAAGATATCTCCGGAGAGCTAACTAAAATTATACCTAATAGTTGTTCAAGTTATGCCAGCATGTCAGTGGTAGAGACGGATGAAATCATTGGCATACCAAAATTAATGAATGGAACTATGATAGTTTTCTCCGTGGATGAATCCCCCGGCGAAGAAATATTTTTTCTATTGGCATCGAGTAAAAACATTACTCTGAATAATCTGCACCCATCATTTAACAATATTGCAGATATCTGCGCAGATCAGGGCATCATTATTGATGATTTTAATTTAAGTCATGAGCTCGATGCATTAAAAACAAAAAATCCGGCTAATTTCGATTGGCAATCATTCAAATTTTATCACTAAGAAAATGTCGATGAAAAAATTTATTAAAATAGTCAATTATATGCTAGCCACTGGATTGTTATTTAGTTCAATGGCTATTAGCGCTGTGGCAAGTACTAAACACGCATTACTGGTTGGCATCAGTGATTACCACGTAAAACCCTTGGCTGGTCCAGTAAATGATGTATACGCCATTAGGCAGGTATTGCTTAAACATTGGGGTTTCGAACTGAAAAATGTCACCTTATTACTCAATCAACAAGCCACAAAAAATAATATTCTCGAAAAAATGAGAAGTTTATTTTATCACTCAAAGCCTGGAGATGAAATATTTATCTATTTAAGTGGTCATGGCACTAGTGCCAGTGATCACGGACTGGCGACGGCACTACCCACCACCACGGGTGCCTTTATTCCGATTGATATTAAAGATATCGATAATGCGGCAGAATTGGTTGATCGATTAATTGTTGGTAAAAACGATATACGTCCGATCCTAACAAGATTGGATGAAGGGAATCGACATGTCTTTGTTGCCATTGATGCTTGTTATTCGGGTAACACGGTTCGGGGTGTGTTTAATGAAAAACAACTTCCTTCTCGCTTCCTCGACATTAACGATCTTTTACCCACACGGGGTTTTGGTGATGACATCAATCGCATGAGAACCACTGATTGGAAAGAGGTAAGCGAAGACAAGAGCAATACCTATCCCTATAAAAATATATTCTATCTCTCGGCATCAGGTGAACACGAGCCAGCACAAGATATTCCTCCCAATATGCTAGCGCAATATCCAACTTTTGATGCTAAACCACATGGCGCATTCACTGATTCGTTATTGAGAATATTAAATAAAAATCTGGATGCCGATATGGACAACAATGGCAGTCTTTCCTATGCAGAGCTTAAAAAAACACTTCGCACCGTGATGCGAAAAAGGGGGTTCAATCACACACCACAGGGCCTTCCTTCTCTAGCAGAAGACAGTAATAATATTACTGAGCGGTATATTTTTGGAACCACGAGAGATCTAAGCGCAACTTCCGCATCAGAGCGTATTGTATCAAATACGCCAAAAAAACCAGTCTCTATCAAAATAAGCCAACCGGTACCCAGTGATAAATTAAGTGTTAGAATTGATAAATCCGTTGGATTTTTAAAAAAAGATTTACAAAAAATGAATTCCGTTATCCTGGTTGATCATCGTGAAGATATTTTTCTTACCCGTGATAATCGAAATATCCTATTATTATCATCCGGTGGCGATCTCATTAATACCATTGTGGAAGGAAGCAAAAAAACACTGATTAAAATTCTTCACCATCAGAGCTGGATTAAAACGAGGCTTGAACAGTCTTACGTCCAGGATTTTGTTGTTGAACTGGAATTATATGGTAATGGTCTTGGCAGCACCGCTGTGGAAGGGCAATTGATTGGATTCAGTATTAAAGCTTCACAAGATGCTTATTTATTATTAATTGATATCGATCCCAATGGTCAAGTGAGTGTGATCTATCCTTTACATGCCGCAGAAATGAAATATTTTGAAAAATTAAAACCAATCTCACTCAGAAATATTTCACGAGTTCGTGCACCATTTGGGCGTGATATCGTACAGGTATATGCGTTTAACGAAATAAATAATGATTATAAATTATTAGCCGGCAAGCAATTTTTCATGAATACCCCGGAAATGAAAGCTTTTGAACGCCTCATCAACAATCCGCAATTAAAAACAGCCAGAGCCACTCTCGAACTCATCACCACCCCAAAAATGTAGCAAGGTAGGATAATCGCTTTATGGTCGCCACCCGATCGAAGCATGATTCAGTCATTTTGCTCAACACCGGCTAAATTATCACCTTTTAGAGCATCGATTTGTAGAGACGATTGATCATTGTTCTGGCTGTCTAATATTGCAATATCGAAAAATAGGCGGATATAACAAGCTCTGACAGCGATATTTACATAGAGCGATATATCACTTTGCCCATCGGTATACTCAATCATAAGATAAGTATTACCCCATAACACACCTCGACGACCACTTTTTAATTCAACTCAATAAAGGCGGTGTGTTTTAGCTTTAATCGGGCTTGGCAAAATGCACTAGTACTCACCAGCGAACAGGGGGAATGTACTGAGAAGTTAATTGAGTCTCAGCCGGATCGATTTAACACTTTTACGCAATATCGTTAATATCATGATGTCCAAGTTTAGTGTATCTGAATGGCTAAAATTTTTGGGTGATTGGCGATGGGTATTTTTAAAATCAATATCATTGATCAACTTACGACTTGCCTCTAAGGTTAATTTTTTTATCCATCCATCACTCTTTGTTTAAAAATGGATTTAGTTTATCAGATTCCTTACCTTAATGGCAGTGCCCTTTAGCTTAGAAATAGACTATAGTTAGGGGTTTGAGTCGTGTTTGAACACATCTATTTTTAATAATATCGAAAGACTTGCCAATGGAAAATTTTATTTATGTCGTTCTGTTCGCTATTGCTATGACAGCTTGCTTGCAAAAAACCGATGTACCTGAATCAAACAAAACCAATGCCGACATGTCAAACCTAGCGAATTTGTCAACAAAAAATAGTGACCAACCCATGGTTAAAGAAAGTAGCATCGCCGTTGCAAGTCACAATTCTGTCTCGAATGACATACCCGAAATTACCGATCGCTCAGCAATGCAAGCTTCAGTGGCGAATATTCAGGAAGAAAACGATAATATTCATGCTAGCGAAAAAAATTCGGCAATGCCTGACAAAGTGAGTTCTTCTATACCCATAGCGTTATGAATTTAGGTCTAGTTATGGCCTTCAAATCCACCGC
>CAYUAI010000161.1:0-4855 GCA_964442745.1 uncultured Chromatiales bacterium
GTAGCATACCAGGGGATAGATAATAAATCAATATGATACTTGACCCCGTTCATTTACACGGCAATCGTCGCGAGGAAAATCCATGTCTGTATAAATTTTTCGAATGATTGAGATGAATCGCCGTCGCTATTGGTCAAAAAAGATCGGGGAATGGACGCAAAATGGGTTTTCCGTCGTAGACTTTCCATTCTCGGACAGCCTCCTAGACAATAATTTTTTCGTATCTTGTATTTCCAGTAGTAAACTCTTATTATTTTTCATGACAATGGCTAAAGCCATATTTCACAATCAAGGCATCTAAAAAATACGAAAGGAATTGATTTTACACGGCCTTTATCTAAAGAATGTAATACCAGTGATACTGAGAATGACGAATAAACAACCAAAGATCAAAAAAACAAGCAGAATCACACAATCGAAGAAAAAACCAACATTGGACAGCCTAACGTCGGTAAAAATGTCGTATTAAAAAACATATTGAAGGAGATCTATATGCGGAGACAACAACACTATTTTCAAAACTTCTATATATGGGTAACAATCAGCGCTCTCATGATAATCACAGGTTGTGTGTCTCAATCTAAGTTTGATCAATTAGCATCCGACCACCAAGAAACCACAAAAGATCGGAATACCTTAGCAGGCAAAAACAAGACGCTTAATTCTCAAATCGATCAACTTACCATAGAAAAAGCACAACTCAATGAAGATATCAATCGTATCAATCAGGCGTTAACTCAAAAAAAACAAGAATTAACAACACTAAATGAAGAATCTTCACTAAAAACTCAAAAGTTAAATGATATTGATGAACAGCTAATACAGGCCAATAGCCAATTGACAACAACACAGCAACAATTGTCGTTGACGAATTCTCAATTAGCAACCACTAAAAAAGAAATCGCAGAAAATAGTCATCTTTATGATGGCTTGGTTAAAAACCTAACCAACGAATTGGCGGGTAACAAAATTAAGATTCAGGAAATGAAAAATGGCATCAATGTCGAGCTATCACAAGATATTTTATTTCCCGCCGGTTTTGCCAAGCTCAATGAAATGGGCACCAATGTCATCATTAAAGTCAGTGAAACACTAAAAGATATACCACATAATATTATTGTCGCCGGCTTTACCGACAATATACCGATTAGCGGAAAATTAGCCTACAAATACCCAACCAATTGGGAGCTAGCAGGAGCACGTGCTGCAAGCGTAGTACGCGTATTAGAAAGCAATGGCGTTGATTCCAGTAAATTAACCGCGCTATCCTATGGTGCGACCAAACCCATCGCAAGTAATGATATCGAGGAAGGACGCGCTCAAAATCGCCGAATCGAAATTCGACTACGTCCTAACAAATAAACGGAGAAAAAATCCTGAGGAATGGAAATTAAATACGTTATTTCCATTCCTCACTCATGCATTTCCAGCAACGACGAGTTCACTTTAATGGCGTCGCCCATTCCTTAGATGTATACTCAATTTTTTTACCGGAAAAATCATCGAACAACCGCTGATGAGCGCTCAGAGAACATTCATCATCCCTCACATGATATGCTTTAACCCACTCGATCAACATGACTAAATTCTGATCTTGGGCTTGTTTCGATTTATATTTATGAGGCTCCCAAGCACGGCTTTTACAATGGTCGATACAGGTTTGCAAACCAGGATTTAAAAAAATCATCTCATCAGCATCTGTTAACACCAGATGAAGTAAATCAACATAACAACCCTCAATCACCCAGGCCGGATGCTTTGCCATAAACTGGGTTATCGCGAGTTGGCTATCCGCCAAGGGTTTTCTTTGCGGAGGGCGGCTATCCAGCCAAGCCAAGTTATCCAGATCTAAATGTTCAAGATCAAATTGTGCTTGCAACTGTTTGGCTAACGTGGATTTACCGGAACCTGAATTACCAAAAATAATGATTCGTGGCCCATTCTTTAACTTTTGTTTATCCATCTAACATATCTCTCGCTTCAATCAGACAAAAATCAATATAGGTACGCACAATACGCGACACATTCTGGCGCGAAGGAAATAACAAACTCAAGCTTTGCTTAGGCAATGGATAGTCACTCAATAATGGCACCAAGTCACCACTCTGGATTTCCTTATCCACCAAAAAAGGAGGAAACTCACTAATACACACCCCTTGTAGCACATGATATTTTAATTGTGCAAAATCATTCACCTGTAATACCGGCTCAATCACAAGGGCTTCGCTGCCCAAGCACCATGTTAGCGGAGGTTTGTAGCTATTCCAGGCGGCACAAGGCAGGGACAACAAAGCCTCAGGTGTTTTTGGCTCACCGTACGTTTTAATAAATTGCGGGCTGGCAACCAATCGGTGCCGAAAAACGCCAAGCTCGCGTACGATGGCGGATTGATGCAGTGCCTCCCCCACTCGCAATACCACATCAATGCCTTCTTCGATTAAGCCAATTTTCCTTTCAGTGATAAGAATATCGACTTTGATGTTGATATACTGCTGTTGAAATTTTCGTATTATTTTCCACCAAGGCTCAAAGTTCGGGGGTAATGATAATCTGAGTGTCCCCACCAAATCGCGTTCGCGCTCTTGCAAGGCTAAGCGCGCCTGTTGCAATTGATCCAGCCCATGTTGTGCCTGTTCGAAAAACACATTACCGGCTCCGGTGGGCCGCAAATGGCGGGTAGATCGCTCCAGTAAACGCACCCCCAACACATTTTCCAGCTCCGACACCCGGCGACTAATGGTGGCCACCGGAATACCACTTTTTTTTGATGCGCCTGAAAAACTGCCGGATAACACCACCATAACAAAAATATTGACAGAATTTAAATCCACGAGTATCCCAGCATCATTCCAAAGATGAAAAACAATTTACCAGAAAAGCCCACTAATCACCATCGATAAACATCGCTATAGTAGCTCAACTGTTCATCACTTCGAGGAGAATGCAACAATGAAACATGTGGTTATTTTTATTTGGCTGGGTTGGTGGTTGTTAGCGATGCCAGTTAATGCAAAGACACTGGAGGATTACCTGCCTGTCTTGCCCGATGTATTAGCAAAAAAATTGCCGGTAGACCCAACCAAGGGATACCTTGTCAGTGAATTAAAACCTTCGGTTTATTTGTTAACAGACGGCATATGGCAGTCTATTTTTGTAACTACTGGCAAAGGCGTTATATTATTGGATGCCCCGGAAACACTGGGACCTAATATTATCAAAGCGGTGCGAGAAACCACCGAGGAACCGATCAAATTACTGGTCTATACCCATGCGCATGTTGACCACATCGGCGGCTCAAAATATTTAAAAGATATTCACAAGTTGAAGATTCTAGCCAGTGACTCAGTTGCCCATTTCTTAAAAGAGAAACAAGACCCAAGACGATTAATCCCCACCAAAACCTTTGACGATCATTACACCATAAAAATGGGACACGCCAAAATCAAATTAGAGCAGTATGCCAATTATCACTCCAATGAAGGTGATTTATTTGTTTATATGCCACACCAAAAATTGTTAATGGTCATCGACTCTCTGGCACCCGGTTACGTACCCTTTATGGGGTTTGATTTAACTAGCAACTTTCACGAATATCTAAAATTATTCGATAACATACTCGCTTATAAATTTGATGTGTTTGTCGGAGGACATTTGTCCCACACAGGTACACGGGAAGATGTTTTAACTGCCAAGGACTATGCGTTTGATGTCTATCAAACCACAAAACGCATCCATCAAAATACCGATTTACTGGCCGTCATGGCAAACGCCGCTGATCGAATCGGCTGGGATAATAAATACCTGCTGTTTAAAGTATTCCTAGACAAGGTCATCAATGAATGCACCAACGAAATCGAAAAGCGCTGGCTAGACAAATTAGCCGGCGTCGATGTTTGGGCGACAAGCCATTGCCGCACGGCATTGATTTATGTCAGATGGGATGATTAATGCACGTACACGAGCACTGAAAATGCAATCAGAAGCTAGAAAACACCCATCCAATGGATAAGTTATGCCCTTGTAGATAATTAATCATAAGAACAATAACCACCCACTCCACCCCAAACCATTTTCATAAATCGTTATTGAGGCCAATCGCTTTCGCTTGGCCTTTTTTTATTTCCTTCATATTTGTGCTCTTACAGATTTCGGAAACCCTAATGGACTACCTGATGTGAGCATTAAGCCGCTATTTCCACACAGCGCCTTTTCTTGGGCTGGATGTTTTTCACACCCCCCCCCAACACCAATACTTAAAGCTCATGAAAATAAAACATAAATTACATTCCAACCGACGACAAACAATCTGACGTAGCAAATAGTTTGATGCATGAACTGGATGGGCTGACATAGAGTTTTACATAATAAATCAGCATGTTAAAAACATATGGAATAACCATTTTGGCGATAGGGTCCACTTTATACTTTTATAAACGGGTATTATTTACGCTGGTTTGCAAGAGTGAATTATTATTAGTCAACTGATCAAGTCATGACAATCGAAAAATGCATATCTTAAAACCTATATGTCGCATCTACACCCGCGATCTCCCTTGATCCTTAATCCCCCAGTGATTTTATCCCTCGCTCAGAAAAACCATTCTGAAATAAAATTCCTTCACGGTTTTCCCGTACCCAGATAAAAAATATAGACTAAAATACCAAAGTCAACTCTTCATCAGCCAGATTCAGAAAGGTAAAATCCATGAATAAAGAATAGGTAAACAATAGCGTTTTAGTGAAAGAACTGTCAATCGATGAGTTAACAAATTTGACTGAAAAACAGGCAAAACATGATAGACCTATGGCGTGACCGGATTAAATAGATACCTTTTTTAGAGGTTTTTGCCTTGCT
>CAYUAI010000162.1:0-4664 GCA_964442745.1 uncultured Chromatiales bacterium
ATATAATGCTTAAACGTAACATTCAGTTGTTCTTTAAAATATTGATCAATGTCTCCCATTGTATTTTGGTTGGCGGTAGCGGTAAAGCAGGCGATGGGGATTCGTTTCGTGTATTTTTTATCCTGTACTTCTTGAATAAACTGAGCAATATAGTAATAATCATGTCTAAAATCATTACCCCAAGTAGATAAACAGTGGGCTTCATCAATCACAATTCGCTCAATATAGCGATAGGCTAATAATTTTTCAATGCTACGGGAACGTAAAGATTCGAGGGCAAGATAAAGGATATCAACATTGCCATTGATGACTCGTTTGATGATCGTGCGTCTTTCCGGTAGGGTTAAATAGCCACTCAGCGCTTCCGCTGACGCCAGTCCAGATAACTTTTTATTGAAATTGAAAATGTGATCTTTCATCAACGCCTGAAGAGGAGAGATAACAATCGTCAATGCTCGGGTTTTTTTGGCTTTGATAATGGCAGGAAGCCAAAAAGTAAACGTTTTTCCGTCACCTGTTGGTAGGACGGCTAGAATATCTTTCCGCTCAAGTATCGCCTGAATAATATCCCTTTGAGAGATGACCGCTCCGGTTGTCAACAAATCAGTGCCAGATTTAAAGATCGGAAAGCTTCTGAAACGGTCAAAACCAAAATATTTCATGGCGGACTTTTCCAGATCAGTGATTTCATTAGGCTGATTAAAGGTAATACTATTGAGTAACTCTTGAATATTGGGGTAATCAAAAAATAACTTGGGAGGAAATGATCTGACTTCTTCAATGCTCTCGTGTAGCACACTGATCATATAAGCTAGCTCAACTGGATGGTCAGATAACAAATGGACTAAATTTTCTGGTGACTGAACTTTGCTTCCCAGTTCTTTTTTTATCACTTCAATTAACTCGGTGTGGTCAGTCATTATTGGTACAGACGGATTGATCAAGTTAAAAAAGGGTTGGAAATCATCCGTAAAAGACAAGAGCGAACCATAGATTGACTGGAGGGTGTCCGGTAGCTGCTGAAACCGCTCAATGATTTTAAAAAGTAACGTTTTGGTAATCAGCGCATCTTTTAGCGGATCATTAACCCCATTCGGATCATCATCTTTATAGGATTTTGGTAGTTTATGGAGCGTTTTTTCCGAAAAAAAGAGGAGTGAGAGCTCCAGTGTATCAATAATACCCAAGTCACGAACGAAGGGAGTTAACCCCCTTTCAATTAGGTATTGATAGTCAAATTTTCTGAGGTTGTGACCACACAAAAATTCAGGCTGATAGGATTGAATTTGCTCAAACAACGTCCTAGGTGAGGTCTATTTTTGTTGGAAATCATCAATAACAACCCCGATTTCTCTGATCGTCTTCTGATTCTTATCAGAACAGAATGGTTCCAAATCCAAAAATAGAATAGTATGGGTGGCTATTGTGTTCATCTTTATATTTGCGCTTAATCGTCTGACAGCCCTCTAGGAGATTATGTACCCGAAACACTTGAGATTTAAGATAATCCTTGATGTCACTATCAAACTATCAAATCACCATTGGAAACGCAAGCAGTCCATCGCGCTATTCGCGTTAAGTTCCTGTGTATAGATTAAGTAAATTTTCCATTCCTAGTGGCCAAGTATTCCTGTACTTTTTCTCCATCAGAACGAACGAATACAAACCCATTCCGTTAGTGACATATTGTGATTATGATATATACTAAAATCTAGCTCCGACAACAGGAATCGCATATAGCGTATGCACGCCGACTGGGTTATTCACAATGTGAATTTGGCAACGATGCAAGCCAATGCCATTGCTTATGGAAAAATTGAAAATGGTCTATTAGCTGTTTATCAAGGAAAAATCGGTTGGCTTGGCCCACAGCAACAGGCACCAAAATTTGACAACGCCAGATTGATTGATGGTAATGGTGCTTGGTTGACTCCCGGTCTCATCGACTGCCATACTCATCTGATTTATGGAGGCCATCGCGCCCAGGAATTTGAATGGCGTTTGCAAGGGATAAACTATCAGCAAATCGCGCAGCAAGGCGGAGGCATTAACAGTACCGTGATAGCGACTCGCCAATCCAGCGAACAGACTTTATTTGATAGTGCCAGCCAGCGGTTAACAACGCTATTAAAAGAAGGCGTAACCACCATCGAAATAAAATCCGGTTATGGATTGGATTTAATCACAGAACAACGCCTGTTACAAGTAGCCAAAGCATTGGCTAAACAATTTCCAGTCACCATTCGATCGACTTATTTAGGGGCTCATGCCTTACCCTCAGAATATCAACATCGAGCCGATGATTATATTGATTTCGTTTGCCAAAAAATGTTGCCAATGATTGTTAACCAACAACTTGCCGATGCTGTTGATGTATTTTGTGAAAATATCGGTTTTACGATCGAACAATGCACCAAAATTTTTTCTACCGCACAACAACTCGGCTTACCGGTTAAGGGACATGTGGAACAATTGAGTTATTTAGGTGGCGCACGATTAGTCGCCGAATATAATGGACTCTCGGCGGATCATCTGGAATATTTGCCCGTCGCCGATGTCGCCTTGTTAAAACAACATAAGGTCGTCGCCGTGCTATTACCCGGTGCTTTTTATTTTTTAAAAGAACAACAACTTCCCCCGATCGCGGCGATGCGCGAAGTACAACTGCCCATGGCTATCGCTAGTGATTTAAATCCAGGCAGCTCACCGATGGCCTCCTTGCTGCTCGCGATGAATCAGGCCTGCGTATTAATGGGGCTCACCCCTGAAGAAGCCTTAACCGGAGTCACACGACACGCCGCCCAAGCCTTGGGCTTAGCGCATCAAAAAGGCCAACTAAAAACCACTTGGGATGCGGATCTGCTCTTATGGGATATTGATCATCCCGCCCAACTCAGCTATAGCATTAACATGCATTTACCAAAAAAAATCTGGATAGCCGGCCAAGATGTATAAACCACCAAAGATGGATATATGGCAAGGACGTATCGATAATAAAGAACACACACTTGCACCGCGCTGGCATCAGAAAATACAAGCCTGGGATGGCACATCCGATTTAAATTATAATACCACCTTGTTGGGTTTTGCCTGTGATGAAGGTGTATCACGAAACCAAGGTCGAGTGGGGGCTTGTCATGGCCCCGAAGCCCTCCGCCGTGCGATGGCGAACATGGCTTATTTCCAGACCAACCATGCATTAGATGCGGGTGACATTCTATGTGAAGCCCAAGATCTTGAACAAGCCCAGCAACAGCTCGCTAACCAGGTAGAAAATATATTGCATCACCACGGCTTTCCGCTGGTACTCGGTGGTGGCCACGAGCAAGCTTGGGGAAATTTTTTAGGCATTACCCAATACTTATCCAAAACCCAAGCTAATCAACAAATAGGCATTATCAATTTTGATGCTCATTTTGATTTGCGAAACCCAAACCCCCAAGCCACCTCAGGCACACCGTTTCGACAAATCGCAAATTACTGCGAATACAATCAGAAAAATTTTTATTATCTCGTTTTTGGTATCAATCCTACGGCCAATACGGCGGCTCTATTTGAATTTGCTAAACAGCATCAAGTGATATGGTATAACGATATCTATTGCACGCTATCAAATATGGCTAAGCTCGAAGCACAACTAAAAATTTTTTTACCATTAATCGACGTGCTTTACTTGACTATTTGTCTCGATGTTTTTGCCGCCAACCTTGCCCCTGGCGTAAGCGCACCGAATGCGATTGGTGTCGACCCGGTCGTTGTCATCCATTTAGTCAAAGCCATAAAAACACTGTGCAAAATACATCAGGTAACAATCATGGTGGCCGACATTGCTGAACTGAATCCCAATGACGACATCAATGCCATGACCGCTAAACTCGCGGCGCGATTCGTTCATGAAATTGTCAGTGAGTAAGACAGCTATCATTTTCAGATGCAACTCAAAGAATTTAGCCTATTTTTTGATCGGCGATATGGTATGCCTAATACCACACTCGCTCTGCCTGGTTAAATAAAAAATAGGCATTGGCGGCGTGGTCTTGCTCATTGATTGCCCCTAGTCCTTTGTTTTCATTGGTAGAAATTTTCAGTGGATAATTGCGGTGAAAAGTGCCAAATTAAGCGAGTTTATCATCAGTATTAATGGAGACCTGATTGTTTAATTTTTATGGAATTATTATCGGTTTATTCACGGTTGCGGGGTTAGCTGTTGCGGTGTGGTCGTGGATAAAAATTGCTCAAGGTAGAAAAACAACACAATGGCCACAGGTCGAAGGTGTTATCGTCAAGTCTTCTCTTAACGCCAATGGTATGCCGGATATTATATTTTCGTATCAGGTGAACGACAAAATCTATCATGGTCGAGTGGATACTCCTGGAGCCGTTGATGTCACGCCAGAAATCAGTCAACGTTATCTCAAGCAGTATTCAGTAGCGCATACTGTCCCTGTGTTCTACGACCCAGCCAACGTCGAACAGGCGGTTTTAAATCCCGGACCGAGGCATGATGATTGGTTGGTTTTTGTTGCAGGTTTGGGAGCGATGCTGTTGGGGGGATTTTTTCTGCTAACAAGCTAGTGCTGCCTCCTTTAAGTTAGGCATGGGCGATGTGATATACCCGTAGCGTTTGAGATTTAGGCTTTATTACGGCCCTATTTTTACCCTGA
>CAYUAI010000163.1:0-4640 GCA_964442745.1 uncultured Chromatiales bacterium
TTAACCAGAAGGGATGAAAATTAAATTGAAAGGCTATGAATTTAGAATTGCTGCAAAAAAAGCTAACTTTTTCCGATGGAAAAACGAGCAATAAAAAATTCTTACAACTCTTTGAAATTTCTATTATTCAGAAAAGTCAAGAGGGGTTCGAACGAGGCCCTGACTAAGAAGGGGTTGAGACCT
Source organism: uncultured Chromatiales bacterium (assembly GCA_964442745.1). Classification (GTDB taxonomy): domain Bacteria; phylum Pseudomonadota; class Gammaproteobacteria; order S012-40; family S012-40; genus CAYUAI01. The sequence goes on from CAYUAI010000163.1 coordinate 184, forward strand.
TTGTTGCAATAGCTAAAATTGATGGGTTCGCTACGCTTAACCCACCCTACGAAAGGATTAAGACCCCGATGGGCCATCTCGTTCCCACGCTCCAGCGTGGGAATGCAGACATGAGCAAACCATCCGAATCAGACTTGACCGATGAGATTGCAAACCATTTGATGGGCAGCGCTGTTATTCAAGCGCCATGCTAAAATAACAAGTACGGACGGCCTGCCGATTAGCTAGCCGCATCTAATCAATTTTCAATAAGGCATCGCCAATTGTTAGGCGACAATTAACCTGTCCGGCGTATTGCCTCATACTAAAATCGAACCATTAGTCAAATGTTGACTCATTTAAAAGCTTACTTCTTCGTCCTCTATTTGTGAAGGTAATATTGCATTGGTAGTCGTTGTCTGGATTGAAAAGGGAACAAGCCGCTTGGAAAAAATTTGATTGGCGGCATACCACAGGATGGTGAGGGCTTGTTTGACAGCCCCATCATATTGACGCGTTTCTCGGTGGTGGGGATTGAATGATTGGGCGATTTAACTGACTAATGGCATATTTTATAGCCTATAAATCCAGAGACACCGTGTAACCGTCGGCCATGATCGGGAACGAGATCGTAACGAGAATGGTCATCAATACCCTTTTGATTGAAAAATTTCCTATCATTTCAAACTTCTTTCCCATTTACCTTGAGTCAAATTTTTTAGAACTTTGTCTCCGATGCCACAAAAAAAGGAGCAAATGTAAGGTGAATGCTCCTTTTTTTAGGCAGTGTTCTACCGTTCATTTATGGTAACGCTATATGATTCATATTCAATTTAACCTTTGTTGGCCATTCAAGGTTTGGAGTCTGTATTGACCAACACGTCCAATCCCATCCTACTTTCACGGGAATGTAGCTCGCATTATTGAACTCATGATATTCTGATAGGCTACTGTTTTTATCAATTTTTGCACCCAGCCAGTATGGAGTATTGCACTTTGCATCGCTTGGAATTGTAATATCGTAACTACTTGTATAAACATTGTCCGGGCTCAATCCAATATTTCGGGTTTTTATTAACTGATCATACTGTGAGATATAACTGTTTTTTGACAGGTAATATCCTACATCCTGGTATTGGTAGTTGTTGCCATTATTTTCAAAAGTAAATTCAGCACGTACTAACTGACCACGTTTTACATTGTATCGTTTTTCGCTATTGTTACCATTGACCTTAATCCATGTATAAGGCAATTCAGCATTTGTCGATGGGTCTTTTAGCAATGTACGTGTATGTTTGCTATAAGCACCTACCGTGCTGGGATCATATTTATAATGAACTACCCCCAGATCTTGAGTACCATCGCTACCGTAAAGAAAAACTGCGCCATCATTGGCGTCTTCGCCAAAATAGGCACGAGCGGAATTTCCATTTGTTGAAATGTGATCCCAATCCTGCCCCATGATATTGTACTCATCGGCCTCATGCCCAAGACCAATTGCGTGACCGAGTTCATGCAATATAGTGGTTTGCATGGGTCGACCACTGCCTCCATATTCAAACTGTGTTGTTTTTACAATTGATGTTGTCCAGTTAACCGATGTATCCATTACAATATCCATTTCAAAGACTGAACTGCAATCGTTGTAATACCAAGGGTATGTCACGCCTGGATAACTGATGTTTGCCATTTTGATTTCACTGCGTCCATTACCCTGCACTGGCACAACCCAGTCGTAAATTACTGTAAATTTGAAGTTACTGGCATTGGCATTTAATCGACTGAAAGCTTCGTTTAATGCCGACTTTTCACCACTGTCATCGGGAAAACTGCCTTTATACGCATAATATGTAATCGTATTATTTGCCCATTTAATGGTATTACCATCACATTTCAATGTTGTGAATGCATTCGCAGCCATTGATGCTGTCATACTAAACAGCACTGCAGCAAGAGAGAGTTGTTTTTTCATTTCAATGATTCCTTTTATAATAAAAACTGATTTTTGAATCCACTAAGGGGAATCTTAATTTTTCTGTAACCGTTCCATTTGCTGCATATCTTTATCAGAAATAGTACGCGATGGCTGTATGACTTTTTCAGGTCGTCCGGCTTTTACTAGCGTAAAATCAAAAGATTTAGCCTTGTCAGAATGATTCGCAACTTTACCTTTTCCGCGTGGGTCATCAGGCATTGTTGTGAATAACACGTTATTTATTCTTGTTATAAATCGATCCGAATTCAGTTGATCAAACGGCTTATTCTGTTTTACTGTGGCAATGTCGAGATATGATTTATTATCCTGAGAACTTGACTGATGCCGCTCTTGTTCAAACGTTCGATCGCCCACTTTAAACGATGAAAATACTGGATCAACGACAACCCGACCCAGCTTAACCTCGCCTTTTTCAGAAATGATAACCTGTTGACCATACTCATTAAAAACTAGGCCGTCAAGCACGCGAAAGCGGCCATTTGCACAATTAACCAGAGGGCATTCTGCCTCACCGTTTTTTGCAACAAACAAAATATCCTGATCACCAATATCAAATTTTGGTGAAACATTTACTAGCATGATATTACCTTTTTCATTTTGGCCACCAAGAAATCTCAAGGTAAAAATTTTACGTTTAGATACACCGGGATTGCCATGTAGCACATCCTCAATTTCATAAGTGACAAAGGTATGTGGTAGGGACGGCAGATCCTTAGTTGAACGAGAGTCACGAAAATCCACTGCGACGACAGTACCTTTAAAAACCAAACTGGCCTGCTTGCTTAAATCGGCAAGATCGAATTTATCATCAACATGGTGTGCATTCACCTGACTGACAAATAAAACTGCCGAGGCTAAAAGTGTAAATTTATTTTTCATAATTATTCTCCTGATGTGATTGAATTTGCATGACGCTTTAAACAATCAATGTGGAGCTATTATAAAAATCTGAATTGATAGCGTCTGTGAACAGAATTACGTGTATTTTGTGGGATATTTACTGAATATACCCGAAACGTTTGACTAAGGAATGGTCGACACAATAACCTCCTTTTCTTCCACCACAAAAACTCAAAATAGAGCGATTATTCTTACGTTTTTGCTCGACGTAAATTTAAACTGCTTTCAGAGGAAAAGTTATTTCAGGCCATTTTTTACAAAAAATATCATTAAAGAATACTTAGAGGAATCGATATAACTTGCCAAAATCAGTGGATATCCTGGGATGAGATGATAAAGGAACGGCCTATCGTTCAAAAGTATAGAGAGGGGTCTAATTGATTAAAATATAAAATTTTAGCAAAGCCATAGAGAGCCGGTCATTCACTTATTTTTATCGATTATTTTTCACCAAAAAAATAGTTGACCTTGCTCATTAACTGAACAAATCCCAGCAAGATATTCAAAAATTTTTTCTCGCAAGATATACCCATAGCAATGACTCACTCCGCTCGTGTCGTCACAATGTTCTCTCGCGCCGCCCATTCGTTAATATCGTTTTTATTGATCGCGGTGGCCATTAACTCGGGGAATTTATCCGGGGTACATGCAAACGAGGGAATGCCGATAGCGGCATAGGCGGCCGCGATTTTGTGATCATAAAACGGAGCCCCGTCATCACTCAGCGCTAACAAGGTGATAAATTGAACGCCTGATGACTTGATGCTGGCCGCCCTTTTTAGCATATTTGTTTGATCCCCTCCTTCATAAAGATCACTAATGAGTAGCAAGATAGTTTCTTCAGGACGGGTAATTAATTCCTGGCAATACCCAATCGCCCGATTAATATCGGTGCCACCACCAAGTTGCACACCAAATAATAAATCCACTGGGTCGCTATGTAGTTCGTCACTCAAGTCAACAATCGAGGTATCAAAGACAACTAATTTCGTTTTTACGGCCGGTAAAGAGGCCATCACTGCGGCAAAGATACTGGAGTACACGACTGAGCTTGCCATGGAACCACTTTGATCCACACAAAGCACAATGTCACGCAACGAAGAACGCTTACGTCCAAAACCAATTTTTATTTCTGGAATAATCGTTTTATAATTCGGCAAATAGTTTTTCATATTAGCACGAATGGTACGATGCCAGTCGATCTCTTTTAAACGAGGTCGACGATGACGGACCGAGCGGTTAAGTGCGCCGACTATCGCCTGTTGCATGGGTTGCTCTAAACGCTTGATTAATTGCTCTACCACCTCCGCAACAACCCGTCGGGCGGTCGCTTTAGTTTTCGCTGGAATGACATTTTTCAGGGTAATCAATGTCGCAATTAAATGCACATCGGGTTCAATGCTTTCAAGAATTTCGGGCTCCAATAACAATTGCTCCAAGCCCAGTCGTTGAATAGCATCTTGCTGCATCACCTGAACCACCGAGGCAGGAAAATATTGACGAATATCACCGAGCCACCTTGTTACTTTCCCTAATTCGTCCTTAATTTTATACACTACATTACATCTTCAGTAAATTTCGA
>CAYUAI010000164.1:0-4614 GCA_964442745.1 uncultured Chromatiales bacterium
AATTGGGTTTTAAGGTCTATTATAGTATCTATTTAATCCGGCCACGCCATAGTAAATATATTGGCCAATTTGCAGCCATTGATTTTGCTCTTTCACAACATGCACTTCCTTTGATTAGTGGACATGGAAAAGAATTTCGGAAGCGCTTAGAGAGTTTAGAAGGCCTAGCGAAAGATAATAATCTTAAACGTACATTAGCGTTGTTGAAAAATATGTTAAAGGCAGGGCAAACATACATAGACAGTTATAGTTTTTTCTAAGTGGATAGACTTTACGTGGAATTGGTTCTTGAAATTTTAACAGGTGAAAGAAAGGGGAAGGAAATTGCTCTCAAAGAGGGCGTTAAATTCTTAGATGGCTCCAGGCCCTATGTGCTAGAGACTGAAGCATTTTCATTACATTTGCGACTTAAAGAGCCTTGTTCGGAAGTTGCTCTATTAATGGATGGCGTTGACTATCGTTTTCTCGAAAATAATAGTCAAGATGACTTTTATCATTATATTCTGAAGCCTAAAGACAAAACCCCTTATGGTTATGAGACTCTGTTTTATAACTATTTCGGTGTTGCAAGTATGGATGTGAGAATTACTTGTAACAGCGATATTCAAATTCTTTGTTTTACTCCAATAGAAGTGCTAGCCCGTAAGCTTACTGCTCAACAGGCTGAATACATGATTGAGTATATTCTTAATGAAAGCGAGGGTGATTTATATAGTTGTTTTAGCGCTACTAGATTGAATGCGGAATATATTGATGGAGGAAATCAACCTAAAAAAGTACTTGAAAAGCTTGCGAAGTCAATTGCTGTCTTAGAGGAAATGCTACCTTATATCGTGAATCGACCTTTGACACGAGTTTCTAGTGAAACTCGCATGCAAAATGGTTATCAAACAGCAGAAATAGATGAGCAAGGTTTGGTGTGGCTGCATGAGAACCTATCCGTATTAAGTGAAACGGATGATGTGGATAGAGCTCATCTTCAATATAATGATGTGTACTACCTTGCTAGCGAAATACAGGCATCTGTGACGATAGAGCATACTGATATATATGAAAATCGTGTCATTTATGATTTTTTAGTAAAACTAAAGCGCTTTACTATTGAAATGGAAGAAAAATTAAGCCGTGCCGATAGGAGATCAGCGAATAAAAACTCAGAGGGATATATTAGTTTTTTTTCAATGATGGATTCATGGATATCTAAAGCGAGTGAAGTGGAGATTAATACTGTAAGGGATTATAGTGTGCGCGTAACACGTTTAATTCAATTGCTTGATAAACGAATGCCTGTTTCTGCTGTTAGCTATGGAGTTCCTCTTCTAACGCAAAAAGTTAAATCGAATCGTTTTTATACCTCCATTTTTAAAGTCGCTGTAGAGTGGCACAGATTTAATAAGATTGATTGGCGCTCTCGGAAAATGTTACTTGCCATTAAAAGTATTCCCGTTTTGTTTGAATATTATTCAGTTCTTAGAGTTCGAGCAGAATTAAGATCGATATGTGAAGTTAATGATCTTCAACTAGAGGCAAATGCTGTGTTTAGTTGCTTATACCGTGGGAGAGATATTTCGCTCCTCGATCAACCAGAATATTGGATGGTGGGTCATAAAAACGCAATTGGTGCTAGATATTTAAGAACAGAAATTGGATCGTTTAAGCGAACAGAAGCTGGAACCGGATTTCAGCCATCTAATCACAAGCATAGTAACAGAATTCCCGATATTGTTATTGAGTTAAAGAACAATTCAGGTGAGAATATTTTATTAGTCTTTGATGCCAAATATTCAAACATGGAAAAAGCTTATAGTGATTATCTCCGTGACTGTGGGATGAAGTATATACATGGTATACATGGAGTGAACGGAGGAACTTCTCCTGTTCAGGCAATGATATTAATTTGTCCAGCACAAAGCAAAGTGACTTTAGCGGATATGCATGCACCACCGTATGGGTTGTTTGATAGTAAAACTGTTTTTCCAGTGCTTGGGGTTCAAGGAGTTGGTTTATCAGCTGATAAACCAATAGCGGGAGATTCTAATATTGGTGATACCGTTAAGCGCTTACTAGATTTAGCGATAGATGCTGAAGAATATCAGGGATAGCTACGCAAGTTGCGAATCATTGTTACCCGTTTCCATTATCCCAATTGAAAATTTTTCATAAATTATATGTAAGAGGACGTGATGTATTACGGTGAATCAGGAACGCAAATTACCCGAGAGCTTATGCTTCAAGCATTAAATAAGCTGGGCGACTTACTTAAAGAAAATAGTCAGTGCTTAGAGCTAGTTTGCTGTGGCGGTATTGTAAGTGTTTTGTATCATGGCTCTCGGCAAATGACCCACGATGTCGATGTGCTTTTCCCCCATAACCCACATGTGACGAATATTTTAAAAAAATTAGTGGATGAGGTAGGTACAGAGTTTGGTTTAGAGCACGGCCCCAGAGATAAATGGTTTAACGACAGCGTGAGTTTTATTGGCTTACAGTCTAAGTCGAGTATCACGGTATTTAACCATTCACATTTGGTGCTTAAAGCGGCGGACTGGCATGAGATGCTTGCGCATAAAATAACGGCATTTCGTGGCGTTCGTGACATTACCGATGCCGTACATTTTCTTAAAGAGATTCCCTCTAAGAATAAAGATGAGGTGTTTAAAAAAGTTAGTCAATTTCGACCTTTTGTACCTCATGTGGCAGACTCGCTATTTGAATTACGCTTTAACCAGATTTGGGAAAAAGCCTGTGGAAACGCTTGATGCTACCTTAGACAAAATGGTGGATGTTCTGTTGGCTCATGATGAAATCCCTTTCTTGGATTTGGTGCAATATGTGTGGCGACGGGCTTGGCCTTTGTCTTCTGCGACTGAGCCACGGGATAAAGATCCGTTAAGGCGTGCGCTTAAGGGCTGTTTGCTTGAACGAATGGTTGAACTGTGGAATGCTCCCCCTAAAAATGCTGATGAGAGCGTTCCAGATTGGTGTCGGGCAATTCCAGCCGTTGAAGAAAAATTCTCGGTGATCAAACCCGAGGAGCAAGCTTTTTGGGAAAACGAACCTTCTTCACCCATCTTTGAGAAGCGCAATATTTTCGCCCCCAAAGAATTCATGTTTTTCTTATGATCAGTATCATTGATGTCGAAGCCAGCGGTTTGCACTTTGATTCTTACCCCATTGAAGTGGCGGTACTCATCAACAGCCAAACCTATTCTTGGCTAATAAAGCCCGAGGCCAGCTGGCAATACTGGTGCAAAACGGCGGAAAGTCTCCACGGTATTACACGAGAGATGTTACAAAAAGAAGGTGAAAGTGCTGCATCTGTTGTCAATGCGTTGATTCAGTTATTAGACGGCACGAATGGCCTGCTTTACAGTGATGCGGTAAACTGGGATATTGATTGGGTGAGCACACTCTTTTATGTGGCTAAAGCCTCTATGCCGTTTTACATCGCCTCGATTTATGATTTACTGGATGAAGACCAATCTGAACGCTTTAATCGTACAAAGACGCGACTCGCAGAGACCAGTGGATACAGGCTACACCGGGCAGAGGAAGATGTTAAAATGATCTATCAGGCGTATGTTGAGGCAAGCCGCTAAAAGTTATGTATATCATGTGGATATTGTATTTCGGGATTTGAGAATGGGCACTACGCTCAATTCCAATGGGATGGCGGAACTGGCTCTTTGTTGATCGGAGATTGGTACAAAACACGTCGGCATCATACAAAGCTTAATTGGTGACTTGTCAATGGAAAAATATTGATTCGTATACGTATCTGGTTGTGTAAGTCTGCACCCTGTGAGCAATAGATTGAATTAAGACCTACTCGGGTTTGGAAGCAGAAGTTCGCCGACAATCCGTTGCAATCAGATTTTACAGATCAAACGGCTTGCGGATGGTCAAAGAATGTCACAGCAGAATTTTCCGCAAGAAGGTTATTTGCCGAAAAAGCAAGGGCAACAAAGAGCAAAGAAATTTAATGCGTTTAAACGCATGCCATTAAGAGGCTATTGCTGGTTATCTGAGCGACATGTGAATACGCATTTTATTAGTCATTACGCATACAAAAATTATGACAAACTGAAAGAGAGTGATACCAAGAGAGTTGGAAAAAACTGGGTGAGAATTGAGGAGAAGGGTGATGGGTGCTAAAGATATGTTTTACCCTGAAGGTAAAGAATTCAGTAATGCAGAAGAAAAATCCTTTGCACGCGAAGAGTTAGTATACAACGTAACAGAAGATATTTTGGTTGCGCTTGAAGACCTGGAAATTAGCAAGAAAGAGCTCGCACGACGTTTAGGTAAATCCCGTTCTTATGTAACTCAAATTTTAAGTGGTGCTCGTAATATGACGTTGGGCAGCCTGTCTGATATTTGTTTTGCTATCGGCATGACGCCAAAGGTTAACCTGTCTATGGAGACTACATTCGATATTCTAGGAGTCAGCGAAGATATTCAGTGGACTGATGAAAGCTAAAGTGGACCCCATAGTCAAGACAGTGATTCCAAAAAATAAGATATAAAATTTATTGTTAAAAATACAATAAAACCGTCGTTAATACCCTAATTCGTCCTTAATTTTATACACTACATTACATCTTCAGTAAATTT
>CAYUAI010000165.1:0-4411 GCA_964442745.1 uncultured Chromatiales bacterium
AAAAAACGGGCAAAAAATATTTTCATTATTTTCATTGGATAGGGTGAGTAGTTACGATATATCATTAATTAATTATCCATTTTCAACCTGATTTTTCCCCACTACAAACGCCTAATCTTCCCTTTTAGTTAGCTCACGATATAATTTGATTTTTTAAATACTTTTTTGTAATTGATGGATGAATACACTTCATCAATTTTTCCTGTTTTTTGCTGAAGCATACCGTTTTTGAGAAATGAAATAACTTTTTCCGATCACGCATATAAACGGTATAAAGGTTATCTGGCTCGGACAATCCTCCTTCTAAAGTGTAACCAATTTTCTTCCACTTTAATCTGAGCACAGAGGCAATTGAATAGGAAAGATAGCAGATCAAAAATCTTGCTTGCACTCTTGATTTTAGCCAATGACCTATTGGCCTCAGATTAAGCAACCCCTTGCTTAGCTCAAATGCTTTTTCAACAATATCTTTGTCTGTAAAATATATTTTTAATACCGCGTCAATAGGCTCGTTCTGCGTCGAAAAAACAAATGAAATGCCATTCATCAGTTCAGTTTCTTCAATCGTGTTTTTCCTGAGATTGTTTTTCTTGGTAAAATATTTCTCTAATTCTTTTGCTACCGACTTGCCTGAGTCAAGCTGCGCCTTTGCTTCAACAAGTATTTTATGAAATTCACTTATTCTCTGTGTTCTCTTCCGATTATCACAGCAGATATACAGCCATCCTTTTGAGCCAATGGTGTAGCCAATTTTATGCACATAAAAACCAGCGTTTGCGACAACATGGTAATTGTTCGGGTGGATCAATTTTTGAAAATCGATAGTATCCTTCACGATTTTTACGAAATTGGGATTGGACTTTACGTCGCAGATACTTCCCCATCCAAGATTTTTAAGCTGTATTATATGCGATTTTTAGGTAATGCCTCTATCAAATACAACTAATCCATGGTTTGAACCGATTGTCCTAAAATGCTCAATCAGTGAATTGAGTGTCTTTTTATCAGAAATATTTCCCTCGTAAATTTCACAGAAAACGGGAAACCCTTCACCACGAGTCACCCCCAACGCGCATTGAATTATCTGGCTATTATGAACACCTATTTTATCTTTTCAGTGCTTAGCAAAAGCACATTTTTTCCAGTCACATGGGTATTAGTGACATCATAGATAACGCCTCCATCACCCAAGCTAAACTGTTTCTTTGCATTGTTGTGAAGCGATTTAAAGAGTAAATCCTAGTCTAGAGATGATAAATAATCAAGCGCGCTTTGAAGGCGACTCTCTGTCAGGGACTCAAGATTAAGGATGACATTTGAATCCGTTTTCTGATACCAATCTTCAAGTTTTTTAATGCCTGATTCACCAAGGAATCGAGAGTACACGATACTCAAAATTTCCTGAGAATACTCCCTAATAGGTCTTTGAGTCCCAGCTCAGTTGCCACCCAATCTAAGACCTGTAGTTTACCATTAATTTTGACACTCTCTACATCAAGACTATCAAGGTCTATATTTATTTTCAGATCGCCATCAACTTCTTTTCCAAGGTGGCGCAAGAACACCTGCCGAACTTTGCCATCAATCCTCCTATTTTCCACCTCTTCCAGATACACAACACCATTTTTTCTACGTTTTCTAATGAACGACAGGAAGCGCCTCCACCCTATTATATTTGATCATATTGTTTGGTATCATCTGTTTCGCCATCATGTAGTGGGGAGTTTCCCCACTACATTGCCTTTTAAAGGATTCAACATGCAGGCGTAGGATACAGGGCAATCGGGCTTAGAATTAAGCAACGGCGGCGGCTAATATATCAAGCATGAAATCATCATCCCATCCGGCTTTCTTTCTTTTGCCTCTCACACTCCCCTTGCTCTTATCTTTTTTAATAAGGTTCAACGCAATATGTCTGATAACCGCCATGTTCTGTGCCGAAAAACCCGCTCGAATACGGCTATCATCTTCTCTAAACGTGACATCCAAAGACCAGTGTAACGTGTTTTCAACACCCCAATGTCCGCGAACAGCGGAAGCAAATAACACGGCTTCGGCCTTGATGGATGTCATATAATACCGACGTTCAACCGTCGTGGTGCTTGTGCTAATGACATGGCGATGTGACTCCACCACACCAATGGATACCCAGTCAGTCCATGTCTTTACCTGACAATCAATCGACATCTTCGGTGATCCAATAACGCCGCGTTTCAATACGCCCATGCCCTTTCTCTGTTGTCTCAAACGTGTCGAATTTATCGAGGAAAAAGTTTTCATCGATAACCGCCTCAAGGTAGGCTTTTAGTTCATTAAACAGCGTTTTATGATTCTCTTTAACAGCCAAAACATAGTCAGCTTCTGCCCCTCGAATCGCTTTTGTTATGTTTTTCTGGCCACCCATCGCATCAATTGTCACGAGGCGTCCTGTCAGATTTAATCGCTTAAGTAATTCGGGTATGGCAGTAATTTCGTTGGACTTTTCATCCACTTTATATTGCCCTAACACAAGCTGATTGCCGGTGGCCCAAGCACTGACCCTATGGATGGCACCTTTCTTCCCTGGCTCATTAAAGGATCGACGTAGTGTTTTTCCATCAATAGCCACCATCTCGCTTTGACTTAACGAGGCGATCGTAAGACCGAAGAGAAGTCCAATGAGATAACAGCGATCCCGATGTTGCTTGAAATGTTATCGATTGAAAACTGTTTAGTCACCATTGATGCAATGGGATGCCAAAAAAAATAGCACAGACCATTCTAAGTAAAGGCGCCGACTACCTGCTGGCCGTCAAAGACAATCAACCGACGCTGTACGAGGCGATTCAAGATCTGTATTTCGAGTTTGAGGCGGCCACTTTCGACCAACATTTTTCAAGTGACTCAGAGCAAAGCAATAAAGGGCATGGTCGTTTTGAGACCCGGCGTTGCTGGGTTTATTATGATATTAAGGCGTTAGGGATGGATGTGAGCGCGTGGCAAGATTTAGCCGCGCTGGTCGTGATCCTGTCAGAGAGAACGGTGAATGGTAAAACGACCCTTGAATGCCGGTTTTACATCACCAGTTGCCAAGGTAAATCCGCTGTGTATTTTTTAAAATCGACGCGAGACCACTGGCCTGTTGAAAACAAGTTGCATTGGGTCTTAGATGTCGCGTTTCGTGAAGATGAATCGCGCTTGCGAAAAGGCAATGGCGCTGAGAATTTTTCAATGTTAAGGCGCATGGCACTTAATTTGTTAAAAAAAGAGAAAATAGATAAGACCGGCATTGAAACGAAAAGACTTCGTGCCGGCTGGGATAACGATTACCTAAAAACCGTGCTCGCTGGACTGTGTACATAGAGCGATTGCCCTGTGGCTTATGGCCAGATAATTTTGGTATCCGGATATAACGCTTCAGCTGAGTTGGGCGGGGGACAATATAAAATTTTCTAAGTATCACGATGCTACATTTCAACACCAAACCAATAAAGAACCTAAGTCCCCCGCGTCAACTCTAGCTGCTTGTTATGTTTTATTTTTGCATAGCTTCGACAATAGCATTGGGATTATGCTTAACAACTTTCAGTAAAACTCTTGCAGGCCCTCTAGGAGAACGAAGCCCTTGCTCCCAATGACGCAAGGTACCAAGAGAAATTCCAAAAGCAGCACAAAACTTTTGTTGAGTCATGCCTGAGCACTCTCGGATTGATTTTACATCTATAGCCTCAGGCTGATGTTCAACTGTTTTTGTTGACTCACCTTTCACATGCTTAACAGCATCTGTAAGGCCAGCAGATATTTCAGTGAATGCCTTGCCCATTTCTATGCCTCCAATAGCTAACCAATTCTCTCACTGCTTTCGATAAAATATTTCGTTCTTCAGCAGAGATATTTGCTTTTTCATTTTTTCCAAAAGCAGCCAATAGATAAAGCGGCATCATGTCACTGTGAAAATAATAAATCACTCTCACCCCACCACTTTTTCCTTTATTTCCTCTTGCTCATCTAAGCTTTCTAATACCACCAGTACCCTGAATTAGATCTCCTGAACTTGGGTGCTCTGATAGGTAAGCAATCAAATCGGCCTTTTCGTCTTTTGAAAGTAACATCTTGATTTTATTTTGAAATGGCTCGGTTTCGGCAACGGTAATCATACCTAAAGAATATACTCCAATGGAGTACTTTGCAAGATGCTAGCTAACTCGCTGATTTCAAAACATAACGTTGGGGATGACGGGACGCCGACAACAAAGGTGATACGCTGGATAAACCACCCAACCCTCTGACATTGATGATCTAAAACAGCCAAGGAAAAGGCGTTCCGGTCGATGCCCGTTGTTAGATCGATCATCTTGATGTCCTTTCCGTTAATTATTGGACTTTGGACAGACATAGCTCCTCCTGCCGTCTCAATTGAGAGGCAACGAGT
>CAYUAI010000166.1:0-4400 GCA_964442745.1 uncultured Chromatiales bacterium
TTTAATCAGTTTTTGTATCTTAGCAGGTTGTCTGATTTATGGGGTCCACTATAGTGTTTATCAACTTCATTTGAAATGAGCGCATGTGATACGGTTTAAATTAAATAAAAACAATAGATTGTGATGCTTTTTGGAATTTTTGTTAATTATTTTTGGTACCAGCCGAATATACTTTCATAGGACTTAACGCCGACATTCTACGCCAGGAAATGTGAAATCAGATCGCATGACATGTTGTGTAATCTAGGTTGAAGAGTCACCGTTCCATTTTCAGTGTTGATTCGCTATTGATTGATATAGCGGAGACTGATGACAATTGGGTTATTCATGCAATTAGATTTCAAAAAAAAATATCGTCAAGGGGTATTGGCAATCGTTGCCATTTTGATGTTAAGTGGCTGTGGTGGTTTTACCGCAATCAAGCCTTGGGATAGAGACGTGCTTGCACAAGAAAAAATGCAATTAGTACCTGATGTGTTAGAAAATGAAGTCGATGAACATATTTATTTTAGCAAAGAAGCGGCGAGCGGTGGTCAAGGAGTTGGTGGTGGTGGTTGTGGATGCAATTGAAAAATAAACCGGCGATAAAACAGGTATTGGCGGCAGCAACTTGTACGCTATTATCATCACCATGTCAGTCGGTTTCGGTAGTGAGTGACGATGATATCAAAGCGAATGTCTCAATGCTTTATTATTCGGAAACCGAACGGGTTAATGTGAATAAAGTTCTGACTCAGGCCGAAAAAAATTTGACCGAATTCGACTCAGTAAAGATCGGTTTTGTCTATGATACCATGACTGGAGCTTCTCCTAACGGGCGGATTCGCCCCATCAATAATGCAACGAAAAATACTAGCACGATTCCTGTAACATCCGCCTCAGGTTTTGCTTATGATGTGAATGCCCAAGGAAAAAACACCCAGGGAGATAATTGGTTAACAGAGTTTACCGATACTCGCGTGGGGGCTAATGCCGAATGGAGTCATCAATTATTTTCCAGTATAAAATCAAAAGTAGGCGTGAGCTATTCAACAGAAAATGACTATACCTCAATAGGAGCCAGTGCCAATTTATTATGGGATGTTAACCAAAAACGAACCACATTGAATTTTGGTGTATCGGCTTATGATGATGAAGTGAGTCCTAGAGGTGGTATTCCCGAAGGGTTGGCAAAATTGGAGTGTTCAGAGGCCGTTGGAAATAATCCAAATCGTGTGCCGGAATGGATTTCTTGCAATGATACAGTGAAACGTTTTAAACCGGGTGATAAAGAAATATTCGATTATTTATTGGGGCTGACCCAGGTTTGGAATCGATTTACATTGTTTCAAGTAAATTATGCAAGGGGTATATCGACTGGTTATTTGACCGACCCTTACAAGCAAATAAGTATCTTAGAAACCTTACAGATTGATGATATTCAAAATACCCAAGAAGTGGCGGTTTTATATGAGTCGCGACCGAATGAGAGAAACCGCAATAGTCTATATTGGAAATTAGTCCATAATATCAATGAAAATGTCATGCGCTTTGCGTATCGTTATTTTTGGGATGACTGGGGCGTTAAATCGCACACGTTGAGTTTTCGTTACCGTTTTCAATTTCATCCAAAGCATTTTCTTCAACCTCATATTCGCTATAACAGGCAGAGTGAAGCCGATTTTTTTCGAGAATCGATTGATAAAGGGGATACTAAACCACGATATGCAACCGCAGATCATCGGTTGGGTAAACAAAATACCTTAACGCTAGGGATAAAGTATGCCACTGATCAAGGAAAACGCGGTGAATTTGGGGTGCGTGCTGAGCTGATGAAACAGCGTTATTCCAGTTCAAACCTACCTGCCATGCTTGCTTATATTGTGCAAGCGACGATGAAATTCAAGTTCTAAATTAAGTCCATTGATTTCTATTAATTACCAGCTTATCGTAGTTAATGAGAAGGTATTGTCACATTTTTGTGTTGGTTGCTAAGGCTTGTTATTGATTGTTAATAATATAGGGGAATACAGTGAAAAATCTAATAAATTGTTGGAGTATTATATTGTTATGTTGGTTAATTGGTTTTCCTGTGATTTCCCACTCGAGGCTGATGAATGGTGATTTTTCAAATGGATTGAATGGTTGGACAACAGAAGAAAATGTGATGATAAATAGCAACATGGCAGTTCTCGGCGATACATTTTCAGATCTTTTTTCGCTTAGCAGTACACTTTATCAAAGTGTTGCTTTGACCCCCGGACAATATGAATACAGCTTTGATTTTAAGAATCAATTATCGGCAGTGATCCCGACTAATGATCCGTTTGATTTTTTTGACATGGCATTTTTTAGATTGTATTTTTCTAATGATGCAACCAGTATGGCGACCTCCCTTCCGGAAAGTTTTGTTACCCTATTTTATCTTGATGCATTGAGTCCATTTTTTGTAAATCCAGATATCGCTTTGACTTCACAAGGTGATTGGATACATGTTAGCTATATTTTTAATAACCAATTGGCTTATGTCATGCCAGCATTTGGGATTTATGGCCTTAATTCTATTTTTGGCGATAGCCAGCTATTGATTGACAACGTGAGCCTGAGCAGAATAGATCCGTATATGACAATACCGACCCCGGATATTATTTGGTTAATATTAATCGGGTTAGGCTTATTAAGAGCGAGACAAATATTTTTATTTTGTGTGAAGTGGCCGGCAAGTTTAGCAAAACAGGTATTTTCCGTTACTGGGAAAACTTGTCGTCATTGCGCAGTTTAGACCGACATTATCCGCTCCAAACCGTGCTGAGTATCGACCATCACGATTGACCGCCAATGCCAAAACGACGTGATTGTGATAACCTTCCTTGCAGTGGCCCCATTGTATTAAAATGTAGTGACTGCTCGTGAAGGTGATGCTGGATAACTCAAGCACTGATTCGTATGAATCGTCGCGTTAAAAGTACCGAGGCGATGCCTAAACCAGCAATCAATCCGATCCAGAATCCTTGTGCTCCATGAGGTGTACCCCAGAACGTGGTGAGTGCCAAACTATAACCCAGTGGCAAACCTATCCCCCAGTAGGCGATTAGCACTACGAAAAAAGCAAATCGGGTATCTTTATAACCGCGGAGGGCGCCTGCCGCTGCAACCTGGGTAGCATCTGAAAACTGAAAGATGGCGGCGAGCAGTAATAGCTTAATTGCTAGTGCTTGCACGGCTGGGTTTGTGGTGTATAGCGCGGCAATTTGTTCTGATGCAAGTAGTATGAGCATGGAAAACAATGCCGCGCTAATTAAGGTAAAGCCGATGCCCATGTACCCAATGTATCTTGCTTGTTGCGGTTGTTCTTTTCCTAAACAATAACCGCAGCGAATGGTGAGTGCCATGGAAATACTCAGGGGGATCATGAATAATAAAGAGGCCACTGACATGGCGACTTGATGGCCTGCAACAATCGTATTGCCAAGGTTCGCGAGAAACAATGCAATGAGAGCAAACATACTAGACTCGATTAATAATGAAACCCCAATAGGTGTCCCTAGTTTGAGTATTTCTCTGAGTTTCTGTGGCTTAGGTTTGCACCAGTTTATCTGCCATTTGATATGTGCAAGTTTCGGGTTTTTTAGGGTTAGCCATAACATGAGCAAGACTTCGAACCAAAGCACTATCGCCGTCGCCCAGCCGCAACCGATGCCTCCCATCGCGGGTAAGCCAAACTTGCCGTAAATGAATACATAGTTTAATGGAATGTTAAGCAACATAGCAATTAGGCTGACGTACATAAAGGGGCGGGTAAGTTGAGCACCTTCATTCAACCCTCTCAATACCTGAAGTACGGCCAACGCTGGCAGTCCAAACGATATAGCAAGGACATAGCCTTTCGCCTGTGTGCGGGCTTGATCATCCATGGCTACCATGTCAAATATGCCACCGAGTATTTGCAATACCATCATCATTGTGATGCCACTGGCAATGGCTAGCCACATTGCTTGTTGCATGCTGTGCTTGATATCAGATATTTTTCCGGCACCCCAGGCCTGAGAGATGATGGGGGTGGTTGCCATGAGTAGCCCCATTAAAAATAAAAAACATGGCACCCACAAGCTCGAACCAATGGCGACGCCAGCGAGGCTGTGTTCATGGTGTCGCCCAGCCATCACTGTGTCAGTAAAGTTCATGCCCATCTGAGCTAATTGACTGACAATGATCGGTCCAGCGAGCAGCAATAACGCTTTGGCTTCGCGTAAGAAAAGTTTGGTGTTAGGCAAATTATTCAACGAGTCTATCAACTTCGTATTAGTGAGTCAGCTTGATTAAAAATTCTTCTGTGGGTTAGCTGAAAGACAGCATTTTTTGAAGTTAACACCACTTAATACAAGCGTCGATTGGATGCCAAGGACGGTTTAAATTGGTTA
>CAYUAI010000167.1:0-4338 GCA_964442745.1 uncultured Chromatiales bacterium
GACTTAGCATCGTGACACTACGCGTGCGCAGCAATGCATTGTCATTCGCGGCTGGAAACATTTGTGGTACGTGTCCATAGGCACGTTGTTCCATAAACTGGCGAATGCTACGAAACAACTCCTCGTAATTGAGTTGGCCATCGTGATTACTATCGCCCTTAATATCATTGGATAATACCCGAATCATGGCATCGGTAAACGCCCCGTGGGGTTTGTTATCAAACGTTGGATACTTCGTTAATTGATATTTAGGAATGTCCATCGCTGTTTCCGACTCGGCCGAGGCCGCCATATACAGAATATTCTGATAAGGATAGACTGAGCTAGGTGCCGGCTCCATGGGAAATTCACCAAGATCATCTTCCTCCAGATCAGCCTCCATTGCTGGAAAAAAACGCCGTGGTAAGGAGCTCGCTGTGTTAATAAACGACCTCGCCGCATTACCAGAAAAACAACTGTCCATGACCACTAGCGCATGCACCCCTTTGCCATCAAGCGTTAATAACAACGGCTTTAAGTCAGTGCGACCAATAATTAGTCGATTGATACGCTCTAGCATCGAACCTTTATCATGAAAATCTACCGGTATAAAGGCCCCGGTACCATAAGGCAACGGCCAGTGATTCTGAGCGGCACTGGTACCATGACCACTGAAATAAATAAACACTTGATCATCCGCATTAACCCGTTCGATCAACTGTTGGAGTTCGGATAAAATTGCTTTTTTGGTGGCCTGTTCATTCACCAAGGTGGTGATATGTTCCGATTTCAGCCGCGACTGTTGTAACAATAGCTGTTGTAATGCCTGCACATCATGTATCGGGCCATCGAGATCAGGAATCGCTTGATAATCCGAAATCCCCACCAACAAGGCATAAACAGCCGTATTGCCCAGACTTGAATAAGCCAACCCCATAATCAGAAACAGTCGCATCATCCATTGTTTCACGTGTTACTTCTCCGTATATAAACCAAAGTTAAAACAAATCTGAAGTTTTTTTCTGACGTAAACGTTGCCGCCAGGTCGCGTTATCCAAACGATCCGTGATCGGTTGTTTAAATTCTTGATGGGTTGTCAGGCTACCGCGTGCCCGCCGCGTTGGCCCGCGATCGAGCCAAACCACCTTGGCATACCCGAGCGCCTCCTGCAATACCTCACCGCTGGCAGCATTGGTATGCACATCCACCACGATGGGTAAATCCACGCCCCCGGTGATGTCACGTAAACGCAAGTCTAATTCATTTAAAAAATATTCATCTTCAGCATTTAATTGCCCTGTTTGGACAATTTTCCAATTCAGTTACAACAACTGTTCGAGCAGTTCGGAAAATTGATGCCAGGCGGCGGCTGGGGTATGGCGTTGATGTAGCCCAACAATGTTTAATAGCGCTTGATATAACTCCACCGTCGGGGTTAACCAGGCGCCGGGCTGACGAGAGGGATAGATGATTAAACGCTTGCCGGTCAGGGTGTAAGATTGTTTGGCATATAAAATCCCTAGATACCGTTGCCAGGTCCAAAAACTTAACATGCTATTGAGTCGACGTGGCTGATCAATCGCAGCACTGTCCGTGGTAGTTAACCATTGACGCATCAATAAAAACTGTTGAGCGGCCAGGCCCTGGGCACGACCCAGTTCATTGCTCGCCCGTTGCCGTGCCTTGAGATAACCCTGATAGTGGGTATCCCCTTCGGTTTGCAGAGTTTGCTGTGCTAGCTCACTGCCTAACAGGGCCATGACCTCCAGCGCACGCGGAAAAACTTTAACGATCTTGCCATTGATATTACCGGCGGTGAAGGGCAATGCACAACTTTCACAACCGCCTTGATACTCCCCGACTTGGTCAAACACTAAATGTTGAAACGCGGCACTGTCACTGGTATAACGCAATGGCAATAATCGCCAACCGGTCATCACGTCCGCTGCCGTGGTATGGTTGGCCAACCGGGCTGGATCAACGGCGGCGCTGATGATACGGGGTTGACGGTGATGGGTTTTGGCATATTGAAACACGCGTTGACGAAAGGCCTTGGGGTTATCAAGCGCGGGTTGATGATCCGTGATCAGGGACATCATATCTTGCCAAGTCAAATCATCACTGGGACCTACCGACCATGAAAATAACTGATTGAGTGCCTCATAAGCCAAACGAACATCCACATCGGCCTGGATCAACCGGGTCAATTCCACCGCTTGTTGCATATACCGATCGGCCAGCGCCTCACTAACTCCGGTGGCTTGACTGGCTGTTACCGCAAATAATACTCCACTGGCATAACGCCAAGTGCGAAAATAGCGCTCAAGTGCCGGGGTCGCGGTATACGGGCCACGGGGTTTAAATTGGCTATAGTCGACTTTTATTTGCCATAACGGGGACAAAGCCGTGGTATTGGCGGGCAAGATCAAATCTAATTCAGCTTGCACGACTTTGGATAAGGGTTTGGCCTGAATTTTTTTGTCGGTGAATAAGGCATTTAATATACGCAGATATTGCCGGTTGTATTCACTGACCGGCCCGTTGGCACGCGTTAATGCCGATGACAATCGAGACAACAAAGTAGATAAATGCGGTCCCGCGATATTGGCCTCGCTCTGCGCCTGCGTATTGGCTTGAATCAAATGATAACTGGTGAGCAAAAAATCCTCGGTAATATAATTGGCCACGCCTTGCTGCCGGTTTTGTTGATAAATATCAAAATGACCGCTTTGCCCAACCCGGTCAAGCCCCGCCTGGGTAAGCAGTGATGTACTTAAGCCTATCAATAGAGTTAAGCGCATTGCCCATTTTTTACCATTGGTATTTTTCATAAGTATGTGTTCCGTCCGGGTTTCATTTTGTCTAAATGTCGTTAACCACCTTCCCCTTTTCCTCTGGTGAAAAACATTAATAGATAATTTTTTGTAGGGTGCGTTATACCAACCCTTTAAAGGTGCTAAAACCTGTGCATTTAACCAGCCAAGAGTCTCGCTGTCGAAACATGAGGGTGTTTCGGATCCCACTCAGGCTTAACTTGCGGTTTCTTTGGCCCCCGTGGATGCTTCTTGAACGCAGGCAGCTTGACGTTTTTAGCGAGTTTAATAAAAACTCGCGCCAGTTGGGGGGGCGTTAACGATAAGAAAACAGACCAATGCTCTTCTGGAATCGCAATCATCATTCCACGAGAAACCTCTGATATTTCCCCAGCAATATAATAGTCCGAGACTTCATTATCGATTTTTTCAGCGCCATGCACACCTCGCAGTGCGGCTTTAGCCCCAGATATAATATGGTAGGCCACCAGCGCAATACAGAAACCAAATAAAGCCGCTTTGGGATAGCCTAGCGTATTAATTTCAGAGTGAAAGTTTTTTTCTAACCTTTGGAAAAGTGTTTCTATCATCCAACGCTTTTGATAAATTTTCGCCATCTTTTTGGCTTTTGCGACTCGGGCGAGTAAATTCGTGAGAATGAAAATCTCGGTTTCGCCATCACGCGTGGGTTCGTTTAAACATACGCGAATACGACGCAACTTTAACACCTTATCATTCTCATCTTTGATTTCAATCCGTTGCTCAAACACTTCACCCGTCGCCGATTTCCCCTGGCTGCGCATTGGACTCATTTCTTCAAAAGGCAGGCCTTTATGCTGGCGAATGATAAAATAAGCCTCTTTTTTAGCCATGCCAAAAAGAAAGCTCAACACACAAAAATTTCGATCCCCTATCCATGCATCATTGGCCTTGATGGTGGGGATAATTTGACTCAGTAGGGCACGCTCCTGGGTATGGCCATCCTCACAAGGAAACACATCAATGACCAAATCCAGTTCAGGATCAAAGACAACCAGTGATTTACCAGGCAAGGGTGCCGACGCCGTGTTGCGTAACGCTTTGAGACGCCGTTCTGTCGCTTCGATGCAATTGCCATCGAGCATTTTTATTCGAAAACCGGGCAACAAAGGATCACGCGCACCTTTCATTGCCTTAATAACCGGAGTGATTTCTTCGCTGGTATAGCGAACCAGTTCGGCGGACGTCGTCGGTCCAAGGGCGTTTAATTTGTTGTACACTGACTGCACCGACACATCAAGTTCTTCTTGTCACGACTGGTACGCCGCATGAACCGAGGGTTTGGTGGTAAACACAACCCCATTCATCATCTGGAATACCGAAGAAAATAACAGTTTTCTCGTGTACTGGGAAAAGGCGGTACGCTTAAACCATTCATTTAGTTTTGTCGGATTGAGTGCTCGTTCTAATAGGCCACGGGCCATCACTGAGATCGGACTTTTTTCAATAAAGGGTTGAAATACACTATCAAGCATGACCTGATCCTTTTTATGTTTTCATGGAAAAG
>CAYUAI010000168.1:0-4326 GCA_964442745.1 uncultured Chromatiales bacterium
TAGGTAAGGTCATGCAATCCATACGGCAAGCGATTTAACGAAGATCCTTAGTCACATGAGTTAAGTGTATTAAACATATTGCCCCGCACACCAAGCAGAAGACCATGCCCACTGAAAATTGTACCCCCCTAACCAGCCTGTCACATCAAGCACCTCACCAACAAAATACAAACCTTTTACCCCATGACTTTCCATGGTTTTAGAGGAAATCGCATCACAATCGACACCACCTAATGTGACCTCAGCGGTTCGATACCCTTCCGTACCATTCGGCTTAATCAGCCAATGCTGGAGTTGATCAGCTATTTGACGAAACTCACGATGAGAGAAACGCCGTAATGGAATATCAATGTCATGCGCATCCAATAACTTTTCGACAAGCCGTTTAGGTAAGTACTTTGTTAAAAACGTTTTTAACCTCAGCTGTGGCTGCTGCTGTTGCAACACTTTCAACTCATCAAATAACATCAACTCAGGAAGCCAGTTAATAGCAATGGCTTCGCCCGGTTGCCAATACGATGAGATCTGCAAAATAACAGGTCCACTCAGTCCACGGTGAGTAAGTAAAATATTTTCTCGAAATTGCTGTCGTTGATTACTGACAATACTATCCACAGCAATACCAGACAATTCGGCAAACCTCGCTTTATCCATCGGCTGCAAAGTGAATGGCACCAAACCCGCAGACGTTGGCCATATTTTTATTCCAAACTGCTCAGCTAATTGATACCCGAAAGGAGTCGCCCCCAGGCTTGGAATAGACAACCCCCCACTCGCGACCACCAATGATTGGCAACACAACTCACCTAGGCTGCTACAGATTTTAAACTGATCTTCTGCTACGAAATTAATGCTTTCAATTTTTGTCCTAAGATGAACACTCACGCCAACCTGGCGGCATTCAGCTAACAACATAGTTAAAATATCTTTCGCACTATCATTACAAAACAACTGACCATGTTGTCTTTCATGAAAAGCAATGCCATGGCGTTCCACCAAACTTAAAAAATCCCATGGCGTATAACGACTGAGAGCTGATTTACAAAAATGCACATTATGTGAAACATAGTTCTCAGGAGCAACATGATAATTAGTAAAATTGCAACGCCCACCGCCCGACATCAATATTTTTTTACCCGCTTTATTAGCATGATCCAAAACCATCACTTTGCGACCACGCTTGCCTGCCTCAATCGCACACATCAAACCCGATGCACTGGCACCAATAATCACGACATCGATTTTTTTCATTCTCTGCCCTAATAATAAACTATGACCAAAACGACTATTTTATACTAAATATGGATTTTTGTTGTAACGAATATTCGGAGGGCACAACGATCTGTGCTTATCAGACGCTAAAAAATGCATTGTTTTAATATACCCTATAAATAATGATCTGTTCCCTATTTTTTGCTAATTGATGTAGGGTGGTATAAGCGCCGCGCATCCACCAAAAACCACGCCTCATCACTCCAAATTCATTTTTGAAAGACCCTCCGGCTCTGCAGCTCCCCAATCCATATCACCTGACTGGTTGCTGTGTGGTTCGTTAATATTCAAGGTCAGGCCACGGCTTTGTTTGAGTGTTTTTTTAGCAATCCAGCCCGGCTGGCCATCAGGCAATGGCACTGGTAACCCGTTCTTATTGTTGGCTAATAAACATGACCCGGCTATGACGTTTTAATTCACCCGATCCACATCCACTTGGTAGATCGCTGACACGGGGAGAGTTAAAAATAGCCAAACCAAGCCTAATATCCAGCGAGCCTTTGGCTTGAGCAACTCAGGCGATAAAACCCAGGGGTCAAAACGGGAAGTTATTCCATGCCCATGCCTTAGGTTGTAATATTGCCGAGCATCAACTCGGCAATACTTTGTTACTTTCCATCCGTTTCCAGAACACTACCCTCTCAACCAAAATCTTCCAATGAAAATGTTAGTGATTAACCATTTTCATCTCAACGACTAAACCTTGAGATGTAATATCAAATGACTCTACCACTTGGGCATCCATGTTACGCATGTCTTCAAACATTTGTTTACTCTCCTTCGGAATACTTGCCGCCTGTTTCCCGCTAAACATCGCATTGTAGAGCACGCTAAAATATTTGCCGAAATTCATGTTGATAACGGAAAGTCCAGTGGCGGATAACGCAACATCCGCCAAGGAATTTGCAATCTGTTCAGCTTGTTTTCCGATATAGGCCGTCAGATGATTTCCCTTCATGGCCAATTTAACGCTTTCACCATTAGGCAGGGTAAAGGGTAATGGCAAATCAACGGGGGTGCCATCTGACGGTAACGCCGGGATTCCTGGCAACATACCTGAGGCCATCATTAACAAAGACTCGGGGTTGGTCGCCGACAAGGTAACAATAGCATCCAAGTTTCGCATATCCGCCGGTAACTTTTTTTGCGAAATATCAATCGTACCATCAAAGTCAATGACAGAAAATGAGATACCTTGTACACCTGCCGCCATACCCGCCATCATGCTCATAGCAAATACCGGATTTAATTTTGCTAAACTCTGCTTCATATCCGATAGCCATTGGCATTGATAGTCTTTCTCCGTTAAGCGTTTCATGATCTGGGTAACCACGGGAGTTAATCCATCAATGTTAATACCTATGCCAACACCAAACAATAATCGTTTATTGATATCAAATAAATACTCAGGAATAAAACCACGCAGTGTTTGCAAATCATTCATTAATGATCCATTGGTACTTTCTATGAGTCCACGGGCTGTCATTTTCGTCGGTTTTCCCAGATCCATTTGTGTATACCCAAAAACACTACGCGGCCAGGTCTCAGTGATTGCCATCAGCTCGGAACGACATTCGGCGGTTTGAATCGTTGATAACGGATGCTGGCTAGACAACCGATCGATACTCGCGATCGGTTGTAAATCATGCTGAGACGGTAGCGGTGGTTGATCATTGTTATTTGATAGCATAATATTTATGAAATGATCGAGCATTCGACCAAACTCATTATCATCGGTTGCCGTTAGCCCCAGCATAATCTCACGATGATTGAGATAACCAAGATACGCTGGATGGTAGTTGTATTTAGTCTTGATGTCTGCTAACAAGGTGATATCTGCCAGTGATTTTTTCGGTTTAGTCAAACCTAATATGCGATTTCTCATGTCATCACTCAAAGAGGATGCTGTCAATGCAAACACCATATACTGATCTTTTTCTCCAATGATCAAATCCAAAGGGGCCTTGTTTTTTCCCGCTTGTTCAAAACCATAAATTCGATAAGTCGAACCACCATAGGTATGTAATTCTGGCGTAATCCCTACAGATTTTTCAGCACGATTCAGTAATGCATTAAATGCTTCAGCATCAGTCAATTTCACTCGCATAACGGGCAAAACACCCACCGAATAAATCGCGGCGTCTAGGTTCTCGCCAAGCCCTAATCGAGATGCCACTTCGCTCGGTTTATTAAGCACTTTCATATACTCCACATACAAGCCTAATATCATTTTACCCGCCGGTGGCACATCTTTAGTCTTGTCCTGCTCAAGGAATGTGGACATATCTGTTTTTTTCAGCCAACTCCACCCTGGGGAAAAAACTTCTAAGGTTTTTTGAAAAGGTGCTGACTCAAGCCCACCAAAAAAATAAATGGTGTCAGCGGGTACATAACTAAGAATATCTCGTTGCACAATACTCGCCGCTAATGCAGACGAAGTCGTAGAACTTCCAGCCAATACATTGTCGCTCTTTTTAAGCGTAAAATAACCAGCAGTCGCGATCAAACCTACCGCAGCCACCACCGCTACCCTCTGAAAAAAACCTATTTTATTCATATTTAACCTCTAGGTTAAAGAACGCGAAGCATTAGTGATGCTGAACGTCAAAGCGTGCGAGAAAAACCCCTTAGCGCCCTATCGACATTTTTTGTACAAATCTTAATACAAATTTAGCAAAGCCCGATAGGAAGATTAGAAAAAATACAATAGATAAAAAAACACAAAGAACGAACAATCATCCAAACCCTGTTATTTGATATTGCCATTAGGCATTATCAAATAACACATGATATAGTTGAAACTGTTCTCAATAAGAAATAAAAGAAACTCATCTCAGAACAAACTACCAAAAAATAATAGGATTGTGATGCTCATCTGAGTATTACCATACCCAGGCCTATGTCGTAAGTAGGTGCATCAAAATTATTTTAACATTTACTTGTCTATTTCCCGCCCTTCGGCGTTACTGCTTCGCTCACTATGCTCGGCTTCGCCGTGCCTTGAAGGGCAAAAAATAGGCTTCGCAAATTTTGTTACAATAATTAGACTCACCT
>CAYUAI010000169.1:0-4157 GCA_964442745.1 uncultured Chromatiales bacterium
CCGGACTTTAGTCCTTAATACTAACCCACCAGCTTTAGCTGGTGGTTGTTTAGTTGTTCTGCAGCAAGGTGACAAAGGTTATACGCTTCATCCCCTGGTAAGAGAATATCTCAAGCAACGGGCGAAGGACACGCTGTCAAAACAGCAATTGCATGAGCTACGCTTGTCAACAGCCGCCGCATTGCTGAAGGAAGATGAGTGTGAAGCTGCCGCAGATCTGTTGCTTGAACTGGAAGCCTGGCAAGCGTTAGTGCTTGTCATCCTGAGCTATGCGGCTGAGCTGCATGACAGTGGTCGAATTGAGTTGTTGCAACGTTATATTAACGCTTTGCCACAAGCCATCGCTGAACGTGAACCGTGGATCAATTTCTGGAAGGGTAAAATCTCTGTTTATAACAATGTAATAAATGCACTTGATTATTATGATGGTGCTTATGTCGATTTCTTGAAAAAGTCAGATATCAAGGGAGTCTACATGAGCTGGTGTTCAGCAGTGTCGGCTATATGTACAACATTGTTGGGCGTCAATCGTTTAATTGCTTGGGTGAACCGATATAATGAATTCAGTATACTTTATCCAGAGCCACCGAAAGCACTGCAGAAAGGGTTTGTCGAAGCCATTTTATTACACGCTTATTATTGTTCTGGCTTGGACCCCAAAAAAAGAGAGTATCTGCAGGCGCGTTTGGCAAGCGCAATTGATGGTGTGACCGATCCTCGGATACGCTTGCACATGATGTCAAATTACGTTCAGATTGCGATTATTTCCGGGATTAAAGCCAGCGACAAAGTAATTATCGAAAGGTTTGAGCATCACTTGAATGATTTGAAAGACGACCCCGTATTATATCTTGGCGCGTTGAATGTTTGCTCTTCGAGTGCATGGTCCTTTAATAATTTTGATAAACTACTCAAATTAGAGTGGAGAGCACTTGAGGTGGCAAAAGAAAGGGGTATCTCTGCTTTCGATTATCATATTTATGCCAAAATTGTTATTGCAGCGCTAGGTTTAAATAAATTCGATCTAGCCAGGAAATATCTTAATATCATGAAAGAAAATATAGCGGAGAAAAATCAGATTTATCAATCGCTATATTTATTTTGTACCATTGCGGCAGGCACCTATACAAATGAACCTAATGACCTAGATAAAACGGTCAGGCATTATTGGGATATTTTGGAGAACACCCATTTCCCGCCATTAATTCTCCATACTAAACTGTTATATACCAATTATTTATGTGTGCAAAAAAAAACAGACGCGGCGTTTGCTCTTCATGATGATTTACTCATACAGCTAGAAAAACTGGCATTTCCTGGACAGTTTTCCCGGTTTTATATGATCTATGCAAAAATATTTTTCAATCATGGTGAATTGGATCGTTGCGACACTTATTTGAGTAAAAGCTTCGCCATCGCCAGGCATAATGAGTTCATTACCTATGCCTATTGGCACCCAGAGTTAATGGTATGGGCTTGTCAGAGAGCACTTTTTCTGGGAATAGAAACATCTTATATCAACCACTTTGTAGAAATGCACTATCCACATTTGCCACAACCTGAACCCAAATATCAACGGTGGCCATGGCCTTTTCGTGTTTATACCTTTGGCGGTTTTGAGTTGAAAA
The DNA here is from genome assembly GCA_964442745.1 of uncultured Chromatiales bacterium. Taxonomy (GTDB): domain Bacteria; phylum Pseudomonadota; class Gammaproteobacteria; order S012-40; family S012-40; genus CAYUAI01. The sequence goes on from CAYUAI010000169.1 coordinate 1,629, forward strand.
CGAAAAATGAAGCGCCCCATCAGATACAACGTGCGGATAAATTGTTTACTTTACTGCGAACGCTGGTAAAGGCACAAGATAGAAATCTGTCAAGTTATGCGATAAGAGAGAAATTATACAGCAAAGATGACCATGAAAAAGCTTCACAATTACTCGATGCACAAATTCATCGCTTAAGAAAACACCTTGGCAATGAACAGATAATCCTGCGGCACGGAGATAGTATCAAGCTTAATTTGAAATATTTTTGGATTGATACACATGAATTTGAGGTATTGGGAAAGGAAAGAGTCACCCCGGAAAATGCAGTCGCGGTTGCAAAGCGGTTACAGGAATTGTATCGAGGTGAATATTTACCTGATGATGAAGAAATAGAAATCATTGCCCATCGTGAACGCTATCGAAATATATATTTAGCTACCTTGTTTAGTTGTATTGATCATATGGAGACAGCAACCGATAAAGCCATCGAATACTGTCAAAATGCGCTAGTACTGGAACCCTTGTCAGAGCCGTTGTATCGCAAGTTAATATCAATCTATCTCCGAAAGGGTAATCGAGATATGGCTGAGACAACACTAGCACAGTGCCGTCAGCTAGTAAAACGCCATCTCGATAGTGATGTCTCCAGTCAAACCTTGGCTTTGTTAAAAACCATTCACTCAAGTGCATAGGCGTGTTGCATTGTGCGCCGATCAAGTTACGCTATACCTAAATAATCTTTCATCTATTTGATAAACATCAAATTTAAAAAATAATCCCTCAATACAAGCCCCATATAAGGCTGATACAAGCGATTTGCTTAGCCAGTCATTTATCCTACCAAACAGTTGAACGCAAGACTGAAGTACAAGTAATAGTTTTCAAGGTAAGTGAATAAACCTTGGCTTTACTCGGAAATAATAACTTGTACAACAAGCCGTGTATCAACTGATAATTTCTAGCAACAAAAATCGTAACTCAACTAAGTACAAGGATACAAAGACAATGAACAGAATACGACTTATACTAATATTGATATATGGTTTATTTGGAGGTTTTGCACCACCTTCGGCGTTTGCTCAATGTGAGCATTGTGATGATGACGTGACTGTTATCCATGGTGAGCCAGTGCTGACTGTTGTCGTGCCGACCTTGCAAATTAAAACGGATAATGGGTTTGAAGTACCCGTGTTAGGTGAAACTCATGAAGATGAGATACTTTATAATATACCCAGTGATGGTAGCGACCCGGTGCCACTACGAGAAGTGCCAACGTTATATATTACTGATGGGCAATTGCCTATCGTCATTGATGAATCCATCAGTGAAGATTATATAACGCGTGGATTGGTTTACCCTGGCAGTCCGAATCCGATTACTTTAGGTGATTGGATTAAAGGTGGTGATTCTACGTTGAAAATAAAAATTCTCAAAAATGGCATGAGCCAAGTGAAAATGAAAATAAAAAGACTGCTACCTAATAGCCTGTATGGCGTTTGGCAGTTTAATCAAGCCGGTGGCCTGCCTGGACCTTTTGGCGGCATCCCCAATGTTTTTGTCACCGATGCTAAAGGCAATGCCACCATGAAACGCACACTTCCTTTTAACGCGAATGAGGTGATCGATTCTTTACTCGTACTATATCACTCGGATCATCGCATCTATGGAGGAACACCCACACTGGCAGCGGCTGGCAATGATGCACACGTCCAGTTGAAATTTGAAGTAAATGCAGCACAATAAAACCTGCGATAAATTGAAAATTAATTATTTACTATTTTAATATCGAACTCTAGCTATAAGCTTGGTCTCATACGTGTTCGGGATTAATTATATTATAATATCAATAAATTATGGAGAACTCCTTTAAAATCCAGTAAATTACTTATGCACACAATTCATTTTCCGGAAAAAAGGAGTTCTCCATGGACAAAGGTAACATTCTAAATATCCTCAAGCAAACATTTCAACAAAGCCTTCCCAAACAAGATATTACGCTTCTCACTCGGTTATGACACATTATATCCACCGTGTTCAAACCATTGCTCAGCGTCTTCAGGTGTTACCTGCAAAAGGGCTTTTTTTAAGGCACGTATTAAATCAGGGAGCGTCCGGGCGGCGGATTTCTTCAACAACGTTTTCACTTTGTTCCAACACCATTCGATCGGTGATAGCTCGGGTGCCTAAGGTGGCAGATTGACTAATCGGGCACCACATTCTGTGATCGCCTGAGCCACACCGGCCACTTTGTGAACGGACAGATTGTCCATGAGCACATAGTCACCCGCACGGAGGTGAGGCACCACTTGGTGGCGGATAAAATATAAAAAACTCTCACCATTGGCCGCCCCTTCCAGCACCTGGGCATCCAATACCCCTTCAGATGTGAGTGCACCGGTCACCGAATAATTGACCCGATGGCCTAAGGGTTGGCTTTCTGTCACGCGTTCACCGATCGGCCCCCAGCCTCTCACACGACGGAGACCGAGGTTTGGCCATCCCCCGGTATAATGGACACTCAGTTAGGGTATAATTAACCCTTGGAGG
>CAYUAI010000170.1:0-4152 GCA_964442745.1 uncultured Chromatiales bacterium
TTAAATCATTTTTTAAAGAGCCAACGGTATCCTTTGCTGCGGCCTAGTTAGTAAGGGAACGTTATTCATCCATTGGTACAGGATAGTACGTCCCTTCTCGTCGATGTCTTTGACTTAATTGAGTGTGCCATGTGTCTCAATCCACGCCATCATGAAAGGATGGCTGCTCTCTTTGGCGACAAAAAAATAGTCGTTATGATGGCTTCGCACTGTTTCAATCATTGGCTGGCGTGAAAAGAGATCGTTGCCCGTTATAATCAAACCCATTTTAGGAAATTGTTGGCGTAATCGTGGTATCAATCGTTTAGCCGCGTTCGTTTCACAATCTTGTTTTTTGGCACCATCACCGTTTTGGATGGGTTCAACCTCGATGGGGATCACCTGTTTCATATCCGGATGCATGATGGCGGCTTGCAGGGCCGTGTGATAATAACGAGTGGGTTTGTCGTTATTATCTTTATTCGCCGTTAGGCAACAGTCACAGCGTATCGATTGTGACGTGTGATATTGGGTGGCATCTATCGAACACACTTTCAAACCCGCCAGTCGGTCAAATGCTTTGAGCTGATTTCCTCTCTGCCGTCGTTGTACAATATTTTTAGAAATGGGTTGAAATGGCTGGCTATCCTGGTTATCTAATATCTCTTTCATCGCATTGGAACTGGGAATCGTTTTCACGTCAAAGAGCGTACATAGATTGTTTTGTTGATACGTTGATTCCATCTCGGTTTGAAATTGAAGCCGTGAGGGTTCCTGAAAATACATACAGGCCAGACCATTCATGACCGCCTCATGAAGCGAATGAACCGTACTTTTTTCGCGCCTGGGATCGAGCCAAGATCGAACACGATCTGAGATCATCGTTCGCAGGGCGGTGAAGCCGAGGTGTTTTTTTATCTTCATGGGGCCGTCTCTAATGAGGGAAGTCCCTTTGATCATACCTGTCAATTCTTCGATTTTCGACTTTACGAAAACTGTTTTTTAAAATATTTTTAAGTCATTATTTTTATTAGTAATAATATCTGGCAGATAATTACTGGACCGCGACGGTTAAATTTGTGATGTACCCGTGATGCTTGTTTTTAACCGGACTTCAAAAGCCAATGATGCGAAATGACTTCGTGACTTTATCAGCCGTGATGTCGGTGAAAAATTCAATCACACATTGACGACTTTGTTTAAGCTTGATGGTTGAAAAACATGGCTCAATATGAAATAAAAGTAAAAGAGGTCAAGTATCATATTAACTGTTTTACTCTTTAGTTTTTATTATTTATCGAACATCTAAAATTTCATACCATTCAATATGATACTTGACCCCTTTTCTTTGTGGTGATAAACACTAGTTGTTATACAGCCAATGCCCTTGAATTTATCTCGCTAAACCTTTAAATATATTATTCTATTACCACGCTCACATAACGTGCTAAACTTTTATCTTTACTTTAAAAAATACAAAAGACACCGTTATGCGGTGACGCCACCCGACTATCTGTCATGATATTCCCTTGGATCGAAAGCTCAATCCAACACCAGATATTAGCCACCATCATGAATAGACCCAAACCGGATCGAAGGCAAATCATTCATTGACCACGTGTCATTTTCTTCTCAGACCCTGCCAACTCTTTCAATCACTGGCTACCGAAAAAAGTTAAATTTTTTTAATTTTTCTTCGTATAAGACTAAGCTAGACGATACGTTTTCAGTGTCCGCTTGAGGTTTTATTTATTTTTCTCGATCATGTCAGTACATACCTCAAAGCTTGAAGCATAAACAATTTTTCGGTATAGAAGCCACTGATAAGAGGCTTGTTCACAAATTTTATAATTTCGATTTTCTAAAAAACGTTCAACAGGATAATGAACGATTTGTGGAAATATAATCAAGGTAATGAGACTAACAAGTGCACTCATATTTATTTTTTTACTCATTTTTTTTGTAAGAGGTCGCTTTAGTATTACTTCATGCAGAGCTACATAGGTCAATACAGACAAGCCAATACCAACACCCAACATATAAAGTGCGCCTTTATCAAATAGAATAATGGGACTATTTGAAGCTATCTGCGTAATCATTTGAAATAGACTCCACCCAAACCAGACAAGCGCTCCTAACGAGAGTGAAACGAATAGCAGAAAACCACCAAACCTAACGAAGATTGACGGTTTTTGAGAACTTTCCATTTTAGAAAATCCTCGGCTTTGATGAGACGAACTTATCAATGTGATGCTTTGCTGCATTTATAATAATTTGTCTAGCTGAATCGATTGCGTAATCAATCAAAGTTACTACAGCTTCGTTGATAGCGTTTTCAAAATCTTTCTTGGTTCTTTCTATATGAGAGTTCACACCGTCACCCAGCTCATCCAACCCAGCAATCACACGATCTGTTATGCCATAATGTGCATCTAAAGCACTCAAAGTCATGGATACACCGATACCCACTAATACCACGGCTAAAATAGGACCTACAGCCACAGTAATTCCCATACCGACCACAAGCGAAGCGGCTCCTATCGACGCACCTGTTGCAATACCTATCTTTACCACATCGGTTGCAAGTGACCCGATTAGCTGGTTAAGTGTCGCTTCATCGGTTAGAAAATAGTCCGTCACACGATAAGTAGAAAGTAAAATAATTGAGAGAATACCGCCAGATTTTGCGGCATGGATAGCACCCGCTTTACCGAGTCCCATTGTTATTATTTTAGGATTTTTTATACCGTATTTGGTCCCAGTAAGAATTTTTCTTAACCCCGGATGACCTTTCAGTATAATATGGGGTTTGCCACCATAGGTCTTGACGTAGGCTTTCGTAGCAAATCCTCCGAGATCACCGACAAGCTTGCTGAGAGTTCTTAGGTCATCAGCCGACGCGTAATAACTCGCTCCAACTTCTGCTTTTCCTTTTAATTTTTGCCACGCCTTTTGGATATGTGCCATCTTTCCCTTCGGCGATGATTGAACAATGGCATCCATTTCTTCAAGTGATACAATAAACACTTCGTGTTGATTCGATTTGATCTGCTGTTTAAGTTCTTTCTTTTCCTGTTCCGATAACATGTACTCCCTCCTATGGTTGAATTTGTGGTGATAAATAACGTTTTAAATGAAGCCTCTCAAATCGAGTCAATTTTTTCGATCACTGGCTATGCTCAAAAGCTAAAGTGCCTTTGATTTTTTGTTTTGTTTTTTTTGTATAACATTTGCCGTAACCGGACGCCGGTATCGAAGCCCATGGAAATGCCAAACCACAAAACCACCGGAAACCCCTGAACCATCAATCGCCAAGGAAAAGGCGTTCTGTGTTGACGGCCCTGTTATACGATCGTGTCACGAGGATGTCCGTCCTCCCTTGGATCGCCGACTCAATACAGTGCTAATCATTCGGCACCTCAGTGAATAGAACAAAAAAAAGAATATCCTCTCTCGGTGTCGATAAACCATCATCATGGGTTGAACTTATCGGCGTCGAATCATTGATTGACAACGTTTCATTTCCTTCTCAAACCTGGCAGGCTGCCGACATGCCTAGCTATTAGCCAATGCCAAAATGCTTTTTAACAGCGCACCGTTTCCTTCTCAACCCTAGCCAACTCTTTTGATCGCTGGTGATTGCTAAATACTTAAAGTGATTTTCTTTTTTGTTTTTCTTTTCTTGTATAACATTTGCCGTAACCGGACGCCGGTATCGAAGCCCATGGAAATGCCAAACCACAAAACCACCTGAAACCCCTGAACCATCAATCGCCAAGGAAAAGGCGTTCTGTGTTGACGGCCCTGTTATACGATAGTGCCACAAGGATGTCCGTCCTCCCTTGGATCGCCGACTTAATACAGTGCTAATCATTCGCCACCTCAGTGAACAGAACAAAAAAAAGGATATTCTCTCTCAGCCTCGAATGATTTATTAACGGCCTATCGTTTCCTTCTCAAACCTGGCAGGCCACCACCATGGTTAGCTATCAATCAATGCCAAAATGCTTTTTAACAGCGCACCGTTTGCTTCTCAATCCTAACAAACTCTTTCAATCGCTAGCGATTGCTAAATACTAAAGTGCTTGTCTTCTTTATTTTTCTTTTCTTGTATAACATTATATTAGAAAGAATGAGCCAATAGAACAATAGACAGAGTCTGGCTATTGCTTC
>CAYUAI010000171.1:0-4052 GCA_964442745.1 uncultured Chromatiales bacterium
ATATTTGAGAAATACAAGACAGGTTAATTATGAAAACGAAAGGGATGTTCTCTAAGCCTAGGAGTTGAATTCAACCCCTAACGCCATCGAGAGAGGCCCTTAGGCTTTCGCTCCTCCATTTTCTGCAATAATAGATAGTCAGCGACCAGTTCAGGGAGATCATCGCTTAGAGCGCTTGTATCGAGCCCAGAAGCCGACGGTGATTCTTCGCACAATTCAGCTAAGTATTCAAAAAACTCACCTAGAACCACAATGGCGAGTGCAATGGTTTCTAGGTATTTTTCAACCACGCCAATCTGATCAAAAAGACATTCTAACCAACCGACGATTCGTATGAGCTAGGTAAACGACCGCGTAAGAACACGTAGGAACGGCAATACGGCCGCCAAAAAGCTCAAGATGCCCGTCAGCATGATGAGGGCGTCAATCGCCGTCCTGAGGGCTTGTACGACTTGCCATGAAATGGTTTTATTTTCGCCATTGCACCCGCTTTCCGTGATTAATCGTTTCATCAACTGTCGACGGGCGGAGACCTCCATGTGTTGGCAGATGATTTTTTCGACTTGATCGGGCGTGAATTCGATCGGAAAACAATTATTTCTGATTAAATTATGAACGACTTTGGCTTGTTCTTCAGAGCCGAGGTTGCGGCAAGCGAATCGGGTTAAGTCATTGTGGGTAAAAGTGCGGTCTTTTCGAGGCATAAATCACCTAGATCAATGGCGCTGGGAAAAGGGTCTGAAATCAAAAAACTGAGTATGCATACCTCAGTTAGATGGATTTAGGCAGAGAATAAACTAGGGATAAATAGGCGTGATAATCTCGCGGTCAGCGGCTCGTTAATTTGCTATCAAATCCTATTTGTAGCAACATACCTATTATATTGTGTCTGAGAGGTTTTCTATGAGCATCACTACTGTGTCGAGTCGAGAGTTTAATCAAGATGTGAGCAAAGCCAAGCGGGCGGCTTTGAAAGGACCTGTTATTATCACGGATCGAGGGCACCCTGCGCATGTTTTGTTGACGATCGAGAAATATCAGCAAATCACGGGTCAGCAGGAAAGTATTGTCGAATTATTGGCCATGCCCGACGTGGTAGACATGGATTTTGAAACCCCTCGCCTAGATAAAGCACTTTATCGGCCTGCGGATTTATCCTAATGTATTTGCTGGATACCAATGTCATTTCTGAATTAAGAAAGGCAAAGTCGGGTAAAGCGGATAAAAACGTCGTGGCGTGGGCTAATGGTGTTTCAGCCACCAGTCTTTTTTTGTCGGTCATTACTATTTTGGAGATTGAAACCGGTGTGCTTTTGGTTGAACGGCGAGATGTCACCCAAGGATCGGTACTCCGATCTTGGATTAACGACTATGTATTACCCGCCTTTTCTGGTCGTATTATTGCTGTCGATACGGCGGTGGCACAATGTTGCGCGAAACTTCATGTGCCAGATCCACGCTCAGATCGAGATGCCATTATCGCTGCGACAGCATTGGTCCATGGAATGACCGTAGTGACAAGAAATGTCGATGACTTTGAGCCCACCGAGGTGGATCTCTTCAATCCATGGATATCTCTCCGTTCTGATAAATGAATTATTATAATAAAAGCTTGTCACGTATTAGAAATTTATTAATGAAAGAGGGGCTTAATTTTGTCAATTTTATTGCATCAAATCAACCAGAGAAAGAGCATCCAAGACATGAGTCCATACTTAAGTAGGCTGGTATTTTAAAGGATTCGCCGAATGTCAATGATGATCCCATTGACATTCAGAGGGTATTGCGTAATGAATGGGGTTAACGTTTTACTTGATATCAATTATTATTGTCTGGAGATTCTGACGGATGAAAAAACATGATAAACCCAAGTCTCTATCTGATATTCAACTAGATCAGTTTTTGCGGGAGCTGGAAACGGATGAAGGTCGCAAGCGTATTGGAGATGAGGCGTATGAAGAGGCTAAAGCCGCTGAGAAGCGTCAATTCATTCCAACCCCAAGCCTTCTAATCGTTAGAAGCGAGTCATCATGTCGAGACCACCATTCGTTTTGGTCGCCGGACCCAATGGAGCGGGGAAGTCGACGCTAACCCTGTCGATTAAACACCGGTTTCCTAATATTGAAGTGATTGATCCTGATGTTATCGCCAAAGATATACTTGACTGGTTAGAACCGTTTATTACCTGACTTTTACCTTGGTGTATGTTTTCAGTCGACACCTAATTTAAACCAAGCTTTCTCGTGACGTTTTATAATAAATTCAGATAACGTAAGCTTGTTATGATTAGATAGAGCGGAGAGTATTTTCCAGGCGTCTCTTGAAATCGTAATCGTAACCGGCGGACCATTGTCGTCAAAGTAATCATTCAGTCGCTTTCTGGCGGCACGAAGGCTAGCTTTTAATTTAATCCATTGATCGGTATTTAGCCAGTTCTCGCACCAGCGATTGAGTTTGATGGCATCACCACGCGCTCGACTAAAAGCGCGTTTGGCATTGGGATACAAGTCATCGTCATCAAAGAGGGTTTCCTCGTGTAATTTTCGGTGTAGGTATTTTTCTGCCGCCGATAGGTCGGATGGAGTAATAATGTAGCGTTGCCTGGACATATGTTGACCTTTTTTGTTTTCGTGAGCTTGTCACATATTTTAGCAGGCATTCATCATCAATGGTATATTTATGTATAAATGGTGAGATAGGGTGAGAATTAGAATTTATTTGCTAAATGACTGGACAACTTTCACTCAATTGTTGGCGAGTTGATTTACCACTCCACGAATAATGGAAATACCCAATACGATTATTTATTGACAAAACTCACATAATGTCACATAAACTCACATATACCCTATGTGAGTTTGAGAAAAGTGATGGATTGGTCAGATTTTCGATTAAGTAACAGATTGACGCTACAACCAGATATTATTGAGAAGATTTATGCGCTTCTCTCGAAGATAGATGCGGTCCAAAATAGTTGGACAATCACAGGAAAACTATTGCCCCAAACGATAGAGCGACTCACTCATAGCGTTATCGTGACATCCACGGGTGCCTCAAACCGTATTGAAGGTAATCGACTCAATGATAATGAGGTTGAAGCACTTTATAAAAATCTTCGTATTAAAAAATTTAAAACTCGTGACGAGCAAGAAGTGGCTGGCTACCTTGAAATGCTGGAACGAGTATTTGAGCATTATGCGCAAATTCCTGTCACAGAATCATCCATTCTTCAACTACATAAAGACATGATGCGGTACAGTGATAAAGATACTCGCCACAGAGGACATTATAAATTTAGCTCTAACCGTGTTGAAGCAAAAGATCAAAGCGGTAATATGATTGGGGTAATTTTCGACCCGACGCCACCACATCTCGTTGCGAAAGAAATGCAAGAATTGATGGCTTGGTATGAATGGTCAATCGCCAATGAATATAAACACCCCCTTATTTTAATCGCCAATTTCATTTTTGAATATCTAGCCATTCACCCTTTCCAAGATGGCAATGGCAGAACGAGTCGATTACTAACCAATCTCATGCTGCTGCAACAAGGGTATCATTTCACGGCGCTGACTTCTCATGAAAAACTCGTAGAAGCGAATAAGGCAGATTATTATCTTGCCTTAAATAAAACACAAACTACATGGAAGACTGAACAAGAAGATATCTCTCGTTGGTTATTATTTTTCCTGAAAGTTATTTCCCAACAAGCCGAAGACGCCTTAGAACTTCTAGAGGAAAGAAATATTGATCACCTGCTTTCTCAAAAGCAACTTGCACTATGGCAATGGGCAAATGCCACGCCTAACAAACAATTCAGTCGTAAAGAAGCCATAGAAGCACTTGGCTTTCCGTCTAGAACGACGGAGTCTATCATCAAGAAATTACTCGATATGAAAAGGCTTGAGAGATTAGGGCAAGGTAGAGCAACACGCTATAGGGTGGTCGAGTAATATTCAACACAAAGTTCTTCTAGGTCTCCAAATAACTGGTCAACTTTTTGTCATTAGTTGATGAGATAGCAGTATGGCGTAGAAAGTGGTATCTTTGTT
>CAYUAI010000172.1:0-3879 GCA_964442745.1 uncultured Chromatiales bacterium
AAAAATATGCCCCGCCCCTAAATCCGTTATAATCAGAAAATAGAAAATTATACTAGTAAATTAATTTGACCCTTTATTTTTTATTATGTACTGATCCAATCGTTATAGTATTTTAATAGCATCTTTCTTATTTTCATACTTACCAGTAATTTGTTCTAAGTATGACTCAACGAATTTATTCGCTTGTTTGTCGTTCTCTTTCCTATACCACTTACCTGTCTTTGTTAATTCCCCATTGCCTCCTCGCAATATTCATGAAGGGTCATTAAATTTAACAGCATCAATGCCCAAACCACCAATTATATGATTGTGTCTTCCATTAAAGCTTAATACAACTGAAGGTTCTAGGTAGTTAATTTCAATTTTTGACAAGCCATTGTTTTCTTGCCAATAATCATTAGACGATTGATGTTTTTTTAGAATGCTATTAGGATTTACATATTTTCCAGATGCATTCAATGAAAATTTATAGTAATTTGTTGCTGCTATTGATTCATGTATTTCATCAAATGAATCAATAGCAGCATGATGCTTGGCATACATATAAATCACTGCTAAGGAGAGCATAACCTCATATGGAGCAATCCTTAGATGCTTATAGTCTGATGCATCATACATCTGTCGGACTTTATCTGTATTATTTTCTATTGGACTACTCAAAGATTTGCTCGTATTTTGAGCCATTCCGTACATCATTATTTTGTATCTATTGTAAGATTTTCCTACATGAGGTATATATGGAAGAAATATTACGTCATTATATGACGATGAAATCAGCCCCTTATATTTAATCAAGCTTGCTTGTATTAAACCTTTAAAATTGTTGAACTAAATTTTTAATATTCATATCGCACTTCCTTCCAGAAACTTTCATCTTTCATCATACCATCGGCTATGCAGGTATGGTTGTTGATTTCAATTTAAGCAACTTTCCTCGGGCGTGGTTCCATATGAATACCATATTTCTCTCTATACTGTTTTCTTAAATATTCAATTTCATGCCAATCACCATCGTTGTTCTTGTAATACCAACTATTCCATCCTGAACAAGGCTTGTGAATAATCGCGCTTCCGGCACGAGAAGGATTCAAATATATTTTTCCATCCAACTCAAGCTCACCATTCCCAGTAATCCGAGCCCAAGAGGCTTCACCTTTATACATGAACTTCCAGTTATCGCCTTCATGGATAATGTCATTAGTAAGTAAATCTTTAATTGAAATTCTTTTTGATGTTTGCTTAATTTCAATACATTTCGAACTCTCTTGAGCTGCCTTAGCCACATCATGTAATATTTCATTGTCTGTTTGCACATCCTGCGAACTAATGTCAATAGGAATATTCCCATCTTCATCCGCAATATTGTTTAAATAGGCAATAATTTGTTTGCTTGAAATTTTAAGATTATCATTTGTTTTGACTCTGTCTTCCTTAAATTCCTTTCTAATTGCCGAAGCTAAGGTATCAAATGGTGTTGATAGCAACGAATGTAATGCTTCCTCGATTTGATTATTAACCATATGCTCTTCATACGTTTTTTGCACATCATCACTTTCGAGACACTCTCTGCCTAATAACGCAATAAACTTTTCAGCCATTTCATCGACTGGCATGCCATCTTCCGTATCAATCGTCTTGATTTGCAAGGTAATGAATTTTTGATCTTCAAATGAATCACCACCACGAGAGTTATACATCACATATTTATTTCCGTCCGATAAAACACCCCATTGGACACCCATTTCGCCTAAATACATACATAACTGTTTCACAATCTTTGAGTTGCTTAAATCAGTCCCTAATGTTTTGGCCTCTAATAGCAAAATTGGTACTTTTTTACTGACGGAAAAAAATGCATAGTCAACTGGGTCGTTATATTCTTTATGGCGGAGTTCAGCCTTGATTTGAGTGAAATCGCTAAAATCCCAGCCTAATGCAGAAAATACTGGATTGATTAATCCTTGTCGTGTATCTGTTTCAGAGAGCTTAATGCCATCTGTTTCAACTTTCGCAATCCTAGTTTTTATATCTCTAAGTGTATCTATAATAGCTTGCTTCATTTTTACCTCGTGTCTTGGTATATCATTAAACAATTATTTCGATTCATAAACTAAATAGGAGATAGACTGCTATTTATCGAAACATATAAAACTGATTGGTGTTTGTTCTCTTATTCTGCTGCGCCTGTGTGGAAGCATAAATCAAACGATAATCCTGCTGCAACGAAAAAAATAACAGTAATTAAACTGCAGCTATTTCTTTACAAAAAATATTTTATAAGCCAAACAATTTATAACTCAACTACATTCTTCATATTCATTTCTCCGGTTAGATGTGTAAAATCAGGAACTGGTATGGCACGAAGTGGTTTTCCGTCTATTTGTAACTGATTCCCTTTAACCTTACCTATATATTTAAGCCAATAATAAACTATATCTGACTGAAGATAATAAAGCAGCGATTTTTTAATGTTCGGGCTCTTCGGAAGAATGATGTTAACAGCGAGATATAAAATATATCCCACCTATGGTCCAAACAAATAGTGGTTTTTTTGTCATTTTCACACTAACTATACCTTCACTGTCAAAAAATAATTGTTCCCGAGGCTAATGTAATTGGAACCATTCTCTCTTACCATTTTTTATTTCATGTCGTTCATCCATTAAAATTTTTGCTGGTCTTAGATGGTTGCAAAGATTGGGAATATATTTTTCTGGATCAAAATATTAGATTTATTATTCGCACTCAACGACGTTATCCACTCGGGCACTGTATAAATTTTCGTAGAGCTGATATTTGACGACGTTACCTTTTTTCAGCGTCTTGTATTTTTCATCACTTTTGATGGCGGAATAATGCACAAAGTACAATACACTTTCATCTTCATCACTGATCATTCCTACGCCAGATTTTTCATCAAACCAATGTACTTTTCCTGTTTTCCATGTTGCCATGAGACACTCCTTCATGTTGGTGGCACAATAGCGTTTCGGTAGATGAACAGAAAATATTTAGAAAAAATCAAATGGAAATAGCTTGCTTTTTAAAGGATATTCTGGGAGGAAATGATTCAACGAACTTATGTTATCGACAAGCCATGTGACATCTTTAGCTCGTTTGTGAAAGGCATTGATAATTCACTAAAATCATGAAAATTTCATATATTTCCTTATATTGAATAAGATTAATGTCGATACTTTTTGGTATATTTCAAAATTTAAAACATGAAAGGGCATGCGAATGCCTGTCACTATGCTGTATGACTTTGTCGTGCAAAAATTTCAATTGGGTGAAAAAGCCGATGATGTTCGACAACTCAATGAAGTGAATGAACCCACTGATTGGTCAGTGGCCGTTTGGTGGATAAATATCCAAGTAACGTCAATGACTTTCAAATGATTGAAGGGGAAAAACGAGGTCCGACATATCTCAGAAGAAGTTATCTTCGGTATAGGGTTTGTTTTCCCTCAAACTAACAGTGACAAAGGACAATTAAACTATGTTGAGAATGTTTCTATTAACAATTAGCCTTCTATTGCGAATAGAATATGAAAGCAATTTTTGCCACGTGATGAATCGTGCTTGGGAGCGAAAGTATATTTATCGATACTTTAGTTCGGGAATGCTTGTCATTAATAAAAAAGATGAAAATTATTGCTGATGTAATGCTTGCATTGCATGTTTTGGGTCATTTTTAAAAATGGTCAGTAATGCGAGTGCAGGTCCTTGTGGCCGTCGATGTCCCTGTTCCCAGTTCTGTAACGTTCGAATACTCACGCCAATCATTACTGCAAATTTGCTTTGCGAAAAACCTGTCTGGTCACGAATGGCTTTAACATCAATATCTGCAAACTCAAATTGACGAGAAGGCTTTTCTTT
>CAYUAI010000173.1:0-3879 GCA_964442745.1 uncultured Chromatiales bacterium
ATTTTACCCGGTGAGATGAAAGTGATTCTCAATCAAGTGGTTGAGGCAGAGAAAGCCGCCGAAGCGAATTTGATTAAACGACGAGAAGAAACCGCGGCCACTCGTTCGTTGCACAACACGGCTAAAATGATGGAAGGCAATCCCACCTTGATACGCCTGAAGGAATTGGAGGTCTTAGAGAAAATTACTGAACATATTGGCAGTATTACGGTACACTCGGGACTGGAAGGTATGTTGAAGGATTTGGTGAAAATGTCATCGGTATCATAGTTGTTTTTGTCGTGTTACGCTAGGGCTAACACGCCCTACGGCTTACTGGCATTAAGTTCAGGTGGATGGATTTTTATTCCATGGTTTAGCATATCCTAGCTAAGAGGGTTGGGCTTGGATACCCTTTAGTCTTTTGATGAAAAATAAGGGGTCGAGTATCATATTTATTGATATTGATTTTTACATGATCAATAAACCATAAAATTAACAGCCAGTATGATACTTGATAATCATCTAGCCAGCCTCCCAACGTTCAATGCAAATGTATTAAACTTACATTGAGAGAGAAGAGAAACCATTGGGAGACTGGAATGGAATTATATACAGGAATTGATTGACATTCAAATAATGCGGTACTCACAGTCATTGATGAAAATGCCATATTGTTGCCGACACCTTGGATCACTTGATTCGCGTCATTGTACATGCCGCCAATTTGTCGGAGACAAAAGCCGGTAAGGCTTTCTCAGGGGAGGTAGGATACCGAGGAACGGCGGTCGAATTTGTTGAAAACACATGAGGACTTACGCTTCATATTTCAACAAAAATCAAAGACACCTTTGCTGTATTACCCCTTCGTTGGATTGTTGAACGTACCTTTGGCTGGTTAGGCAATTATCGACGGCTTTCAAAAGACTATGACATTCTCACATTAATGGCTGGCAGTATGGTAAGAATTGCTATGATCCGTATTTATGTTAACAAAATGCGTCTAATGTTTAACCAAACAGTTTTTTAGAGTTTATGCGGACACCGATAAAAAAATACATTTAAACCCAAGCTTACCACCCAAAAAACGTAACATACTGAATGACCGTCAAAAAATGAAATTGGCGGGTAACTTCTTAGATGTAACTCAAGCCGCGTGCTGAATATTTGCGCGTTTTACGATATCGGAAGCCAGTAATTTTTTTAGTCCCACTCTTTCCAGTAGCTCAGTCTGCGCATCAGTTACACGCGTCATGCTGTGTTTGGATAGCTGCATATTTTGCATTTCAATTTGGTCAATTTAACAGTCCTTTGACAGGGAACCTTTTTGCTCATGTAAACGCCGGGTGAGTGTACGATTAATCAGATGGGAGAGAATGCTGTGCTTTCACGTGAGCTTCGGTCCAAACGTGGACAGGTTTGACTTCCACGAACGATTTAATATCGCGGAAAGCCGATTCAATCACGACCTTTTCGCAATCGCCTCTTCAGGGGTAACGGTGTAACGATGGTTAACCCGCTCAGTGTAATTGGTCACTAGCAACCAGAATCCATCGAGTTTTTCTGCGAGGCGCTTGGCCTGTTCATTGACGATAAGGAATGGGCACGCAATAATTTCCCTATTTTGCATCTCATCTTCCGCCCGTCTTGACGCGTTCCTCAATCACAAAAGCTCGAAATAGAACCACTATTCCTGCACTTTTGTTCAATCAGAACGCGACAATACAGACTAAATCTGAGCGCCAAATATACAATTTATTGCGTGCCAATTCCTAACGCCCCCTTGGTAGGTTCGAATATCAAGCTTGTCGGTTTTCCCCTTGGCGTGAATCAAATGCAAGTCAACCTCAACAAAAGCGCTGAGCTTCACCCTTTTTAATCGTCGCGTGAATTTTTCTTTGGTGGCGGGAACCCTTCGCGACTTTCAACTCTGCATTGAGTGCTTGCACAAAGATTGCGAAATCAACGATCGCTTGATCTCGCGCTTGACGTTGGTCTTTGAACAACTGTGGATTAAAACATAAGATATAGCGGCGCTTATCTTTCACGGGAGATTCCCGGTAATAGGTGTTTTTATTCAGCTTCGTAAACCCAGATAACTCACTCGCCTGTTCATCCACCAGGGCAATTCTATTTAGGGGCGCGTTCCCATTTTCCGGGGAATAATCTAAGCATTGTGAATTTCAGCTTTAATTAGACCTCAGATCATTGTTAAACTTAAACCTGAAACCACCACGTTACCGGGGAAAGTAATGAACAACGATCTGAGGAATACACATTGTGCTAGAGATTTTGCTGATTGACAAGAGGCTTATGCAGCGATTGAGTTAATGCCAGAATACGACGATGGAAAATTGGATAGTTTATCTGTTGAAACACTAGAAAAAGATATTCTCAAGATAACCGGTGGGCTGGCAACACACATGATTGCCAGCAGATGACAAGCTCAGCTCGATAGTGAAGCCCCGCAGGCACAAGAAAAAGAAGTGATTGATGCCCTGCCCGGCAATTTGAGAGACGAGGGGCTAGAGACGGTTAACATCCGAACAGCGACGGGCTTAACGATTCCCTTGAAACTTAGATATTATCGACGTCGCTGTGATAAAAAGCCGGGGAAACGACACAAAGGAGTTTATCCCGTCTTTCTTGTGCTAGGCCGACACGAACGAACCACGCCTTTGTTGGCACTCCCGTGTGAGTGCGTGGTCAGCGTTATTGAGTTCATTGGCCGAAGTTCAGCCACTTCTTCTCGAACAAAGTATTGAAGGCACTCCGTAGAATAGTCTATGGCTAGGCTCAACGAGCGAGAAGTCATCAAGAAAAGTGCCCGCTAATGCTCAAGGAGGATGACACGCTAAAAGGCCGGCGTGTGGTAATCAGTTGCGATGGGGGGCGCGTCCGATGGCGAGAGAAAAAACGGGGTCCAAAGACAAAAAAAGGCCGCTCGCGTGACGCTGGAGCTTGGCGTGAACCCAAACGGTTGATCATCTATGTCGTCAATGCCGATGGCCGACAGGAAAAGAAGTTTTCGCCTATCATTGATGGGGGCTTGCAAGGCCCCGATATTATTTTTGAACGAATCGCGTGTTATCTAAAGGCGTTGAAAATTAGCGAAGCTGATCATGTGCTCTTTATCGCGGATGGCGGGCCTTGGATTTGGAATCGTGCTAGCCCGTTAATGAACGAATTAGGGCTGAAGGAAACTCAGGTTCATGAACTCATCGACGTCTATCATGCCATTGAGCACGTCAGCAAAATTGGCGCTTTGCGGAAGAATTTAACCACGTCTGAACGTAAGAAGTGGATTGGCAAACAGCGTCGTCGCTTACAAAAGGGGAAAATAGAGGCGGTTGTAGAGGATATACAAAGTTTTTATCGAGGTCGGCTTAGCCAAGCGCTGAGTACAGAACGAGACGACTTTATCCGAAACCAAAAGCGAATGAACTATTTTGAAATAAAAGCGCTAAATTTTCCAATGGGTAGTGGTGCGATAGAACGTAGTGGGCGGCGTGTTATCAACTTACGTCTCAAAGGGCCTTGCCTCTTTTGGCTTAGGAATGGGCACGTAATAACTTCCCTGTTTGGCGCTCAGATTGGGTTTGTATTGGTTCGTTCTGATTGAGCAAAAGTGTAGGAATAGTGGTTCTCTTTCGAGCTTTTGTGATTGAAGAACGGGCCAAGACGGGCGGAAGATGAGATGCATAACCGGGAAGTTATTGCGTGCCTATTCCTTAGGGAAAAGGCGGAAAAGATCTTAATGCTAAGGGCATATTTTAAAGCCAACCGCTGGAATAGGCTTAAATCTATGGTAAATTCAACTCAAATATTTATGAGTTTTTAACCCTTTGGACTTTGGACAGGTTTGAATGGTTAGACAACTATTTGACGGAGCACTATGCT
>CAYUAI010000174.1:0-3731 GCA_964442745.1 uncultured Chromatiales bacterium
GTTAGTCGCTACATTTTGTGATTAGACAATTCTGTCATCCCGTGAACAGTTACAAAATATGATTGTTAAATTTTGTCTAACTCTGTCGTAACCGGGCACCGGTATCGAAGCCCAGGTGAATGCCAGGCCACAAAACCATCTGAAACTCATGAGCCATAAAAAACCACGGAAAAGACGTTCCGTGTTGACGCCACAGTTATACAATGACGCCACCAAAATATCCGTCATGATATTCCCTTGGATCGAAATCTCAATCCAACCCCAATATTAGCCACCGCCATGAATAAATCCAAACCGAATCGAAGCCGAATCATTCATTGACAGCGTGTTGTTTCCTTCTCAAACTCAGTCATTGATGCTACAATTTTTGAATGTTCTGATGTTCGTGTTTCTCAAGTTAGTGTAAGTAGAGTTATTTCTTTTTAACTTTATGAGCTCTCATGTCTTCTTGTGTGATTAGCGGTGCATCAGGATCACTTTTTGCTCGTTCCTCAGCTTCTTTATCACTCATAGCACGTACTTTACTGACGTTAAAAAGCGGTGGGGATGATGTACCTTTAATGTAGTTGTTTCTAATTAATTTACCCAATGTTTAATTACCTATCTCGTGATGGTAGTTTTCTTTTGATTTTTATACTTTTTAAATCGTCCTCTGTGAACGGCAGAGAATCAGGGTCATTCTTCGCTCTTTCTTCTATTTCATCCTCAGTTAGTGCATCTGCTTTTGTAAAATCAATATCACTATTGTCTATTGGTTTCTCTTTTGTGTGTTCTTGCTGAATAATTTTCCCCATAACTAATCACCTGCATTTTGATATAAACGAAGTTCATGCTTGGTTGCTTTACGCACAGAAATCAGGCGGATTGTTCCTTTTCCTCTCTCCGTGTATACAACATAGAGTAATTTAGTACGGTCATCACGCCCGATTATAATATAACGATCTTCATTATAGTTAAATCTTGTATCTTCAAATTCAATGGCATTGATGTCGTCAAAAACAGGAATTCCCGCTTTCAATGGCATTTCATGCCTGTGACGGTTTATTCGGTCTTTTTCATCGTCCCACTCAAACAGCATTTTTATAAATTCCTTTATGTTTCATATCCTTCATAATGCTAACGCCTTTGCAACCAGGCGCCGATATCGAAGACCATGGCAATATCAAACTACGAAAATTACCTGAAACCTTTGATCCATTAATAGACACTGAAAAGGTGTTCCGTGTTGACGGCCCTGTTATACGATAGTGCCACGAGGATGTCCGTCCTCCCGTGGATCGCCGACTCAATACAGTGCTAATCATTCGGCACCTCAGTGAATAGAACAAAAAAAAGAATATCCTCTCTCGGTGTCGATAAACCATCATCATGGGTTGAACTTATCGGCGTCGAATGATTTATTAACGGCCTATCATTTCCTTCTCAACCCTAGCCAACTCTTTCAATCGCTGGCGATTGCTAAACACTAAAGTGCTTGTCTTCTTTGTTTTTCTTTTCTTGTATAACATTGTCATAGACCGAAACCGACATTATAACGATAGGCTGAAACGGGTAATAGGGTGATAGGCCGAAACTGTACATTTGCTCGCCAGCCTAAGTATTGTATCCTTATATGAAAATACAATAACTAAAATAAAACAATAACCTATGAAACACTCTCCATCGAAGAAACCTCAAACTCATTCCGATGAAGTCAACCCAGACCCTATTGATCGATTCTGGGATCGATATATTGAACTGTTGAAAAAACAAGATGTTAACCAAAAAAATTATCGTTGGTATGTGCTTCGGGCTGAACAGTATATTCAAGCTCATCCCGATGTGAGGTTAATTTTTCACCAGCCTGCTCACGTTACGAATTATTTGGAAACACTTGGTCAAAACCCTCAGATCAATGATTGGCAATATCGTCAAGCATTAAAAGCCATCCATTGGTTATTTGTTTTGATCAAGGCACCTTGGGTTAAAACAAATTGATTGGCTGTTTTTAGAACAGGCGAGTGACACACTTAAGGAGAATCACGCGACGATCGCGAGGGAATGTAATGACCCTTCTTCATATGAACATATTGAACGAACACTAGCGACCAAGCATGCTAAATTCGATGACATCAAAAAGAAACATGAATCTGTTTTGACACGTTTGGTTTATGAAATTCGCCGCCGTGATTATTCGATCCGCACTGAAGAGGCCTATCTCAGTTGGGTATTAAGGTTTCTTGTGGCCTATGACAATGAAGAGATTCAAACCATCGGCGCTAAAGAAGTCACTCATTTTTTAGAATACTTAGCGGTCAAACGTAATGTCTCTGCCAGCACACAAAACCAAGCATTAAACGCATTAATTTTTTTCTTTGAACACGGCTTCTAATATGCCATTAAGTGGACTCGAATCCTTTATCCGAGCAAAAAAACCGAAACAATTACCTGTAGTTTTAACTCAAAATGAAGTCAATAGGCTACTGAGTCAATTGCAAGATATCCCTGGGTTGATGGCATCACTTTTGTACGGGACGGGGAGGCGGTTAATGGAATGTGTTCGTCTGCGCGTACAAGATATCGACTTTAATTACCAACAAATTGTGATTCGCTGCGGTAAAGGGCAAAAAGATCGGGTGGTGCCTTTAGGAATGGGCGACGCAATAATCTCCCGATTTCGCCTCCCATCTTCGGCCTGTCTTCGCCCGTTCTTCCTTCACAAAAGCTCGAAATAGCACCACCATTCCTGCACTTTTGCTCGGCAAACTGCTCCTGCGTTGCCCTGCTCCTGCCTCCATGCAGTCGTCACTCAGAACGAACCCCAACAGTCGGCGCTTTAAGCGAATACAAACCAAATCTAAGCGCCAAACCGGGAAGTTATCACGTCGCCCATTCCTTGTATTAAACCTAATGTAAAAGGTGTACCAGCCGTCGGCTGCTGCACCAAACAACGGTGAAAAGGGCAACTCACGACCGATGAACACGGAAGTATGGATTGATGTTAAACGCCCTATGGTGCGTATAACGCACCCGACAAAAATCAAACGCTTAGGCTTTGAAAAATTCAGTCGGATGCCTTATGCACCAAACTATTCGGTGGGTTATTTAAAGGAGGCGGCAGTACGTTAATTTCAGCCTCATCCCTTAGATGCCACTCAATTAAAGGGTAATAGAACTAGTCAATATGAAATCAATTTAACAGGTTTCTATCGACGATCGTTTTTCAGATAATAAAACTTAATTTTAGCTGGGGGCTGATGAGCCCGTGCTTTGTCGGGTTACGCGACGCTAACCCGACCTATTTGCTAACTAATATTTTTTTGGCCCGAAATATCACGGGTACTTTATCTGGCCGCTCGTCAGTACGCATAATACCAACAGAGTACAAAAAATCGCCTAACTGCCTCGGCTTTCCCACCACTTTTTTAATGATGTCCCATTGAGCCGAGTTACCATTTTTTGGCACGCTACCGCCATACCATGACATATACCCGTAGCGTTTGAGATTTAGGCTTTATTACGGCCCTATTTTTACCCTGACTGTGTTAAAACTCCTCGCAATAATCCCGATATTACTCGTCGTTTCGCCTAGTCAGGACAAAAATATGTCTCGCACTCAATACCTAAATCTCAAACGCTACGGGTATAGACAGTACTCAAACAAGTCGAAGTGATGGGCGATCGCCCATCACTTCTCAATTTATTAGTCTCTACTAAGGTTAAAACCACCGCCTTTAGGCGGTCAGATTTAT
>CAYUAI010000175.1:0-3636 GCA_964442745.1 uncultured Chromatiales bacterium
ATTTACTGAAGATGTAATGTAGTGTATAAAATTAAGGACGAATTAGGGTATTGAGTGTGTATCACAACCGAGTGAGACCGGTAATAACACAGTGAAGCATTGGCCCTATATGTTATTTAGTATTACGCTAGTTACCACTTAACTTGAATTCCACCACTGTGCATCACACTGTCTTCTTCTTGATTTTGACTTTCAGTTAACAACTGAAATTTATTACTGGGATCCACTGATCTAAAATCTATTGATTAGTCATTGCACTGACAGCATAGCGAAATCAATCAACTGCACTTTCTTTTACTACATAAAATACGACACCACCTAGCCAACTCTTTCGATCGCTGGCGATTGATAAATACTAAAGTGATTTTTGTTTTTTTTTCTTGTATAACATCAGCGATGAGCGGACGCGGATGAAACCACTGAACTTGATTAATCCAATGATTTGAACTATAATTTCATGTATCAGTTAGCGTTCCGCTCAATTCCACCGTTAGGCATATCTACGATTGACTCCATATGATGAATTCACAGTAACACCTATGTTTATTGAATTGTTATCACAGTTAATTATTAGTCTTCATCTGGCATATCATAACATGAAAGCCATAAATCAATATTTAAACGCGCAATTGCATTTAGTTCTTCCTTAGTAAAGGTTAAATTGCATTGGTTTTTGTAAAAATAACCTGCATATATTCTTGTTTCACCAGCTCCACACTTGTATAGCTTTTCTAGGGTGTCTTCCAAAGACTGCATTAGCCAACTAAATTTTTCATCCATTGGTATATTTTCTGGTGCTTCCAGAATTGCTGAACCATATGGTAATGGTTTGTTTTTATATTTTCCTTCTTTACCTATATCTCCAACTTCATGCTTTTTGCTCAGATGTAAACCAGTCGATTTTTCAGCTTCCTTCGGTGAGAAAATTTCTCCTTGTAACAAAATACTAATTGATATTTTACTGATCACTTTAATAAAGGCCTAACATCAACGATAGAGCACCCAAGATGATGACTCCGATAACTTGAACAAAATTGATGGCCCCAAATTCAACGCTGCGTTACGCTCAATTACACCGTTAGGAAAATTTGCCAATACACTCCGAAAAATGAGCTTATACAATACCACGAACTTAACAAAAATCCTCTATTGCTCTGAGTTTTATTTGTCAGTATATTTTGGTGTCAGGTTTGCCATATTTCAATTTCATCCTTGTTTTCGAGATAATCAATTACTTTCTCTGCCTTTGTACGTGTTAACAATTTTATAAATATCATTGAATCGAGATACGCATGGACAAAATACCGACGATACTTTTTTTGTACCCAGGTATATTTTCATGCACGTAAAGCACGATTGACCACAATGCTTCTATCATTCCACACTTAATTTCTTCGCTTTCTATGCTTCTGTATATAGCAGCTATTGCGGGTGCCATTTTAAACATATCGACTTCGTTCACTTCACTCTCTGTATTCATGTTTTCATCTAGAATGGATGCAGCTTCGGCTAGTGCCGACTTAACTTCCCGAACCCATTCCTTGATTGTTGAAGGTGTTTTATTACGCATTTTATTTGGATTTTAAAGTGCCTAAATTCCCGGTTATCGGCCTTGTTAGATTTGTGATAAATTTTCCATACTCAATATTTTTTCTTTATCGGTAATCAACTCACCATTGATTCCAATCGCAAAAGAACCAAGAAGACTTCGTGATTCAGAGTCACTTTCTGTTAAGCATGAAATAGTTGCTCCTAGTTTGTATACGCCAGGTAGAATTTCAATAGCTTCGGTTCTAGTGCTAACACCTGTAATACTCTCTCCATAAACCAACGGGAAGTCAAAGGCAGTATATCCAGAACTTGGTCGCTTATTACGAACTATCATCCAAGCTGTATCAGTGACTTTATTATTTCGATATTTCACTTCAAAATCATAGATATAAATGCTTTTTTTGCAATGTGAAGCTAGCATCTCGCTGCCGAATACAATTTTTCCATCTTTCTTGGTAACATTTATAGTGTAAAATTTTTGGCAGCCAACTAAAATAAATATAAGTAATAAAATACATGTGTATTTCATTTGACCGCAGCCTTTGGATATGAAGGGTCGGAGAGAAACTTAGACAATACAGCAGTATATAACCCCAGCAACCTCATATCGGTTTCTTTGTTTTGTAGAAAAAATGATTTTGGCAATAGATTTAGCTTAACTATTCTTACATAGTCCTCAATTATTTGCGCTTGCTGCTCCATACGATAATCTAAAAGATCATTTCCATCTCGAAGAGTATATTTATACGCTTCAGTATAAAAAAATGCA
Source organism: uncultured Chromatiales bacterium (assembly GCA_964442745.1). Classification (GTDB taxonomy): domain Bacteria; phylum Pseudomonadota; class Gammaproteobacteria; order S012-40; family S012-40; genus CAYUAI01. The sequence continues at coordinate 2,321 of CAYUAI010000175.1, forward strand.
TGTCGTAACGAATTTGCAATAGCAGATACAATTGGATTAAGAATACTATTTTGTTTTTGCCATACATGAGCCATCTCATGTATGAAAAATCCTCTTAATATCGATCGAGTCGCCAGAGAACCAAAATCAGAGGATGTGATACCGTGAATGTAGATATTCCCATTAGGCGTCATTCCGCTGTCGTTAGGTTGAAAGAATGCATATTTTTCATCATATATTATAACTTGATCATATTTTATAGAATCACCATACACCCACTTCGCTAATTGAATTTCGTTCACAGTAAGTTTTCTACCTGCCATTATTTTACTCCCTATAATTTGTCTGTACTATTGCTTGTAAATCTAACATAGAATAGACGTCACTTTGACGCATAATACGCATCCAGCGAAAGATCAATAAGTGCATCATTATTTGTCTCCCCTCTCATCATCTCTATAAAATACCATAAAAAAATCAATATATTATAAAATAAGATGTAATTATTTTATTTTTTTACTGGTTGTAATCCAAGACAATATTGGCGTGAAAATATGTCATAGTGATGCAATATTACGGTTGAAAAATACATCCTGGCTAGGCTGCTGTTTATTTTGTCAGAATTCCAATAAAAAGCAAGGTAGGATAATGACCATTCATCCTGTTCTTCTCCCTTTTTAAATCAAATTAAGGATGCTATTTGCTACAGCGTGTCGTCAGAATTGCCACCAGAAAAGCGAGCATCCAAAAAACCGCTCGTGGCCATAGTTTGCGCCATTCACCTTTCTAGAGCGCAGCATGGATATATGCGGCTCTGTTTGCGTTAAGTGTTGAAACTGATATAATATTTAGTGATTCAATCACTTACCAGGAGAGGCTCATGATCCCTCATCAATTTTAAAAACTCGTCCGCGCCATGAATGATCTGACTCGACACCAACAGAACTGCTTGTTTGATGAACGCGAATCCATCGGCAATCACAATAAAGTGGTGCGGACCATTGAGGAAAGACTGGAAAAAACCAATCAATGTCCACATTGTGAGAGCCCATCGTTCTCGCGTTGGGGACGTGCTCACCCACTTCAACGATACCGTTGTAAAAATTGTCATAAAACCTTTCACGCTCTGACAGGGAGTCCATTAGCCAAGCTAAGGAATAAAGAAAAATGGCTGGATTACGCCCACTGTTTAAGCCAAAACGAGAGTATTCGAGAGGCCGCCAAGCACGGTGGCATTGATAAGACGACCTCTTTTCGATAGCGACATCGTTTTTTAGAAAATTCGGTAGTGGGTCAAACTTGTGATTTAGCATGAATATCGACCTTGAATTCAACTT
>CAYUAI010000176.1:0-3608 GCA_964442745.1 uncultured Chromatiales bacterium
AACTACTTCAAGGAATTGAACCAAGTGATTAAATTCTCACCTTGAAAGGGATGGCCTACCAAACCAAAAATAAAAGCAAACGGGTAGTGTGGATTAAGCGTAGCGAATCCACGCTACCTCTCTATTTTCCTCTGAAATCAATTTAAATTTACGACAATAACTATAGGGGCACCCATTAGATGACATTGTGCATGAGCCACTTGAAACGGTGGCGAAGAAAAAAGAGATCGAGAAATTTTGTGAGATGCATCCCTACAACCGCTACTTTTTAATAATCTATTGACATACAAATCTATTGCTGATAATCAATTAACGATGAATAATATTTAATGATCAAAAGGATGCGAATCATGTCAGGCAACAAAACATTAGCAAGCGCCGTCCCCATATCTCTTAGCGATACCAGCCTATGGCTACAACTTAAAACCGCTTCTTCAGGCAAACAAGTGGGGTTTTTCAAAGCGACATTGCCTAGTGGTGGTCCCTTATACATAGTCAGTATGCACCAAACTATAAAAATGATTCCCTTTGTCAGAACCGCAGAGGAACTCTTCCAAACGACAGCGAAACGAGAAAGTATCAACCAAAAATTCAAGATTGTTATCAACGGACCTACCTATGGTTTAACCAAATCTGGAAAAATTGATGCTTTAATCGGTAGTGATCCTGTGCCAGCCTCTGAGACCCTCCAGCAAGGCCGCATCATACACAACAAAAAAATTATTGGCGGGTCCACATCGAACATGTATTTTATAGCAAATTACACTGGCGATGCTGTTAAATATCAATTTGGTCAAGGAGCGGCCCCGACCAATGCGGAGGCGGCATTGGGCAATATGGGACCCTTGATTATTAATAAACTACCCTTTGGGCAAGTGAACAAATATAACCCTCCCCAACCTACGGCTGCCAAGCTTGGTCAGCCAAAACCACATAATCAAAAATTTTTGACCCAAAGAAGCAACGCCAGGTTTAGTGCCATGGCTAACCAATCAGATCCTGTTGGAAAAATAGCTATCGGTTACAGCAAAAACAAAGCACAACTATTGATATTACTGCAACCCAACGCATCTAGCGGAATAAGTATCTCTGGCCTAAAAGGTATCGCCCTTCATCTGGGTCTCGATTCAGCCATCTATTTGGATGGCAGTGATTCAGTCATGTTAATGCTGGATAACAATATTGTTATTCCCCAAGGTTCAAATAAGGACGAAACTAACATTACCGGTATCGGGTTTATTTATTGAGAAATAAGGAAAGGGTATTTATCGTGCGACACCTTCATCGAATCATCGTTGGGCTCTTCATCGGCGGACTGTCATCTGGGTTTCTGCTAAACAATCTATGGAGACTCATGCCCGAATTTCATACACTGGATATTATCTTCTCCGTCCCTTTATACATTCAGATTACTCTTTTTGTGACCAGCCTTTCTCTTGGTTTAGGATTCTATGTAAAAAATGGAAGCCCAAAGTTAAAGATTTTTCCATGGTTTATTTTCACCTTCGTCCTCGCTATCACCTCATGGTATCAGCTAACCCTATCAAATAATGTAAACTCATTCACTGTCGAACTGTATCCTTTTTACCAACGTGAGATAAAATTCAATGCCATCACAACAGTAAAGATGGAAGACCGCAAGATGACTCTCATCACAGATTCAGAAATACTTACTATCTACACTGGTTTTTATCCATTCGGCCTGAACCATGGCTTGCTAAGAGAAACTTTAGTTCACCATGGAAATTGTGTACAAAGAAGAGGTGGTCAATGTATCGAAATCGAATTGGTTTCGCCATAAAGGATTTCAACGAATAATCAGGGTCGAACAAAAGAATAAGGCGAGGCAAGTATCATATTGATTTACACATGTTCAATACATGATAAGCCTTAAGAGATTACACCCTCAATATAGTACTTGACTCCATTATCTTATCGACGGCGAGAGACATCAAAATATCGCCACTCCGGCTTCTATCATGTCTTTTGGGTGCTTCTTATCATGAAATAAAATAAATCGTTTGATCCAATTAATGTAAGTTTTCTCTGTTCGTCTACTATAATTTCTGACACGAATAGCGTCTCTTATTTAATTTAAAAAGGGAGAAGAATGGCCATTATCCTATCTTGGTTTTCATTGAAACTCTGACAAAATAAGCAGCAACATAGCCTAAATGTTTTTTTCAATTGTAATATTGCATCAATATGACATATTTTCCGACCAATATTGCCTTGAATCACCGCGAGTGAAGAGGCAAGGCGATCGCGCTTTATTTTTATAACTGACTAGCTTTTAAAACATTATATAAGCGTAATGAGAGAAAAGAGAAATAAAAATGTATTTATTGATCTTGAGCAGAATGCGTATTATGCGTCAAAGTGACGTATTATATTGCGTCACTTTGACGTCTATTCTATGTTAGATTTTTTTCACATTTCACTGTAGGAATAAATAGTGTTTAATTTTTTGATTAAATATGATGAAGAAAGCTGGGATAGTAGTCCTGTGGAATTTAATCGTGCGCGTGTAGCTATTGAATATACAGTGGATGAAATTAGCGAAAGATATAAGTCTCTAAACGATTCTACTATCGACGAACTAAAAAGTTTCCCTTGCTTATTTGTTACAGAAAATGAAGTTACGGAATCAAGAGTAGGTTACATTTCAAGTATTCGTCTCCGATCAAATACTGTAGTTATTGAATTCGAGTTCGATCAAACTCTTCCTCCATTACCAATAGGTGCAATTCAAAATATTGGTGTAGATATAGATCTTGGAAATTGGGAGTTATCTCGAACTCATTGGGCTATTAAAGATGAGCCGCTTTTTGATATCCTCGTTCGTAAAGGATACTTTACGACCAAACAAGTACAGATTTCTCAAGAATTAAGAGCGCCAATATTCTCTAATCCTGCCCCAATACCAACTAAGGCTGGTGAATTTGATCATTCACAAGTATTTATAGTTCATGGCCATGATGACATTCCTAAGCTAGAGATGGCTAGTTTTGTAAAAAACCTTGGCCTTGAGCCAATTATTCTCCATATGCAAGCTAGTTCAGGCCGAACTATTATTGAAAAAATTGAACACTATTCCAATGTTGGATTTAGTATCGTTTTGTATACGCCCTGTGACATTGGACAGAAAACAGGTGCACTTGAAAGTAAGTATCGTGCTCGTCAGAACGTAGTTTTTGAACATGGATATTTAATAGGAAAACTTGGTAGACCCAGAGTTGTTGCTGTTGTTAAAGGCTTAGTTGAAACTCCGAATGATATAAGCGGAGTTGTTTACGTTGATTTAGATGCCAAGGGAAATTGGAAGGAAGAATTGAAAAAGGAAATGCGTTCAGTTGGTTATCGCATAAAAAAATCTAACAAGGCCGATAAACGCGGATAATTTAACTCGCTTTTCAGTTTTTTCGAATATATTTTGAATGCATAACATTGATATTTTAAATGCTCTCCTTTAGTGCCGAAATTGAATAGTTGCACCACAAGGAGTCATATGTGATAGTATTTTGCCTGCATATTAACCTGTAACCATCTGTTATTTATGATAAATAAATTAATGGCATGCTATTTGCAAATTGAATTATGTTGTACTA
>CAYUAI010000177.1:0-3531 GCA_964442745.1 uncultured Chromatiales bacterium
CTATGCCGAGGATTTGGAATCGTTGTTAGGCGGTGGATTCGAAGGTCATAGCTACACCTAAATTCATAACGCTATGGGTATATGTCGTTAAAATTCATTTTTATTGGTTCAACTAAAGCCGTCGCCACACCATATCCTTATCGTCAATATTTAAAAATACAAAAAAATAATTCAAATGCTATTTTCTCAGAAAAATTTCAGATTGTCATCGCTACATCGACACAAACGAAGCGAAAAAAATTCGAACATGTAGGATCTTGTAGCTAGTGTAGAGCGATTGCCCTGGGGTAATGGGTGACCTTCTCTTGTTTTTATCAAAGTTAGCTTCGATAAGGAACAGCCATTTTAAATAGTTCAGTTTTTTATGTAGATACTATTTAATGAGTATCGTAAACGATCGTTTTCCTTTCAATCGATACACATCAAAATCTCTATCAATGGTTGCGACGCTATTTATATTGAGTTTATCACCTAAAAACACGAGACATGCATCGGCGAAATCCATAGGAAGATCAGAATATTTTGTGATTAATTCTTTTATACTAAAAAAATCTTCGGTGACAATCGGTTCTATGGTCACGGCTCCAGAATTTAGCCAACTTAGGAAATCTATCTGAGCGTTTCTATTAAAATCTAAGAGATGTAATGTTTCTGTCACAGATGCTATCGTTGTTACTAACTCACTATGATTCGCTTTTATGAACTCAACAGTTAAAATATGGTATCTGTCACTTCGATCAAAAAGGGCGATCAAAGGACCTGAGTCAATCAAGGTTCTCTTCATCTTTTGGCCTTGATTTTGTCTTTGAGAAGCGATTTCCTATCTCTTGACAAGTTACCCTGCTCACTGGCGTATCTTCCAAAAATCTCGCCACCTAATTCCCATGGTGTTGGCTTATCTAATTTATCAATAAACGCTATAATACTTTTTCGTATTAACTCTGATTTACTCACGCCCATTTGCTGAGCAATATTGCTGATTGTTTTTTCTAGCTTTGGATCAAGTCTCAGCGTAATCATCCATTCTCTCCAGTATCGCATGTATTACTTATTGTAATACATGCGATATGAATGTCAACACTCGCTCTTTCTTTTAAAAAGGAAATTGGGCTGATAAGACGGATTGAAAAAAACCGGAGAACGTAGTTTTTATCATAAAATTAAACTATATCCGTAGCGCAAGTAATATCGGGATTATAGTGAGGAGTGCCACTAACCGTAGAATACAATCTCAATCTGGGTGCTAAACAAGGACATCATTACGTGCCTATTCTTGAGCTGTAACTGTTTTGATTTTTAATTAAATAATTTTTTTCGGCGCCTTCGCCGACGATGATAAAACGAAATCGAGGGTTATCTGAAAGACTTTGAGCGGTGTCTAATATTAAATCGAGCCCTTGTTTTTTACCCAAATTTCCTGAGTGAAATATCATCATGTCGTTATCGCCGATATTCCATCGTTGCCGATACTTTGTCGCATCCGCCTGGGGTGAAATAAAAGAAGTATCGACCCAATTCGGAAAGTAAGTCACCGCATTAGCTGAGGTCCCTTTTTCTTGCAGTTTTTGGCACATAGTGCTTGAAATGCTCGACACCCGATCAAATTGACTAAAAAAGGGGAGGGGCATGGCAATTGCACAGGAATTATTAAGCATTAATGATTTTTTGCAAATATTTTTCATCCCATCCTGCTTTTTTTCTTTTTGCTGTTACTCCTACCTTTGCGGATTTTTCACGGCTGATTAGATTCAGCGCTATCCTTTTGATTATGCTGAGGTTTTCGGGTGCATTTTTTGTTCGTGTTCGGTTTAGGTCATAAGGGGGGTTTGTTAATCCGTTATTTTTTCAATCAAGAATTGTACGTATAAGGGGTCAAACGCCCCAAAGGTACCTGATGTTCCGTGTGATAATTGATAAGTTCTTATTGGATAAGCATTATTCATGATTCTCCCCCTCCCATTTTTTGCTATCTATCCAGCCATTAATTTGGGGGGACGGATATTGAAGGAGTCTCGAAGCTTTTCATCAGAGAAATCATACTCACCAAGCAGGTTGATATGTGACCATGACATGACTGAATGACTGGCAATGGATGCGAGGAGTATTTCCCTCTGCTCTGGGTGTTTATCAAGCCGTGCGAGTTTGTCGGACAGGTAGAGATAATTCCAGCAGATAATAACGTTTTTGATTAAGCGATTGCAGGATTCGGAAATTTCCTGTTCTTCTTTTTCCCCTTGCGAGAAACCTCGTGGATCGCCAACGGCTACAGCTCGTGTAAAGCGGTTAGCCAGTTCAATCTTGTTGAGCATTTTTTCAATAATTTGGCGCAATTTCACATCATCAAGATAACGCAGAATGAAATCAGATTTAATGATCTGACCAAAAGCTTTTAGCCCTTTATACAGCCTGTGTTGTTTAGAATACGAGTTCAACCTATGAAATATTTCGGAGGCTGGCGTTTCCTTCAATTTTATGATTGCAATCAGACGTAGAATATCATCCCATGTTTCCTCAATAATACTCCTGTTAATGTATTTTTCTGGTTGTATTTTCCATTGTGACTTGTCTTCATTTTTACGCGATTTGAAAATATAGAGAGTCTGTTTTTTGAGGTTCTTAATCCGTGGTGCATAGGAAAAGCCAAGCCAGTGCGCGGTGGCAAAAATGGCTTCACTGTAACCATGAGTATCGGTTGAGTGAATATCGGATTTGACCACATCATTGCGCATAAGACCGTCAATCACATAGGCACTTTCTCGATCGGCTGAGCTGAAGACAAGGGAATGCCAGAGAAGATTACGTTCATCAACAAATGTGTAAGCACTTGCCCCTTGGTCTTTACCACAATATTTAAAAGAGTAATTGGCATTTAGAGAATCTGTACGCACTGTAAATTTTTGTCCATCACTAGCGGTATGCAGCACCTCTTTTGACTGTCGATATATCTCTGGCAATGCCATTTTGTCCAGTAGTTTTATGATACGATCATTGGCTGATCGGATATTCTCCAGCGAAAAATACCAGTTGATAACATGGCTAAGATTATTTTCATTGATATGGCTGGAAATGCGAGCAATTTTTGGTGTTCCGATCGCACATCCTTTGCCGATAATCCCCGCATAAAGTGTTTTGTCTGTCGCTGTGTTTTTTGTATAACGTTGTTGCCAATGCTCAAACTCTTCGAGAAAACCAGTGTGTTTATTGACGGTAAATAGAATTTCTGCTAATGGTACTGGCTGTTCTGGAAAAAATGATTGAAGAGATGTATTTTCGTGTTCTTCCTGTTTGGGGGTTGCGATGGTAAATTTGCCATCATCTTTAACCTTTAGGTGCTGGTTTTTTCCATCAGTATAGCTTTTGTTAGTTGTTTGATATTGCTGAGAGAGTGCATCATTTATTACTTCGTCATTAAGCACATTTCGTATATCAGCAAAGGTTGTAAACATATCGTTATCAAAAAGAGATTTGAAAGACTTATTACGCTGTTTGTTATTCTCATAGCACCAATCACGATGTTCACGTGTGGTGCTA
>CAYUAI010000178.1:0-3467 GCA_964442745.1 uncultured Chromatiales bacterium
GGGATCGTTTTTTCCAACGCTTCTGTGGCGACCGGTGATTTGCGGCGTTATGTGTCTTTATAAAAAGCATCTTTTAATGTAGGCCGAAATACAACAACAGCACATGGAAACGGAGCGTTGTTTTTGCTGTCGCCAAATTTCAAGCGGCCTTTGATAAAATGAACTTCTCCTTTAACACAGTAGTTATGCCACCATCTAGTATCAACACGTGCCGGGACGAGACAAACAACAGTCGCTCCATTTTGCTTTGCGCTTTCGTATGCTTTGGTGATCCATGCGTCAATTCCACGCCCATAGGGTGGGTTCATCCAACAATTACCCTGCCACGACTTCAGCAGGCCATTATCGTCAGGCGTGTAGTATTGTTTGCATTTTGCATTGCCTTCCACTGCACACACATCTACGTCGAAGCGAAAAACCACATTCAACTTGTCAAAAAAGTATTGTGGAGTCTCCCACATATCTGTTTTACTAGAAAACATTAATTCATTATTAATAGTCAAATCCAGTTACCACATAACAATCGGCTCAACCTGAACGCCTATTGTCCCCTGTTTTTCGTGCGTTGCTGTTTTGTCAGTTGTCATCATGTTACCTCGCGTTATCGCATTAATCCGGCGTCAAGTTAGCCGGGCGTTAGGTTTCAGAATGGTATTCAAGCATTGTTTTAACAACATCGTATTTCTCATTTACATACCAACCGTTCTCAGTCCCATTGTCGCCATCCGCGCCAGTCGCAATAAAGCAATTACCGTAGCCTTCATCGATAGCTTGGTTAACTTCAGTTATTCCAGTTATTTTACTTACAGGGATGCAGATTTTCATTTCATTTGCCCGTGTTACTTGTATCGTTTTCATATATTAACTCCAGTTTTTAAACCTAACAAATAAATCAACTCTGACGCTATCTGCGTCCTCTTTTCATCCAGCACTCATTCGGCGCAGGTTATTTAGGCGTTAGGCTATACAAAATCTGCCTCTTTGAAATGAATGAAAATCTATTGTTGCTAGAATTCAATAGATGATCTAAAGTGTCAGTATGCTAATATATCTTGATACATGTTGCTTACAAAGACCTCTCGATGATAGGTCACAGCCAAGGATTAATATTGAAGCCGAAGCAGTTTTGACAATCTTAGGAATAATTGAGAAAAATCATATTGATCTCGTTTCTTCTGAAGTCTTAGAATATGAAATATCTCGGATATCAGACAAAAGTAGGGAAAATAAAGTTAGAGAAATATTAGCTATATCAGATGCATATATAACTATAAACGATGAGATTGAACTAAAAGCTAATCAATATATGAAAGAAGGGATAAAACCCATGGATGCTTTGCATTTAGCTTCGGCCATAGTAGCGAATATTGATTATTTTTGTACTGCTGATGACAAGTTTTTAAAGAAAGCAAAAAAAATCAATACATCTTTTATAAAAATAACATCTCCTTTAGAGCTAGTCATTGAGGTATCAGAATGAATCACTTAAATACTCATCCAACGGCTGAGGTAAATATGAAAGCTACCCATATTTTGTTTCAACAAATGGGAATAGTAGATACTTTTAAATTTTTAAACCAGTTCACATTGGGTAGCGGTGATTACACAAAAGAAAGAGGAAAGTGGTTAGATGATTTGAGCTTGGAGGAAATAGTGGCAGATATTAAGGCACAAAGAAAATAATATTTTATACTTACATTGTTGCCATAGAAATATGGGTATAAATAATGCACAAAACCTAATCGGGTAAGGGCTGGTTTCTCTCCAGCCCTCCCCACACCACCGTACATGCGGGTCCGCATACGGCGGTTCATTAGCCATTTGGATAATGGAACTTTACCCACTGTTCTTTAACAGACACTAACCCTTGTGCTTTTAACCAGTCATTATTAAGACCCATTTGCACGGCCTTGGTTTTCGCTAACCGATAATATCCCTTGGAACTCAAGCCAATATAAATCGCCAGTTTTGTAGAAACCCCCAAACTAATCAGTTTTCGAATACGGGTTTTCATTCTGCACCATTGTTTTAAATAGCACATGCGAATCCGTCTTCTAATCCAATGATCTAATTCAGGAACAGGGCGATAAAATTCACTGAGTCCGAAGTAGTTCATCCAGCCAGAAATATACCGTCTGAGCTGTAAATACCGATAGCTCCAGCTGACACCCCAAGATCGTCCCGTAATTTCACGGATGCGATGCTTAAAGTTAGCGAGTGCTTTCGGGCTCCAGACGATTTTCTTGCCTTTAAAAACAAAACCAAGAAAGCTAAGCTTGCGTACTGAGACCACTTGGCTTTTCTCTGTGTTGATGGGTAGCTTTAGCGTTTCCAGAAAAGTGATCACTTCCGCTTTGATACTCTCTCCTTCTGAGAAGAATTTAACGCTGATGACAAAGTCATCAGCATATCGAGAGAAACGATAGTTTTGGCTTTCCAGATAACGATCAAGGTCATCTAGCATGATGTTAGCTAATAATGGAGATAATGGGCTGCCCTGCGGAACTCCACGAGGTGTGCTTTCTATCTTGCCATTAATACTAACCCCTGCACGCAGATATTTCCCAATCAGTGCCAGTACACGTTTATCATCCACCCACTTTGACACACGGTTCATTAGCAAGTCGTGATCGACATTATCGAAGAATTTCGACAAATCTATATCAACTGCATAATCATAGCCTTGTTTTATTCCTTCCTGCACGGCTTTTACAGCATGGTGTGCAGAACGGTTGGGACGAAAGCCATGGCTGTGTTCCGAGAAGTCTGGATCAATGATGGGTTGCAGGATTTGTGTGATGGCTTGCTGGATGACTCTGTCATTGACGCTAGGAATTCCCAATAGACGGATATCTCCATTCGGTTTGGAAATTTCAACACGTTTAACAGGCAACGGACAATAATAGCCCTGCTCCAATCCTTGATGAACTGTCCCCCAATGGACTTTCGCCCAGTCGAGGTATTGATCAATCGTTAGACCATCCATACCTGCGGCACCTTTATTCTGTTTTACGCGTTTCCACGCAAGTTGCAGATTTTCAGATGCCAGTACTTGTTCAAGTAACATAAAATTAAAAAAAGTTGCGTTTAAAGTTTAGGGCTCGCTACCAATACATCTACCGCCCAATTGTTCAGTGGGTTTTCACCCAGCCAAACGCTTGAAGGCAGAGCGGGCTGCTCCCCATCTAATGTTCAGGCCTTCACCGTGTCCTATCTATTAGAATAGGCGTTTGGCTACTATGCCGTCTGCTGACTTCTGTTTAATCACTTGAAAAGTCACCCTCACAAGCTCTATGCTTAATTATTGCGTTGCTATTAGATTTCGCTCGATCTCTGATGAATAGCCACCAGGTCGCCTGGACATTTTAAGCAGGAGCCCACCTGACTATTTACACAACAACTTGCATCGCACGTTAAACAGATCTCCCCAGATAAGAACGTGAACTTTCACTGCACAACCTTGCCAT
>CAYUAI010000179.1:0-3373 GCA_964442745.1 uncultured Chromatiales bacterium
GCCGCTATCAGGCCAAGTGGGAAAACCCGTGAACGGTTACGATATTTTATTGGTTAGCTTTCTCGTGCATACCATACTCGCGCAATGGATCACGATGGCGGTTATCATTTAGGCTCAATATGGATTCCAGGGGCGTGGATGAATTACAGACTGTAACGGTTGATTCGGTTAAATTACACGCAATAAATGATTGTATTGTATGCTAAATACGTGAATTATTGTCCAAATCAGCTTTTTTACTGCAAGTGGTCGAATAAGACCCTGAAATCCATATCGAGCCAATTGTTATTAACTGTTGTTGCCAGTCCGTCATCACTTTTTCCTCCTGAGGTCAATTCGCGTTTTCCTCAGGTTAGGATAACAGAGTGACGGGCTGGCTATTTTTTAGCTCTTAATTCGCATTGAAACACTAGGTTTTCCAACGCGAGTTAAATTTCGGCATTTTTTTCTAAATAAAATGGTTTTTTACAGGTTAAACAATAATACTTTTTCTTGCTAGAAATCAGTTTTATTAAAAATGGACGACGCATACGACGCACATTATACGTATGACATTCGGGGCAACAAACATAGGCAGAAAAAAACATAGCTTTGTCCTTTAATCCATATTTCATCTCCAACCATACGATCTCGCTTGACCCTTGCTTCCACAATGATATTTCTTCACTCGGCAATACAACCAGTATGAAGCTCACGCAGAAAAACCCCTGTGGAATCATTTTTCTCACGATTTTCGCACACCCAGATGAAAAATGTAGGCTTCAATGATTCATTTCAAACAATCGTAAAATTTACACTAAAATGGATTTCCCTCGCGATGATCGCCATCGAGAGAGTGGAAGTACCGGTTTGGCAAGCGCAATAAATCCGCCGACTTCCATTCTCGGGCAGCCTCCTAGTCAACGTACTTCAATTGAGAAATACTCAACACATACGCCTTCTCTCATGCTGAATATCTAAAGCTAGCCCCTTCTATCAACGCCACAACCATTTGCATGGAAGCCACGATTACATTTTGTATTATTATCGAACAGGAATGAGCCTATTTATTTATGGAAAATGGCCTTAAAATCTCAGCGTAAAAATCACTGCTTTATGATTATTACTAAATATTAAAGCAAATAGAAACTAAATACAAAACGATTTACTCTACGACAAAGGGGTATTGCAACACCTAATATATTTATTTCGCTAGAAAATTACAGTGATGTCCCTCATTGACGGTTCATGATCATCGGGTACGCAACCTATTCTTCTATTGACCAAATAGTATCCGTCAAAACGAAGATTACCCTGATCTCTCAATCCAAGTGTTCGATGGGATGGCGCATAAGATTTCCTCTAGCAAGTCAGGGTAACTCTCTCAGTAATAATGCAATTTATAGCAACAATCAATACATAACATCGCTAAAATTTTTATCCATCAATATCACTTGGAGTTGTTGCTAACACTGGCATAACCTGTTTTATAATTACTCGTTTAATCACTACCTTCTTCTCAAACAATCGAAAAAATCGGCTCACGTTGACGGTTTTTCGATCGATATTTTTTAACCAAATAACGTCTAAGCGAATTGAATGGTGCTTGTCCATATTGGACATTAATAAAACAATTTTAAAAAAAACAGATAACCCAATGTCAGAATGTAAGCCTGCCCCTGGTGCTCCTCTCACTTGCATCCAGACGCGCAGCGCATAAAGACGGGAATAAGCAAAAGCATTGAACCAATGACATGTATTATCTGTATAATGGTAACGACAGATTTCTTAAATCACGACCATTATAGCGGTATTTTTTGTGCGCTATTAAAGCTCGATTTTGCAACGACTGGATTTGGAATAGTGTAATATGGGTGACCAAAAACAAGTTAACACTCTCCCCTGGATACTGATCTTCAGCGCTTGGCTAATTGCCTCCGTATCAACCCTAGGCAGCCTATTTTTCAGTGAGATAATGGAACTAACCCCTTGCGTATTATGCTGGTATCAGCGGATTTTCATGTTTCCATTAGCCGTTATACTTTTAGTTGGACTTTTCCCTCCGGACAAAAAAGTGGTGAATTACGCGCTACCCATTGCCACCATCGGCCTTTTCTTTACTGTGTATCATTGCCTGTTATTTTTTGGTTTCATTCCGGAGAATCTCCAACCCTGCAGTCAGGGAGTATCCTGCGCCGATAGCAGCATGAAACTGTTTGGTTTTCTACCGATTCCACTACTCTCGCTCGCCGCTTTTCTGAGCATTATTATTTTATTACTAAAAACCAGGACCCATCAATGAAAAAAAACCACATCATAATCACAACCGTACTAGTGATGATACTCGTCTTTGCATTGGCTGCCTATTTTTATAATGCTCAACAGATGGAAGCTAAAAATCAGCTTGCAACACAACATGCCAACGCACTAATCCCTCCTCACGCAATTAAAAAAGGCAACCCACAAGCGAAAGTTACCATTGTAGAATTTCTAGACCCGGCCTGTGGCACCTGCAAACAATTTCATCCAATAATAAAAGATTTATTGAAAAAATATTCCGGCAAAATAAACCTCGTGATCCGCTACGCACCGCTTCATCACGGCTCAGACCAGATGGTAGCCATCCTAGAAGCCGCGAGGAAACAAGAACAATTCTGGAATGTATTGGATATAATGTTCGAGTCGCAAAAACACTGGGCCATCAATCACCAAGCGAAACCAGAACTTTTCTGGGGCTACCTAAAGGGTTATGGTCTTGATATCGCACGTATCCAGCAAGATATGCAAGACCCAGCGATCGCAAAAATTATCAAGCAAGATCTGACTGATGGGAAATTGTTAGGCGCAACAAAAACGCCAACCTTCTTTGTGAATGGAAAACCGCTGAGCAGTTTTGGGTATAAGCAGCTCATGAGCCTGGTTCAGAGTGAACTTGCGGCGAATTATTAGGGTGAGAGCTTGCGGCAGTCTAGCTCAATTTGGCCCCGTCAAACGTGGTTTTGTCTGCTGCCCACGCTCCTTCAAGGAAACCCATTCCTAAACAAATACAATAAAGGGATCAAGTTGCTTGATTATTGTTACTTTCTAATTTTCAAATCAAAGAATATAGATTATTCAGATAATAACACGCATTTTACGCAACCACTTGCTCATCAGGTAACGAATAAAATTTCAGCCACTCATCTAGCCACTCGGCTGCTACGCTACGATTCAGATATTTTTCTTTAAATTGCGAACTGTTATCTAATAAACAATGCTGACACACTAAATCACATGACACAGGGCAATCTAAGCGAGACCGAGCTTCCCTCATCAAAGAAACGAGATCATCCAACAACCGGTAGTGGGTCAAACCAGTGAATTGGCGTATAATTACAGGCATGACATATTATCA
>CAYUAI010000180.1:0-3328 GCA_964442745.1 uncultured Chromatiales bacterium
TAATCTGTGTACAACTTGTAAAAAGTTATTTAATTTCCATAACTACCATAGAGAAAATTTCATGAGCAATCCGATTAAAACACAAATTGTTAAATCTGAGGAACGGCTTAGACTCGCGATGCTCCAATCCGATATAAGCACGCTCGATGAGCTGCTTGCACCTGAGCTAATATTCACCAATCATCTAGGTCAAGTATTAACCAAACAAGACGACCTTGCCGCTCACCAATCTGGAACACTGAAGGTCAAGGTATTAACACCGACAAAACAACATATTCAGCTGATTGGAGAAGTGGCTATTGTCTCCGTCCAAGTGTATTTAGCCGGCAGCTATGCGGGTACAAGTTCTGAAGCTGATTTTCGATTTACTCGTATATGGGCACTTTCTTCTATGGGGGCTTGGCATATCGTCGCCGCCCATTCCAGTGTCGTCGTATAGCTATACCCAAAGCGTTTGAGATTTGGCCGATCTGATGGTGCAAAGCCGCAGAAATCGTTGAGCTATTTTGAACATTCCTAACCAGAGAAAAAGCATGTTTTTGCCCTCCCCCGTTTTTTTACTCCAATGGTTGGGTCGTCCATTCCTTAGGCGTCAATAAAACATATGAAGTTAAGATTATGTAAAAAATCTGATTTAACACAGATAAAGTCGCTCCTTAAAAGCGAAGGACTTCCATCAGAGGATATAAACGAGCACCTTAAAAATATCATTATTGTAGAAGAAAAAGGTGTTATTCTTGGGTTTGGAGCCATGGAAAAATACAATAAAGTCGGATTATTCAGATCGTTGGTTGTCACAAAAAAAAGAAGAAGTGAAAAAATTGGGAGTACGATCTACCAACACATTGAAGATCTAAGTAAATTAATGAAAATGGAAAATTTATACCTTCTCACCGAAACGGCAAGCGAGTATTTCAAGAAACTGGGTTTTATCGAAATCACCCGAGAGGAAGTACCTGGTGAAATTAAAAATACCAAACAGTTCTCTAATTTATGTCCGGCGTCAGCGACAGTAATGAAAAAAACAATTCTGGAATAAATACCCGTAACTCTAATGAATAAGGAAAATATTGTGAGATCTTTATCAAATAACGAAATAACTCGATTTGTTCAAGAGGGAAGACAATTGTCAGAGAAAGAAGGCGATGTGATCTTAGATCAGTTTGAAAAAATCAACCGCAGATGTACCAAGCTATTTTCGGTGATTTTTCTGATGAAATCGCCGAAGAAAATATCGACATGTCTAATCTGTTTCTTGATCTGCGCTTTGACATCATCCTTATTTATAAACAAGCCCTGTGAGCAATTATAAAAAAGGAATAAGGAAGATGAAACCATACCAACTGATTTTCACCTTGCTGTTGTTGCCAATGAGTGTAGTTCAGGCGGCTGATTTAACATGGGCCAGCAAAGCTGTTATAAAACTGTTCACCACCCAACAAAGCTGGAATATCAGTCAACCTTGGTCAAAAAATCGCGCCCGACAAGGCACCTGCACTGGTTTTTTTATCAAACAAGGTATTTTAACCAATGCACATTGCATCGCTGATGCCACCTATATCGAAATCGAAATTCCTCAATTGGCAGACAAGATTGAAGTGAAGCCCATCGCTGTCAACCACCAGATTGACCTCGCCCTATTAAAGCCAGTACGTGATGATCTTGCGTTGGATGTCTCGGTTATCGAGTTTGGTAATTTGCCTGAACTTCGAGAAAAAGTAGTTACTGTAGGTTATCCCAATGGTGGTCAACAAGTATCCTATACCGAAGGTGTCGTCTCACGTATTGATGTGATGGGTTATGTCCACAGCAATATGCTTGCGCCATTAGTACAAACCGATGCACCAATTAATCCGGGAAATTCAGGAGGGCCGGTTTTTTCTGATCGTTCCGGGGCCTGCCTTGGGGTTTCAACACAAAAAAATTTCTCCGGTGAAGGCATGGGATTTTTTATTCCGGTGCCGATCATCCAACAATTTTTATATGATATCGAAGATGGAACAGTGCATGGTATTCCATCGATCGGTGCTTTTCTCCAGTCTCTGGAAAATCAAGCCGCACGCCAACAACTAAAGCTACAACCAGAACAAAGTGGCGTTCGCATACGTAACATTGCCTCCGGTGGCACCTTGGATGGTATTTTACAAAACGATGATGTGTTATTAGAAATCGAAAATTTTAATATTTTAAACGATGGACGCATCCCTTTTCAGGAAACCGGACGCATTTGGTTGGGGTATCAAATTGCCATCAAGCAGGTCGGTGACATTATTCATCTCAAGGTTTCCCGTCATGGTGAAGTCAAAAATATTGATGTCACATTAAAACCGTTTCAATTAACTGTCATCCCACGACAGCCACGTTATAATCAGCAAACGCCTTATTATGTATCGGGAGGACTGCTTTTTATTGCCGTCGAATTACGCTACTTATGGAATTGGGGAACAAGCTGGGTAGAAAAAATTCCCATCGGCTTGAAAAACTATTTAAACAGTATCTATGGCTTTGATGGTTTAAAACAACTGGTCATTATTAGTGAGGTTTTTGATGCTTCAGTAAATCGGGGTTATAGTGGTGAAATTGAAAATATTCGTGTTAAAAAAGTTAATGGAAAAACAATATCTCACCTAGGTGATGTTGATAATGCGATGAAAAACAATGAAAACGATTTTCATATCATTGAACTCGATAGCAACATTAATATTGTTTTAGATCGAGCTCAAGCCACCGCCGATGACGCGGCCATTCGCGAACGTTACGGCATTAAATAATACCCGTATGGTAAATGCCATCTGCCGGTATAAAAAGATCTTGAAAATGGGGAAGTAACAAGTAATACTGGCGGATAGGCCGCTCAATTTTTTTAAAATTGTGCTAAAATAATCCTCATTTCCATGATCAACTTTTGACATAGGTGTGTGTATGAAATGGAATCAAATCAGAAGACAATACCTCAATAAATGGGTCGTGATTGAAGCTGTGAAAGCCCATTCAGTCGCCTCTAAAAGAATGCTGGATGATATCTCGGTACTCGATGTCTTTGATAATTCAACAACCGCGATGCATAACTACAATGAGCGTCATCGTGATGCTCCTCAACGGGAGCTGTTAGTTGTCCATACATCGAGAGAAGCGCTGGATATCGAGGAGCGACACTGGGTAGGCGTTCGTGCCTAATGAACATTATTGTTCAAGAAGGTCTTCCGTTTATTAGTGTCATCATTGATTATCAAGAAAAACGATTGGAAATCAAGAACGTTCTCATTGACACAGGCTCAGTGAGCAGTGTTTTCAACGCCGATGTCGTCATGAATTTAGGACTTACCTA
>CAYUAI010000181.1:0-3280 GCA_964442745.1 uncultured Chromatiales bacterium
TGAATAAGATTTGTTACACTGTAGTGTATAAAACTAAGGACGAGCTAGGGTATTTAAGAAACACCTTTCCCATGAAATGGAAGGTGTTTTCTGGCTCAGTTTCAAGGTTATCTGCCATATAAATCAAATATTCGCCAGGCCTACTAAATACCATGCCCACGACTCGTTTTCCATCTTTCCAGGTTACCCCCATGAGGTGAGATGGCAGTATGTCAATTCTCTTAGTGCTAATATATTCTTCAGCAGGTAAAACAAACACTTTTTCACTGAGATCATGAATAACATACCATTCATTTGAAGGCGTTCGTACTGATATTTTAGAAGGATGTCGCTCAGGAATATTTATGCTAAATATTTTTTCAAGGCTTATCTCTTTAGGGATTATCGAAAATACCCCGGGTGTATCATTCGAAGTTATATCATCAACTGTGGCAGTACACGATGACAGCAAGATACCGATTAAGCACGTGATAATTTTAAACATAGGGTTTGATAATATCATCTTTTGATTTCTTAGATTTGACTCCATCATCATAGGCTTTTTTAATTTCTTTGGCCGCTGTTTGGTTTTTATACACAATTAAAGTATCACCACCAGACAGCTTCCCATACATTGCGCCTGCTTGACTCGCTGCCGTTCTCGTTCCGCTTGTGATTATAATTTTCTTTTTTGACAACGAATAATATTTGTCCGCTATTTTTTTAACCTTTACTTTAACATCATGCGACAGAGTTACCCCAGAATTCAATGTGTAATTTTCAGCCATTCATATCTCTCCTAAAACAAATTTCTCACCCCAGCATGAAACCCCAACGCTGTCGTAACCGGGCGCCGATATCGAAGCCCAGATAAATGCCAAGCCACAAAACAACCTGAAGTTCATGAGCCATCAACAATCAACACGTCAGGTATGGATTACCGTTATAGAAAAAAGCCTCATCTCTCAGTTATTCAACAATCTTTCTGATGGCGTTATGAGCATTTCGTGTCATTTTCTCTAGAATTCGAACCAATACCGTTTGCAGTACCGCTCGAGTCAGGTCTTTTACATCTTTCGCTATTTTCATACCTAATGCCTGCATCAGTTTACGCATTAAGTGGTAAACCCAAATACTCACTGAAGAGGTAAGGTCTATGCCTTTTGCAAGGACATAGGCAATTTTGTCGGCCAGCGTAACCGCACCAATGAAACAACTTTGCAAAGTAATAGCTGACCCCATCATTATTTTTTTAAGCACATAGATGAGAGCGGCATCAGCCCACTGCCAAAATTTTGCGCTTGAAGAATCGACAGGTGTTTTTGATTTAAGCCAGTTTTCAATAGCAATTTCTAACGTATATGGTGCTTTATCTACCTCCCTTATCTGTTTCCAACTTTTTTTACTGACAGATTTTACGTAATTCTTAATTTTATGCGCCTCACCCGAAGTTAAAGGGAAGCTTGAAGGAAGAAAATACGAAAAACCAGGATTCGCTGTGTGAACAAATGGGTAAAGGGGGATCATGGTAACGGGGTCAGTCTCATGAAAAACTCGATTAATATTACAGGATTTAAGCTCGCGAGTTAATGCTTGAGTAAACCAACCTGTGCCAACTCGAGGAGAACCAAAAGTATATAGTTTTACTGGATTTATCCTGTTTCTAACGACCCAGGCAGCCACCAACGTGGCGACGGCTCCGCCAAGGCTATGGCCAATGCAGTGTACTGTGCCGGTTATATTTGAGTGTTTACCTAAAAATTTTTTGATTTCTTCTCGCATACTGGAGAACGCATGATTGAATCCAATATGGACAGGTAAGCCAGCCTCGGAACGTTCAATGCCGATACGCGCATCCGTAAAAACATCGGCCTTGTAGTTAGCCATAGTTGTCCCACGGAAAATTAAAAATATTTGGTTTTTATTAAAATCACCTCCAATAGCACACACACCAAAACCATCTTTAGTATTGATTAAGCGAGTACCCACTTCAGCTTTGAGTTGAATTTTATTTTTTTTACTCACACAAAAATCCTTTCTCGCTAAGAAGATAGATAACGTGCTCGGATCTTGCGCTAGATATATATCTCGGGCTAATTTTTCGGCTTCACTCGGGCTTAGTTCACTCATTATGGTTATTTTCCTTTGGTGTCGATAGAATCCCACTTACACGATGTCATCAGCAAAGCATCTTCTAGATCAACAGACTCGGGTTCATCTGATAGTTCACAACGGAAATTGATAGGTTTACCCCCTAACTCACCAAATTCATCTTTACTATCTTTACCTATCACCCAAATTTCATATTCATTGGCTTGATAGTTCACCGTGATTTTTTGAGTCACGACAAATTGTGCGAGGATACTGCTTTTTAATTCACCTTTAATAGCCGGGAGTGCGAAAGAGCCGTGTTCGTTAGCATAAATACTGTCGGATTCTCCTTTTTGGTCTCTCCATTTAAACCATCGAATGATTTTGGCACCCGAGGCAGGCTCACCATTTAGGGTGATTTTACCTTCTAGAGATGAGCATAAAACAACTTCTTCTTTGTTCGATGAGAATATAGACATTGAAAATCCGTTCGTCGTAAATAATATAAAGGAAAAAAAAATAATGCTTTTATAAAGATATTTATTGGTCATTGTCACCTCTTTTTAGTCGTTTAATTAAACAGGGATCATGGCGAGGTAATATTCAACAAATATAGATTTTTTATATTTTACATCTAAGAAGATTCTTTGGTACAGTCTTTCAGTATTGAGAAAGCGTTTCGCGTCGATGTATTTATTATATAATTGAGATATGATGATACCCGTTATCACATCCATGAATAGGTTAAAGAAATGTGATTGTATATCGAAACCGAATGATTTATTAACAGCATTTCATTTCTTTCTCAAGTCTAGCCAACTATTTTGATCACTGGCTATCACCCAATATCCAAGTGCCTTTGATTTTTATGTTTGTTGTTGTTACCTAACGAATATACTTTCACCTAAATCTTTCTAAACCATCCCAGGGGGATATTACAGGGTCTTGCTCCATTGGGTTAAGTAATCCAACTTCCTCAACGAGACTATCGCAACGTCCATAATTACAAGGAGCACATGTAATAACCATGTTGTTCAATTCATTGTCGCCACCTCTAGCATGAGGTAAGAGGTGATCGTATTGCAACCACATAGCTTGAAAGGCAGCATGTTGCTCAACGTTCTTAGAGCCCCACAGTAAGACTTTTGGATAAGCCTTCTTAATCAGCCCTTTCAAGGTGAATAATTATACGTTTCAGTGGTAAGATCTA
>CAYUAI010000182.1:0-3143 GCA_964442745.1 uncultured Chromatiales bacterium
TTGAAAAGATCAAAAAATGAACGAGTTCGTTTGTCTTCGACTTCACTCAACCCATTCGATTATTCACTGCGTTCATACACACAAAAAACAAGCGGGCAAAATTCAACCGCGTCGATATCTGAAAAATACAAGACAGGTTAACTATGACAGCGAAGGAGATGTTCCCCAACCTCAAGAGTTGAATTCAACTCTTGAGGCCATCGAGAGACAGCCTTAAGCTTTAGCTTCCCCATCTTCGGCAATAACTGATAGCTCAGCGATCAGTTCAGAAAGATCATCGTTCAGAGCGCTTGTATCAAGCCCAGGGGCTGATGGTGATTCTTCGCACAAATCATTTAAGTACTCAAAAAATTCACCTAAAGCGATTATGGCTAGCGCAATGCCTTCTAAGTATTTTTCGATGGTGCCAATTCGATAGAAAATCCGGTCTAACCAAGCGACGAGTCGACCGAGCCAGGTATATAATCGCCTGAGAGCCCGTAAGACCGGCAACAGGGCCGCCAAAAAGGTTAAAATACTCATCAGTAGGGTGAGCGCATCAATCGCCGTCTTGATGGCTCCTATGGTCTGACAGGAGATGGTTTTATTTTCACCATCACACAGGCTTTCCGTGATCAATCGTTTCATCAACTGCCGACGGGCTGAGGGCTCCATGTGTTGGCAGATGATTTTTTCGACTTGATCGGGGGTGAATTCGATTGGAAAACAATCTTTCTCGATTAAATCATGAACGATTTTGGCCTGTTCTTCAGCACCGAGGTTGCGGCAAGCGAATCGGGCTAAATCATCGTGGGTAAACGTGCGGTCTTTTCGGGGCATAAATCACCTGAATCAATGGCGGTGGAAAGAGCGGGTGAAATCAAAAAACTGGGGATGCATACTTAGGTTAGGTGGATTTATGCAGAAAATGAACCGGCTGTAGCGGACCGTCATAGGATGCAGGGCAATCGCCCTATGATCGCGACTCAATCGAAGCATGATCGAGTCATTTCGCTCTAATTGGCTAAATTACCACCTTTCAAAGCATGAATTTGTAAAGGCGGTTGATCATTGTACTGGTCGCGTAATATTGCAATATCGAAAAATAGACTAATATAGCGACTCTAACAGCGATATTCACATAGAGCGATTGCCCTGTCATAGGATGACTATCGCCTATTATTAAGTAAGGAAGAAAAGTGAGTGCAGGTTTTTGTGTTTTTTGATACCAATATTGGGTTGCCTCGCATTTGAAAATCGCGAAATTTTTCGTTCCGGTGGACTCGTGTATTATGATGGCCTGGCGTATTTACATAGCCGCCATTTGCAGGTGATATTGGGTTTAATCATGATGTCGGAGGATTTCAAACGGTGAACATAGACATAGTATTTGACGAAAAATATTCCTATACCAGTGATTATTTTGCAGTCACCTTGCACGAGGTTTTACAAGGTGCCGGATATCATTTAAAAAAGTTACGGTATGCAAAAAGTGGAGAAACTGGTCATGTTAAGGTTGACAACGAGGACGTGGATATATCCCACCCTATCCACACGCTGGTAAGGAAAGTCGAGTTGTGGACTGATCATGATGAACCATTGATTGTGTTCTAAGTGAGTGTACGAGGATAGGAATGCATAGAAATGGATTCAATCATCTACTTAGTAAAGTATCATATCTACCATTTTTGAGCATATTCCTCAATGACAGGTGAAATTGCATATTATGCACCCAGATTTAGCATTAGTAGTGCGCAAATATCAACTCACGTAATAATAAATGACAAGCTAACGTTATAACACGAGAAGACAGGGCGGTGGAAACCTAGAGGTATACTCCATCTCCTTTGAGATTTACTTAGGGGCGTTGGATGGAATTTGAATGGGACGAAAACAAAAACGAGAGCAACAAAAGAAAGCATGGTGTAAGCTTTCAAGATGCAATATCCGCTTTCTTTGATGAACACTCAATATCAAGAGCGGACACACGGAAAGGTTATGGCGAAGAGCGTATACAAATCTTGGGAATGTCAGACATTGGTGTTTTAATAGTCGCTTTTACAGAACGGTATGAAAACACCATAAGAATAATTTCAGCTCGTACACCATCTAAAAGGGAAAGACGTTGTTATGAGCTTGGCTATTTTTAATTATAATTAAGTGAGGTGATACTTATGGGAACTGTAAAATACTCAGTAGAAGAGGCGAAAAAGTTAAAAGGTGGTAGCGATCTTGAACGACTAAAAAACATGACCGAAGAGGAAATAGAAAAAGCTGCTCAAGAGGATGAAAACAATCCATTATTAACAAATGAAGAATTGAAAGAGTTTAAATCAACAGTACATAAAGCGGATGGCGTTTATGGGCATGATAAAAATAAGAATTATGGACAAGCAGCAAGCAAAAAATCTCAAGGGTAAAACTAATGGAGAGAAGCTAAAAAACATGACCGAAGCAGACATTAAAAAAGCAATTAAGGAAGATCCAGACGCACGTGAGCTTACGGACTGTGAGCTAAACCAGTTCAGATCTTTTATATTTTTGAAAAAAAAATTAAGAATGTAAATGGAAGGGAAAATGTTATTATTTTCCCTTCCTCAGATTAAATCCTACAAAGGCACCTAACACGACATAGGAATTTCACAAACAAACACTCTCAGGCAATCCCTTCCATTTTCAGACCCCTAAACCGTTTGGGGAACATAAGTATGACATAGAGAAAAATGAGCGTCCTATGTCGCATTGGGTATCTTTATGCAAGTTAACCCAACATATGAATATTATTTTAAGAAGTGCCGGATGGCTTTTGTTGACCTTGAAACTGTGAAGGAAAATCTATTGCTGGTAACCCACGCACAGTTTCAATGATTAATTGGCAGATCGCTAAACCGGGTTTCAATATTAGTGGCATAGGACCATGATTTAGCAGCTCAAGAGTAATTGTGCCTTTATACCCATAATGAATCGTAGGTGCAGTAAAATGAACGAGTAATCCAGTACGAGCAAATGAACTTCTACCCTCTATACGACCCGCTAATGCTTTTCCACCGCCATGTTGGGGAAAGCCAATTTCTTCTCGTGTCTGAGCAAGAATAAAATTTCCTGGATCTAAAACATAGCCAGTCCTCGGTATAACTATTTCATTGCAAACACTATCAATTGTT
>CAYUAI010000183.1:0-3064 GCA_964442745.1 uncultured Chromatiales bacterium
TGTGATTCAGCGTTCTGCTCAGTTTGATCCCATTTCACCGACAGAAGATACTCTGTTTTATTCCAATGTATTGTGTACGATTGGTTGCGGTAAAATTATCCAGGAAATCTGGATGATGAATATTGTGAGTGGTGATGCTCGACAGTTGACTTTGATGAACAGTATTGCACGGCAACCTTTTTTATCACATGCTGGGGATTGGTTATACTTCTCTTCTAATAAACAAGGTAACTACCATATTTGGCGTATGCATATGGAAAACAAACAATATGAGCAATTGACTGAAGGCTATGTGACCGATATCAACCCGGTTCTCGATAAAAACAATAACCTCTATTTTATTCGTCGTTCGCCCCGAGCAGTACAACTGATGCATAGCAACCCTCAAGGTGAAATGATGCCAATGCTATTGCCTGATGGCGTGACGGATATACGTGATTTGAGGATGAGTTATTGATGTTGAATAATGTCATAAAAAAAATTCTAGTGGGTAGTATTGTTTTAATTTTTCCGAGCTTGTCCTTTGCGTTTGCAGATTTATCTGTATATAAAAAGACCGAATTCTCGCCTGAACGTAAAGAGAGGTTTTCCATCCCCTTTGCCTTACAAGAAAAATCCCAAATCAACATTAAAATATACACAGTGGATGGTGACTTAGTCCGTACACTCAAAAGTGACAAAGCCTTGAAAAAAGGTTCGCATCAACTACATTGGGATGGCAAAGATGAAAAAGATGTCGTGGTTCCTGATGAGGTGTATATCCCGGTATTAGAAGCCACCAATGATAAAGGTGAAAAACATCAAATTGATCCCCGTAAAACATCAGGTGGGGAAACGGTTGATGATATTAAAGTCAATATTACTGCGGATCGGAATATTGCCTATGTATTGCCTGCACCTTCACGCGTATTAATTCGAGCAGGCATTAAAGGTGGTCCTCTAATGCGTTCAATCGCTAATTGGCAACCTCGCAGTGCTGGAAAAAATATTCAGCACTGGGATGGCAAAGATGAAAATAAAGTGATCGATTTACGCACAGAGGATGGGCTTAAAGTGTTGGTCATCGCCTTTCAATTGCCACACCATGCCATTATCACCATTGGCAATAAAAAAATAGATTATAGTGAATATCGTCAACAGAATAACTGGCCAGATCGAATGGTAAAACCAGATGAAATGACCCTGGCAAGAGGCACCCAAGCCATCTCTCGTCAACATTATGTATCCCCTGCACAAGCGGGTAATCCCACAGTTAAACTCAGCTTTCCAGAACAACAAAAGAAAAATAAAGCGGGGTTTCCTGTATTTAAAGCAGGCGAAAGAGTGCATGTTAAAGTGGATGTGGATGAGAAAGATCGTTGGCTAATTGATCAAAGTCTGTATGAAGTGGCATTTTTTGTCGATCATGAATTTGTTTCTGAAGAAGAGCAAGGTTATATTCCTTTGAGCTGGATATGGACTGTCGGTAAGCTTAAACCTGAGCAGCATGCCTTTACGGTGAACATCTCTGGCTTTGGTGGTAAAGTCGGCGTGGTATCCACTTTGTTTGAGATTGAAAAATAGGCGAGCATATGCGATATATCATACCTAGTGTATTGCTATCTTTATGCTTTAGCATCTCCACTGTATTTGCAGCAAGCACAACAGAATATGTTACCTGGACTGGCATAGGTCCAGATAAATGGTCTTCGGCTTGGCTCATTCATCGCCATATTGAACCTGGCGCAACAATCCGTGTTATTGAAACGGGACGTCAGCCTGAATCGGGTATGGCATTTGATATTCCTGAAATTCCCCCTTATTTTCGTGACGCTAAACGTACGACCTATGAAAGTTTAATCGCTGGGTTTGCGGTAAAAAATCCGTTATTAAAACAGATAGGCGGTATTATTCATGATATTGAAGTTAATTTTTGGGGCGGCAAACAATCGGTTGCTGCCCCGTTAGTAGAAAGCGCTTTTCGAGGATTGCAATTCAAGTATGGCAGAGAAAGTGTGCCACAAAGTTGTTACTTTGGGTTATTTGATAGCTTGTATACTTATCTTGATGGAAGTGCGGGTAATATTCAAATCTCCAATCTTGAACAAGCTATCAAACATGACAGCCGTTGCGGTTCTGTTAAGCATATGACGGCTGATTTTGATAAGAAATATGTGACCGAATGGAAACCACAAGAGATATTAGCCTTTCTTAATGCTGGCGATACCGTGGTGTTTATTGATACAAGAGAAAGTGATGAATTCGAAGAAGGTCATATCCCTGGTGCTATCAATATTAAACTTAGAGATATCAGCGGTGAATTACCCTTAGCGGTTAAAAATGCCGATGTGGTTGTGCCTTATTGTGTGAAGGATTTCCGTGGCTTTGAAGTGGCAAAACGCTTAAAAGATTTGGGGGTAAAAACCGTTGGGCTGATGAATCCCTGGGGGATTGCTGGCTGGAAATCGGTAGGTCTGCCTGTGTCAGGCACACGTGGATTGCAGCCACTCGAAGCAATACAAAAACTAGAGGACTGTGTTAAACAACCCAGTGAGTGTATTAAAGAGGTTTGATTCCATTCGCCAACCACACGTATCAAGCATAAATAGCTTTATCTCTGCCGTTTTATTGTTGGGTCTTGCCGCTGCTCCTTTCATTATTTGGCTGCAATCCGTTGGTGATATCCGTATCTACATCGATTATGAAACACCACCGGGTCAAGTCGCCTATCTTTTTTCTAAGCTCGCGGGATTGTATGCGGTATTATTGCTGTGGTTACAAGTGGTGTTAGCGCTGTTTCAAAAAACACCCTTTGCAGCGAAAGTTTCGTTTTGGAGTGTTAATTTCCATCGCAATTTAGGTATTGCCACGTTTTTGATCTTACTTCTGCATGTCTCGCTATTTATCACTGCGGTTTCTCTCCGAAAAGATCATTTTTCATTTAGGCCTCTACTGCCAAATTTTAGCCAGGGTTTTTATGATTTGGCCGTCACCCTAGGTGTACTCGCATTATACGGCTTACTTTTTGTTATTATTACTGGATATCTTAGAAAGCGTGGTATCTCAATTGCCAAATGGTTGCATT
>CAYUAI010000184.1:0-3053 GCA_964442745.1 uncultured Chromatiales bacterium
ATAGAGAAGGAAACAACACGCGGTCAATGAATGATTCGGCTTCGATTCGGTTTGGATTTATTCATGACGGTGGCTAATATTGTCGTTGGATTGAGATTTCGATCCAAGGGACTATCATGACAGATAGTCGGGTGGCATCACAGTATAACAGTGTTATCAACACGGAACGCCTTTTCACTGGCGGTTGATGGCTCATGGGTTTCAGGTGATTCTGTGGCTTGGCATTCCTCTGGGCTTCGATACCGGCGCCCGGTTACAACAGAGTTAGAGGTCAAAAATGGAATAGTAATGTTAATATTGAATGATAAAAAAGAAGAATTTGAAAGCATTATGTCAATAATATTTTACCCAATAATTTTGTTGGCAACTATTTTTGTTTCTAGTTATGCGATTCTTAATGATTTAGAATTGGGCAAAGTTTATGGTCTTTATCTTACTGGGTTAATCAGTGTTTTAATTTTCACTGAGCAGTTTCATCCGGCTAAATTAAAATGGAAAATTAGTAGAAAGTTATTTTTCCAAAGAGATTTTCCTTATATGTTGCTAGGTGGTGCAACATTAGGTTTGGCAAATTTTGTCATAGGGTACTTTTTAATAACGGCTAGCATGGGTAGCAGGCATGCGCTTTGGGATATGCCGATTATCTTTGATTTTCTGCTTTCTTTGCTGATTATAGATTTTTTATGGTATTGGTTTCATAGATGGTGTCATGAAAACAAAAGTAAGGTAGGTGCATTTTTTGGAAAATTCATGTTACTCATCATTTACCAAAACAAGTGTATGTTTTAATGCATGCAGTATCTCACCCTATAAATACGTTGATAGCTAGAGGAATAATGACTATCCCTCTTTTTGTCCTTGGTTTTTCGGCGGAAGTTCTGTTTTTAGTTAATGTTTTCATGAACCTTCAAACAATGATTTCCCATTACAACGTAAATATTCGAGCTGGTTTTTTAAATTACATTATTATTGGTAGCGAATTGCATCGTTACCACCATAGTAAGAACCCAAAAGAGTCCAAGAATTACGGGTCAATATTAACGGCATGGGATCATCTGTTTGGTACATTTTATTATAAACCGAATGTACTGCCAGTTAAATTGGGTGTAGAAAATCCTGAGAAATACCCAAATGAAACAAATATATTGAAAATAATAGCATTGCCATTTTGTAGAGTTACGGGGCAGCCCACCTCTAACAAGACCAATTAAACGGACAATTTACAGCGTTGTTTGAGTTGTGCTAAAGAAGCCTAGCACAACTCAAACAACGCTGTAAATTGCCGCTTATTGGCGACGTTATACAAGATAAAGAAAAACAAAGAAGACAAGCACTTTAGTGTTTGGCAATAGCTAGCGATCGAAAGAGTTGGCTAGGATTGAGAAGGAAACGATAGGCCGTTAATAAATCATTCGACGCCGATAAGTTCAACCCATGATGATGGTTCATCAACACCGAGAGAGGATATCTTTTTTTTCTATTCACTGAGGTGCCGAATGATTAGCACTGTATTGAGTCGGCGATCCAAGGGAGGACGGACATCCTCGTGACACGATCGTATAACAGGGCCGTCAACACAGAACGCCTTTTCCTTGGCGATTGATGGTTCAGGGATTTCAGGTGGTTTTGTGGTTTGGTATTTCCATGGGCTTCGATACCGGCGTCCGGTTACGGCAAATGTTAGGGACGAATATTGACATAGGAGAAAATTTTGAAACCAAAGGTGTATATTGAAACGTCGATTCCGAGTTATTTAACGGCGTGGCGTAGTCGAGATGTTGTGACAGCAGGGAATCAAGAAACAACAAAGGAATGGTGGGAGCGGCGAAATGATTTCGATTTATATATTTCAGTATTTGTACTTGAGGAAGTATCAGCAGGTGATAAAGATGCTTCCGAACTGAGAATACGAGCATTAGATGGAATCCCTGAAATTGAAATTATAGAGCAAGTGGAAATGATAGCTGAACGCTTAATGTCCAAGGTGTTACTTCCCGCTAAAGCTTATGTTGATGCGTTGCATATTGCGACAGCTGCACTCGGTGGAATGGATTATCTGCTGACTTGGAATTGTACACATATCGCAAACCCAGCTCTTAGGTGGAAAATAGAGGCGGTTATTCGTTCTTTTGATTACGAACCACCTGTAATTTGTACGCCACAGGAGCTATTGGAGGTATAATATGACTATGGTTAAAGATCCCCTTATTCAAGAAATTCATAAAATTCGCTCAGCTTATGCTGAGCGTTTTGGTAATGATCTTCACTCTATTTGTGAAGCTGCACGAAAAAAGCAAGGGGCTGACGGCAGGCGTGTTATTCCCGCAAGCCCTAAGCCAAGCCGGAATATAAAAGATGTTTCATAGCCAACGTATTAACAACAATCCCTAACGGTGCAATTGAGCGGAACGCTTACCACAGCGTTGAATTTGGATCCATTGGTTTTGTTCAGTTTATCGGGCTTGTCGACTTGGTTGCTCTCTAACGCGCCCGCTCATCGCCGATGCTCTCCATTACCCACATCTTTTATTTAAATTTCAATAAGATGTTAAAATCAGGTATATTCTAATGTCTAAATTTAACATGATAAATAAAAGAGAACAACATGGCGCCTTGGGTAGAAAACGAAGTAACCCCCCATCAATTGTCCGATAAACGCTTAGCTAATCGTCTGAAACGCATCCTCACCAATGTAAGCGATACCCCCGATGAGAGCCTACCCGCTGCGAGCAAAAATTGGCCTGATACCAAAGGGGTCTACCGTTTTTTAGACCACAATAAAGTCGATCTCGATGGCATACTCTGCGGTCATAAAGCGGCAACGATCGAACGCCTTGCACAACAACCGATGGTTTTAATGGCGCCAGATACCACGTTTATCAACCTCGGGCGGGACACCCCAACCGCAATAGGCTCATTAAAGCGAAAATCCAGTGATCACTATTGACTGCACGCCACGGCCGCTTTCACACCTTATCGTACCCATTTGGGTATCTTAGGGCAGCCCTTTCAAGGTGAACAATCAATCGCTAGGCTCTTCACCGCGAAGCAAC
>CAYUAI010000185.1:0-2978 GCA_964442745.1 uncultured Chromatiales bacterium
GAAATTTACTGAAGATGTAATGTAGTGTATAAAATTAAGGACGAATTAGGGTACATACCTTCGTCGGGGTGAAAACTTGCATCGTGGCAATGGTCGCTAACGGGGTTTTATAGGCCGCCTCTTGAGTCACCTGGCGATTCACCAAACTATAAAGTTGTTGGGCTAATGGCTGTTGTTGTTGCCAATAACTGGCCAGGGGCTGATCCGCTAAATTCAGGGAAAAACATTGTAAATAATGTATCGCGGTCCACTGTCCCACTTGCTTGGATATCGTTAAAGCCACCTGGCACTTAGCAACATCGGTTGCCTGTTGACAATCCCCCGGCAAATCAGCCAGGGCGGCCAGCACTTGAGACCAATAGTCAGAACCCGAGGGAGTCATTTGCACAAGGCCATCATGAATACCCCGTTTAAAAGCTAAATCCGCGTTGGTCATCGGTATCATAGATTTCATTTGGCCACTGACAAAGTGATTTTTAAGGAAACGAGGATGTTGTTGCCACTGCTGGTACAAGCCCGCGAGTTGCTCATCCACACTGGGTTCGGGCAATGCGACCAAGACAACCAGTATCGCCACCATCGCGGTGGCCAACCCCCCGCTCAACCAAGGTTGACTTAACCAATCCCACCAGGATGATTTACTCTGCACCGGTGACGTTTCCGGTGTCAGAACGGCAACCATGTCTCGCCAGTGCGCATAACACTCAGCACAATGCGCGACATGGGCTTCGGCGTTAGCTTGTTCTTCACCGCTCAAGCGGTGATCATAAAAAGCGGCTAATTGTTCTGCATCAGGACAGGAAGTATTGAGTTTTTGTTGGGCGGCCGCCAAACCCAACTGCACGGTATAGCGTTGCTTTGCATCGTCTATGGATTGATCTTGTGTTGACATGGCCGTTTCTCCGTTGATTTAAAGCGACTTGATGGCTCGCTGTTACCCTAAAAATTTGGCTTGTTTTTAATATTATCCATTACGTTGGTAGTAAATATACCCGAAACAAGCCCAATTTTCGATGCTAGCCCATAGCACAACGAGGAAGCTTTCATTCTCGAACAGCCTACTAAGATCAACCCTATCAAAACCAGTACGATTAATGGCATCAATCGGGTTACGCTTGACTGATTTTAAATCAGTTCTTGCTTGTGATTACCCTCAATGTTTCATTTCATTAGGATTAGACGGACAGTGAGGCAGAATTGAAGAGTTGGTGGGGAGAATTTATTTTAATGTCCTTAGAATCCAGTGCTTACAATTAACCGAGTGATGCCCGACATAAAACATTGAAAACTTATCGATTCATTATTCCAATAAAATCCGCTATGATGTCAGTTTTTATAACGATGGTATAATAGAGAACTATGACGGATTATGATAGCCCTTGGAAAGAGACCATCGAATTTTTCTTTGAAGATTTTTTGGCGTTTTTTTACCCTCAAGCCCATGAGGCGATTGATTGGCACAAAGGGTATGAGTTTCTTGATAAGGAGCTTGAAAAAGTGGTTCGCGATGCCGAACTCGGTCGCCGCTTGGTGGACAAACTGGTCCGAGTTTGGCGTCAAGATGGGGAACAGGAATTAGTTCTCATTCACGTAGAAGTTCAAGGTCAATATGATACCGACTTTGCAGAACGCATGTATGTGTATAATTATCGGGTGTTTGATCGTTACCGACGAAAAGTGGCCAGTTTTGCCCTGCTCGCCGATGACCGTGCAAACTGGCGCCCGAACCACTATGGTTATGATTTATGGGGCAGTTGTAGCAGCTTAACATTCCCCACCGTTAAACTGCTGGATTATGAGTCACGTTGGCAAGCATTAACCCAAGAACCCAATCCCTTTGCCATCGTAGTGATGGCTCATTTACGTGCCAAGAGTACCGCCAAAGACCTCGAACATCGATTAGGCTGGAAAGTGCGCTTAGTCAAAATGTTATATGACAAGGGTTATGCGCGAGAAACCGTATTGGCTTTATTTCGATTTATCGATTGGGTGATTGAGTTACCCGAAACAGAAAATACTGAATTTTGGCAAACATTAACCACGTATGAGCAGGAGAAAAAAATGCCTTATATCACGAGTGTTGAACGTATTGGCATACAAAAAGGGATCGAGCAAGGCATTGAACAAGGCATCGAACAAGGCATAGAACAAGGCATCGAACAAGGACTCAAACAAGGGATGCTAAAAGGGGAAAGCAAATTATTAATCAAACTGTTAACCCAACGCTTCGGTCTTTTGCCGGCATGGAGCTTACAAAAAATTGAACAAGCCAGTTCCGAGGAACTTGAGCAATGGGGGATGACGTTGTTAGACGCAGATACGTTAGAGAATGTTTTTAAATAATGCCAATAAGTGATAGATTTTTATCGAACTTGGACTCATTACTCAATAGGCTCCGTGGTCAATATATGCCCACAGAGCCTAACTCAACACATTATCTTTTATTGACGTTTTTGACAGGCTCGACGTACTCCCAATAGACCCAGAGTAAACAACGCCAAAGTACCTGGCTCGGGCACTTCTGCATCAATTTCACGGCCGATTTTTGCGACCACGGCCTCTCCAAAATCACTAAAACTATTCGCCACTTGCAAAAACGATGACGGCCCACCCACAATATTATTTTGATACCAACCATCAAGGTTAGGATCACTACCCAAAATGGCCAAACCATTAATCGTATCCACCCCAGCGAATAAAGCGCTATCACGTGCAATCGAAGTAGCGAACCCACGATTTTGAACACCATCACCAGAGATATCCATCACCTGACGTAAAGACTCAAAACCATTGGCATTCGCCCCGGTTTCACTGCCAAATAAATCAACCGCAAAGTTAATTGCAGAACCGGGTGCAGTACCCATTGATTGGCCAGCAAAAGCGCGACTATTCCCGTCCCTGCTAATTTTGATGTCAGCGTCTTGCACTTGGGTAAAAGCATGACCGGTAAACTGAACGCCTTGATCAGAGTTGAATAT
>CAYUAI010000186.1:0-2944 GCA_964442745.1 uncultured Chromatiales bacterium
TAAGAAATGGGCGCGGAATAACTTTCTCTGTTTGACATCTCGGCTTTATCTCCTGTGTTCTCTATTTCCATGATGCGTTACCGCCCCGATCTCGCGCCATCTTCAGACGTCGATAGTTTGACGGTCCCTGCGATTATTCTTATTGGTCAAGACCTTCAATCCTATTCCATCAACAACGCCTAAAAATACCGATTAAATAATCTAAAAATGTGTAGATTTACTCCATAGACCGACTACAATGTAATAAATATCCTACATGGATAGCTTTATCGATTCGTCCAAAAAAGGGAGAAACATGCCATGAGCGGGCTATCATTTCGTCTTTTTCAAAATGGACAAAATCGAATGAGAGCTCATGATTCGACGCACACCTACGTGTTTTCTCGTAAAAATATCTCAATCTGGTTAACTAAGACCTTTCTAAAATGCACGTTATTGCCTGAAAGCCTATCGTAGATGCCGATTGGGAAAAATTCTGCAATATTCAAAGAGGCAGAGCGAGCAGTCCAAGATGTTTATGTGTGATAAAGCGGGTTTTGAAAAATTCCCTCGCTGTCGTTTAGGAAGTGGTAGGTATGTTATCGGGCAACATAAGCCCTAGCAGTTAGATAAATCAGATACTAATTATTTGATCTGTTGCAAAAACACAGGAAACAAAATGGCAAATTACTGGTGTTATCGAATTGATACAGATAGAAGTACTTTTTTTCGGGATGAACTGGAAAAAGGTATCTTAAGGCAAGGATGGGGGTGGGATGAAAAGCAGAATTTAAGAAGCCTGTCTATGGGCGGAGGCGCTAGACGAAACTTGCCAATGTTTAACAAGGTAAAAAAATATGATATTTTACTAATTCCTCGAATACCAACATGGGGGGAAGTTACGATAGCAGAGGCGACGGAAGATTGGAATATTGGCTACGAATTTGAAGTAGACGGAGAAATTAGAGATTATGGTCACAAATTTCCAGCAAGAAAAATTAAACAATTCACTAGGAAAAATGAAAATGTTACTGGAAATATTCGAGGAACTTTAAAGAATATTTCTCGATTTTGGAATATAAATCACTACTCAGATGATGTTAAAAAACTATTAGAAGCAGAGGATTTAATAAAACCTCAGAACTACGATGATCGATTTTTCAGTACAATTGATAATGCTTTTAATTCCGTTTTTGACGATAATGCATTTAAAAATAAAGTGTATGAGCAGATAGTGAAACAATTCTCTCGTGAAGAATGGGAATATGCTTTAGTCGCTGGGCTAAAAGAGTTGTTTCCTTTTTACTCTATTGAGAGAGTCGGCGGTGTATCGGAAAAAAATCATGGGACAGATATATTAATTAAACTACCAAGTCTAATATCAAATTATGCGTATGGAATAGCTATTCAAGTAAAGGATTACAAAGGGTTTGTTGCTGAAGATGTAATCAATCAAATCAATCAAGCAGAAACATATTGGGAGAGTGAAAATTTAAAATTAATCGAAAAAATTGTTGTTATTACTCAAGCCGAAAAAAATAACAATGAAAAACTTTTAGATAATGACAGCAATGTGAAATTTATTTTTGCAGAGGAATTAAAAACGCTTCTGCATAAAATAGCACGAAATTCTATTGGAATAGACGACGATTGAAGCACTTAATAATTCGAACAATCTGATTATAATTTATTTTTCCAGCCCATCATTTTGATCAGTTTATGAGGCATTACTGGTCTGTCCGTGCTGAAATTTTCTATCGAACATTATCTGTAGAAATAAAAGAAAGAGAAAGAACTGATAGCAATGGTTAAATAACTTTTGAGATTCGTTATTTTTGCCATTGCTCAAAGCGATGAATGGGATGACAAATCTGTGCCATATTGTTCACTCGCCGGCCATCAATTAACAATCCGTGCAAACGCAAGTGAAATGTTTGGCGTACTGCCGCGACCTCATCGACCAGTTCACAGGGGACCACAAAGCGTCCATCACTGATGAATAAAATATCGGCTTGTTGCCAGTCATGCTGCTGAATTTTTTCGAGTGCCCGTTGAATCGGTGCTTGAACGTCAGTGCCGCCTTGAAATGTTAAATTTAAAAACTGTATAATTTTCCGTAACCCTTGTCGATCAAAGCGTAGCTGCTGTTCAATGAGTTGCTGCGGACCACTAAAGGTATAACAATAACAAGCGCGTTGCTGTTGATTGGCTAATCGTAACACCTCCAAGCTGATGGCTTTGGCTAAATATTCGGGTTGACCATGCATGGACCCAGAAGCATCAATACAAATAATAATCGGTCCCTGGATCGCCTCCCCTGACGGGCGTTGTTGAGACGGTAGTGGGATGGCAGGTTCGGTGGGTGGCCGCAGCACTGGGTGCTCTGACAATACCCCTTGAGGTTGATAGCATAACAGCGCGTGTTCGGCGCGCTTTGCATGCCATAACAAATGCAATTTAGGATGTCCTAACAAGGCCGCTTCGGCAGCTAGCATACGGGCGATATCATCACTACGTGTGATACCGTCAATACATTCCGGTGGCGCTAGCGTGGATTTTTCTTGGCTGACAGATCGCTCGGTCGAAGCAACTGGATGTAATTTTTTCATCGGAACCTCTGCCGGTCTATCAATGAGGGACCGGTGACGTCCCAAGCTATCAACGATGTCAATGAGTTGTGGGTAATGCTTTATTAACTGCCGGTAATAAACGACTTTGCGCCAATCAATACTGGACAAAACCCCTTGAGACAAATCCCAGCCACGCCCCAGTTGGGTAGCCATCCCGCGAAATACGCCATTGACTTGTTGCCAATGTGATGAGATGTGTTGCCACTTTCCATCAAGGTCCGAGAAAAAAATCATGCGTTCTTGATCGCTGAGCGTAGCAGTTTTCTCAACGGCAAGTGAGTCAACAGCAATTCTAAATTCATAGCCTTTCAATTTAATTTTCATCCCTTCTGGTT
>CAYUAI010000187.1:0-2865 GCA_964442745.1 uncultured Chromatiales bacterium
TAATCGGCTTAGGCTTAGTTTGTTTAACTCACCCACCCGTTTGGGCTTGGCGCTGTGCTCACGGACTCATCTCTGAAAATGACGCCAAACTGGAAGTCTTGAAAAAATGTGGGGAACCGGATTGGAAAGATTACTGGCGCGAAGATATTATCAATTGGCCTAATACCGGTTTTGTACACCGTCTGGCAAGCATTAATGAGCGCTGGGTGTATAATCCCGGTCCCCAATCTTTTATGCGGTTTTTAAGTTTTCATGGCAGCCAACTGGTGAAGATTGAAACAGGTAGCCGTGGTTTTATTGATTCGGCAACCAGCCAGCGATGTCAAGTCAATAACTTGCGACTCGGTACCCACGAATCGATAATTATCCACCAATGTGGTGAACCTGACCTCAAGGAGCAACGTTATGCCACCGTCACTCGCAACCTATCGCCTGGCGGTCGCCAACAAATCACGATCCCCATTGACGAATGGACCTACAACTTTGGCGCGACCTATTTTATTCGCATACTCACTTTTGAAAATAAC
Organism: uncultured Chromatiales bacterium; assembly: GCA_964442745.1. Lineage (GTDB taxonomy): Bacteria > Pseudomonadota > Gammaproteobacteria > S012-40 > S012-40 > CAYUAI01. Next base: position 528 of record CAYUAI010000187.1, read on the forward strand.
CAATTGATAAAAATCAGCATCGGAAATCGAGGGTATTCTCAATAATCATGTCATGCCGTCATGCGACGCGCCCCACCTTTGATTAATTATTCACCGTTAAGCCCAACACATTACATGCCAGCCGCCACATTTTTGTTGCGTTTTTTTGGTAAATCAGTTAGCTTATAGCAACAATACCTTAAACGAATAACACATGTGAGGACAACAAATACACTAACCATTCCTGAGTTAGTTGTTTGTTAATAAGGTGAGTTCGGGGTGTTAGTGGCATCAATTTGTTTACCGTTCCGTCGAATGGAAAATCCAGCCAACTGTTACATCGTCGCTGCATAAAAACTCCTTCCTAAATGATTTCTAAATGGCTCTGCATGATTTTGCGATAAGCCACCTTGTGCAATGGTATCGTTTTTGGCTAACACCATATCGCCTCATACCTGTGAGCTTTGTGTCACTAAAAAGCGAGAATCAAAAGTTAAGCGCCTTTAGGCGAAGACGGGCTGAAGATGGGATGCAAAACCAAAAAGTGATTGCATTCTCTTTCTTTAGTCATTTTATAAAAGGATTTTACTTCTATGGAAATGATGCATTCTGCAATTTTGTGTTTAACGGAAAACGTTGATTATCACCCGCTACAAAAATTTCTCGTTAACTGTAACCATACCGTCAGTGTACAAACAGGCGACGATTGGCCCACACAATTGGACAAACTGCATGCCGATTTACTGATTCTTTTTCTCAATGAAACTGACTTTAGTAAAACAAGAGAACTCGCTATTTTACAGAAAATTCGCAAGCCTCCCATGCTTGTCATTTTTCAAAATACTTCCAGACAAACAATCTGGCCACAGGAAATTTTTCCTGATTGTGATGAGTTTATTGTTTGGCCATGCCATGAACAAGAACTGCGTTTGCGAGTGAATCAACTATTGCCAAATCAATCAAATCCGACGTATGACTTCAATAAAAATAATATCATTGAAGAATTTTCTCACTTTAACCTAATTGGCTATTCAAGCTGCTTCATTAATACCCTTAAAGCCATCAAGAAAATTACCCACTGCGACGCATCCGTCATGATTGAAGGAGAAACCGGAACCGGCAAAGAACTTGCCGCACGAGCCATTCATTATCTTGGCAATCGCAAAAAATTTCCTTTTATTCCATTAAATTGTGGTGCATTGCCAGATGATTTAATATTAAATGAGTTATTTGGACACAATAAAGGCGCTTACACAGATGCGAAAGACGTGCAATCGGGATTGGTCGCACAAGCCAATGGAGGCACCTTATTTCTTGATGAGATCGATAGTCTATCCCCCCGAGCCCAAGTCATCTTATTACGTTTTTTACAAGATAAAAAATATCTTCCCTTAGGAGGTAGTGTATATAAAAAAGCCAATATCAGAGTGATTGCCGCCAGTAATCAATCATTACAGAAACTCGTCAGACAAGGCTGCTTTCGTCAGGATTTATTTTTCCGTATTAATATTATGCAAATTTGCATGCCTCCGTTACGCTATCGAGGTGATGATGTCATTCACCTGGCCCAACATTTTATGCAGCGTTATCGCCACCAATACCACCAACCGAAAAAAACACTACACGTCGATTCATTACATTGGATGAGAAATCAAGAATGGCATGGCAATGTCCGAGAATTAGAAAATTTTATACATAGAGAATTTTTACTTTCAGACGCGACTTGCATCAAGGTTAACAAACATAATCTACCTGAAAAAAATCGCAGAAAGCGACACCTAGATCGACGGGATCATGCCTTTTACAATCTGGACTTTAATCAGGCCAAAGTCAAAGTCATTGCTGATTTTGAGAAACATTATTTATCCAGAGTGATGCTAGAAACCCACGGTAATGTTACCCAGGCAGCTAAACGTGCCGCCAAAGAAAGACGTTCATTCGATAGGCTGCTGAAAAAATACCACATTGACAAAGAACAGTTTCGCGTCACTTAAAGCATGGGCATAGAATAACTTCCTTGTTTGGTGCTCGGCTTTGTCTCGACAACGACCCCATGCGTTATTCTACCTCCTATTTCTCGTTTCCACGCTCCCGCGTGGGAACGCATACCTAAGATAGAAATAGGTAAAAGCCATTACATCATCACGCAACCAGAACAGCCGCACTTCATTACCGTTACAATACTTCATTGGGGTCCAGTATTCACACGCCCTGATACCGTTACTATATAAATACGTAACATCATCTTTATCAAGTAATAACGGATCATAAAATAGCAAAAGTAAAAAATTGACCCCTTTTGATTTTGCTAACCCTTTTCCTCTAAGAGAGGAATGTCTTATTCCTATGGAGATAACTT
>CAYUAI010000188.1:0-2751 GCA_964442745.1 uncultured Chromatiales bacterium
CCTGACAGGTGCCATCCATCTCACAGCCCATCGCGCCCATGTCACCCGGTTCGTCGCAGCAACAAATCATGCTGGGCCGCTCGTGTTCATGGTCATACTCCATCAACTCGCAAGCATACAGCGTCTGGAACTGCGTCAGCGGCCCCATGAGCAGAAACAAGGCGACGATTAGTCGGCGAATGGATGGATTTCTTATCATGATCCCCCTTTAATTTAGAACAGCGTTAATCCGGGCTAGTGTATCAAACAACGGCTGATCTGAGTGATTTTGGGCAAATTAGTTCCCAACATTCACTCATCCTTTTCGATTCTCTAATATTTCAGGATGGTCACTAATAAAGGTGCATATGTCACACCAAACAGCAACATTAACCTCGCACGTGCTATATCACCTGTTATACTTCGCGAATACTCTTTAACACACTAGATAAACATAGCCTAATGATCAAAATAAGCCCAAACAACTTTTCAGAACGAGTAAAAGAGACCCGCAAACAACTGGGGCTGACTCAGGAAGCGCTTGCTCATGAGCTGGGGGTTAGTTTTGCAACCATTAACCGTTGGGAAAATGCCAAAACGACTCCATTTAAACTCGTTCGCAAGCAGTTTGACGCTTTTTGTGAAAAAATGGAGAAACAAAAAAAATTGAAGCTGCCTCCACTGAGCGAAGGATAGCGTGAGAAATCCTGAGCGACTTTACACGGAGATAGATTAATGTCTGAGCAATACACCAAAGCAATATTTTGGAAATGTGCCTTGCAGGTGAATCCGGCAAGCTACATCGCCTATCGTGGCAATGACCATGAGATGACGGAAGAGCAATATAACCAGGCACTCTTACAAATAGCCAAGGAAAATGACATTAAGGTCATTGGAGTAGCGGATCATGGCAATGTTGATGGCATAGACGCCATTCGCACCATAATGAATGCGAATGACATTATTGTTTTCCCTGGATTTGAGATTGCCTCCACCGAAAAGGCACATTTTGTCTGTCTGTTTTCGGAAGATACCTCCAAAGACAAGCTAAATCGTTACCTGGGCGCGCTGGGACAATGGTGTCTGGCCATCTAACCTGGGTGGCAACGACTTACTTGCAAAAGTTGATGAGCTGGGTGGGATCGCTTATGCCGCTCACTGCACCGATGATAGTGGCGTACTAAAACAGAAGCTTGTACATGTCTGGCAAAACCCACTGCTCAAAGCTGCACAGATTCCCGGATCAGTGGATGACCTTAAAAGCGAAACAGGAAACGGTTATCGACAAATTCTGTTAAACAAAACACCTGAGTATCGACGGGAATTACCTGCTGCAATCATCAATGCTAAAGATGTGGCCACACCGGAAGACTTGGGAAACCCCAAAGCATCTTGCCTTATCAAGATGACAAATCCCGGTTTTGATTCTTTTAAGCTGGCTTTTCAAGACCCAGAACCACGAGTGCGATTAAACAGTGATGTGACAGAAAAGTACTACTCCCGAATCGAATCATTACAGGTAATGGGCGGTTATCTAGATGGCCTCTCTGTTGAGTTTTCAGAACACCTAAACGCCGTTATCGGTGGCCGTGGCACTGGCAAATCAACCTTACTGGAGTGCATTCGTTACACTCTTGAGCTGGAACCCATCGGCAAAAATGCATTAAAACAGCACAATGAGATTATCAATGAAAATTTGGGCAGATCAAAAGCCCGAATCGAACTGAAGATCCGCTCATCCAAAATGAATGGCAAGTGGTTCACGATTGCTCGGCGCTATGGTGAAAGCGCCAGTGTAAAAGATGAAAACGATGCCATTTCTCCCTTTACGCCTGCTGACCTGTTGCCTGAGATTGAGCTGTACGGACAAAATGAAATTTATGAAATTGCTCAAGATGCGGATGCGCAGCGAAAGCTGCTAGCTCGCTTTTTGGGGGCAGGGCTGGAACCCAGGCAGATCGATACTCAAAGAACAGGCACCAGCACACTGACCGCAGGCATAAATAGTGAAGGGAAAATCAGGAAGGCTCTGGCGGCTTTAGCTGAAAACAGAGTTAAACTTATGGAGGCATTAAGTAATATTGCTTCCACAGAGGATCAGTTGTCGCGTTTACTCAAACTAGAAGAGCAGGTTAATCAGTTCAAATCCCTTGGGCTTGAGGATAAGCTAAAAATCATTCCGTTACTGGAAACAGAAAAACGATTATCAAAACGGGTTTCTGACGAAGAATTGGCACATCTGAAAGCGGCCTTTTCTGCTATTCAGGAGGTCTTACCCGACACCGTTTTTCTCAGTGATACCGCGTTAAAAAATCTTCCGCATGCCGGGGTATTAGAAAAAATACGAATCGAACTCGATAAGCTAAAACGTGAAACAGAAACCATTCTGACTCAGTGGCAAGAAACATTTACCGCATCAAAAACAGCAATTGACTCACTCATCGAATCACTGAACAGGGGTATCAATAGTGAGGAAGATAAATTAGAGACAACGTTTAAAGGGCTGCCGTCCAGTGAAGGAAAGAGCGGCCGTGAAATTGGGATTGAGTTTCAAACTCTGCTGAAAGAGATCGAGAAAATCAAACCAGGGCAAGCAACGGCCAAGACCCAACAAAGCCTTGTTGAAGAACTGGAGCAAAAACGCAAAAAACTCCTGTCTGAACTGTCCGAACATCGATCCTCACGCTCTTCCCACGTTGAGCGCTCCCTTAAACACTTATAGTGGACCCCGTAAATCAGACCACCCCTTAAGGAGCAATTTAGCTCATAATG
>CAYUAI010000189.1:0-2715 GCA_964442745.1 uncultured Chromatiales bacterium
TTCATCAAATCGCGGAACTGTGTGATAAGGCCTATCAGGGCTGCCGTAAAATGGCGGGCAGTAAACGCAGTCTCTGGGAAAAGTTGCGCACGCTTATTAACTTCCACCTCTTCGAAAGCCTGGAACATTTACTGGCTTACTTTTTGGATCGTGAGGCTTATGATGTCACTGGCGGTTATGTTGTGAAGTGCCATTCACCCTAGCGGATCATTTTCTCATCACGTAATCTTTCATCTTTCTCGTTTTTATTGTTGATGCAGCGTTAATATCCTTGCATCAGGTTTGTGCTTGCCTGTTGTGCCAATTTTGCGGTATTGAGTCAGGTATCAGCGCCCCATTTTTCACTTGTTGTTTCACTTTTTAACTGTTCAATCTGGTTTTTACATTTTAACAGTGACATTATTGGCGAAAAGGCGTGAAATAAAAACTTACAGATAATTGCTGCCTTATGAGTAGGGAGAACTCGTGACTCTCCAGTTATGCCATCATCATGGCTTATTCAATGAATCAATCAGGGCACAATGAATATCCGGGGTTTCGTCAAGCTCGCATTGAGTAAGCAATGCATTTAATGCTTTGCGCATCGCTTTGAGGTCTTTCATATGAGAATCGATTTTTTCTAATTTTTGCTTCGCTAAAACTTGGACTTCTCGACAATGACCATCACCAAGATCCAGTAATTCATGAATTTCTTTCAGTGTAAACCCAAGCTGCTGGGCACGCCTGATGAATCTCAGACGATTAACATCAGAGGTTGGATATACTCGGAATCCACTCAATGGCTTCGGTGGCTCATTGATTAATCCCAGACGTTGATAGTAACGAATCGTTTCGATGTTAACCTCAGTCGTAGCGGCGAGTTTTCCAATGGTTAATAAGACATTATTATTCATAAGCTTTCATGGGATTAAACAGTTGGGGTAGTGGATAAATCATAAATGATTTAGTATGCTGGATCAATTAAAACCCGACATCATCATATAGGGGAATGTCAATTGATCGTTGAAACTAGAATCCATACCTGTCGTAAATGCGACAGTGAGTCTATTGTTAAAAATGGCAAGAATGTTTGTGGAAATCAACAGTATATGTGTAAAAACTGTGGTGCCAGCGGTGTACTCCACCCTAAAGTCGCGTATACCGAAGATGAGAAAGATGTCATTATAAAAGCCTATCAAGAGCGCTCCAGCCTGAGAGGGATTGAAAGAACGTTTGGTGTGTCTCGTTAAACACTCAGCGTCTGGCTAAAAAAAAATCCAGCGAACTCCCGCCTTTAGTCAATACACTGCCACCGGCGGAGCCCACTCACTCCCCAATACTTGAACTGGATGAACTGTGCTCCTTTGTTTTTTGCAAATCGAACAAGGTTTGGATCTGGATCGCTTTATGTCGTGAAACGCGTCAAGTGGTCGCTTACGCCGTGGGCGACCGAGATGAAGTGACTTGTCTCTGTTTGTGGAAACGTAAACAATCCGGGCAAACTAATCACATTAAGCGCTGGAATAATACGTTGCGTCAACACCTCGCTCGTTTCGTGAGAAAGACACTCTCATTTTCAAAATTACTTGAAATGCATGAGATCTGTCTCAAGCTTTTTATCCATCGGTACAACTTAGAATTATTGCCAACGCTGGCCTATCCTGCTTCATGATTACTCGGTGTCATTTAATTTTCAACCACTACCAACAGTTGGTTCGCAGGCGATACCTTGTTTTCGCATTAACAACATATCCCAAATAGATACCGCAATTAATCCAACAAATCCAACCCATGACATCGGAGCGAGTATCCAAAGTCCAACAAAGGCTAACAAGCTACTTGTCATCCCAAAATAAAGAGGCCTATTCTGACCATGACGTTTTCTTGATGCATTTAAACTCCACAGGGTAAAACCCAACATGACAAGCAACAAAGGAATGAGTATTGCATCATGCAATAAAAAACCCATACCAATACCGGTTAATGTGGCAATCAAGGGAGGCAACCCTAAACAGCATGCACCAGCGACAACTGAACCCAATGAACCGGCTAACTGTTTCATGCTTTTATTCCTTTATATATTGTGTAGTGAATAGCTCTTGATCGCCAATAATGAACTTATGTCCTATTGGCTCAATAGTTAGTCCCAAAAATCCAATAATGTCTTTGTCATCATTAAAATATACACCACCGCAAGCATTTAGCATTTCATCAACGGCTAATTCAGTCACGCTTGCTTTTTGCGCCAATTGTTGGCGTGTGACAGCACTACCTTCTGCCAGTAATCGATACAGTGTGATGGTGATCTTTTGCTGTAGCGGTGGAATATGGATAAACTCTTCGGGAAAATCATCCAGCAAAGCCTGTAAATCAATAGCTTGTTTTAATGCAACGGATGATGACATCAGTGGCGTTCCTTAGGATTGGATAGCAATTGCATTTTGTGCTTAAACGTCTCTAGAAGATGACGCTTATCATCGAGTATTGTTTCAATGATATCTCTCATTTTATATAATTTTCGACGATCCGATTGATCAATCGCCTTGCACAATTGAGCAAGAACGTCCAGCGTACCTGCGCGCACAAAGCGTAAACGATCAAGGACAGTGTCATCATATACCCCATAACCACAATCCATACATTCACTGGGTTTGATTATGCCGCGCAACTGATAATCCCTAACAATACTTGTACTAACACCGGCCTCTTCTGCAAGCCTTGATATGGTATAAGGTT
>CAYUAI010000190.1:0-2656 GCA_964442745.1 uncultured Chromatiales bacterium
CTGTGTTTTTTGTATAACGTTGTTGCCAATGCTCAAACTCTTCGAGAAAACCAGTATGTTTATTGACGGTAAATAAAATTTCTATCAATGGCACGGGCTGTTCTGGAAAAAATGATTGAAGGGATGTATTTTCGTGTTCTTCCTGTTTGGGTGTTGCGATGGTGAATTTTCCGTCATCTTTAACCTTTAGGTGCTGATTTTTCCCATCAAGATAGCTTTTATTCGTTATTTTATATTGTTCATAAAGCGCATTATCCAACGCATCAAGTATTGGCGCAGGGTCAACAAATTCTTTCAGATCAGCTCGTTCTATTAGCGCATTTTTTTCCTTGTTCCAGCGTTCTTTGGAGATGAGATAATCGTCTAAAGTACGATATTTAAATGAGTGTTTTAAATTTAATATTCCTGATTTTAAACCAGAGGCAATATGCGTAAACAGGAAAACTTTATATAGCGAAATATGGAATGTTCCACCTTCATTAATGGCATTGTGCTGTTGTGAGTTCAGAAATCCAAAGGGTGCATGTTTGGTGATATTTCCGTCTTTTTCCTTGAAATAGGCGATAGCCTCCATTAGTGGCTCTGTTCCAGTCTCACCCTGAATATCCAGCACCTTAACAATCGGGCTGATACGGTTTTGCAGGCGTATAGATCGATTTTCCAATATCTCAAAATAAGGTTTGTCATTGAGCGTTTTTTGTAAATTTATTTTCAGTTCTTCACTTTTATCAACCGCTTTTTGTGGTAAGAGTTTTTGTATTTGTGCAATCTTCTGTGCATCATTTATTACTTCGTCATTAAGCACATTTCGTATATCAGCAAAGGTTGTAAACATATCGTTATCAAAAAGAGATTTGAAAGACTTATTACGCTGCTTGTTGTTCTCATAACACCAATCACGATGTTCTCGTATAGTGCTATTTTGGTATGACTGCATTACTGTCAACAAGACATCGGCAAGATTATCCTGAAGGCAATAATATTGGTGAGCGATAAATGCAATGAGATGGACGTAACGATCTTCTTGTGAGCGTTGATGTAACTGAAAAATATCAGCTTTAATAACACCACTTGCATAGTAATGAATGCCTTCCTTACCGAGTTTAAGTACTGATAATATTGCTTCCAGATTTCCATAAAGTTCTTGAAGATAGAGTAAATCATCAGCACGTTCTTTGACTTTAGATGGTTTTGTAGATTGAGAAATTGTTTTAAATAATGTTAGTTTGTAACGTAAATATTGAGCATTTTTATCAGTGGATAAATCATTGTTTTGGGCAAGTAAACCATCCAATACAGATCGTGTATTTTGGGATAATTCTTGATCTATAATAACCGCCAATTCTTTCTTCCGCTGATTAAGTTCGCTTAAAATAATCTTCGATAACTGATTATAATTAGGCACCTGAATATGCTTTTTTGTTAAAAGGTCAACGCAACGCCAAAAAATAAGTTTCGGCTTGAGTTGTACCTTAACCATGTCAGATACTTCCTGTTTGATATAACTTTCTGCATCCTCATCAAAACGGCGGTACCCATAGTAATGAAGTATTTCTTGTTCATGGCGTTGCCGTGTACGAGGGGGATAATCAAGTACATTAATACTTTCTAATGAACCTCCTATTTTCTGCGACACAAATTGTATGTCACGCAAATGAAAATCTTCAGGTTTGAAAAACTGCCTTCTTGCTTTGAAGTATCCGTAAGTGATAAGAAAACCAATCCTGTAATTGGGCTTACGCAGATTTTTACACATATCAATAATCGCAACAGGAACATCAAAAAACTGCTTACGCTCTACGCTATTAAAGACAGGAGGTGTATCAAAACTCTCCTGTTCGGATTTGTTAAGAATTTTCATTCGTGGCATAAAAAAGCCTATTCTTATTGTTTTAAAAACGATCGTTTTAAGAACAACATGTACAGTCGTTAGGAATTAGCAAAAAAACAGGGAAAACCTGTTCTAAAACATTGTTCCTGATTATATGTCCTGTTAATATCACAAAAAACCGTTTTAGGAATACAAAATATGCTCATTGGATATGCGAGAGTTTCAACGTTGGATCAAAACCCGCAATTGCAAGTAGATGCATTGAATGAGGCGGGGTGTAAAAAAATATTTATGGAAAAAATATCCAGTATGGATAAAAGACGGCGCCAATTACAGGAAGCCCTGGAATACATGCGCGCAGGCGATACGCTTGTGGTTTGGAAGCTTTCACGATTGGCAAGGTCTCTTACTCAAATAATCGCTACCGTTCAAGACCTTGAAAATCGGCAAATCGGTTTAAAAATCATCACTCAAAACATTGATACCAGCACGCCAGAAGGTCGATTGTTTTTTCATATGAATGCGGCATTTGATCAGTTTCAACGGGAGATCATCGTTGAAAACACTAAGGCTGGTCTCAAAACCGCACGAAAGAATGGTCGTGTTGGGGGAAGACCTACATCAATGACAAATGATAAAATCCGTACAGCCCAAGCCATGCTCAAAGATACAGAGAATTATCCTTTTATCTCAGATATTATTAAAACGCTTGAAATAGGCAGAACCACATTTTATCGACATTTCCCGCCAGAGAAAATTGAACAACTTAGACCTCAGTAATAACAATTCCTATGTCGCGTTAGGTACCTTTATGGGATTTGACCC
>CAYUAI010000191.1:0-2648 GCA_964442745.1 uncultured Chromatiales bacterium
ATAATATGTCATGCCTGTAATTATACGCCAATTCACAGGTTTGACCCACTACCAATATTGCAATATCGAAAAATAGGCGGATATAACAGGTTCTGACAGCGATATTTGCATAGAGCGATTGCCCTGGGGTAATGGGCCATCCGAATTTCTCGGCCAATGACGTTGGATAATTTTTGTAAGCTTTCCTTGAAAACATGATGGCGACTGGAATTACTGCCGCCAGAATCCGCTAAACAGAGGATTGAGGTAGCATCAGGGTGGGCTGATGAATATCAGCCAAAACCACTCGATTTTCCTTATTTAAAATGATAGCCTTTATGATCCTCAAATGAGACCTTATTTTCTGAGACAAGGAAGTACAAAATGATACGCTACGCCTCTCATACCTGTTACAAAATCCCCACCCATAAATTAGTGCGATTTTTCGAGCAGAGTCGAGATAATTGGCGAGAAAAACACAAGGCCTCAAAAACCGTTATCAAACGTCTAGAAAATAAAGTTCGATTCTTGACCCATACCAAAGAGACCTGGAAACAAGAAGCCCTTGAGTTGAGAAAAGAAGTGAAAACACTTCGACAACAAGAGGTTGATGAGACGCTCAATAACAATAAAAAAAAGTCAACGAGATAACGCCTGACTTCAGTTCTTCTCCTGAGTTGGAAGAGAAAATCCCGGCTCATCATTATTCTGTCGGCCATATTCGATTATTCTTGGAATTTGTCCTCTCGGCGGCCACGAGTCTGCGTGGGGCGGCTCGATGCCAAGCCGTCGTGAAATTCTTTTTCAATCTCCAGCGACCGATACCCCGTTGGTATAGCGGCCGTTTTTGGCTCATGCGCTTAGGCTATTATATGTTAACTCGACCCAAAACAATCACCGACAACTGGGTATGGATCATTGATCATACGGTTCAAATTGGTGGCGAAAAAGGCTTTGTGGTTTTAGGTATTCGCCAAAATCATTTGCCAAAGGCCGGTCAATGCCTTCAACATCACCACCTGGAACTCATTGAATTATTACCCGTCAAATCATCCAATGGAAAGATTGTTTATGAGCAGTTGGAAGCGGTCGCGAAAAAAACCGGTCTACCGCGAGCCATTTTATCTGATCATGGCAGTGACATTAAATCAGGGGTAGATCGATTTTTCGAGACTCATCTTTTGACGAGTCCACTGTATGATATTACCCATAAAGTGGTGTGTCTGCTCAAGAAACAGCTGCACGAAGACACTCGCTGGAATGAGTTTACCGGCTTTGCCAGTCAAGTCAAAAGTCGCTGACAACAAACCCGTTTAGCGCACCTTCGCCCACCGAAACAACGTACCAAGTCCCGCTATATGAACGTGGCTCCTTTACTAAGATGGGCGCAGCGTCTTCTGTTTTTGGTGACACATCCCGATCAAAAAGATGAGGACATCAAAATCCTCTTGGGACCTATCACGGACTTTGAAGAGGAGCTCATCAGTTGGGGGGAAACAATGCAAGTCTGCGTTAAAGTCACTCATTACATGCGATCGAACTATTTACAATCCAATAGCCAGAAAAAGTTAAAAGCTTATCTGAAGGCACAATTACCTGAGCTTGAAACACCGATGGCTCAAGCGATGCAAAAACAATTGTTAAGTTTTGTTGGTGAACAGCAAAGCGAGTGTTATCTGCCAAAGGAAAGATTGCCCGCGAGCAGTGAAGTGATAGAATCTGTCTTTGGCAAGCAAAAGTTCATTGAACGAGATCAAAGCAGTAATGGATTTACCGGACTGGTGTTAGCCATGGGGGCCATTGTATCAACGTTGAGCGACGAGATTATCAAAAAGGCCATGACGAGCGTCAGCACAAAAGATGTAATTGACTGGTGCAAAAAACAGATCGGTCAGTCCGTTCAGGCTAAGCAGCGAGAGGTTTTTTCCTAATTCGATGAGGAACAAAAACAGGATCGGTAATTGATTCGGCAATGAGGGCGATATTCATCAGCCTAGTGTGGGGCTGAGGGAGAAAAACCCTCAGCTACCTGATTTATGTGTTCTTCACTTAAATTACCGTAAACCCACCATCTATCGATAGTATACTGCCCGTAATATAAGGGTTCGACATTAGAAGAACTGCTGCATCTCCAATATCTTTTGGACTCCCGATACATTTTGATGGAAGACTTTTTGCGGTAGATTCTAAAAATTTCTTTCTATCCGCACTGGTTTTACCAGACCCAACCAAGCTTGTGTCAATCACATATGGCGATATGACATTAACCCTTACAGGAGAAAGTGATATGGCTAACATTTTTGCCATGGCTTCAATCGCTACCACCGAAACAGATGTCATAAAAACGTTTGGGTTTGGTTTTGTAGCAAATGCACCAGAAATGAGTGTTATTGACCCGCCTTTGCTTATCTGTTTTGATGCACACTTAATAACATTGAATCTTCCCCAAAAATTTATTTCAAAATCTCTTTTAGCATCTTCTTCAGACAAATCATTGAACTGTTTTCCTGTTACAAATCCACTGGTAATCACCAAGTGATCTATATGGCCAACACTTTCAAAAAGAGCAACAATTGATTTATCAGATAATATATCTACCCTAGCTCGTCCTTAGTTTTATACACTACTAAAGTGGACCCCATAGTCAAGACAGTGATTCCAAAAAATAA
>CAYUAI010000192.1:0-2590 GCA_964442745.1 uncultured Chromatiales bacterium
GGGTAATGCGACGAATACGCCATTTGGGACGGATTCATTTTGTAGTGATCCGTGGGCTGGAGATTATATCGAAGATTATTCACTTTCCGGAAATGCAGATATTGTGGTGCCAACGAAAGGGTATCGGTGGGTATGGAAACCAATTCTAACGTGTTTAAAGTCTGATGGTAGTTTTGATACGTATAATAACTTAGGGCTTGTCAAATAATAACGTCACATATTTATGTTTAATTTCAACATAAAAAAATCATAATATTTCTGATTATCTGCACCTTAAAGCACAAATATAACTCTATTATGAAATCTATGACATACAAGTCAACAAAGGAAAAGTCATTGTTGGAATTTCATCCGATGCCCCGGCGTTTGCTGTTAATGTCATAAATCAGTGGTGGAAAACGGAAGGAAAGAAAAGATATCCAACATCAACAAAGATATTGATACTCGCTGATAGTGGTGGTAGCAATGGTGTTCGACCTCGTGCCTGGAAATACCATTTGCAGAATATAACTTGCAATCAGCCTAATTTAGATATGACAGTTTGCCATTATCCTACCGGTACATCCAATTGAGTATCGGCTGTTTAGTGAGATAAGTAAAAACTGGGCCGGCAAACCATTAAGAGAATTATGAAATCGTTTTGAAGTATATTCGAACAACTAAAGCGTCAACAGGACTTAAGGTGACAGCATAACTCAACAAAAATATTTACCCTAAAGGCGAATCAATTTCTGAGGAGGAAATGGCACAATTAAAACTGACGAGGCATGATGTGCTACCAAAATTAAATTACTCTTTGTTACCTGCCAGCACACCTAAAAATGTGAAGCTATTTTTTTACAGACCCTTAGCTTCGGGATTATAGAATTTACTACGCTCGCCTTTTGAAAAATCATATTCTTCACGCATAATGCTTACCTTTGTTATTTACCAATATCTTCAGCCATCAAATCCCTGTGTTTATGGACTACAGCCAATACAGAAATATTCTGATGGTTAATCTCATAAATAATTCGGTACGAATAAAGTGACAGCTCTCTAATGTTATCATTATCTAGTTCTGTCGCTTTCTTTCCAGCATTAGGTAAGTTTTCCAAAATATCCGTTTTCTCCCGAATTTCTTGAGTTACCTTTTTGGCATAATGACGTGCGTCGTGAGCAATAAAATCATGGATGGAACGCAAATCGGCTTTGGCAGGCTCCGACCAAATTACCATGAATCGATTTCTCGTTTAAGTTCTTCGCTGGTAATTGTTTTTCCTTGCTCTATAGCTTCTTGACCTTTTCTGATCTTGTCCAACACATAAAGCCTGTACATGATTTCATCCATGTCGGCATCTTCTGGTAATTGGTTGATGGTATTGAGCGCTTCCTGTTTAGCTGCTTGCATAGTGAGTTCCTCGTGGTGTTGGATTAACCATGATTTGTTTTTCCGATGACCTTAGTCATGTCAGATTTTTTCACTAAACTGTCCATTAAAACAATCAGGGCTTGTTGATCTTCATCAGGTAAAGTATCGCATTGTTGGCAAAGTTGATGGAGCTGATAATTTCTGATTTTCAAGTCTAGTGAAGGTTTCTCTCTTCCCGCTAGTTCGTCGAGAGTCACTTGAAGAATATCCGCAATATTCACGATAGTATCAAAATGCGGTATGTTGCCGCCTTTCTCCCAGCGATTATAAACGCGAGGACTAACTTCCAAAAGATCGGCAAGTCGTGCTTGCGTAATATTTCTAGCTTGCCTGAGTAATCGCAGGCGTTCAGCAAAAATTGACATATCCAAACCTTAGAATCCAATGATGAGTTTGAATGGTCATTGCAGCTTCTTCATAAATAAGTCTTGCCAAAAAGTAACATTAGTGTCCATTATGATATGCACTATTAGGACTATTGATAAGGTTTTCGAGGAAATTAATTATAGCACGGCTTGCAAGTACAGTAATTGACCAAACTAAACGCGAGGTATCTCTTGTTCGGCTGATGGAATCTCAAGGCCACCAACTAAAAAAACACGGCAAGGATTATATTCTCAACTGCCCATTCCATGACGATAAAACCGTCAGTCTAGTGATCATACCTAAAACTAATCTCTGGCGCTGCATGGGTGTCTGTCAAAAAGGCGGTTCTGTCATTGATTGGGTCATGCAAACCCAAGGGGTAAGTTTTTGTTTTGCCTGTGAGATTCTGCAAAAGGATTTGGGGTTGATTGCAGAAAGTACTGGCAAAGCACCGAGTAAAAATACCACCACCAAACTCACCCCCCCCCTTAGCCGTCAATGATTGATAATCAAACAGCTTTACGCGAGGTCATCGATTATTATCGAAAGGGGACCGGGTAAAACACTGATGGAAACAGGTTGTCACTTACCTGGAGAATACAAGTCATGATTCATAACGATATAGCAAAATTTATTGGATTAAAGCCCGTTGCATATTACGATTTAGAACTTGTCCTTGGGAAGCTGTTAAATGGTGATGATGTAGAGTATTTAAAAATGTTATGCACGGGTGTGACTGAAATTAATTTTGGCGAGCTTGAGGGAATGTTCGGGCTTTTAGTGAATATTGAAGATATTAGGGATAGACAACTA
>CAYUAI010000193.1:0-2482 GCA_964442745.1 uncultured Chromatiales bacterium
ATACCTCATCACTTAGCCGCTATCAGGCCAAGTGGGAAAACCCGTGAACGGTTACATTTTTTTTTATCAAGTGCTTAGGAATGGGCGCGTGATAACTTCCCTGTTTGGCGCTCAGATTGGGTTTGTATTGGTTCGTTCTGATTGAACAAAAGTGCAGGAATAGTGGTTCTATTTCGAGCGTTTGTGATGGAAGAACGGGCCAAGACGGGCGGAAGATGAGATGTAAAACCGGGAAGTTATTGCATGCCCATTCCTTAATAGCCTCAGATAGAACACATAACAAATAGCTCTTCGCGTCAAGTTAAATCGAGAGTCATGGGATTAGGAAGGAGCCTATGAAAGTGATTATTGTTACCTAGCAGATGAGAACAAAAAACTAGGTCCTGTTTGAGTAAGTTTGGCCATCGACTTAGTAGTGAACACCGGGTGCATATCCAGCAGGGTGTGTATCGAGTCGGGAGAATCAAGAATGCAGGCCGCGTTATTGAGACATAAAAATTCTTACAATAACCTATCAGGGATGAATTTTTTATAGAGGGTTTGATAGGTTTCTTGACTTAATATTAAGTGAGTGAATCGGTCGATGGGAGGGGTGTATTTAAAGGTGATTAATATCATCACGATCATGCACAGGGAGGCCGCAGCGCTTTTTAAATAGACAAATTTAAAAGCGGTACCAAAGGAACGTTTTATCCGGACGTTGAATAAGTCAACACTGTAGAGTTCGTCTAATAGAAGATGAATGGTGTAACCCATGAAGATAAAAAAACCAATTAACCACGACTGCAAAGCAGAAAGTCCGACCCAATGGAAGCACAGTATCGTGGTGCTAAACCAAAAAAACAGGGCGGAAGAAATTGAATGGAAGATGCCTCGGTGGACGGTAAATTTAGCGAAAACTTGGATTAAACCA
The DNA here is from genome assembly GCA_964442745.1 of uncultured Chromatiales bacterium. Lineage (GTDB taxonomy): Bacteria > Pseudomonadota > Gammaproteobacteria > S012-40 > S012-40 > CAYUAI01. The sequence goes on from CAYUAI010000193.1 coordinate 914, forward strand.
AAGCGAACCAGCAAGAAGCTCGTGATGCAAATGACCCACAGGGTGACGATGGCATATTCGTCGGCCAGCTGAACCATCATAAAGGCGCTAATTAATACCCCGAATAGCGTAAAGATGAATTTGAGGGCTGCAGAATTATCTGAATCGATGTCAGGCAAGATACCACCGAGTGCACCGGCAAAAAAATAAACAATCGCTTCTTCGATTTGCTCACCCCTTACCGTGATAACTAAGCTGGCCAACATGCTACTTGCCACAGAAGCTACCGTCAGGTGTGTACTAAAATTCGCCATGCATTTATGCTCTATACAAAAGTGTGAGTATGTTTAACCGAGACTGGATTGTCTATTGTTTGATTTTTGATCCCGTATTGATTTTTCTTCGCTTGGCAATACCCTTTGGTATGGCATTTGGTCGGAAAACGCGATGTGATAATTTTTTTGTGGTTATCACATGTCCTGAGGTGGAATGTAGGATCAATGCATATGATATCAAATAGGGGGTATCATTGGCGGCGATAATGTATTTGGAGTAAGCCGCTTGGATATTGTTTTGAGTTAACCAAGGTTAATTTTTCTTCTGGTCGGTTAGCTGAAAACAAAGGAATGCGATCACCGAGTAAAATGGGTACTGCTGAGATAATAAATTCATCAACGAGTTTGTCTTGTCGTAATGATCTGATTAATAACTCACCATTTACCGGCCTCAGTTTATCATAACCTTGTTGATGAATGTATTATAAAGCACCATTTGGCGAGCTTGATAGGGTTGAAATGTTTTCATAATGCGAGCTTTCCTCTTTTTGTTATTGGTCATGTTATCGGCTTCAATCACTTTTTTTTGTTCTTTGCTTACCAGCAAGAATTTGTCTATTTTAGTTAATTTTTCGTTGACAGGAGAATTGGATGATGTCAGATTAGAGCGTATGAATAACTCATTGCACATTAAATCTCGGATTATGTTTGTGTGGCTGCGCTGGTATCGGCGTGTCCGATCTGTGTGCCTTGAGCGAGTGCAAATGACCTAAACATTATTCACAGGACTCAAAAAAGGCTGCAGATTCTCATAATCTGCGGCCTTTTTTTTGGCCCAATGAAAAGCAAAAAAAAGGATAATACGATGTCACAACTTAAGATTATGCAGTCAGATGATGAAATACAGCAATGTTTTCCTGTGATAGCGGCGTTGAGGCCGCATTTAGCTGAACAGGAATTCATGAGTCAATTTAAGCGTCAGCAAGTGGCGGGTTATCAGTTATTAGCCTTGCTTGATCACCGTGATGTTATTGCATTGGCCGGCTTTCGTGTGACAGAGAACTTTGCCATGGGTAAGTTTGTTTATGTTGATGACTTAATCACGCAGGAGAAGCGTCGATCTCAAGGTTGCGGTGGGCTTTTATTGAGTTGGTTGTTGGATTTTGCCATGGAGCAGCAATGTGGACAATTGCACCTGGATTCCAGTGTCCACCGGCACGCTGCCCATCGTTTTTATCTGAAGCATCGAATGGATATTACTAGCTATCATTTTGCTATTTCCATTGCGTAGAAAAAGGAGGTAACGTGTAGCTGC
>CAYUAI010000194.1:0-2411 GCA_964442745.1 uncultured Chromatiales bacterium
CTGGGTTCCTCACTCAGAAACCTTGATTTATATTCCAATAAATTAGGAATATCCTGTAATGACAAAATCTTTATGTGAACTAGGCTGGAAACCTTTTTTTCAACAACAATTAACCGAAAAGGAAATGGAAAGCTGTTTTCCAGCACGGATAACAGCACATCATCGCAGTCAAATTATCACCGAATCTGACCATGGTGAACAGGCCTTCGCGATTACTTTGCTCAATAAACTAGCACCCATTACCGTCGGTGACTGGCTGTTAATCGATCAATTGTCAATGCGGCCCGTCCGTTTGTTTGAGCGACAAAGCTTGCTACAACGAAAAGCCGCCGGAGGATATGTGGATCAGCAATTAATGGCTGCCAACATAGATACCCTTTTGATCGTCTCTAGCTGTAACCAGGAATTTAACTTATCTCGACTTGAGCGATACTTATCGATCGCACTCGATGCCGGTGTCATGCCAATTGTTCTCACACCAGTGAACCAGGCTGTAGTGTACGCAAAGCCATTAAGACCAATCAACTGGATAAACGCCGTTTAGTTAACTACCAAAAACTATTAGCAGAACAACAGCGCAATAGTGAATCTTTATCTGACAAACGCAAACGAATGAAACAACTTGGCAAAAGTCATAAAAACATTCAAACAACGTCTCGTCAGAGAAAAAACCGTAACTGAAGAATGAAATGGGGTTGGGATTAGCTAGATAATCCCAACTTTTCGGCTAACGTCGACCATTTCCACCTTTCGTTTTATTATTTTTAGGCTTATGTTTATTGATATGTTTGATTTCAGTTTGACATAGATCATTTTTTGTGGCATTTTCTCTTTTAATCGCATATTCAACAAATTGAATGTCAGTATTGAGTTTATTGTCTCTGGCATGCTGTTGCTGCCTAACCCTCAAGTTATTAGTTTGCCCTACATAATCTATTTTGCCGGTTTCTTTGTTGATATGGCGATATATTCCAGGTTCAGCTGGAATGGGTGAATTTTTACCTTTAATGATATCTGTTTTTCTCATTCTACCTTGAGCTATCGCGCTCTGTTTATGAGAATGATTGTTGTTTTTTTTGGTAACTGAAGTTCCATTACCTTTATTAAATAAATCGATTATGAAGCGAATAATGCCCATAATAATTCCCTGATAGTTGGTAAAAAATGCTGCTAAATGACTCATCGGATTTTTGTTGAGAAAATGTAATTATATTTTTTCTGCCATTTATCAATCGGATTAAAGTTCGGTAAAAAAATAAACCATGTCGCCAAGGTGATGCGGTCTTCATGCGGTAACAAAATCCTTCATCATATGCACTCGATGATACGATATAGCACCATCGAAGTCATATCTTTGACAGCCTTTACACTTCTCTGCTCAATCAATGCATTGGCTAATACAGAAACAGAATAAAACAAGCTTTAAATGATTAAACGTGTGAAAAAAACTCACAGATAATTGCTGATAAGATCTCAAACTTGGAGAATAGAATAGTAAGGAATGAGGCATTTATTAAAATACCCATCTTGCTGGTCTTTTTGCCCGTATTTTCCACGGCCCCGTCGGTTACCTAGCCCACTAGGCGCCCCACGGGGCCGTGAAAACTACAAACAAAAATCCGGCGCAATATCCGGTACTTTAATTTCAGCCTCATCCCTAAGGCATGAACTGCCCATTTCTGTCATAAGCATGTCAAAAAAAATGCTCTCGAATAATGCTTGACGCTATCCCAAGATGTTCTTACAATAATTTTCCTTACTTTTTACGCGTAAATCTTTAGTGCTTTACTAAGGTACCCAATACATAAAGGAGAACAGAATGGCGCTTATTACATGGACCGCAGAACAATATGGAACTGGAGTTGATGTTCCAGACGAACAACACAAGACATTATTTGATATGCTCAATGCATTACACGATGCTGTCCCAGGTAATGACCGGAAAGTCATTGGGGAACGCTTAGATACACTAATTAATTTTGTGATCGAACATTTTAAAACCGAAGAAAAGATGATGCAAGAAAAGGGGTATGAAGGATATGAAGCCCATAAAGCAGAACACGAAAAATTGATTAGCACCTGCGCAGAAATCCAAAAAAGCTTCCATGCAAACGATGCTGACATCACACAAGATACCACCGCCTTTGTTAAGCAATGGCTCGACGATCATATTCCGAAAATTGACATGCCTTATGAGCCCACACTTAATAGTTAGCAAGACAAATTAACAGGCGCAAGCAACTCAGCCCAGTGTTGTACCACCGACACCGGGCTGAGCTAGCTTTATTGTTGGAAAGATGGGCAGTGAAGAAAAAGGAGGTTAAGCTTAGCCAGACAAATCTACTAGCGCAGCATTTCTCAGTGAAATAAAAAAACGACCTGAGAGAGGTCGTTTTTTATAATCAGAAAAA
>CAYUAI010000195.1:0-2373 GCA_964442745.1 uncultured Chromatiales bacterium
AGCAAGGCAAAAACCTCTAAAAAAGGTATCTATTTAATCCGGTCACGCCATAGGCCAGCTCAGATTCGGCTAAATATCAGCCGATATGTGATGAATGGTGGCCTTCATGGAATTTAACCGTTCCAAAAGACTCTTAAAAAAAACAATAAATACGAGCCCCATGGGGTGAAATATAGGTCGATTCGCGTGGTAAAATTTTATTTTATTTTGATTTATGTCGCCATATTGGCGAGTTGTGGTGGTTTAGAAAGTGATACGGCCACCCAAAATACGAAGGATTATGATGGTTCTCTGACACCGATAGTCATTAATAGTAATATTGGTTTACAGGTAACACAAGATAGTTTATTGGCCATGGCGATGACCGGCATTGTTCATCAGCGAGCCTATCAACATTCGTTTGTTGTGTACCGAAAAAACATTGGCGAACAGCAACCGGCATTGTCTGATTCACCAGGAGTCATTCAATCCCGAGCGGTGAGTCAAGTCGGTGATTGTGGAGGGCAAGCTTTGTTTCAGTTTCAATATTATGACGGCGCTCGTCAACGATATGCGTCGGTGGCGGCGGCTTTCACTCAATATTGTACCGCAAATGTCGTGCTAACAGGCACCATGAATAGCACTGTCAACGATCAAACGTTAACGATGAATGTTAGCTATGATGATCTTGACATTGAAACTTACACCGTGGATCAGGTACGATTGGATTCGGTGGTATTAAATGGCGAGGTAGACTATCAGTTTGAAGAAGATTTTCAGGCTGGCACACTACAGGTGGAACTTGTCATTGATAATAAAATATTGTCTCAAGAGGTTAACGATAGGGTGATGTACTGGCTGAATAATGTCGAAGTCAAACATTTGCATGCTCCGGGAGCCTATAAGGAACAATGGTCCGGGAAAATTTATATTTCGGATTATGGCTATGTGAAAATTAGTACGCCTGATGCTTTAGTTGCGCCAAGTTTTAATGTGTATCCGCTCCAAGGCAGCGCGCAAATTCGTGGGGAAAATGGCAGTTATAGTTTGTTGTCAGTCTTGCCAGAACAAGATAAAATACCAGGCGTGAGTGATTTTAATTTGGAAATTGTGGAGGGCATGGAATCTGAGGATACGATTAATGTTGTCAACAAGTGGGCGGACCTTTCTCGTTACCCATTTTTTGTGTTTCGAGGTAGGTAGTGTTTATTTCCAAGCAACTAAAATTACTGGGTTTTGTCTGGGTGGTTTTTTTAGTTGATATTTCCCACAGCCTTGCTCAAAATCAAACGTTATCTAAATCCCGAGATAATCCTACTGGATATGTCACATCCCCCGTCTCCCCTGATTTTCAGCGACCCATAAAAATATTAACGCATCAAACTTCTCCTGATTTTGGATTTAAAAAAGACAAAATAAAAGCTTTTTTGCAAGATCGTAGTCCGCCGCATTGGCCTGTGTTGGCGCGTTTGAAATCTCAATCAAGCAATAAAATTCACCTCGCCTTTCATCGCCAGAATAATACTGTGACGTATATTAAAGGCAAATTTCCATTACTGACAAAGATCGCCGGTCGGCAAAAGCTGCAGGCTCACGCAGGTTACCCAGAGGTGATGCAATTTTTCGTCGAAAATAAAAATCTGTTAAGATTGCAAAATCCCATACAAGAGTTGCAACTTTCACAAGTACTGACTGATCAGTCAGGTAATCTGCATTTGCGTTATCAGCAAATGTTTAAAGGGATAAAATGTTGGGGAAAACAAATTGATTTACACCTGTCAAAAGACAACGCTGTGTATTTATTGCAGGGACGATATGCGCCAACGCCATTGCAGTTAGCTGTTGACCCAGCGATACTTCCTGCCGAGGCAAATCATCAAGTATTGCAAGATATTGGTAATCCCCAGGTACGAATTATTGATACTGAATTAGTGGTTTATTCGATGAATCATCAGGCTGATTTATTGGTTTATAAAATTGATGTGAGTTGGGGTTTGCAAAATCGATGGTCCTATTTTATTGATGCGCTTACCGGTGATATCGTTCATCGCTTGAGTACTTTAAATACCGCAGGTGCGGTTGTTAGCCAAACGGCTGACGATGCCTTGGGTAATCAACAGCAGTTTAGTGCTTGGCAAGCAGCGGATGGTAGGTATTATATGGTCGATCCCGATACCCCGCGCCGCGATGATCACCCTAATCCCGTGGCTGATGGACCCAGCCCGATGGGCGACCTGTTTATTTTAGATGCGCAAAATGGTGAAGGTGATCAACTGATGATGATTGAAAAAAATACGGATTTTGGTTGGGATCCAGCCGCGGTGAGTGCCATGGTTAATACCCGCGTGGTTTATGATTATTATCTGGATACCTTTGGGCGCAAGAGTTTAGATG
>CAYUAI010000196.1:0-2351 GCA_964442745.1 uncultured Chromatiales bacterium
CCCAACGTTGATATGACTTCCCACTGTCAATAGGCAATACGAAACGCTACCAATTATTTTATTGGTTTTATTCTTCCATAAAGACAATCAGAAGTGAGCATGGCGTCAAATAAAACGACGGTTGTCATGCTGATATGCGCGGGTTGGTTACCGCATTACTTGTGTACGTCGCGAAGCTGCCTCTGTCTAGGTGCGAGAATCAAGTCGATGTTGATCGCTTGTCTCATAACGTCGTCGAGGATTCTTCTTTCCGTGACGGCATACTCACATCTCATTACCCTTAAGGGATTGATTTTTCTATTTCCTTTGTTTTTTCCTTTTTTCCATTAATTAATGAAAAAAAGGGGGTCAAGTATCATATTGAATGATATGAAATTTTAGATGTGCGATAAATAATAAAAACCAAAAAGTGAAACAGTTAATATGATACTTGACCCCTTTCTCGCCTGGTAGTAAAGCTGGTAGAGATGGCCCATTGGCCAAAAAACTAACGCGTTTTATTCAGAGATTAGGCGCTAAGAAAGACGATAAACGATTGAATTTTCTATTCAATGAAAGTGAGGAAGTATTAGAATATGATTACTTTGATCACATTGCCAAAATACTTTTGCAATCTAGTAGTTTACAAAAGAGCAAGGGGGTTAAAATAATTAATTTTTCCGAAGTACCTTTGGATATATTGCCATTAATGGTAAGTTTAGTTGCTAGAATAATGTTTTCAATTCAACAATGGATTCCAAAAGAAAACAGACATCCACTTGCCTTTTTTTGTGATGAGGCTCATTTATACTTACCGGAAAAAACATCGAATTCTGTCGAATCAACAGGTTTAGAAAATTTTGAGCGTATCGCAAAAGAGGGTAGAAAATATGGGATTAGCCAGCGGCCAGCAGAAGTCAATCGAACAATTTTAAGCCAAAGTAATAATTTTATTGCAATGCGCCTAACAAATGCTGAAGATCAAATGGTTATCAAAAAATTATTACCCGATAGTTTAGGCAATTTTTCTGATCTGCTACCAATACTTGATGTTGGTGAAGCACTAATTGTAGGTGATTCTTCATTATTACCAAGTAGAATTAAAATATCTGAACCAACGTTAAAGCCAGATAGCGCTACAATAAATTTCTGGGATGAATGGCAGAAGAACGATACAAAAGATGTTGTTAGTGAAGCGATAGAGTCATTGAGAAAACAATCAAAATAGTCATCAAAATTATTTACGCATAATCGGGTAGCCGAGGGTGTTTCTCCCTCAGCCCCCACACCACCCAGCAGGCGGGTCCGCACTGGGCGGTTCGTCAACCATGATTAAGTGAAATCCACTGTTCTCTAAGCGAGAGCAGACCTTGTTTGGCGAGCCATTGATTATTCAGCGCCATCTGAATACCCTTGGTTCGAGCATGGCGCCAATACCCTTTGCTGGACATACCACAATCAATCGCCAATTTTACCGGCACGCCGCGCTTGATCAAGTTGCGGATTTTCGTGCGGGGTTCGCCTAAAGCGCCTACTGTTGGTGCGCCATTGTTGGAAATAGCACATCCGCACGCGTCGTTTAATCCACTGATCTAAGTCGACGGTTAATTGATAGGGTATCCCAATACCAAAGTACTGAAACCAACCTCGCCAGTATTGACTGAGTCGTTTGATTTTCACTGGCATCGAAATCCCTTGTGTACGATTACTAAGCCATCGCACTTGACGCTTAAAGCGCTGTCAAGATTTTGGATGACAGCGAACTTTGTTTCTGGGAAAGCAAAACCCAAGAAACTTCGCTCGGCTCACCGGCACCACTTGACTTTTATGCGCATTCACTTGTAACTTCAGATGTCTTTGCACAAAGCCAGTGATACTGGCCAGTACTCGTTCACCGGCCCGTTGGCTTCTGACCAAAATAATAAAGTCATCGGCGTACCGGGCAAAATGATGACCTCGGTGCTCTAGCTCTTTATCGAGTAAATCGAGTACTACGTTCGATAAAAGTGGCGAAAGCGGACCGCCTTGTGGCACGCCGTCTCGGCTGGCCAACAAAGTGCCGTTATCATTAATGCCTGCCCGGAGATAACGGTCGATTAATTGCAACACGGCTTTATCTTTAATGCGATGGCCCAGTTGTGTCATCAGAAGGTCGTGGTTGATGCGATCAAAGCACTTTGCCAAATCCACATCTATCGCCCTCTTTCGACCCAACTTAATCTCAGCCAGTACCGATTGAATTGCGTCATGCGCCGAACGTTTGGGCCGAAACCCATCACTGTGTTCAGAGAATGATGGTTCAAACAACGGGGATAACACTTGTGCGATCGCTGGCTGGATTAACCGATCAAGCATGATCGGAATACCCAATT
>CAYUAI010000197.1:0-2308 GCA_964442745.1 uncultured Chromatiales bacterium
AGTTGCTTCGCGGTGAAGAGCCTAGCGATTGATTGTTCACCTTGAAAGGGCTGGCCTCCTGTGTCAGGATAGATGTCCGCTGTTTTTTTCATAAATATAATCTTTTTAGAGGGCGGAAAGTGAATAATAAATGGCAAGCGACACTCAAAAGTTTAAAGAACAAATTGTTTGCAAAATGATGCCACCTAATGCGATGTCCGTTGCTAAAGTGAGCCGAGAAACCCGTGTTTCTGACGCAACCTTGTATCATTGGCGAAATCAATATCGAAAAGAGGGAAAAGCAGTGCCTGCCAATTCATCAAATCCAGAAAGTTGGAATGGGGAAAATAAATTAGCCGTCATTATTGAGACAGCGGCTTTGAATGAACATGAATTATCTGAGTATTGTCGCCAAAAAGGGTTGTATGTTGAGCAAATTACACGCTGGAAAGACGCGGCCATTGATGGCAATAACACGGCAGCCCCCCTATAAAAAAAGGGTGCAGTTCCTTTAGAACGACGAGATTCATGATAAAAATCTACTGGTAAGAAAATTGATAATTTCTTTTTTTTGATGTTTGCTTATGGTGTTCCCAATAGGCGTCAAAATCACCACTTGATTTCAGTGATCGTAATTTCAAGATAGATTCAGCGCCATCCAAGCCCCAACGTGCTCCAGTGATGTCAAGACGATCATTAATAAGATGGCGGCACGCACCTTCAATCACGCCAGTGGCGATGGGAAACCCTAATTTCAATGCCTCGCCATACTGTAATCGTTCTTGATGGTTGAGCAAGTAATCAGCGCACTTATCCATATTTTCCCTGTCGACTATTTCTTGTTTCGTTGCGCTGATACGCCGCCCCTTGGCCACTTGTGAGCATTGACCGTTGAGAATATTCACCGCTCTTTGTGCAATCCATTGTTTGACGGCATCATCGCCTTTTTCAAAAAAACACCAAGCGGCTTTCCAGAGATATTCAAGGACATGACAATGGTGGCTTTCACTTCCAGTTGCTTCATCACTTTTTTTATCACCGTGATTTGATGGGGAAGTCCATCAATGAGGATGACCCATTTACGTTGCTGTTTTGGGTCTCTTGGTAACGCTTCTCGAAAAGCGTCTTCAATGACTTGCTCTGATTCTCGTTCAACGCTGGCCCAAACTCGCTGGTTACGCACCGGTGTGCGAAAGGGCAAAACATTATCATCCTCTGATACTTTCATAATAGATTCACCGGTACGAATGTGAGCCTGCACGGTATAGACAGCCGCTACCTGTGCCATGCGTTTACGATCTTTTTTTTCGCCTGGGCTTAAACGGCTCTTTAATTTGTTCGCTTTTTTAGTGCACTCTCTCAAGCTATCAGGACGCATGACAATGCCTTTGCCGTCAAAGGTTAGGATTAATAAATCGGCCGTTTTCTCGGGTTCAATCCAACGTTTTTTCTCGTAAAATGACTCAAAATCCTGGGCAACGTCACGCACAACATTCAAGCTCTGTCTTTTGGGTATCGATCCGCCAGTGGTGTCGTTAATCGCCTCAATCGCCTTATCAAATGAACCCCTCAGGGCTTCTTTCGATAACCGCTGTCTCAGGCCATCAGAATATTGCTCAGTGGGTAAATTGAGGGCTTCATCCATCGGAAATACACGGGAGCGTCCCCGCTGATTATCGCCCTTTCTCGTGGTAATGACGTCACCAAACAAGCACGTCAATACGCGTGTTGTGCCAGTGCGGACATGATTTAACACTTCCCCGGCTAGGTTTATCATGCCTTTTTTGGGGCTTTCGTTTGCCGCTTTTTGATCCAACCCGCCTTGCAATCATCGCCTTAACAGTTCTTGTCCTTCTCGGTTGATAGGGGCTTCTATCTCGCCATGCTCATTGTCTTCATAATCTTGCGATGATAATTGATTGATGAGCTGATCCAATGGTGCTTGTGCCTCAGAAAAGAATGAAAATTCGCTTGAGTTTGGGTAGGCTACCTTCATAAGAGAGACCTTTTTACCGGGTTATATTCGTCAGACAATCATAAACCTCGTATTTTGATCTCTCTTTTTTCGTTTTTCAAGCTTAACAGCTATTTTTTATGCGCTTTTTCGTCGAAGCAAAGGAACTGCACCCAACTGAGATGGTAACAATAGTCATGATCCTGAGGGTGTGAATCTTATCTACAGTTGGCAGCTTGTCAAAAAACCCAAAGACAGCCAGTCGGTATTAACTAACGCAACAACGGCAACCCCATCATTTGAACCCGATGAGGCCGGGACTTACTAACTAGGCCGCAGCAAAGGATACCGTTGGCTCTTTAAAAAATGATTTAA
>CAYUAI010000198.1:0-2105 GCA_964442745.1 uncultured Chromatiales bacterium
ATGCAGGTGAGGTACAATGGTTAAATAAGGAATTTGTAAAAGGCTATAAAACAGATAATCCACAACAAGAGCTATATCGTAGCATTATCAAACATTTGGGGGGAGTTGTGGGTGACGGTGACTTTATAAATCGTTGCGATAACAGTGAATGTGTTCGCGCGCTCGATAAAAATATTTTACGCGCGGACAGTGCCATGAAAAAAGCCACACAAATGGATGGCACCATCGTACAGTTTTTGCCCGACCTGACATTTGTTCGAATACAAATGGGGCAAGAGCCCGAATCTGATCGTGCTTACACGATGATTTATAACAAAGCGTATAAATCAGTGAGCGGTATGCTGGAGTCTGAGAATATAGCCGCAGGCCGTGATTATCAGTTTGATACTCAAACGATAGTGCCCTGGTTAGAAGGGTCTTACCCGAATTTTTTCTACGTGGTTAAACTGGATGATGTCGAAGATTTTGTTGAGCAATATAATGCGATCAGTAATCTTCATGAGTATGAAGCTTTCGTGGCACGTTACGGTATACGAAGAACCAATGAGGATTTCTGGTTACATGCCGACTGGTTTAATCAGCAGCATCTACGCGAACAGCCGGTGAACGCGGGTATATTTGATTTGAGTCGGTATCAAAATAGATAACAGATAGTTTTAAGTTATCTATTTAAAAAAAATAACCACAGAGGCGCAGAGAAAAATTTTTATTTTACTGGAGTTTCGTAGGTGTTCGGGATTTTATTCGCATCCTAGATGCTTCGGCTAAACATTGTAATGACGTTGATCTCTTCCTATAATTTTTTCAATTATTTCACGAGAAAAAAGTATTATTTTATTTTTCAATTCCTCAAAATAATTTTCTGTGGTGAGAAAGCGAATAAAACAACGATATGACTGAGCCTTTGGAATGAGATGGATAATCGCTCCTCTCGTCTTAAATTTTTAGCCCCTATTTTCAAAACAATGTGCATGGCAAAGCTCGTGATGAGAGAAGAAAGCACAAGCGATTCAATCATATTGTCATTATTTGAAGTGACCCTATCATCGAGATTGAACAAACGGTTGCACCCTTTGAAAATCAGCTCAATTTGCCAGCATAGGCAATAAAGTACATCGATAACAGACGAAGAAACTGTTAGGTTGGTGACATACCCATGATATTTTTTATCTGTCGTGTTCCAAAACCCGATGATTAGATAACACTTCGCGTCACGATGACCACCGACTTTTCCAATAAATTCAATGATGTTTCCTCGTCTCTTTTTCAACTTTTCAGAGGAAAGCTTTTCATTCATCAATGACTTGTTAAGACCGAGTATCACTTCAGTGATCGTGATCACGGCCTTCGTTTTTACTCGAGAGAAGATCGAAACAAGCGTGCCATTTTATTCCGGCGCTCATTCGAGTCCCCGGATAGGATTCTTTCGCACCATTCCAGAGGGTAATGGTGCTCGAATCAATGAGTAAAATAGAAGTGACGTTGAGTTTATCAAGTCTGTCCTTTCCTATCACTGTCACAGAGGGTATCTTTTTAATCAAATCGGCGAGTGTCTGATTTAATATTTTTTTTAATCGATTCCTGGACAAACGTTCCCAAAAGGCCCCTTTACTGATAGGAATGCCAAACGTAGCCATCATAAATCTTCTCATCGCCTCGAGAGATGAACTTTTCGTATCACCGATGAAGCAAAAAACTCAACCCACGATAAATTCCAAATGAGGGAGAGTCGTTCGTTTGTCTTGTCCAGGAAGGCTTTTTTGAAATGTTGGCTTGAGGATATTTAAAATGTTAACTTTATCCATGGCGAACTCCTTTTTTTCCCGGAAAATGAATGGTTTGCACAAAGTAATTTAACGAATTTTAAGGGAGTTTTCTATAACTTAATTGATATTTTTTATAATTAATCCCGAACACCTATGCATCACACCCTTATAGGAATCACATATTTTCCATAATAGCAGCTAAAATGACCATCGACATAATAAATCTCATCGCCCAAATTTTTTTACGTTTATACGCATTCGATTTTTTATATTTTTTGACGAAAATCACGTATCAAGTGGGCCAGACAAAATTGCACCGTCACGTTACAGTCTTTCATG
>CAYUAI010000199.1:0-1959 GCA_964442745.1 uncultured Chromatiales bacterium
TCGTCGGGCTCATAACCCGAAGGTCGTAAGTTCAAATCTTGCCCCCGCTACCAAACAACACAAACACTTTCGTGTTTTCAAAAATGGCATAGCCTTCGAGCTATGCCATTTTTGTTTCTGTGTTTATCAGAACATCATTTTATTTTCTTGGTTTTATTTACATATATATTCCTGCTTCTCGCGCCTGTTTATTTGGATGATACTCAATATTATTGAGTCTTGGCTGCGCATATGTTTATCTGAGTCTTAACTTAAAATTTGCAGCGGTTCACACCAACCTATCGATAAGTCTTTATAGAAAATAGCATCTACAAGAAATTATTGTCCCTTCCGTTTTCAGAAAAGGAATAATTTTGAGCGAGATAAGCGATAAAAAGGTAAAGACTGTTCTTTATGTCCGTTTACCCTGTTGGAAAATATATCCTGGTGGCGTTATCTATGTTGCCGATTATATCCATAAACAACGCCCGCAAATCAAACAGGAAATACTCGATCTTGCTATTATCCCCAAGGCCGAGAGAAAACGGGTGCTGAAGTCTAGAATTCTCACGCTTGATCCGGATGTGGTGGCCTTTTCATGGCGAAACATGCAGTCATTTGGTCCTCATCCCGAAGATGATGCGCTGGGTGTGGTAATGAATTTTGATCATTCACCTAGCCTATGGCATAGGATAACAGCCGGAATCAATGCGCTTTCAATAATTTATGATTACAGCGCCAACCGGATACGCAACTTTTCTTTTATGAAGTTGGTGCGCAAGCTGAAACCCAATACAAAAATCGTTGTTGGAGGTACAGCGGTGTCGATTTTTGGTAAGTATGTGGTTAAACATTGCCCCAAAAATACCGTTGTTGTTGTTGGTGAAGGAGAGCCTGCCATGTTATCGGTGGTCAATGGCGAAAGCACAACAATCGGTGAATGTTATTGTAAAGATGGTGATGGCAAGATTAGCTATACAAATCGGACCGGAAATTTCAAGCTGTCGAAATTAACGGCTGTTGATTTTGGATATATAGAATCTATTTTCCCAGAAATAATAGAATATACCAATGACTTCATTGGCGTACATACAAAACGAGGTTGCCCCTATCAGTGTCATTTTTGTCTGTATAATAAAATAGAAGGGCGAGAGCAACGTTATCGTAAACCGGTCGAAGTGGTTAATGAAATTGAATCATTGAATACGCGTTATGGAGTTAAAAAAATCTGGTTTACTGATGCTCAATTTTGCTCTACCCGACGCAGTACGCAGCACGTTGAGGAAATACTCGATGAAATAATTAGACGCAAGCTAAAAATAAAATGGACCGGTTATTTACGCCTGAATTATCTTAACGCGCAGCTGGCTAGAAAGATGCTGGATAGTGGCTTGCTTAGTCTTGATTTATCATTTACAGGGACTCAGGAAATCATCAACACTCTGGCCTTGGGATATTCGCTGGAGCAGCAAATGCAGGCCTTTCGCATATTCAGAGATGCCGGCTATATCAATCAGAAAATTAAATTATATATGCCGTTAAATGCACCCGGCGAAACGCGCTTAACCCTGCAGAAGACTATTAATCGGATCAAAGAACTCTACCGCATGTTTGGTCGTGACAATGTTCTGCCTTTTATTTTTTTTATTGGCATACAGCCGGGAACGCCGGTAGAAAAAATGTTAATAAAAAAAGGCTATTTGAAAGAAGGTTACAATCCATTAACCTTTAATCCATTTATCATTAAACGTTTACTTTATAATCCGAAACCACTGGGAAGAATTATCGCTCGCAGCTATCTAGAAGCCGTCAGTGTCGTCGATGAAAACAGTGACTATATTGGACGTGCGACCATGGATATTATTGAGCGTGAATTGGCTAAACAGGATTCTAATGTCGTCACTGATTAAGTGATCATAGTTCTTGTTCATTTTCGGTGTCGGTTGTTCGCGTGGTAGTTGTTTTTCTTTTAATTCAGAT
>CAYUAI010000200.1:0-1956 GCA_964442745.1 uncultured Chromatiales bacterium
TTCTCTATGGTAGTTATGGAAATTAAATAACTTTTTACAAGTTGTACACAGATTAGGTTTCTATTTCTTTGTATCAGGCATGAATTTAATCAGGTAGACAATCAATTTGTTTATTTTACAATCTGTTCATTTTTCGCTCAACGAGAGGTTGCCGTCAAACGACATCCCATTGAGCAATGATAGTGCAGTTGAAAAAACAACCACATCTGTGGTGGTGTCACTTTTTGCTTTTTATAACAAACAAGGGAAAATAATAACGAGCATACTGTATTCTTCTCGCTTTATAAACTGAGTTAGCAAGTGAATCGCAGACAATGGCGACATAAATTTGACCATTTGTGATTTTTTTCGGATGTTTGTCCTTCTAAAAAAAGAGTTATCAAGAATTCTCATGATGAAAAGTCACTTATTATTAAATAGGTTTATTTTATTCTTCTCCCATAGAAAATTTCTACCTCACTTCGGAAGAAGTTAGCGATCGACGAACCGCCCACGCGGCAGAGTGTAATCGCCATGCGGCGTATAAAATAAATGCGGTTATATTACTCGGAACGGGTTGGACGTTAAAAAAAGTACGGGATGCACTTCTATTGGAGACCGAGACATTACGTTCTTATGTCAAAAAATATCAAGCCGGTGGCATTTCCACGTTATTGCAAACGCACGACTCAGGAAAGCAAGTTAACCTTGACGAGCAACAGTTAGCTCAATGGTATAACGAGCGAGATGAAAATATCTACTTAACTACTGGTTCAGTTATTCAATATGTTGAACAAGCCTTTGGTGTGGCGTATTCTTGTCGTGGTATGCGAGATTTATTGCACCGGGAAGGCTACGTATTTAAAAATCCCGTGTTAGTCCCTGGAAACCCTGACAGAGAATAACAAGAACAGTTTGTCCGTTGCGCCGAAGATTTCATGATGAATAAAGAGCCTGATGTCGAAGTGCTATTTGCTGACGCGGTTTATCCAGAACATAATGCGATCGCGGCTTATGGTTGGATTAAAAAAGGGAAAAAACGAGCGATCAAAACAAACAGTGGCCGTCAACGACTCAATTGACATGGTGCCATCAACGCTGAAACGATGGAAGTCACTGTCATTGAATCACCAACGATTAACCGTGACTCAACGGTACAGTTGTTAGAAATGTTAGATTAGAAATATTTTTGTGCCAAGCCGATTATCGTTATCCTGGACAATGCAAGTTACCATTATTCGCAAGCAGTCAAGGATGTCATTGAGGCAAGTGATCGATTAAAGTTGGTGCATTTTTCACCCTATTCGCCGGAGCTCAATCTGATAGTGCGCCTATGGCATTTTTTCAAAAAAACATTTTATATCATACCTCTTATGAAAATATCGCTGAATTTCGAAAAGCGTCAATAAAGTGCCTTCAAAATATTGATGACCACACCGAAGAATTATTTTCGTTGCTGAGCGGTGGTTTTGAGGGACATCACTACGCCTAATTCTCAAACGCTATGAGTATATCACTTCAATTTAACGATAGGGCAATATTATTTTATTTAACTAAATGAAAAACTATAGTGGTAAAGACCGCCCCAGCAATGATCAAGACCCAAAAAAAAATTGAAAAAAACCACATGCTATCCATTATCGAACCGTGTCCGTTGTTCATCATATCCATCATGGCGTTTACCCCGCTTTTAAGGATTAAGAAAAGGTGGCGTTCTGCTGAACGCCACCTTTAGACTTATCACTGTGCTTCGATGTCTGTAATCACGTAACGTTTATCCCGTGTTTCGATAAAATAAAAATCCACTTTATCGCCCACTTCCACCTCATCCAGCAGCTCTGCATCATCCACCGCGAAGAACATTTTCATACTCATCCAGCCGATGCTTTTGATGGGGCTGTGTTTGAGTTCTATCCTTTTGCCTTTGCTATCAATAGTAGTGACGGTGCCAATACCCTGATGGGTTTGCTTAGCCGC
>CAYUAI010000201.1:0-1871 GCA_964442745.1 uncultured Chromatiales bacterium
CAGGTTGGAACCCGGCGGATGGTAGACCGGTGCGGCATGGGTCGCCGACACCGCGACAGTCAGCACCAGGGAACAGAGCAAGCGTTTCATGTAAATCTCCATTTGAAGAGCCCTTCATGGGCAAGTCCTGTGATCACGGATGCCAATCGACCTGTGCAACGTAGTTCTTCAGATAATTAAATCCAATTGATACGCCACTCGGCAGGCCACCTTAAAACGTTTTTCGATCACAAAATTCTCAAAATAGCGCCACTATTCTTCCGGTTTTGTTCCCTTAGAACGTTCCAATCTCACCCACCTAGCCACGCCTAAAGTGTATTTCATTATCTGAAAAACTATACATCCATCTATTACCCGTTTGCCGGTCGCTTTATGGTGACATTCACACAAATACTGAAGTGTAACAGGTATAGAAACTATAAATACTACTATTTGCATAAAATCCAAAGTATCGCCAGCGATGAGAGACGCTTAAAGTAAGAGAACCCCTTACAGCCTTCGCCATGGGCAGATCGTGTCACACACCATCCGCTCCAAGGTCACGAAGGGAAAACTTCCCGCGCTCGAACCCGATCAGATCGGAATTCGGAGGATGTCTCGGCGTTCGATTCTGGTGCGCAGCCTCATACTCGGAGCCACAGGCGTTGTTTTCGCCGCCGCACCCCCGACCTCGCCCATGCACAGCCCGTCGCGTTTCTACAAATGATCGATAAAAATACATATTTTAAAAGTATTGTGTTCATTAATAAATCAGAAATTACAAATTTCAGACTACCCAATATCGGATAAAAGTGCCTCAAATATAGGTGTCTGTTTATGTGGCGTCACACAATTCGCCCCATGAGCCAAAATTTTAACCTATCGGTGCATAACCACACCGAAAAGAAACTTTTTTATAATACACTGCCGTAATTTACTGCCTGCAAACATCCTTGAGCAGGTGAATTCAACCTAAACACTTGCTTTAACAGAGGTTAAAAATGCGAATCAAATCACTCTTTCCCAACCGTTTATCTTTAATGATGGTTGTCGTTTTTTTTCTTGCTGCTTGTGATTCTGGAGCGCCACTGGTTGAAGATAAGGGCGAGCCGCCGGTACGGCCTGCAAAGCTGATTAAAGTGGACTCGACAAATAGTAAGGCGTTCTTAAATTATCCTGCGGTCATTCAATCTCAGCAACTTTCAGTATTGAGCTTTGAAGTCAGCGGGAAGTTGAAAGCGTTATCGGTGGTGGAGGCACAACAAGTTAAAAAGGGCGAAGTGCTGGCAAGGCTGGATCAACGAGATCTACAGGCGAAACTGACATCAGCACGCGCAGAGTTTAAAAATGCTGAAGAGGAGTATCAGCGTGCACAACGTTTGATTGAGCAGGATGCCATTTCAAAGAGCAAGGTTGAGGTGCGAAAATCCAAGTTTGATGTGAGCAAAGCAAAGCTCGAAACGGCACAAAAAGCGCTACAGGATTCGGTGCTGGTGGCACCATTTGATGGGGCAATTGCGAAAGTCTCGATTAAAAAACGGCAAATAATTCAGCCGGGCAAACCGGCTATTACCATTCTGGGTAATGCTGGGTTGGAAGCCGTCATTAACATTCCTTCCAGTATTATTGTTCAAGGCGGAAAACAAGAAAAACTGCCAACAGATTCCTATGTTGTGTTGGCTGCTGCGCCTGACCGCCGTATCCCTGTCACTTTTACAGAGGCTGCTTTGGAGGCTGATGCCGCTACACAAACCTATGAAATCACCTTCATTTTTGATGCCCCCAAAGATTTAGTTATTTTGCCGGGAATGAATGCCTCCGTCTGGATTAGAGACCTCAGACAATCCGCTGCTGGTACCAATGAAATTACAATTCCATTGACAGCCATTGTC
>CAYUAI010000202.1:0-1861 GCA_964442745.1 uncultured Chromatiales bacterium
TATCTTGTTCGTTTCGCTTCCCAGCAATACTCCGCCATAGATCCAAGGCGCGATAACGGCTAGATTACCTGCCATAGTTAATGTAATTACACCACCAGGTTTTGTGATTCGACCGGCGCGTTGAATAATTTTCTTTCGAGGTGTACCGATTTTCTCAAATGCCCAAAGCGCTGCTCGTTTCGCTGTGGTTGTGCGTTCAATGATTTGCGTTCTCATTTGCAATTCACGCGTCAAATTATGTGCGAAAATCGTCGCGAGTAAATAAGGTTGATTCCCATTTTTCGTTTTGGTTGGTGCGTAATCCATTTGAGCTTGAGACTTCAGCTCTGAAAATATATTTTCCTGCGACCCGCGTCCGTTATGAAACAGTAAGACTGAGTTAGCTTGAATGGTTTTGTTAGTCAAAATAACTTTGAATTCATATTTGCAATCATAGGAAATAAATAAATCCAGTTAAATAGGCCCTTTAATTTGTTTTTTAACTTCCTTTCTTATTGCGATAAATCAAAAGTGTGTTGATTCCCAAGAGTCCGGTTTCCAATCTAATTCAAAGAAATAATGCTCCTCATCATGTTCAATCCAATCGATATTGGATTCGATGTGTTGTTTTAATACTGGAAATCGTTCAAATGGAACTGACTGTGTGAATTCAACGTTGCTGGTGTCGAGCATCGTGACCACTTCATCATTGAAAAAGGCAGAATCCATGCGTGATTCAATAATGGCATTGGATGACAGTCCTGCACGAATTTCGTTAATTGAGTCTAGAATGAAAGACTTTGCACCATTCGAGTCATGCACATTGCCTGCGCGATGAAGAAAATCGAAGACTTGGCCATTTTGAGCGACAGTACAAAACAGTGGATAATAACTTCTGGCGCCTTTTTTCTTTTTGTTAAATCCAACAGCAGAACCTTCAGCGTGTCGTGTTGTACTTAGCACTGAGCCATCAAAATCGACGGTGACACGTGGCAACGCCAAATCACAAAGCCGATCAAGGACAAGCGTTTTTCCAAGTTGTCGTAAATTCTTAATGTCACGGGTCTCAGTGTTTGATAAGACACGGCGGATGGTCGATACGCTGGGCAATTTATCCATGCCAAGTAATCGTTTGACCATGGGATCATCGGCATAAAACCGCTGGGCACGTCATTCTCGATAACCTAACAATCTATGAATGATGAGCATTAGCATAATGCTGTGGTGTTGGATAACACCTTGAAGAACATTGTTGGTAAAACAGGCTTTCAGTTTTGTTTTAAGACCGAGATTAACAAAGAGTTTTTGAAAGACAATCAAGCCGGAAAATGAGGAGTATGTTGGATGGTCTGTTTCAAATTAGATATTATTTATTTGTGGATATTTACGATAGATGTCGGATTGTTTATAATTCATTGGTAAATGATGGCCTCTGATTTAATATTTTTTTCGTCGAAACTATTTTATCAGATTCAGGCCATCTTTTTTTATTTTTCACACAATTAAAACCAAGTACTTTCGATTATATTTCTTGTTGTTTTTCATTAAAAACCAGGTTTTCTTAACCTCACTTAAAGTGAGATCTCAAAATACACTAAATTGGTCATAGTATGCTTTATACATAGAGTATTGCATGTTTATTTATGTGTTTTTTGAAACTATAGGGATAACATGGGGACGCCCTTTTATCGCCAAGCGAATTTACAAGATATCTTAGGTAGCCCGATCGCCGCCTCCACGGTGTTTGATCAGTGCGAGTATTTAGCCAATGACTGACAACCGGTTTTTCAGATATTGCTCACGCAAGCCGCTAATGCCCAGCATTTTGTAACTACTTACCCCCTTCCATCGAATATAACTCACCTGACAAGGCCATTTGAAT
>CAYUAI010000203.1:0-1860 GCA_964442745.1 uncultured Chromatiales bacterium
TCAATAAGCTCCAATGCATTGCCGTTAGGGTCGCGGACGAACAACGCTTTTCGAGCCGATTTTCTGAGTGTATAAAAAATTTGATGTTGGTCAAGAGCATTCTGTAAAGATTTGAGTTGTTTTAGGCTAAAAACAGCATGACGATCACGTCCACCGTGAGGCGGGCGATTTGTTATCGGGTCAGGATTTGGCAGTTCCAGTAAATGTAATTGTTGTTCGCCGACATTTAACCATGTCCCTGGATAACCTAAGTCGGAACGTGTCATACTCTAATGCTGCTTCTTTGAGCGATAATTCCTTAATTTATAGCTTCACAAGCTGGCGCTCGAGGCACGGTTAGTAATGGATAGGCTTTAGGGCGACGCTTGATTGTACGCGGTTGGTTTTTCCTTTTTTGTTTCCCGATGGCTATGACACTCATCGCCTCAAGTGAATGTTTGATAATATGTTGCAACACCTCTCCTGTCTGGGAGATCAGTTGTCCTTTAATTTCGTTCAAGAATTGAACCGCTGTTATAAAACTAATTTGTCGAGGGATTTTTTTACTCATCATGGCCGAGCGTGCGATGTTTGCGCGAATCAAGTTGTCAGATAAAAAATAGACAGCGATTTATTTTCTGACTCGATCTGCTGATTTGCAACGTAACATCTCCATCCCCATGTTTGTCTTGATACTGCGAAAATCGAGCTCAATTATTCATCGCGATTTATACAATGTCGCAGTGCTTTTTTGTGGTAAATTTTGTTATCCAATAGTGTCGTAACATAAACGATGCCACCCACGGCAAACTCCCGTATCCGTATGTCTTCGGGTAACGCTTGGTCGTTTTCTTTTGTCATCCATCCCGGCTTTTTTTGGGGTTTTTCCCAGTGAATAATATGATCTTTGGCGCCCAGTTTTTCACCGGCAGCGAAGTTCGGTTTTCGCTGGGTATGATTCTGAACCAGCATGTGTGAGCCCTGCTGTAACAGCAACGCAATGATGGCCCAAGTACAATAGTAGCCATCGGCTAAGAGGATATCATTTTCCGCTGTGTTGCCAAACAGTGTGGACAACAATGAGGTTTCGCCACGGCCTTTGCCTTGATCAGGGCCTTTGGCATACGAGACCACTGTGCCTGTGGATAATGAAATGAGTTCCACTAGGCGGGCAATCGGAAATCCGAGCCCTGGTTTTTGATGGCCCGGCTGAGGGAAGGCTTGCTGGTTGCTCTCTGTGTCAGGCATTAACACGGTGGTTCCATCCACGATGAGCGTGTTATGGCCTAGAGGGATGGGCTTGATCAGGCCCTGTTTTCTCCGCCTGTATCAGGGGCTCTAATGGCAAGGCGTCTCTGGCTTTAGGAATGAGGCTGAAATTAAAGTACCGATATTTCGCCGGATTTTTGTTTGTAGTTTTCACGGCCCCATGGGGCGCCTAGTGGGCTAGGTAACCGACGGGGCCGTGGAAAATACGGGCAAAAAGACCAGCAAGATGGGTATTTTAATCAATGCCTCATTCCTTACAATATGCACTGGTGTTTATTGCGTTGGCTTTATTGCCTTGACTCACGCGTTCTGCCAAGACTTGGCTAACGGCCTGTCTGCAGGAGCCATCAGTGCTCAATACCTGGGAGATAAACGCTCTCAATGTCACCAGGGATGTGAAAATTCGGTCTCTTTTGTGGGGCGAAGCCTCAATCAGTTGTTGCAAGCTAGCCGTCGATAAAATATCAGCAAAAGGTAACGTTGGCATTTGCAAGAAGGTGTTGGTGAACGGATAGTTTTATAGAATGGACTATGGTTAGACTCTTGGCTTAGGTTTGATGGTAGTGGGTCAAACTTGTGATTTAGCATGAATATCGACCTTGAATTCAACTT
>CAYUAI010000204.1:0-1847 GCA_964442745.1 uncultured Chromatiales bacterium
TAAGTCAGGTGGCTCAATCGCCCCCCTTATTAAGAGTACAGTTGCTCGGCAAACATCCGCAACTTGCCACGCAAGTGGATAAAACACCACAGCTCAAACGGGTGCAAAATGCGCCTGATGTGATTGTGGATCAACAAGCTTCTCGCTGGGTTATCAAAAATAGCGCAGGCGATGTGATTGACACCGTGGCAACCCAGCCATTGGATCAGTTGGTGACGCGCTTGCGCCACCAAGCCTGGGTACGTCAGTTTGTTTATCAGAAGAATCCACAACAACAGTTTAATCTCAGCGTGGATTTTTTTGGCGATGTTACCGGCGGTACGGCGGTTGGCGGCAACCTGTTGGGGTTATCGGTGCGCAGTGAACAAGCCGCTTATTTAGTGGTATTTAATATTAACAAACAAGGCAATGTTAATGTCTTGTATCCTATCGATCAAGAGGAGCTTAATAAACGCATGCAAGCCAATCAACCCGAGTGGGTTATTGGTAAACAACCTGACGATAGGCTTTTTGTATGTCCTCCTTATGGCATTGAATATGTGGTGGCCATGGCGTTTAAAAAACCACCGGTCTTGTTAAAGGTGTTGATGGGCGCTAGCATCAAGGTCGATGATCCGAAAAACTTAAAAAAACTCACCCAATTAATCGCTAAACCCAGTGCCAACTGGGCTAAAGCCAGTGTCCGTTTGGTCACTATGGCCGGGCCAAACCCCGTGCATTGTTAATTTTTTTAAGGGGAAATAATCCGATGTTAAATTTGACGTTTAACACTATCACAAAATTTGTCATCACTCTGGGCCTGATAGCCACTTTGTCAATCTATAGTCATCACGTAGATGCTACACCGTCTTGTCAATTAGCGAAACAGCTGCATAGTGAGGCAAAAAAGAAGAAGGATATCGAGCAAAAAATAAAAGGCTTTCAACAGGCACTAAGCCACTGTGAAAACTTTAATTCACGCTATTTACTGGGCCTAGCGTATTTAATAAAAGCAGACTATCCTCGTGCCCTTAACGTATTTGAACAGGCCTTATTCAATGCCGGTGAAAATAAAAAACAGCAAGCTCTCACATTCGCCCGTATTGCCCAAGTCCAGTTTCAATTGAAGCAATATCAAAGCGCAAAAATCTATATTGATAACGCTTTGAAGCTAAGTAAAAAAAATCAAAAAACAATATTATCCATTGCGAGGCCCATCCAATTAACTTTTTCCACCCAAACCGTATCCGCCGAGCAAATCAAGCAAGTATTGAGCAGCAAAAGTTATGCGGCTGAATCGGTGGTGCCGACCCGGGTTGGTTTTGAATTTGACAGTGCCAAGCTAACTCCCCAAGGCCGGGAACAGGTCGAACAAATGGTGGAGGCCTTACGCGACCTGTCCCCTAAGCAACATATTTTGTTGATTGGTCATACCGATGATCGCGGAAAAGCGGAATATAATTTAAAGCTCTCGGAAAAACGCGCTAAGCACGTGTATGAGTATATGATTGCCAAAGTAGCGAATGCTAAATACCGCGTGTGTTTTAAGGGTCAAGGCGAGCAACAACTGATTATAACGTTGGCTACGGATGACCAACAGCACGCCATCAACCGGCGAGTGGAAATCCAAACCATTCGCTCATGTCTTCGTCGTTCTTAAGTACAGCGAATGGGTTATTTGGATCAATGTGCTTGTGATCAATGGTTGTTGTTGATTACGTCTGAAGATTTCATCAAGTTATTTTTAAATTGGAAAGCTTAAAAATAAACCAAAAACTAGGATGCCACACCGTGATCCCTCAGAATGTGATAACTTACACTTGTTGCCAATGATTAGCGATAGAATAATGAACAGATCAATACAATTA
>CAYUAI010000205.1:0-1697 GCA_964442745.1 uncultured Chromatiales bacterium
AAAAAACGGGCAAAAAATATTTTCATTATTTTCATTGGATAGGGTGAGTAGTTACCAAAAACAATCGATTACCGGTGTGTCGGGTGAGAAAAAAAGTGCCCATCGCAAGCGCATGGCTGCCGTGTCGGCGATCTATTCGATCGATCGCTATGCCCGTGACGTGGTATCGAAACAATTCGTGCCCATCAAAGCGGTCTCAGACAAAGCGAAAAAAGTGATCAAACCGGTGGCAAAAAAGATGTGGGCTAGCATCAAACCGTCAATGGACGCGGTCGTGAAACAACGCTTCATTGAAGCAAAAATGCGTGATCCTGAGCTGGAGAAAGACTGGGTGGTATTGGTCGATGGTGATCCGAATCAAATAGGCTAGGCGGAGCAACAGGCCAACTTAATTGTCGCGCACCGGACAAGATAATTGACGTTCAATACCTGCCATTTTATTCCCGCGCTCATTCGAGTCCCCGGATAGGATTTTTTTGCACCATTCCAGAGAGTGAGGGTGCTCGAATCAATGAGTAAAATGGAGGTTACCTTGAGTTTATCGAGTATTTCTTTTCCAATTATCGTCACAGAAGGTATCTTTTTAATCAAATCGGCGAGTGTGTGATTTAATATTTTTTTTAATCGATTCTTCAACAAGTGTTCGCAAAAGGCTCCTTTGCTTAGATAAATACCAAATGAGGGAGGGTGGTTCGTTTGTTTTGTCCAGGAAGGCTTTTTTGAAATGTTGGCTTGAGGATATTTAAAATGTTAACTTTATCCATGGCGAACTCCTTTTTTTCCGGAAAATGAATGGTTTGCACAAAGCAATTTAACGAATTTTAAGGGGTTTTTCCATAACTTATTAATATTTTATATAATTATATCCCGAACACCTATGGTTTATTTTATCGAAGGCCGTCGCGATTATACCATCAAAACCACCGCTATGGGATTTTACGGCACGAATAATCAATGATAACCGTCGTCATGTTTTTCAATTTAATTGCGTTATAGTAAAAGCGTCGCACTCATGACTAACCATTCATTACCTCTGACAATGCTTCTTCAATGACTTCATCGCTAACGCCATGTCGTTTTAGACTAGAAACTAAAGCCGATACTTTATCATTATCAATACGCTCTAAATCTTTGGTGAGCCCATGGTCTACATAAGCTCTTATCAATGGCTGATAACCTGAAAATCCGAGTTGCGGAGTGACTCGTTTAAGATCGTCAATAATATCATCGGGCATGCGTATAGTGACCGATGTCATTGCCCTATTTCGGTCAAGTCGTTTTTTTAATGTCTCAATTTTCATATATAAATGTCTCTCTTCGGGTGGTTTTACGCGCCGATATAATTCTTACTTTCATCTTCCACTAAGATGTGAACCACAAAAAGTAAATTCCACCGCTGGTCCATTCCAATGACTGCATCTCTGACCTCCTCTTCGGGACTTGCATCAACTAATCGCAGAAAAGGATCAAAAAAGGTTTCCGCCGCTTGCTCGAACGTGACCTCATGATGATTAGCATTTAGCTGTGCCTTAGCTGGATCCCAAATAAAGCTTATCCCATTAAATTGATACGATTTATCCATAGGGTAAATATAGATTAGCGTATTGGCACTGTCAATACGCTAAAATAAGTGATTATAGGATCAATTTTTTACTTTATTATTTTATGATTTGCTATTACTTGTTAGAGATACTGCT
>CAYUAI010000206.1:0-1506 GCA_964442745.1 uncultured Chromatiales bacterium
AACAATAGGTTCAAGTCACTCTCGCCGACCACTTGATAATAGAGGCTTGATCGATTTAATCCCAGCCATTCGCCTTGTCTTCTCACGCTCAATGGTGGATACGCCGCTTCGATCATTGATCGCTTTGTGTCAGTTGAAAATTTCAGTGTTTTTTTAGACAGTTTCGTTCGACAGTCAGCTCATCGATCAACGTTTGCTGATGATTGGCCGAACGTCGTTTGCGGGTCGGGAAGGCTTCGGAAATCACCTCTCACGCTTGCTTTTTCCCGGTGTTGATTTGGCCAGCCTGGACACCGTATTGTGAGGTGATTTCTGCCGTTGTCTTCTGCCCCTTAATCGCTTCCAATGCAACTTTAGTCTTGATTTATTGGCTATACTTTTTCTGATTCCTAG
Source organism: uncultured Chromatiales bacterium (assembly GCA_964442745.1). Lineage (GTDB taxonomy): Bacteria > Pseudomonadota > Gammaproteobacteria > S012-40 > S012-40 > CAYUAI01. The sequence goes on from CAYUAI010000206.1 coordinate 394, forward strand.
CATCAGTTGGCTCCTCAGTTTTTGGGGGAAATTCTATCTTAATTCGTGGTCCAAAAATTGGGGAGTATTATAATCTGACCAGCCCTGAGTATATGGCGATATTGCTGAAAGGGAAAAAAAATATTGTGACGCGATTTGCTGAAATCGATATTGAGCAAGTTCATAAGCTAGAGAAAGAAAACGAAGTGAGATGGAAAAAATATCCAAAGCGGATGGCTAGGTTATTTAAAAGACAAAACCTTCCTCAACAACTGGTTGAAAATCGATCATTTTGACACCATTGTGAGTCATCCAACCGTTATTTGCGTTCATAGGGGACATCGGTATTTTTTATTGGTCTATCAATCGGTCACTGACTTATAACCACTCATCAACTGTTACAAAATAGTTGATGAGTCAGAGTTCTAACATTTAATAATAAATTTAGCAATTGCATCGGCAGTCGATATAGTATTAAATATTAATATTAGTGATTTAAACAATACAAATTGAGGTTGAATTATGCACAAAAACACAAGCGTCACGCTCGGCAAACACTTTGAAGGGTTTATTGCTACAAAAATCAAAGAGGGGCGGTTTGAATCTAAAAGCGAAGCTGTCCGTGCCGCCATGCGTTTGCTCGAAAATCATGAAAGCAAGTTGGAAACACTAAGAGTACACCTTGCAGAAGCTGAGATACAGCTAGAGAGGGGGGAAGGTATCGATGGAGAAGCCTTCTTTACAGCGTTGCTGGATGAAGAAAGTAAATAATGCGTCGTTACATTCTCTCGCCAAAAGCGAAAAAAGACATTATCGGTATACGAGAGTATACAACCAGACAATGGGGAGAAAAACAAAGCAAGCACTATCTATCAAGTATACGAATCAAAATGAGATGGCTGACAGAAAATAAAGAACTCGGAAAAAATCGTGATGACATTAAACCAGGCTATTTATCTTATCCAGAAGGCAGGCATGATATTTATTATCGAATAAATATCGATGAAAATATTGAAATTCTCGGTGTTTTACATGAAAGCATGGATCCAATCAGACATTTCTAATGAGTAATTTACAGCATAACCTTTCTTATAATTCATATTATCCTGACTTCCGGGCCAATTTTGCACACTA